>CAVFCW010000026.1:0-4188 GCA_963621245.1 uncultured Prevotella sp. | reverse complement strand
GCCGACAAAGTTTAATCTTATGCGTGAAGCGATAGATTTTGCCATTACTTGCAGCGGTAATCACAACGATTTCAGAAAGATTATGCGTGAGCTTGGTTATGTGGTGGAGCTTAATCCGAACAGAACTTACTGGACGATACGCTCTGTAAGCAGCAAAAAAAATGTGAGAATGTTTCGCCTAGGAGCGGACTACACCAACCAAAGAATTATGGAGCGTATCCGTGCAGAGGGCAATAACAGATTTCAAAAAGGTTATGAATTTTGGGATGAGAGAAAGGCATTTAGAAAGTACCAGCCGAAGAAAATATATGTTAATGGCAGTCTTAAAGACAGTCGGAAAATCACAGGGCTGAAAGCATTCTATCTGATATTTGCTACTTTTCTCGGCTTGTATCCCAAGAGAAATCCGCATAAGCCGCTATCGCCTGAGATGAAAGAAGCGTGGCTTAAAATTGACCGATTCAGTGAAGAAATCCGCCTTGTGCATAAGGAAAATCTTAATGACTTAGGCGATGTGAATTTTGTCCGCTGTTACAATAGTGCCTTTCTCTATCTCATAGCCGAAAAGAAAGGTACAGAAACAGTTAATCAGGAGAAATCCTTGCGAGCCAAAACTGAAAGTGCAAAGCAAAGAATATCTGATTTGGACAAGTTATTTTCAAGAATTTACGAGGATAATATCCTCGGCAGGTTATCTGATGAGCTCTACTCCCGCATGGCAAGTGAATATGAATCCGAGCAAAAGCGGCTTATATCCGAAGTTGAGGAGAATGAAAGAACTCTCATTGAGCTTCAAAAGCAAACTGTAGATATGAAAATGCTTTATCAAGGACTTATGGAATTTACAGAGATGAAGCAACTTACAACAACCATTGTCAATAAGCTTATCGAGCGTATCGAAATTCATAACAACGAGAAGAAGCATTCTCACGGGCATGTCAAAGTTGATATTTACTTTACGGCAGTAGGTTTATTTGATGTTCCAACCGAGCAACAACTTTTAGAAACGATGGAAAGAGTAAAACAGAAAAATGCAGAAAAATCCGCTTAAATAAAAGAAAAGGTGTAACCCCATATCGGGATTACACCATAATTCCTAAAATACTGCCTTATTACACCGTGGCAAAAAGAATTGCGTTTTGTTTTTTATTTGTCTTTGATAAGCTCCTTGGGAATCAGGTCGTAATCAAACATAACCTGAGAGTGATTGTCCCTGATAAGCTTTCGTGAAACGGTCTTTCCCGTTTTCTTGTCCACAACGTCACGGTAAATCTTTGAAAGACGAAAATATTTGCCGTTTTGTTTCACAAAGCGGTGATCGTCCTCGGTGATTTTGTAGTCGTATCCGACCTCGTGCTCGCATCTTATCTCGGCGATAAGCGTTTCGTTTTCGACCCAAGCCAAAATCTGGAAATTTTGATCGGTGTTGTTCTTGAAACGCACATCGACAAAATTGTAGTTGACCGATGTTCCCGAGCTCATGGGCACTCTCTCGCCGCGATCGGGAGCAAGCGCATCGGAGTGATAGTGAGCCTCGGTCACGTCAAGCGGACTGTGAAGTGCAAGAAGATGAAGCGTGTTTCCGAGATTGCAAAGTCCGCCGCCAAAATCGGCAATGAGCTTGCCCTGCTGAATAACTCTGCCCTTCTTGTAGCCACGGCTCTCGGTTATTGGGCCGACCAATTTCCAAAACGAGAAAGTCTCGCCCGGTTTGATTATCGAGCCATTCAGTTTGCCCGAGGCAATAGCGATGTTCTCAGCCTTGCCGTACTGAGTTTCGGGGTCTATGTCCTTTCCACGCTTGATAAGTCCCGACTCCGAGCGGTAAATAAGCACCGGCAAAGGTTTTGTGTTTTTCTCTTTGAGAAATTTCTCGTGCCCCGTCATATTCTTGACGTGTCGCTTGAAAATTTCTTTTTTAACGGCGATATCATAACATGTTGAATTTATATCGCCGAACATTATCTCGTGCTTTAAAAATCTCTTAAAATTCTTTGTGAACGATTTCCCGTCCGACATACTTGTTCCGCCCATTCTTTCGTAATATTTACTGTGCCGCCACAAAAACAGCAGCACAAACTCGAGGTATCTTCCCCAGCCGAGCCACTTCGATCCGTCATCGATAAATTTAACCATTATCGACGGTATTTCTGCGTTATTCGCTCCGAGTATATCCTTGAACATTCTGTCGCCGATAACGGCGGCTTCGTTTTTTTCGACAGACAACATTTTAAGTGCCCTCAAAAAAGCCTCGGGATTCGGCTTATCCGCATCGCAAATATACTTTGAACCGATTTTCTCGTTAAAACGCTTCACTCGCTCCTCATCGTTATCGGAGAGCAAAACGGTATCAAGTCCGATTTTTTTGAGCTCCTCAAAGAGCTTCTCGACATTTTCGTCGGCATCGTCGCCGTGATGCACAAGAGTGTTGTCAATATCGAAAATTATTCCGCGGTATCCCTTGTCATAAAGCTTTTTGTAGTCAATATCATAGGCGCTTTTCGCATACTCGTACGGATAATATTTATTGAGTTTTCCCATACCGTCACGCATTCGTATCTTTAGCCATATAATCAACAACGGAATCTATCTGGGCGGCAAAATCATCGCCGAATTTATTCTCGAAAAATGCACTTCCGATTGTGAATGACCACGGATTTGCGCTTTTCACTTCATCGAGACGTTCAAAAGAATCTACACTGCCGGCAACGCAAACAGGAGCGTCAAGCTCTTTTACAAGACGGTCAATGAGCTTAACGGCGTCACCCGTGTAGCGGTAGCCGAGAAGGTCTATTCCCCATGCGCCCTTTTTGATGTAGGATTTAGCCTCGTCGATTATCTCGTCGATATCTCCCTCCAAAACAGTCGGTCTCTCGGAGAGTTTGCCGACAAACGGAAGATATTTCATACCATGCTCTTTGCAGTAATCGTTTATCTTATCGGAAAAAACAGTGCCCATGAGGTAATCGACACCGCACTCATATCCTATTTTCACGCCCTCAAGACAGCTTTCTTTATCGTAACACACGACTTCCAAAAAGGTCTTTTTTCCGCACTCTTTCATGCGGTCATAGAGCTTCTTCATTTCAGTCGGGGGTAACGGTTCTTCCTTAAAACCCCAGAATTCCGCCTTGGAATTTTTGCATGCTTCAAAAATCTCGGCGGCGTTTTCTACCGTCATATCGTTATGCGTAAGCATTACGGTCAGCATAGGTGTCATATATCTTTCCTCTTTTCCTTTTTCTCTTTTTCAAAAATAATAAATGTGATATTAATCGCTTCGTAACAATAAATATAATATCACCAATATACAAAAAAGTAAATAAATGTTATTAAGATAACAGAAAAGCGAGCCTTTCGGTTCGCTTTTCCTTGCTGTGAAACGTTTTGTGCTGTGTATATTGAGTAAGTAAGGTGTAATCTTATTTGCCTGCGTAGTTCATCATATCAACTTCCTGAGTGATTGTTGCGCCGTTGGAAACGTTCTGATATGTAACTCTCAAAAGACGGAAGTTGTCGATTCTTGCGTTGAAAGTGTTCGTGTTGAACTCACGGTTTAAGAACCATCTGTTGCTAAGTGCGCTGACCTTCTTGATTGTCCAGCCGGACTTTGCCTTGATTGTAACCTTGTGGATGCCGTTGTTTGAACCGTGGTGAGACATTGCGTGGTTGTTAAGCTGATATACCTGAGAATTGCCGTCAACTGTGAATGTGGAAGCGGGGTTTACGTACTTTTTAGCTGTGTAGTTGAATGCGTAAGACTGCTTGCCAATGTTGAAGCTAATCTTTGTTGTGCCGAGGAAGTTCTTGTTGAACTTGACGTAGATCATAGCGTATCTGTTTGTGTGAGCGTAGTCGACGCTTACATTGACGCCGTTTGTAGCCTTGAGGTTTGTGACCTTGGAGGGGTTAACGTTTCTGCCCGTAACGTTTGAAACGGAAACGTACTGGCAGCTTGTGCCGTAATCGGGCTGCTGATAAGTAACATATGATTTTGTAGCTGTTGCGGCACCTGCCGAAACAGGAACTGCGAAGAGAGCACCGACTGCGAGGACTGCACCGAGAACTAAGCTTAAGAATTTTCTTGATTTTCTTGTGTTTTTCATAATGTTTACTCCTTTAAATTGATTAGGTGAAATTTGTTTGACTTGTTTTGTCGTTTGTTATGGCTTAATTATAGTGCGTCCC
>CAVFCW010000025.1:0-4748 GCA_963621245.1 uncultured Prevotella sp. | reverse complement strand
CCGGGTGTCACCTCCAAGACTTTAAGCACTCAGTTTTGAGTGCTTTTTCTTTTTGCTTTGATTTTTATTTTGCAAAGAAAAAGATTCGATATCTCGAACCTCTGCTACTATAAAGATATAGCCGTCCATTTGGACGGCTTTTTTGTTATCTGTATGTAATGAAGTTATATACTTCATTGGCAGTAAAAACTGCTCCGTGATGCTTTATTATATGTAAATAAACATCAAATTCACTTCTATAATATAATACATTACGGCTGTTTAGTCAACAATTTTAAATTAACAACGCTAAAATTTGCTTAATAACAGCAAATGAGAGTAAGAATAAAAACCTAGGTTTATTAAAATTGTGGAAATTAGCAGTCAGAAAATTAATTATAGGAGTAACAAGATGCCACGCAAAGGAGAGAATATATTTAAAAGGAAAGACGGTCGTTGGGAAGCACGCTATATTCATCACTATGAGAACGGTAAAGCAAAATACAGATATGTTTACGGAGCAACTTACATGGAGGCAAAACGAAAAAGGATAGAAGACAAGCTTGTTTCTGACATTACGCCTACCGGAAAAACATCGGGATATACATTTGAAGCACTTTCGAGGGAATGGTTAAAAAGTAAAAAACACTCCGTAAAGGAATCAACTTACGCAAGGTATGAGCGTATTGTAAATCATTACTTGTGTCCAAGGTTTTCGGATAGCTTTGTTTCTTCTTTGACGGCAATAGAGATTAACGAATTTTCAGCATGGTTATCCGAAAAAGGCGGTTGTAGAAAAAACGGATTATCGCCCAAAACCGTATCGGACATTTTATGCGTTTTTAATTTAATTGCTAAGTACGGAGATAAAGAAGATATATGTCATATAGACACAGTTAATATCAAATACCCAAAAGCAAACAGAAAACCGGTTAAAATACTCGACGGTATTAAATTTGAAGTTTTAGAGCAAACTTTATTAAACGTCAAAGATCCGATATGTGTCGGAGTAATGTTTGCACTGTTCAGTGGTGTTCGAATAGGTGAATTATGTGGCTTACGCTGGGAAGATATAGATTTACAATCACAAACCGTGACGATTAAGCGAACAATTGAAAGAATAGCAAATACAGATCCTTTTGCAAAAACAAAGACCAAAGTTATCATTAATACTCCTAAAACTCAAAACTCATATCGTGTTATTCCTTTGCAGAGGTTTCTTGCAGAAATCCTTAAGAGCCAGAAGAAGCCTGACAACTGTTACTTGCTTACAGGCACACCAAAATATACAGAACCGCACCAATACTATGTGAAGTACAAAGAATACTTAAAAAGAAATAATCTCGGCGATTATTCTTTTCATTGCCTTCGTCATACTTTTGCAACGAGATGCGTGGAGAAAGGATTTGATATTAAATCGCTGTCGGAAATATTGGGCCATTCTAGCGTTACAACGACAATGGCAATTTACGTGCACCCTTCACTGGAACAAAAACGAATACAAATGGAAAAGCTTACCCCAACTTTGCTTTTGTAGTCAATATTTAAGTCAAAACAGCTGCAAACTTACCCAAACAGTGAGTTTGCGGCTGTTTTTATGTAAGTATATAACTTCATTACACAGAGGGGGCGGAATTCATGAGCATTGAACTGTTTGAACATAATCAAACAGCTTATGTTTCCGCAAGAAAAATGTTAGAAGAAAAAGGGAAGGCTGCAATTGTTCATCCTACGGGTACGGGAAAGTCTTTTATAGGCTTCAAGCTTTGTGAGGATAATCCTGATAAAGTGGTATGCTGGCTTTCACCGTCGGAGCATATTTTTAAAACACAGCTCGAAAATTTATCAAAAGCGGCAAATGGGTATATACCGGGAAATGTTTGCTTTTTTACTTATGCGAAGCTGATGAATATGTCCGAGCAGGAAATGAACGAAATAAAGCCCGACTATATTATTCTTGACGAATTTCACCGTTGCGGTGCTGAACAATGGGGCGCAGGGGTGAACAGGCTTTTGCACATTTTTATGAATACTCCCGTGCTTGGTTTGTCTGCCACGGCTGTCCGTTATCTCGATAACAGGAGAAACATGTCGGACGAACTGTTTGACGGGAATATCGCCTCCGAAATGACGTTGGGTGAAGCGATTGTAAGAGGAATCTTAAATCCGCCTAAATATGTCCTTTCGGCTTTTTTTTATCAGAAAGACTTTGAAATCTGTCAAAAAAGGGTTCGAACGGCAAAAAACAAAGCGGTGCGTGATAAAGCCGATGAGTATCTGGAAGCACTTCGCCGAACATTGGAAAAAGCTGACGGCTTGGATGTGATTTTTGATAAGCATATGTCTGAGCGTGACGGGAAGTATATTGTCTTTTGCGCAAATGCCGAGCATATGCAGGAGATGATAAGTCATTCATCCGAATGGTTTTCGAAGGTTGACTCGAATCCGCACATTTACTCGGCATATTCAAACGATCCCGAAACGAGCAAAGCTTTCCAGTCATTCAAAAAAGACAACAGCAAACATCTTAAACTCTTGTACTGCATCGATATGCTGAACGAAGGAGTTCATGTGGATGATGTAAGCGGCGTTATTCTTTTGCGCCCGACTGTTTCGCCTATCATATATAAACAGCAAATAGGCAGAGCACTTGCTACAGGGAAGAAAACCAATGCAGTCATCTTTGACATAGTTTTAAATATCGAAAACCTTTACAGCATAGGCGCCGTTGAAGAAGAAATTCAGATTGCGACTGTTTATTACAGATCTCACGGAGAAGAAAACAAAATAGTCAACGAGCATTTCAAGATTATTGATGAGCTGTGTGACTGCAGAGAGCTTTTTGAAAAGCTAAATGAAACGCTTTCCGCGTCATGGGAGCTTATGTACGAGAGTGCAAAGCAATATTATGAGGAAAATGGAAATCTTGAAGTCCCGAAGCGATTTGTAACCGATAACGGATTGAACCTCGGTTCCTGGGTAGAAACTCAACGAAAGGTTTTCAATTCAAAAACTGAAGGTAACCTTACCGAAGAGCAAATTCGAAAACTTGAAGATCTCGGAATGAGATGGGAAAGTCTCAGAGAACTTTCGTGGGATAAGTATTATAAAGCCGCTAAGGAGTATTACGAAGAACACGGAAATTTGATGCCGAGTATAAGCGACAGTTATTACAAGGGCGTTAAACTCGGCCGTTGGATAGCACAACTTAGAACTTACCGCAAAAGCGGAATATACAGTGCTTATTTAACTTCCGAACGAATTCAAATGCTGGATGAAATCGGTATGGTTTGGGATGTTCCCGATTATATTTTCGAGCATAACTATTCTCTTTGCCTTGAATATTACAAAATGCACGGAGATTTGAATATACCGTTAAAGTACACGTCAGAAGACGGCACACGCCTCGGTGCTTGGGTCAATATGGTGCGTTCTGCTAACCGTGATTCTTCAAAGGAATCTCGCTTGACCGACTCTCAAATTGGCCGCCTGGACGAGATAGGTTTTGTTTGGAATCCTAAGAAGAATGTCAGATGGGCACAATTTTTTGACGCGTTGGTCAGATACAAGAAAGAGAACGGTAATTTAGATGTTCCCGTTAGCTTTACAACAGCGGACGGTATTCAACTTGGCCGTTGGGTGCGCCGCCAAAGAAACAGCGAAAACTCTCTTTCCGATGAGAAGAAGAAAAAGCTTTCGGACATTGGATTTGTTTGGAATATGACCGACCCTTGGGAAGATAAATATAAACTTGTAAAAAAGTACTATGAAGAACACGGTGATATTAATATTCCCGGCAATTATGTTGCTGACGGAGTTTGGCTTGGCAGATGGTTATCTGAGCAAGTAGCTCGAATTAACAATAAATCGACAAAACGCTCAAAAAGTGAAAAGCCGTTAACCGACGATCAAGTCGAAAAACTGAAATCACTAGGTGTAAAAGAGAATATCTCTCGTAATGACACCGTTTGGGAAGAACAATATGAAGCCGCAAAGCAGTATTACGATCGATTTGGAAATCTGCTTGTGAAAAAAGATTATGTGACTCCAAACGGGAATAAGCTTGGCAGATGGATTCAAACCCAGCGCAAATACAGAAAAGAAGACAAGCTTACGAAAGAAAAAGTTGAACGACTTAATTTATTGAGAATGGTTTGGTCGTACAGCGACGAGTGGGAAATCGGATATCGGCATGCAGTCGAATATTATTCTGAAAACGAGAATTTGAATGTTCCTGAAGAGTATGTCAGCAAGGACGATTACAATCTCGGCAAGTGGCTTTCAGATCAGAAAGAACATTTTAACAATCCTGACGAACAATTACCATTGAGTGACGAACAGGTTAGAAGACTGGAGTGCTTGGAGATTGTTTGGGGTTGAAAGCAAGTAATATTGCCGTGTTTAAACCTTTTAAAGAATAAATAGCACCCAAATAAGAATAGAAAAAAGTTTTGAAAGAAACTGATTATAGCTATTGAAAATAAATAGTGAGAAATATATTGACAAATAAAAAGAGGGATGTAAAGTGTTCAATTTTGAAAACAATAAATTTGAAAAGTTTGAATCAAAAGTCTGGCTGAGCAGTCCTACCATGCATGGCCCGGAAATTGAATATGTGAAAGAAGCGTATGAAACAAACTGGATGTCCACAGTTGGTAAGAATATCAATGAAGTAGAAAGAATGGCATGTGAATATATCGGCTGCAAATATGCTGTTGCATTATCAGCAGGAACAGCATCCTTGCATTTGGCAATGAAACTGGCAGGTA
>CAVFCW010000024.1:0-8153 GCA_963621245.1 uncultured Prevotella sp. | reverse complement strand
GGCTCCGCCCACACCCGTTCGCTTTTTGTAAAAAGCGAAACCAAAAACTTTTATTCTTTTGCGTTCTGTATCGTTTGAAGTAAGCCTATTAATCTTAATGCCTGTTTTTCAAACTCGTCGTGATCGTCCACAATCGAGAACAACCACTCGATATACCCTTCCGTTTCTCCCGCCTCCAACGTTTTCGTTATATCGTCAAGGCCCTGTCTTCTGTCGTCATACTCGTTGTTGTATCCGTATGAGTCGTAGTCAAAATAAAATCCGTCAAGTATTTTTGCCGTTTGCTCTATGCTTACAAGTTCCATTTCTTTTTTTCTCCTTTGATTGCTTAAGTTTTTAGATGTATTTTTCTTCCATGCTGTCTATTTCTTTCCTTATCTCGTCAAGAAAGACGGTGCATGCCTTCGAAAAGCTTGTGTTTTTTCTCCACGCAAATATCATTTTCGACTCCAATGTCGGTTCGTACGGTATGAATTTTGCGTATGCGTTTATTTGGTAGCTGTTGCATCCCGATCCTATTACAACTCCTAAGCCGCTTCTCGCAAGCATAAGTTTATTGTATGTTAGGTTACCCGATGCCACAACGTTTAATTTATCAAGCGGTATTCCGTACTGCTTTGCGATTGTCTCGGGGCTTGTTGCTCTTCTTGAATTTATTATCAGTGGCACGCCCTCGAGGTCTTTTGCTGTGACAAATTCTTTCTCCGCAAGGTAAGAATCTTTTCTGACGATAATTCCCATTTTGTGCTTTATCGGTATCTCGATGAAGTCGAGCTTTTCGGTATCCACGGGTCTGAACAGAAGTGCAAAGTCGATTATTCCTTTATCCATTCTGTCGAGGACGTCATCCGCTATTCCCGAAAACACGCTGAATTTCACTCCGGGGTGCTCGTCGTGCACACGCTTTGCGGCGTTTCCGATATATTCCATTACGGTGGTTTCGCCTGCGCCTATGTGAATTTCTCCGCTTAAATCTCTTTCGCCGCCGACGTATTCGGCTTTTGTTTTTTCTACAAGTCCGACTATCTGTTCCGCCTGAATTTTGAAGTGTCTGCCCTCCTCGGTTAAAACCGTTTTGCGGTTTGTTCTCGTGAAGAGCGTCACGCCGAGTTCTTCTTCGAGCTCGTGCATTTGGTGAGAAAGTGCCGGCTGAGACACATGAAGATTATAAGATGCGGCGGTGATGTTTTGTTCTCTCGCAATTTCGAGGAAATATTTTAATGTGCGAATTTCCATATTTTCTCCGTTGATATAAAGCTTATTTATGGTTGGCGATAAATACAGTATATATCAAATTTCGGTAAATATAAAGCTTGATTTAGCATAAATTTATTTTATGTTTAGCTATTTGATATAAATATTTTACAAAGTATATTATGCGTATTAAAATTAAGTCAAGAAATAAGAAACGGGGTAAAGGCTATGAAAGATAACTACGGAATATTCACAAACAAACAGCTTAAGGACATGATAGTTCCTCTTTTTTTCGAGCAGCTTCTTGTTATGCTTGTCGGACTTGCCGATACATTCATCATCACATATGCGGGTGAGGACGCTGTTTCGGGAGTTTCGCTTGTCAATTCGTTCAGCGTTATATTTATTTATATTTTCACAGCTCTTGCCTCTGGCGGCGCGGTTGTTATAAGCCAGTACATCGGCAAGGGTGAAAACAAGCTTGCGGGAGAGTCTTCAAGTCAGCTTCTTATGGTTTCAACTCTCATCTCGATAGTGATAACCTTAGTCGTTTATGCTTTTGATGAATCTCTGATGCGACTTCTTTTCGGCAGAGTTACCGATGCCGTTATGGACGCTTGTCTTGTTTATCTTCGCTTAACGGCAATATCTTTCCCGTTCCTTGCGATATACAATTCGGGCGCGGCACTTTTCCGCAGTATAGGTAACACAAGAATAAGTATGATTATCTCGATTTTATCGAATATCATTAATCTTATCGGAAACATTGTTCTTGTTTTCACTTTCAAAATGGGTGTTGCCGGCGTTGCATTGCCGACGACAATCTCGAGAATTTTCTCCGCTGTTGTTATCACTGCGCTTTGTTTCAAAAAGAAGAATGAGATTTTTTACACGGCTAGTGGCATTTTCTCTTGGAACGCCTCGCTTCTCAAAAGAATGCTCGGCATCGCAATTCCGAACGGCGTCGAGAACGGTATTTTCCAGCTTGTAAAGGTTGCGCTCTCAAGTATGGTTGCTATGTTCGGCACTTACCAGATAGCGGCAAACGGAGTAGCTCAGAGCATTTGGTCGCTTGCGGCGGTTTTCGGAGCAGCAATGGCGCCCGTTTTCATCACGGTGATCGGCAGATGTATGGGTTCGGGCAACAAAGACGCGGCTTATTTCTACATGAAAAAGCTTATGGTGATAAATTTAATCGCTTCGACTGTTTGGAATGCTTTCGTACTTGCTTTAACGCCTGTTATTCTCGGATTTAACAATCTTGAGCAGCAGACAAGGGACTTGATTTTGATTCTCGTGATAATCCACAATATATTCAATTCCTTTGCGCTTCCGTTCTCGGGAAGTCTTTCGGCTGGACTTCGTGCGGCAGGCGACGTCAAATTTACAATGATAGTATCCATAGCTTCGACCATAGGCGGCAGACTTATTCTCTCCTATATTTTTGCCGTGCTTATGAATATGGGCGTTATCGGAATAGCCTTTGCGATGTGCGCCGACTGGTGCATAAGGGGAATAATCTTCCATTTCCGTTACAGAGGAAAGAAGTGGCTTAATTTCAGCGTGATATAAATTGAATTTAGCACTTGGGCGGTTTTTACCGCCCTTTTCTGTTTATTGTGTATTTAGAAAATAATACTGCGATTTTTAATTTAGTCAATAAAGGTCAAATTCATAATTTAAAAATTGTTCACAAATAAATCATTGACATTTTTAGCCGTGAGTGGTATCTTATAATCACAGTTTAGCACTCATACTTTTAGAGTGCTAAGATAAACAAAGGAGGCGTAGGATGGAACTTACACCGAGAAAAAAGAAAATTCTCGCTTCCGTCATCAGAAACTACTGTGCCTCCGGCGAGCCTGTCGGTTCCAAATCAATCGCTGAGGAGATAGGTTTTTCAAGTGCCACCGTTCGAAACGAAATGGCAGATTTGATTAACTTGGGTCTTCTCGAACAGCCCCACACTTCGGCGGGAAGGATTCCCTCCCAGCAGGGCATTCGGGAGTATATCAACTCGGGAATAGAAAAAAAGGAACTGCCGGATGATATTAAAGACTATATCGACCGCACCATGACGGTAACGGAGTACGACAGAGAAAAAGTTCTGAAGAGAGCAACAGAGGCTTTGGCGGGCGCTTTGGGTTACGCTTCGGCGGCAACTTCGCCCGGCGGACAGACGGCAAAGATTAAAGCCGTGCAGTTCGTGCAGATAAGCCGCAGAGCCGCAATGCTGATACTTATGAGCTCGGCGGGAACCATGAAAAGCAGAATTTTCCGCTGTGAATTTGATCTTTCAAACGAGATTATGAGAATATTCTTCAGAATATTCAACGAGAAGCTTGCGGGAAAAACGGTCTCCGAGATAACGCCCGGATTCATCCAGTCGCTCGGAATTTCTTTCGGCGATATGGCAATGCTTATGAGCTCGCCGCTTATGGCTTTGCTCGAGACGGCAAGGGAAACGGGAAAACCCGAGACGGTAAGCGCAGGACTTATGAATCTGCTTATGTACGACGATTACAGTCAGACGTCCGTAAGAACGATACTCAAAACGCTCGGAAGCAGCGACGATCTCGATTTGCTTTTGACGTGCAGACCGGGACAGATAAGCACACTTGTCGGAACGGAAATCGGCAGACCCGAATTCAGAGGAAGCTCGATAGTTATGAGCCGATATCTGATAGACGGCATTAATGCAGGAGCAATCGCCGCAGTCGGCCCCATGAGAATGGATTATCCGCTCGTTCACGAGTGCGTCAGATATGTTTCCGAGAGAGTCGGAGATATTTTTACGGCGCTCACACGTGAGGATATATAAATCGGAAGGAGAATTAAATTGACTGAAGATATAAAGAAAGAGGAAGCCGCAAAAGCCGAGACCGAAACAAAGGTCGAGGATGCAGAGACTTCCGAGGACGCAAAGTCCGAGAAGAAAAAGGAGAAAAAAGAGAAGAAGTCAAAGGATAAGGAAGCACTTGAAAAGCTTCAGAAAGAATTTGACGAATACAAGGCTTCTCATCTGAGAGTTCTCGCAGAGTATGACAACTACCGTAAGAGAACAGCTCAGGAAAAGCTCGCAACTTACGGAAACGCCGTAGCCGACACCGTGAAGTCGATTCTTCCCGTTGCCGACAATATGGACAGAGCGTTAAGCCTTGAAAACGGCGACCTCGAGTCATTCAAAAAGGGCGTTGAGATGATTGCAAATCAGTTCTCACAGGCATTTGAAAAACTTAACATCGTTCCATTCGGCGAAGTCGGTGATAATTTCGATCCGGAACTTCATCAGGCAATCGGAATGGTTGACAGTGAAGACGTTGAATCGGGATGCGTTGCGGCGGTTTTCCAAAAGGGTTACAAGCTGAATGATAAGGTTATAAGACCCGCTATGGTTCAGGTTGCAAATTAAAATAAAAAATCACTTTTAAGTTTTAGTAATAAAAAATCAAACAATAATTCTGAAAGGAAATGAACTTATTATGGCAAAGACAATTGGTATCGATTTAGGTACAACAAACTCATGTGTAGCAGTTATCGAAGGCGGCGAGCCTGTAGTTATCGCAAACCAGAGAGGCGCAAGAACAACTCCTTCTGTTGTTGCTTTCTCTAAAGACGGCGAGAGAATAGTCGGTCAAATCGCAAAGAACCAGGCTATCACAAACCCCGACAGAACAATCTCCTCAATCAAGAGAGAGATGGGCACAAACTATAAAGTAACGGTTGACGGCAAGCAGTATACTCCTCAGGAGATTTCCGCTATGATTCTCCAGCAGCTCAAGGCTGACGCAGAGGCTTATATCGGCGAGCCCGTAACAAGCGCTGTTATCACAGTTCCAGCTTACTTCACAGACGCACAGCGTCAGGCAACAAAGGACGCAGGTAAGATTGCAGGTCTCGATGTTAAGAGAATTATCAACGAGCCGACAGCTGCAGCTCTTTCCTACGGTGTAGATAAAGAAGACGACCAGAAGGTTATGGTTTATGACCTCGGCGGCGGTACATTCGATGTTTCCATCATCGAGATGGGCGACGGCGTTCAGGAAGTTCTCGCAACAGCCGGTAACAACAGACTCGGCGGCGACGACTTCGACCAGAGAATCATCGATTGGATCGCAGATTCCTTTAAGGTTCAGGAGGGCATTGACCTCCACGGCGACAAGATGGCTATGCAGAGACTTAAAGACGCTGCAGAGAAGGCTAAGATTGAGCTTTCAGGTACAACAAGCGCATCCATCAACCTCCCGTTCATCACAGCAGACGCAACAGGTCCTAAGCACCTTGATTTAACTCTCACAAGAGCTAAGTTCAACGAGCTCACAGCTGACCTCGTTGAAAAGACAATGGGTCCCGTACGTCAGGCACTTTCCGACTCTGGCCTTTCAATCAACGAGATTAACAAGGTTCTCATGGTTGGTGGTTCTTCAAGAATCCCTGCTGTTCAGGAAGCTGTTAAGAACTTCATCGGCAAAGAGCCGTTCAAGGGCATTAACCCCGATGAGTGCGTTGCTATCGGTGCAGCTATTCAGGCCGGCGTTCTCGGCGGCGAGGTTCAGGGACTTCTCCTTCTCGATGTTACACCACTTTCACTCGGTGTTGAGACAATGGGTGGCGTCATGACAAAGATCATCGACAGAAACACAACTATCCCGACAAAGAAGAGCCAGATCTTCTCAACAGCTGCTGACGGACAGACAAGCGTTGAGGTTAACGTTCTTCAGGGCGAGAGAGAGTTCGCAAGAGACAACAAGCAGCTCGGTGTCTTCAAGCTCGACGGTATCGCTCCGGCTCCGAGAGGAATACCCCAGATCGAGGTTTCGTTCGATATCGATGCTAACGGTATCGTTAACGTAAGCGCTAAGGACCTCGGAACAGGCAAAGAGCAGCACATCACAATTTCTTCTTCTTCCAACATGAGCAAGGAGGACATCGACCGCGCAGTTAAGGCAGCCGAGCAGTTCGCTGAGGAAGACAAGAAGCGTCGTGAAGAGGTTGATACAAAGAACAACGCTGAGAATGCTTGCTATCAGGCAGAGAAGCTTATTAACGACAACGCTGATAAGATCTCCGAGGAAGACAAGAACGAGGTTAACTCCAAAGTTGCAGCCCTCAAAGAGAAATTGAACGGTGGCAGCACAGAAGAGCTCAAGGCTGGCATGGAAGCACTCGAGAAGGCACTTTACAACGTAAGCACAAAACTTTATCAGCAGGCTAACCCGCAGGGCGGCGCACAGCCGAACGGTCAGCAGCCTCCGTACGGTGCTCAGGGCACACAGGATGGCTCAAACAACGGCGACGTTTACGACGCTGATTTCAAGGATGTCGACTGATATTAAACGTATTCACAGAGTGACTGTACCCTCGGTGCAGCCACTCCTTTGTGATAAAGTAAGCTTACAGGGAGTGTATCCAATTGGCAGATAAAAGAGATTATTATGAGGTGCTCGGTCTTCAAAAGGGCGCTTCGGACGATGAAATAAAGAAAGCCTATCGAAAGATGGCTAAGAAATATCACCCGGACTTGCACCCGGGCGACAAAGAGGCGGAGGAACACTTCAAAGAGGTCAACGAGGCTTATGAGGTTCTCTCCGATTCCGACAAGAAGTCCCGTTACGATCAGTTCGGCTTTGCCGGAGTCGACCCCAACTTCGGTGGCGGAGCCGGCGGTGCGGGCGCATGGGGCGGTGCCGCAGGCGGCGGATTCGATATAAACGATATTTTCGACAGCTTTTTCGGCGGCGGATTCTCGGGCGGATCAAGACGCTCGAATCCAAACGCACCGAGAAGAGGTTCGGACTGCGAGGCAAGCGTTACAATTTCGTTTGAGGAGGCAGCTAAGGGCTGTAAAAAGACTATCAGCTATAATCCTATCGAAACTTGCGACGACTGCGACGGAACAGGCGCAGAAAAAGGCACAAGCCCAAAGACATGTCCAACTTGCGGCGGTACGGGCAGAATAAATATCCAGCAGAGAACTCCTTTCGGAGTTATGCAGTCACAGCAGACATGTAACAACTGCCACGGCACAGGTAAAATTATCGAGCATCCGTGCAAGAAGTGCGACGGCCACGGCAGAATAAGACATAAGAAAACAATCGAGATTACAATCCCGGCAGGTATTGACGACGGAAATGTACTCAATGTCAGCGGAAAGGGAAATGCGGGAGCAAATAAAGGCCCGAGCGGAGATCTTCACGTTGAAATCGGCGTGAGACCGCATCCGCTTTTCGAGAGAAGAGGAAACGATGTTTACATCGATATGCCGCTCACATTCACACAGGCGGCACTCGGATGCGACGTCGAAGTTCCGACGCTTGACGGCAAGGTGAGCTACCACGTCCACGAGGGAACACAGCCGAACGATAAGTTCAGACTTAAGGGAAAAGGAATTCAGAGTCTGCACGGCTACGGAAAGGGCGACGAGTACGTCAATGTAACGATTGAGGTGCCTAAGAACCTTTCGAAGCAGCAGAAAGAGATACTCAAGAAGTTTGACGAGGGCTGTGACGACAAGAACTACCAGAAGCGCAAGGGATTTTTCTCGAAGCTGAAGGATATGTTTAACGATTGATAGAGAAGCGGAAGCAAAGCGAAAAGTTTTGCTTTCGCTTTTTCACTAAGAAAAATAGAGAAAACAAAGCCAAAAATAAAAGTTTTTGGTTTCGCTTTTTACAAAAAGCGAACGGGTGTGGGCGGAGCCCACGAACAATTAATAATTAATAAATAATAATTAATAATGAAGGTAGTGAGAAAGAAAAGAGGCACGAAGTGCCGAACAAAAAAGAAAGGCTTAAGCAGTCAACCAAAAGCACGGAGTGCTTTTAGGGAGCGCAGCGACCGTAGTTGACGGCGAAAGCCGATTTAATCGCACAAAGAAAAATAGAGAAAACAAAGCCAAAAATAAAAGTTTTTGGTTTCGCTTTTTACAAAAAGCGAACGGGTGTGGGCAGAGCCCACGA
>CAVFCW010000023.1:0-9748 GCA_963621245.1 uncultured Prevotella sp. | reverse complement strand
GTCGCTTACGCTCCCTAAAAGTACTTCGTACTTTTGGTTAACCGCTTAAGCCTACTTCTTTATAATTAATAATGTATAATTAATAATTAATAATGAAGTTTGAACTGCCTTAGTTTTCTTTAATTACTTTTGTGTAAATCATAGTCTTTGTATGGCGGATTATTTAATTTGCTGTTCTGTATCTTTCTTTGTGCGTGCAATCCGTCAATGAAAATGCCCGGCTTCGCCGTATTTTCATTGACTTGCTTTTACTTGATTTGTGTTTTATTTAATTTTCTTTTCGTTATCTTTCTCTGTGTGTTTCAGTCGGCTTCTTCGGTTAACTACGGTCGCTTCGCTCCCTAAAAGTACTCCGTACTTTTGGTTGACTGCTTAAGCCTACACTTTTATAATCGGCACTTCGTGCCTCTTTGTTTGTTCATTAATAATTATTAATTATTAATTATTCGTGGGCTCCGCCCACACCCGTTCGCTTTTTGAAAAAAGCGAAACCAAAAACTTTTATTTTGGCTTCGCTTTCTCTTTTTTATTTTTGTTTATTTGCCCGTCATCATGAGTATTATTTCTTCGTCCGTTTTCCTCATGCCTATGCTTGCAAGTCTGCCGACATTCGCTATCGTATTCTCCACTCCCTTGATTACTATTCCGTCGCCGCCGTAAAACTGCTCGTTCCTCTTCTGCATCTGCATTCCAAGCAGTCCCGCTTCCACCGCCGACGCTATCTTCGCCGCACAGCTCGGTTTCGCTCCGTCACATATCATTCCCGAGTTTATCGCCACGGCGTTTACTATCGTATGCGCTATCTCGTTTGCTCCGCCGCCGTACAGGTACGTGATTCCCGCTCCCGCTCCGCATCCCGCGCTCGTTGCTCCGCAATATGCGGAAAGCTTTCCTATGCCCGTTTTTAGGTGTATTGTGATTAGGTTCGACACGACAAGCGCTCTTATCATCTTTTCTTCGCTCACGCCAAGTTCCTTTGCGTAGACGATTACAGGCAGCGATGCCGTCATTCCCTGATTTCCGCTTCCCGAATTTATCACGACGGGTCTTTCACAGCCGCTCATTCTTGCGTCCGATCCAGCCGCCGCCCAAGCTTTTGCTCTTGTGTGAACCTCGTCGCCGTATGCGTCAAGCAGCACAGTGCCTATGTTTGCTCCCCATTTTCCCGAGAGTCCTTCCTCGGCTATTGCTGTGTTATACTCGATTTGGCGTGAAATCACTTCTCTCACGTCCTCAATGTTGACGGTATTCGCAAACTCGATTATATCCTCGACATTCAAAAGCGTATGGTCGGTTTCACTGCCCGATTCGCCCTCGGCGAACTCTTTATTTACGAGGCACTCTCCGTTTTTTGTGAGCTTAATCACGTTTGTGTGGCTTCCCGCAATCTGCACGAATGCGCTATCGTCTTCGCTTTCCACGGTGATTTGAATATCGAAGACAAATCCGCTCTCGGACGGTGAAATGTCGAATTTTGCCGTTTCGAGATATTTTATTATTTTGTCAATCTGCTCTTTTGTAACCTCGGAGATAACCTCAAGCTCCTTGTCGGGATTACCGGCGATTATACCGGCTGAAGCGGCGGCGGCAATTCCGCGAAGTCCGCCCGTATTCGGCACGACGACGGATTTGACGTTCTTGATTATGTTTCCGCTTATTTTCAAAACGACGGAATCGGGCGTTTTGCCGAGTGTTTTTCTTGCCAGAGCCGCCGCATAGGCGATTGCAATCGGCTCGGTGCAGCCCATTGCGGGGACGAGTTCCTCTTTTAATATATTCACATATTCGGTATATAATTTTTTATCCATATTATCAGTTTCCTTTGCCGACAAATTTAATAACGCAAAGATTTTACCACTTATTGCACTGTCGGTCAAACCTAACAGGCAGAAAATAAACCTCGGAACATTTTTCTTTGTTCCGAGGCTTTATTTATCTTCTTGACAGTTTTTCCGATATGATTTCTTTTACTTCGTTAATCTCGTAGGAAGCGAGCGGAATGAGCATAAATATGTACATATAAACGTACTGGCTCTTTGTCTCGGAAATCAAATGGAAGAAGAACGCTCCGACAAGGCAGAGGAAAAGCACTGCCGACATCGGATATTTCTTTCTGTTGATAATCATAAAGACGAGTGCGAACGCAAGAATGATTATCACGAGTGCTTTGCAGAAAAGGCACAACAAATCTTCGAGTAAGCCGCCGTTATAAATCGATTGGAACACGATTCCCTTGACGGAGTAATCACCGCCGCCAAAGTTGATGGGACCGCTCCAGACGGACTGGAAAAGCGGATCGCACCAGGTTGAGACGACCTTTTTCGAGTAAAAATCGAGTGCTCTTGCGGGGTCGCTGACGCTGTTCTGAATGTTATTCAGAAGCTTTTCTTTGGCATACTCATCGCAAAGCTCGGTATCATAGCCCGAATCGGGGTAAGCAAACGAGGAGTAACCGTCGTACCAGCCCGGGGCTCTCATATCGTTATCGAGGTCGGTTCCCATAGCGAGGTGGACGGAAATGGGCGTGCCTTTTCCGATGTCGATTCCCGTTGCCTTGCAGTAAGCAAATTCCACAAAGTGAATTGCGCTAAGAGTTGTGGCAAGAAGGACAATTCCCACGACGAAAAGCTTAATGCCCTCTTTTTTCGATTTGCATATTTTTAAAATCAGAACTATCGCAATAGCCATGGCGCATATTTTGTAGTTTGCTTTGACGAGCGAGGCGCACACGGCGAAAATTATCATAGGCAAAGCGTAAATTAGCTTTCCGCTTTTATAGAGTCTCACGAAAAAGTAAATCGTGAGCATCAAAAAGCCCATACCGGGCACTATGCCGTAGCCGAACATTATAAAGAAGAACTGCGGCAAAAATGCGAACTCGAAGAAAAGCACGTCTCTTGCAATTTTCTCGTTCTCGAAAATCTCATCGGTAATTTTATAACCGCAAAAGTTGATTATAAGAACCCAGATGAGGTTTGCAAGATAGAGTATTCTCTCGCTGCCGCTAAAAAGTCTCATTATAACATCGTAAGTGACCATTCCGAGCTGAAACGGAAACTGACCGATGTAGCCGTCCTTATAAAACCACGAGTAGTCTCCGCTTAAGAATCCGCCGGCCGAGTTCCAAACGCTCCAAGCGTCGTTTCTGATAAAATAATCCGTTGTGAATATGAGAAGAAGTCCCACAACAAGATACACAGCCGAGAATATCAGATAGATTAGTCTCGAGTCAAAGCGCGCGAATAATTTCTCGTAGAGAAACAAAAGAATGAATATAACGGGCAGAAATATCAGCCATTTGAAGTCGTGCACATAAGAGACGACCTCGCCGCCGTCATAGCTTACCGTGGATGTAACAATCAGGTTTGCGGCAAAAATCAAGCCGACAAGCAAAATGCCGAACACGCCCACAACGGACATACCGAATTTTTTTAATTTTTCCGTCATCTTTTCCCCTTTTCGGTTGAAATATAATTTTATTGACATTCTGAGTAATTCTACACCCGATTGAGCTAAGTTTCAAGCAAAATCGCAAAAAGCGAGGCCGCAAAACCTTTTGGGGGCTTTGCGACCTTAGATGATGGCTTATTTTTATCAAATGATAAAAACCAAAGCTTTTAATCAGTGCTGGATGTTCTGGCTCATAAGCTCGTAGAAATTGAACGGCTTTAGTACAGAATTGATTATATCGAAAACCTTGTCGTCATAGTTAAACTTGAGAGAAGGCTCTTTGTCAAATACCATTGTGGGAGCGTTCTTTGGCTCAACCGGTTTCCACTCGGGGATGTTCTCGTTATCGGGCGTGCCGTTCTTTGCGAATGCCATAAGTGACGAGAAAAGCTCGCTCTCGAGTTTCTCTCTGTCGGCGTTGCCGCAAATTTCAACCAAATCGCTTGTACCGAAGAAGTAGGGAATATCCGAGCAGTGCCAAGAGGTCATGCCGTGTCTGAACGGGAACTCGTAGACGAAGTTGTAGAGGTAAGCCTTGCCTTTTTCGCTGAAAAGCTTTGCAAGTCTCACCGTAATCTCACGCATGGCTCTGTCGATTGAGAGAACGTCCGTGCCGACCTTATTAGGATAAGCTTTCTTGAATTCGCTCAAAAGCTCGTCCGTCTTGTCGCCGAAAACCTTTGCGACTTTCTCTTTAACTTCTTCATCGCTAAGTTCATACTTATTGTAGCCGAGCGGATTGAAAGCGAACTCGCCGTAAACCGTGCCTATCATCATAGGAATTTTATATGCGTGCTCTCTGAATCCGACTTCAAAGGGACTGCCGACATACCAATCGCCCGCCTTGGGGCCGCCGCCGATGTATGCGCCCTTCTTTGCGACTTCGGGACTTACTTTAGCGTAAGCCGCCGCAAGCTCGCTGTAAGGAACAGTCTCGAGCTCTTCTACTTTATCAAACTTAAGCTCTTTCATAAGTGCGTTAACAATCTCGGTGCCGTCGCCGTTTGAAGACTGGAAGTCTGCTCCGGCCATAACGCCGCTCATGACAAGTGCCTTTTGGAAGAGGCCGTCAGCTGCTGGAATCTGCATGAGGTCGACGCACTTCATGCCGCCGCCCGACTGACCGAAAATAGTCACGTTCTCGGGGTCGCCGCCGAAGTTCTCGATGTTGTCGTGAACCCACTTGAGTGCGGCTACCATATCGGCGTGGCCCGCATTTGCGGAGTTCTCGTATTTCTTTCCGAACGGTGATAAATCGAGGTAACCGAGAATATTGAGTCGGTGGTTAACCGTTACAAGGACGGCACCCGCCTTTTTTGCGATGCTCATGCCGTCGTATGCCACCTGTTCGATTGAAGAGCCTGCGGCATATCCGCCGCCGTGGAACCAAACGAGAACGGGCTTTTTTGCGTTTTTGTCAAGTGAGCCCGACCAGATGTTGAGGCTCTGGCAGTGCTCGTCCTGAGGCCAGTAGCGGTGCGGAACCATCATTTCTCCCGTGGGAGTTTCTTTGCCCATAAGCGGGCAGACAAAGCCGAAGTTTGTTGCGTCCTTAACGCCCTCCCACTTTGAGGGTTTTGGAGCGCAGAATCTCTCTGCCTCGGCGTAAACAATTCCCTTGTGAATGTAAACTCCGTCGTATGAGTAGCCTTTAACGTCGCCCGATGTGGTGTGAACCACGGGAACATTATCGTAATCGAATAATTTAGTCATACTTGACCATCCTTTCATGAAAAATCCACCCAAAAGATATGATAATTTTAAACGGCGCACCCAAATCGGCACGCCGTTTTTTTACTTTATGACGCGCTTAAGCTTTTTTTGCGGCATTCTCTCTTTCTTTGAGGTCTGCCATAACCTGAGGATAAATCTTGTCGAGCTTGTAGAATACAAGGCAGAGACCCATCAGGAAGAAGAACGGAATCGGAACGTAGAGATAGAGAATCTTGATTGCGTTCAAAGCGGAATCTGTCTGAACTGCTGCGAGTCCGTCATAACCGGCTGAAGCGATTATGTTAAGTGCAACTGCGCTTGCAAGACCCGAACCTACTTTTGCGCCGAATGTTGTTGTTGAATAGAGCATGCCCTCAACTCTTGTGCCGGTTTTCCACTCGCCGTACTCGATTGTATCGGCAACCATTGCGAAGATGGTACCTGTAAGTGTGGCGGAGCCGACGCCCTTGATAATGGAGCAGACGACGAGCCAGGTGAAGCTTGTGGGATTGACGAGAATGAGGCAGGCACCGATGATGTCAAATACGATACCGGCAAGGCAGACGTTTCTCTTACCGAACTTTAAGCTCAGCGGTACGCAGAACGGCATGAGGATGAGAACGGGGATGATGGCAACGCTTGTGAGGTAACCGGAAAGAGCGTCGTTGCCGAGAACGTACTTTGCGTAGTAAGTACCGACGGCACCGGATGCGCCCGAGCCTAAGCACATTGCAACCCAGAGGCCGCAGATGAGAAGCCAGGGGCCGTTCTTCATGATGAGCTTGAAGGACTGAACAACGCCGATTGTCTCTTTTCTTTCGGAAGAAACCGTAACTCTCTCCTTTGTGTTCTTGAAGCAAAGAAGGAAGAGAAGTGCGGCGATGACGGCATAGATGATTGAAACCATAATCCATGCTTTCTGGCTGCCTGTGCCGCCCATTGTCTTAACAAAGGGAAGTGTGCAAGCGTTGATGATGAGAGAACCTACTTGTGCCATGAACATTCTGAAAACGTTGATGACTGTTCTCTGTCCCTGATCACGGCTCATAAGAGATGTGAGTGCGCCGTAAGGGATGTTAATCATAGTGTAAAGGAAAGTTGTAACAAGGTTATATGTGATTGTTACGAATACGTACTTTCCGACTGTGCCGATGTTGGGAACCAGGAAGATGAGAACCGTTGCAACAGCAATCGGAATCGCACACCACAAAAGCCAGGGTCTTGCCTTGCCCCATTTGCTCTTAACCTGATCCATGACGTAGCCCATAATCATATCCGTGAAGCCGTCACAGAAACGGGATACCATCATAATTGTACCGATAACGCCCGCATTGAGTCCGAGTGCGTCGGTGTAGAAATATGCGACGAACGTTGAGGTGATGACAAGTATTAAGTTACTTGCAAGGTCACCGCAGCCGTAGCTGACTTTTTCAAGCAAGCCGATTTTCTCGACGTGCGAGTCTTGTGCTTTGTTTGACATTTGTGAAAACCATCCTAACCTTAATTTTTGATTATTCGATACTTTGCGTCGTTTTAAAGCAAAAATCACAAAAGCTTTAAATGACTTATCTTCAAATCTGTCCATATTTTAAGGCTGTTCACAAAATTTTAATACTCTTTGCAAGTATAAAGAAGTTTTAATTTTTGACCGAATTCAAAATTCGCACTTAAAAATAAAAGTTTCGGTGCAAAAATTGAATACTTTCGGTGCAAAATATTAACATTCTATAATTAATTCTTGCTTTAGCGGTTTGTGTTAATTAATTTTAACCGTCCACGATAAGCTCAATCAAAGCTACTTCATGCGACTTTAAGCTCTCGCTTATCACAAGCGGTTCTTTGTCATTTATTTCTATTCTCTCGGTGCGGTACTCGGGGTCGGCGGCGTGCAAAAGAATTTCTTTTTCTTCATCATCGAGCCTTTGCGGTGCGCCCATTCTCACCCAGGCGTCGTAGCTTGAGCCGTGCTCCCTCGTGATTTTATGCACACGCTTTTTTAAAAATCCCGAATTCAGTCCCGTTATTCTAAGCGTGACGAAAATATCGTCGTCGTTCTCGAAAACACGGTATCTTGAGCATCTTGAGATATTCACCATGTGGCGGTAGCGGTAAAGCTTGTCGTAATGCACATAGTTGTAAAGATAAATCTGATAGATTTCTTTCTCGGAGTCGTAGCTTATAAAATAGCCCTCGCCCTTTTTGATGAGGTAATTTCCCGCTCTGCCCAAAAGGCAAGCCGCCACGGCTACAGCCTTCGGAATGCCGTCGGGCGTGAAAAGACCGAATCCGCCGTGAAACTGATCCGCCATGGGAAAAACCTCATCGAGGCGGTCGTTCACGCTGAAATAAGCAATGCCGTTGCAATTCTCCTCGTTTTCGAGCATATTTTTCATAAACCAGGCGGCTTTGTAGCATGTGTCGCTGCAAAGGTCTCTCTGCCAGATGTTGCTGTTGCACTCGTCAACCAAAATCGGCATGTGTTCGAGCCCCTTTTTCTTCAAATAGGACTTAACTCTCTTTAAATTGTTTGCGAGATAATCCTTGTCTTTCGATACGGCAAAATCGAACGAATCGAGATTTTCGATAAGCTTTGTGTCGTCGTCGCCGCCATCGAGCAAGGAGTTATATGCTCTCGTGGCGAAAATTTCCGGCACGCAGTCATATTCTTCGAGAAGCGGAAAAATCCTCTCGAATCGGTTGTCCTCCGTTCCGTGCAGACTGAAAGAGTGGCACGTGAGCAGCTCGGAAGAGACGCTCTTAACGGCGTCGTAAGAAGCCTTGTAAATCTTCATGTAATTCTCGGTTCCCAAATCGCTTATAAAATCGCTCGTTATCCACGGGACGAAAATCCAGCTGCTCATGCGCTTTGAGCCGTAACGCTCGTCGAGGTGTTTCATAAGAGAATTAATAAGCCTTGTCCACTCGCTTAAGTTGTCGGTTATTTTCTCGTTTGCGGGCCTGAGAAAGAAAAGCCCCTCGCCCACGGCAAGCACACCGGGCATATGACCGAGCTCAAGCATGGGCTTTGCGCCCAGTGACAAAATAAAATCTATCGCCTCGTCAACGTAGTTAAAATTCATGATAACTTTGCCGATTCTCGTATAGCGGTAAACCATCATGTCGTCATCGAGCAAACCCTTGATTCTTACATACTTGTAGCCGACTTTTTCCACAAGGAATTTAAGCTCCTTTTGCACCTCGGCTTCCAAAATGCTTCTTGCGTAGCCCGCATTGATAATGCGCCTGAAGTGGTTTTCCGTCTTGTGCTTTCTCGAGGAGAAGTTTACGTCAATCAGCGTACTCTTTGTGGCGGCGGCGCCCCTTTGACTCTCGCCGTCACCGGCAAACTTAAAAACGGTGCCGAGGTAATCGTCGGACGTGGGTATCTCGGAAACGTCCGTATCTCTCCACGAACTCGGTTTTGCGCTCTCGGAAAGGGCTTTGCGATATTCGCCGGGGGTTGTTCCCCTGTACTTTTTGAACGCCCTTATCATCATGTTTTCGCTCGAAAAGCCGTTGTTGTAGGCGATGTCCGTCAGGCTCATGCCCGTTCGCATATCGCTGGCCGCATGCGTCAGTCGCACCTGAGTGACGTACTCGAGAAAACTCACGCCGAAAAACTTCGGAAAACTTCTCGAAATATAAGTTTCGCTAAGATAAATATGCTTTGAAAGGCTCTCGAGAGTTATCTCTTCTTTGTAATTTTCGAGAATATAATCGGCAGCCATTTTAATTCTCTCGCTGCCGCATTTTGAGAACTCGGCTTTTTCTTCGCCCACAAAATATTTCGACAAATCTTCCAAAAGGCGCGTGATTCTGCTTCTCGGATAAAAATCGCTTGAGTCGTTTTTGTACATCTCGCAGAAAGCGTTTGCAACGTCTTTTCGTATGACATCGAAATCTGCGCTGTTTTCGTTTGAGACGAGAAACGAGCGGCAGTTTATCTCGTAGCGCAAAATCTCCGGGTGAAGGGCGGCGATAACGTCCGAGGAAATCGTCATGGAAAGTGCCGTTGAGCCCACGTCGAGGTCGAGCGAACAAATCTCAAAGCTGTTCACGGCGAAAATGTCCTCCTGTTTCACGCCGAAAACGACGCCGTTCTGAAACGAAACTCTGCCGGAACCGCCGAGCATAAAAATAATATCAAGCTCGGGCAGCCAGATTTCTCGTCTGTCGCCCGGTTTAACAACACGGAAACGAACGCCCGACAACGGGTGATCGCGGTGAATTTGTGTATTTTTCTCGTTAAAATTTATATCCATACCACACTCACAAAATTTATGATTAATTATGTTTTTGATTTAAACTTAACCTTGCGGTTATGAAAATTATACACTAAATCAAAATAAATTTCAAAGCGCATTTGAGTGCCAATTTTAACGAAAAACTATTTTCTCACGCCCGTGCTTTTTTCATGGTATTTGCCACAAGCGACATAAAACCCGTCATTTTATTTATCATAAATATCCCTCCTAACCAATTAACCGAACGGCTCAGCCGAACGGCAAATCGTCGTCTTCTGCCACAATACGGCACCTTGTGACAAGTTTTTCTTCGTGGTACTCGAGATAATCCTCATATCTTT
>CAVFCW010000022.1:0-12757 GCA_963621245.1 uncultured Prevotella sp. | reverse complement strand
CTTTCTGACACAATCCGATTATCAGCTTTACAAATCCGATTGCAATAAAATAAATACTTAACCACGATAACAATTTCATCGTTTACCTCAGCTTTTTAATAATACTTTTTGATTTTGATTAGCAGAACAATCAGCTGAATTATTGCCACTACAATCAAGCCTACACCAATCCAGAACAAAATTTCCATTAGACTGTTGACGAATGAGTAATTTAGGGTATAATGGAGATGAGAGGTACTCATCTCCATTCTTTGATATTATCCTAAATACTTTTGAAACAATATCAAAGAAACCCCGACTATAAGCTCTGCTATAATTGTTGTGAGCATTTGAAGCAGTAATTCTTGTAGTCTTTTCTTTGGAAGCTTAAGTTTACGCTTAGGCTTCTTTTTATTACTCATCGTTTTTCCTCCTTTCCTGTTTGATTACATCTATATTATACAACTTTTAAGTATGCTTGTCAAGCGTTTTTTGGCTGTTTAATCACAATTTCAAAGAAAGTCCACACTGATTTCTCGGTATGGACTTTCTTTTTTGCGGTTATTAAAAATGCTTTTTTATTCTGCAGTGAATACAAATGCTGTTTTCGGGGCTTTTGTAACTCCTTCGATTCTGTATCCAGCTGACTGGAATTTCCAAGCGTCCTCAACTGCTCCGCTCCAAGTGGAGGAAAATGTAAATTTCTTTATTCCGTTATCTTTCAGGACTTTTGCATATTCTGTTGCATCTCTCGATGGATTCTCGCAATCAAGATACTTGTAACCCATATCCATTGAATTTCTGTAATCGCGCCAAGCCTCTATGAATGCTCTGCTCTCGCCGTCAAACTTTGTGTCGAATTCATCCATCTTTTCCCAAGCAAGTTCTTTTTCTTCCTTAGTTGTAGCGTTTCTTCTTGCCTCGTATGCATCTCTGTATTCCTGATATAATCTTTCGAACTTTGTCATTGTTTTTTGCTCCTTTATGTTTTTTATTCGGGTTTATTTCCCTTTTGTTGTTAACATGATACCTCCGAAAACAGAGTTAATCAAGTTAATTCCGACAATTTATGTGTCAATTTTATCCCTGAATTAAAGCCTTTGATTTGTCTAATCTGCTATGTTTACAGAGCTTTAAAAATGTAGTAAAATCAATAAAAACAGTATAGGAGGAAACTGTATGAAACAAAAATACAAAACAGATGAGGAACGAAAACAGGCTCAAAAAATATGGGCAGACAATTATTTGAAAACACAAGACAACATTGTAATCAGAGTGCCAAAAGGGCGAAAGGACGAGTTGAAGAACGAAGCGAAAAAAAGAGGTTTAAGCCTTAATATGTTGACAGTTAAAGCTATTGAGGAATATTTGGGAAATCATCCGACGGAGGATTAATATGATAAAAAGGCAGAGGTCAAAAGACTTCTGCCTTTTTGGTTATATAAGCTGATCGGTAACCTGTTTAAGGCTAGCAAGTTCGGTGTGAGTATAGTAGTTCGTCATTTTTATGTTGGTGTGGCCCATAAGCTCCGTTTTTGCGGCGTCCGTTCCGCTTGTCTCACTCATCATTGAGGCAAATGTATGTCGGCAACAATACGGCTCTTTTTTCTCCAAGCCACAAGCGGAGAGCACTTCATAATAAATTTCACGGAATTTATCAATGCTCATTTTCTTTCCGCTAAGGGAAAATAAATATTCTTCGTTCCGTTCGGCAAACGCCGAGACAAACGGTTGAATTTTCGGTGAGAGTGTAACCACTCGGTTCATTCCTTTTTCTGTTTTAGATCCGCCGACTATGTAATCGCCGTAATAATCTGTTATTTTGAGCTTTAAGAATTCGTTGGGGCGAAGGCCCGTGTACATCAGGCACAACACAAATTCGGTATTGGGTACAGCTCCGACATTTTTCCACAGAGTTTTTCGTTCTTCAAGCGTGAAGAAACCACGCCGCTTTTGCGGAACGGAGCGATCTATATAAATAAAGCTTGCGTAGTTTTTGTCTACCAAGTCGTTCTGTATAGCGTAAGTATATAAGAGAGTGCTTAACGCTTTCATGTTTTCTTTTGTGCGCACTCCTCGGGGGCAAGCGTCTATCTGTTCTTGCAGTGCTTTGGTTTTAATATCGGTGAAACGGGTATACCACAGATTTTCGTAATATTTAAAAGTCGCTTTGTAGCAAGCTAAAGTTGCTGAAGTTACCTTTACTTTGTGTGTAGGCAACCACTCCTCATACAGCCCTTTAAAAGTGATTGATGAGGAGACAGTCGGGGCGGAGTTTAAAAGATAAGGCAGATATAATTCTGCTTCACGCTTGGTTTTAAATCCGCCTTTGGTTCTCGTCTTTCGGAATATTTTTCCGTTCGGTTTGGTATCGTATCCGAGAGTTGCTTGTATGTAGTAATATCTTCCACGCTTAAATATATAGCCTGTGCCGTTGGAGCGGCGGGGCTTGCTATCCTTTTGGCCTGAAAGAGGTTTACCGCAGAAACAGCAATACACGGCGTTCTCGGGCAGATTATTGTGGCAATATTTACAGCGCATTAAATCACCTCTTACTTTTTAACGGAGTCAAGCGCACGGGATATGGCGAGGTCAACGGTGGAAGAATCAATCGGCAATTCGGCGGATACAGTGCCCGAAGAAACAGCCATATTGTAAAGTTGGTGTATCGTTGTGGCAGACGCTATTTTGTAATCGACAGGCAAAAGACAATGCTCTGCAACTAATGATATAACAGCGTGAGGGGAAGAACCGTGATTGCCCGACAGGACATAAAGCAACAGCAATCTGTCGGCATCTGTCATAACGGAAAGGTGAGATCGCAAGGAGTTATAAATTTCCAAAAGCGTCAGCGAAGATTGCATAAGGCTATCGGTCGGATACATAAAGCGGATGAAATAGGGCATGGGGCTTAATTCCAACACTTTGAACCAAGCAAGCACCTGTGCTATATCAGGCGATGAAGATCCGTTTTCCCAGTTCTGCACGGTTCTTTTTGATACTCCGAGAAAGTCAGCCATAACCTGTTGAGACTTATTTTGCGATGTTCTGGCACTTGCTATCAGAGCACCGCACGCTTTGTAGTTTTCTTCTAAAAGTTTATTCAATAATACCACGTCCTTATAAAATAAAGGCGCAAAAAATTACGCCAATTTCCGATAAAAACAGCGAAATTATTTTCGCCTTGTTTCTGTATGTATTCAGTATAATGTATACACCTATTTTGAAAGGAGATACCGTCATGTCTACAACAGATACCTCCGTGCTGGGGGAGAAAGAAGTTTTAATAATCGAATGGTACAGAATTAATTCTGTATTATCAGACTCAGCTCCCAAAGAATGGCTTAAACATCATTTGAATTATGGGGCGAATAACAACCAATCTTGTAAATCCTCATAAACGCATCCTGTTCTTCCTCAGACAGCGAACGAAAAAAATTTAAAAAATCCAATTCGTTCGGGGATAAGTCGTTCGTTGTCGTGGGGGAATCCATTGGCACGTCATATCCCAACAGCCACGCTGGAGAAATTCCATAAGCAGAAGATATTGCGTATATCACATCTTGTTTTGGCTCCCAATCCCCTTTGATGTAGTGGGAAATGCTCGATTTACTAACCTTCGTTTTAGTGGCCAATTCTGTTTGAGTTGTATTTTTTAAAGCTATCAGTTGTTTTAATCGAGACGCCGAATTACTTGTTTTGGCGTTCATAGTATCACCTCCTTATGTATGTGATTATAAATCAAATCTATACAATATTCAATAGATACCGCAATATTTTTTGAGTTTTCTCAATTTTAAGCTTGACATAAGCCTCCAATCATAGTATTATATAGTCACAACAAAGTTGAGAAACCTCAACAGAAAGGAGCGACATGCAGACATTCGATTACAGCCGTCTATGGGGGACGCTTAAAGCCGAAAAAATCACACAAGTGCAACTTGCCAAGATTATCGGCATTGCACCTAACACATTAGGATTGAAGCTGAACGGACACCAGATGTTCAATCAGCGAGAGATATCCGCCATTGTCGACACGCTTCGCATTAATCCGGTTGATATAGGATTATATTTTTTTACGCCGAAAGTTGAGAAAACACAACAATGACAATTACCGAAACGAAAGGAGCGCACAAAGCTATGAGCAGAGATTGGACGCAGGAAGAACTGCAGGTCGCAAGCACGGCAATGCAGAAAATTGGTGAATTAGGCTACGAGGAATTTTGCAAGGAAATCGAGACGGCAGAAAGGCTTGTGACCGCCCTTGCGGAACAAGGCTTTAAGGTATTGGCAGAGGCCACAGAGGGCGAGACAGCCGTTTAAGGTTACAACAATGACAATTACCGAGATCAAGAACTCAACGGCACCTGTACTTAAGCCGAGCGACATTGCTGAGGTTTTGGGGTGCAGACCCTACTATATCAACGTGGAGTGCAGACAGCACCCCGAGAGGGTCAAGTTTCCGTTCATGTGGAGCGGAACACACTTACACATCCCACGAGTGGGATTTATAAACTGGTATGAGGGAAGAGGTGAACAAGAGTGAGCAAAAAAATGCGTAAGATAAGAGCAACGAGAGCCGCATTCAGTGCGCTGTATATTCCGAGCACGATATGGCTGATGTACCGAGGCGCACGCAATCCGCTCGTATCGGGCGGCGTGTGGGTGGCGGTGACCATCTGCATACTCATAGCGTGGGCACTGATACAGAACGAATTCAAAGAGGAAATCAGCAAGCAGAAGTCAAGAGACAGAGCCGCCGCAAGACGGAGAAGAGCAAAAAAAGAGACCAACGTCGTACCGATCACGACGCTAGCCTCAAAAGAATAAAAAAACAATGAACGGGATTATTATATACCCGTCAAGGAGGAATTACAATGCCAAAATTCAAAAATGTAAGTTATTTTCAGATTGAGAGCCTTGTCGAGAAAGGCAAAGAGATTATCATTCACGACAGAGCGGAGGGCAGAGAGTACACGGCTAACGGCTTAACGCTGGCAGAATGGGCGGCACTCAAGCCGAAGCTCGAAGCGGAAGAACACGACTGGGATTACTCGACTTATGACATCTACACGGCGGAAGACACCGAGGAGGGCGAAAATGAATCTGTATCAGATTGACAATCAGATTGAGCGCATTCTCATCGAGTGCACAGACACCGAGACGGGAGAGTTTGACACCGAAAAGTATGCAAAGCTTATGGCGGAGCTTGAAGAAGCAAAAGAAACAAAGATTGAAAACATCGCTCTGTACATCAAGAATATGACTGCCGAAGCGGCGGCAATTCGAGAGGAAGAGAAGAGCCTTGCAAGCCGCCGCAGAGTGAAAGAAAACAGAATTGAAAGCCTTAAGAAATATCTTGCCGATTATCTTGAGGGGAAGAAGTTCGAGACAGCAAGAGCCAAGATAAGCTTCAGAACGAGCAAGGTGCTTGACATTGAGGACGAGAACAAAGTCGCAAACAGTATTCAGAGAATGTTCGTTAACGATGAAGATTTTCTCACATATCAACCGCCCAAAATCAAAAAGACGGAGCTTAAGACTTATCTCCTCAGCCACACCGATATTACGGTTGATGGTGCAGAAGTGAGAGAGAACCGCTCCGTAACGATTAAGTGAGGTTTGGGGTATGGGCAGAGCGGTTATTGTTTACGGCAAGAGCGGAAGCGGCAAGAGCCGAAGCCTTAAAAACTTCGGAGAAGATGAAATATTCTTAATCAATGTAACAAGTAAGGATTTGCCGTTCCGCAAGAAGTTTAAATATACATTCAAGAGTGACAGACTGCCGAACATACTGAACGGCTTAGTTAAAATGCCGACCAATGTTGCGGTTATCGATGATGCCACATTCTTAATGACGAACACCTTCATGCGTGAACACGCAACCACGAGAGATAACTTCGGGCTCTACAACTCGATAGCGGACGGAATGTATCACATATTCGAGCTTGTCCCCACGCTTCCCGAGGACGTGATTGTATATATCATACTTCACGAGGAAGAGAACGACAACGGGCAAATCAAGCTCAGAACCATCGGCAAACTCCTTGATCAGAAGTTTCCCATGGAGGCACAGGTTACAATCTGCCTAAGGTGTATGACGGACGGAGACAGACATTATTTCCGCACGCAGTCGACGGGAAACGACATCAGCAAAAGCCCCGAAGAAATGTTCGGACTTGAAATTGAGAACGATTTAGCGGCGGTTGACACTGTCATAAGAGAATATTACGGCTTAGAGCCGAGAAGGAGCGTAAAGCAATGATTCAAAGATACGACGGAGCACAGGCACAGGAAATAACACAGGTGCAGACACTTCCCGCTGGCGGGTATGTATGCCGCATAATGGGTGCGGAGATAGCAAGTTACAGCTGGGGCGATCAGCTTGTAATCAGCTATGACATCGCCGAAGGAGAGCACAAAGACCACTTTGCGGAGAATTACCGCAACCAATCCACTACCTACGGCGAGAAGAAGTGGAAAGGCACTTACAGGCTTACCATTCCCGACAAGAGTAAAAATAAGTACTACGACAGCACCGTTAAGGTTTTCAATAACTTCATTTTTGCCCTCGAAGATAGCAACAGGGGATATAACTGGGACTGGGACGAAAAACACCTCAAGGGTAAAACGCTCGGCCTTCTCGTTCGAGAGAAAGAGTGGGAATACGGCGGCCGCTCGGGCTGGACAACAGAGGCTTGCACGGCGGTTTCCGTACAGAAGATAAGAGCGAACGACTTTAAAATCCCAAAGCCGAAAGAACTGCCGAAGCAGTCGAGACCCGTCAATGATTACGGCACGGCAGAAGGCTTGAGAGGAATTCCAGGTGTTGATTATCAGGTCGGAAGAAGCCAGTCGGCGGCTGAGGGAGTAGCCGTAACAATTGACTCGGACGACGATTTGCCATTCTGATTAACTCTGCCCGAAAAAAATTTGAGTCTGTTTCCCTTTAGAGGGAAATAACAGGCTCAAACGGGGTATGGGTGTAAGGGAGGAATAAAGCCAATGAACAACACGATAGGGTGGATCAAACTCCACCGCAAAATTACCGACAATCCGATATGGGAAGACAAGCCGTTCGCAAGGGGGCAAGCCTTTATCGACCTGCTCCTTATGGCGGACAACAAGGACGGAGAGGGCTTTTTCAAAGGGAAGGTTATCTCCACAAAATGCGGAGAAGTGAGGACTTCTAAGCTCTATTTAGCGGAGCGATGGGGGTGGGGAAACCGCAAAATTACCACCTTTCTTACAGAGCTTGAAAAAGCAAAAATGTGCACAGTAAAATGCACACCAAAATGCACAACGATTTTTATTGAGAACTACGCAAAATATTCGGCTAATTTTACCGAGGGCGCACAGCAAAACGCACACCAAAATGCATATCAAATGCACAACAAATGCATAACAAATGCACACACACAAGAATATAAAGAAATAAAGAATAAAAAAAGAGAAAATAAAAAAAGAGAAAAAGCGGACGGCGGAGGTCTTCCGAAGGAGGCTTTGGACGTTCCCTCGTGGCTCGACCTCGGAGATGACTTTTTTGAACTTACGGCACAGGATCAGAGAGCACGGCTTTTCGTTCGCAAACGGGAAAAGAAGGACGAATTGAAAAAACACGCTCAAAGCTATGGGCTGTATCCCGACGTTTGCGAGGAGCTTGCAAAAGAGTGCCTTGAAAAGCACGGTGCCGATCCGAAGTGGATTGACGAAGAAATCACGGGGGTGAAGAGATGAGCTACGAATTCAAAGCCGAAGACCTCTGGGGATTGATTTACAAAATCGGCGGCAAAACGAGACAGCACGGAAACGAGATACAATTTGAGACTTGCCCGATTTGCGACGGTGGAAACTCGCACGACAAATGGACGTTCTCGATTAATAGCCTTAACGGCACATCGAATTGTCTGCGGTCGAGTTGCAGTTGGAAAGGAGCATTCGTTCAGCTGGCAAGAGAGTTTGATTATCCGCTTGACTACGGAAACACCCAAAAGCGAGAATATCGCAAACTCCCGCAAAGGCCCGTCGAGGTAAGAAAGCCCGCACTTGATTACCTCGAGAGCCGAGGAATAAGCCGAGAGGTCGGCGAAAAATACAAAATCACAAGCCTGAAAGATAATCCGAACGTGGTTGTGTTTCCGTTCTACGATGAGCAAGGGACGCTCCAATTCATCAAGTACCGCAATGCAAACTTCCGCAAGGGAATCGATAAAAGCAAAGAGTGGGCAGAGTCGCAGACCAAGCCGATACTGTTCGGAATGCTTCAATGCGACAAGCAAGACCACGAGAGACTTGTGATTACCGAAGGACAACTCGACAGCTTGTCGCTTGCCACGGCGAAAATTAAAAACGCTGTATCCGTTCCGACAGGTGCACGTGGTATGACATGGGTTGATCACTGCTATTCGTTCCTTGAGCGGTTCAAAGAGATCGTGATTATGGGCGACTGCGAGGGCGGCAAGATAACGCTTGTGGATGAGATTGCAAAGCGGACGGATAAGCCGATCAAGGTGGTACAGCTTGCCGATTACCTCGGCGAGAAGGACGCAAACGATATTCTTCGGAAGTACGGTGCAGAGGCACTCAGAACGGCAGTCGATAACGCCAAGACGCTTCCCGTCACCAACGTCAAGAGTTTAGCTGAGGTTCGGGATATCGACCTAAACACGCTCCCAAAAATCAAGACGGGCATTGATTCGCTCGATCGAATAATCGGCGGTATGTTCTACGGACAGGTTATTCTGCTCAGCGGTAAGCGAGGCGAAGGCAAATCAATTCTTGCTTCACAGCTCGGAGCGGAAGCATTACGGCAAGACGTCAAGTGTCTGTTCTATTCGGGCGAGCTTCCCGACTACCACTTCAAAAATTGGCTCGACTCGCAGATAGCGGGACGGCGGTTCATCGATGTGAACGAGAACGAATACGGAGCTCCGACTTACTCGATACCGCAAGAATACAAGCGGCAAATAAACGAGTGGTACAGCGACAAAGCGTTCATCTACGACAACTATTCCGCAATGATTGACGAGAACGAAACAAAGCTCTTGACGGTAATCGAGCAGACAATCAGGAGGTACGGAGTGAAGTTCGTGTTGCTCGACAATCTGATGACAGCTATTGACGTGGGCAAAAGCGATGAGCAGTATTTTGCACAGTCGAAATTCGTGAAGAAGCTGAAACAGCTGGCGGTTAAGTACGACATCGTGGCGGTGCTTGTGGCACACCCACGAAAGACGCAAGGTGGTACAAGACAGGTTACGAGCAACGATGAGATAAGCGGAAGCGCAGATATCACGAACGCAGTTGACGTTGTTATGACTTACAGCCGAGGAGACGAGAACAATCCCGACTCGGGCAGAATATACATCACTAAGAACAGAATGAGCGGAGTTATCCGCACGAAAGAGCCGATCACCGTGCAGTACGACAGGCCCTCGAAGAGAATATTCGAGCCGAGCCGTGGCAGAGATTTTTCCTATGGCTGGCTGAACAAAATGGAACTTGCGGAAGAAGGTGACTTGCCATTCTGAGAGACGAATATCTAAAAAAATGCAAACTCTTGTCGGTCAAGAGCCAATCTTGGTGGGCAAGAGATTATGAGCCGACAGACCTTGTGTTTCTTGACGGAACGGCTTATATCCCGTTTGCGTATCGGATGGACTTCCTTCACGGCGAGGTGCTCAATGTGGCAATACTTCACGACGTGAATGCCAACAGCGAGGTTTACGCAGACGTTGAAAGAGTTGAAAGAATAGAGGAGTACAAAAATGAATGAGATAATTTTCACGGTTTACGGCGAGCCGATGGGCAAGCAGAGACCGAAGTTCTCACGGCAAGGAAACGCCGTGAGAACATACACGCCGAGCAGAACGGCGGCTTACGAAGCGAAAGTAAGACAAGCATTCAATCGGTCGGGCGGCGGATCTTTTTGGTGCAGTAGAGAAGAATATTTCAGTCTGCACATGGTTTGCTATTTTCCCGTGCCGAAATCGGCGAGCAAAAAGGCGAGGGAGCAAATGCTGGCACTTAAACCGACGATATTTCCCAAGAAGCCTGATTGCGACAATATCGCAAAGATAGTGGCGGACGCACTCAATGAGGTTGCCTATTACGATGACAGCAGAATGCAAGAATTATGCGTTGTGAAGCGTTATACAGACTTAGATCCGAGAGTGGTAGTTCACATTTTTAAGCCGGGAGGAGAAGAAAGCAATGAATTATCCAAGATGGATTGAAATTAGCAGAGACCGCACAGGGCTGTACACAATAACGATTATGCCCGAAATGCAGACGACATTAAAATCGTGGTGGGAGCGAAGAGCGAGGAAGAACCTCAAAGACGGCGAGAAATATAAGCCGTACAACTGGTTCGATGTTACATTCGGGGCGGACAGAATGTTCGTCCGAGGATACAGCGAGAATTGCAAGCTTAACAAAAACAAACTCAGAAGCACGGCGACAACGATTGAAGTCAAGCCGCAGAACCGCTTTAAGCTCGGTGAGAAGCTCGAAAAGCTGTCAAAATCGAACATCACAAGCAACTGCTTTTTCCCTCACTACGGCGAGGGCGATTATATTATCGAGCTGAGATATGACCTCAGAGCGGAAGGAATAGGCGGCCATGAAGGAATGTAAAGCACCTTGCGTCAAGGACTGCAAAACAAGAAGTGCCGATTGTCATGGAATATGTCCGCTGTATCAAGCTTACTGGCTAGAGAAACAAGCAGAATATGAGCGGAAGAAAACGAGCAAACAGCAGTCGGATTTTGACTACGATGTCAAGAAAAGCGTGAGAACGTACAAAAAGAAATACTATCGATAGCGAAAGGAAATCAAACAATGAACGCAGATAAGATTATCGAGGAAATCCTGAAAAGGAGAAAGCAAGCCGTGATTATGGCTGAAGAATACACAGGCAAAGAATCTGACAGGTGGCACTGGTGGGACGGATATTGGCAAGCATTGAATGACTTGCAAATGTGGATTGAGACGGAGGACGAAAAATGAGCAAGAAATCATTACAGACGGTACGAATTATGAATGAGGCTTGGCGGCTCAGCGACATTGCCAACGACAGATATATCGAGTGCGGAGAGAAACACCCACACGAAAAAACTTGGTGGAGCGGTTACCTCAACGCACTGGAAGACATAAAAGAGTACATTGACGATTTAATCGGTGGGGACAATGAAGGCAATATTGAATGAATGCACGATAACCGTGCCGAAGACGAGCGCACAGCCTGAAGATTGGCACATAGACGGCAGAATTGTAGAAGAGGTCGCAAGAAGATTAGAGATGAAGTCTAAGGCTATTGTATCGCAGAATGTGCAGAGAATGCTTGAATGCCAATGCTCGATATCCGATATGATTACTTTGGTGGCACTCACTGAACTTGGTTGGGCAAGAGGCGAGAAACGTCTTAAAAGGTTCTTGGAGAAGCAAGGCGAAATCGAATTGAGATACATTAACAGGCACGGCGGAACAGTCGTGCTTGGCTCAAAGAAAGGCTCAGATGAGTGGGAGAGGGCTGAGGATATGCGAGAAGATTTGCGGCGATATGTTCAGTCTTATGGGCTTGATTATGATAAATTTGTCGAGGAGTTTAAGAAAGATGAAGTTTGAACAACTGTGCGAGATATACAAAGACGCTGTTAACCAGCAGATGAAAGATTGCAATCAAAAAATAGACGCAGAGCTGAGAAAGATGGAGAAAAGCGGAAATAAATCGGCATTAATGCTTGACTATTTTGAAGGGATGAAGGGAGGCTTGCTTGCGGCACTTGAGTGCTATGTGTCATACCAACGATTAATGGAGGGAAGAGATAATGACGGCAACTAAAGAATATTTATCCCAAGCCCGAAATTTAGACAAGCATATTATTACTAAGATGCAGATGATTGATTCGCTTAATGCCCTAGCAACACGGTGTACCGCTACTTATTCGGATATGCCTAAAGCTCCCAGTCAAAGCAACTCACGATTAGAAGAATGCGTGCTGAAAATTATCAGTCTCGAGGAACGAATAACGGCGGACATGAAAACTTTATTAGATATAAAAAGCGAAATTATCCGTGTGATTCAAGCTGTTCCTAATTTGGAGTATCAAAGCCTCTTAATGAAACGTTATATTTGTGGTGAGTCTTGGGAAGAGATCGCCACAGATATGAATTATGGGCTTCGCTACATTCACAAGCTCCACGGACAAGCCTTGCAAGAAGTGAAAATTCCTGAGTCAGACGAAACAGGGCACTAAATGGCATTGTATGACGCGCTCCCCTTATGATATTATTATCATAGACAAGAGCAAGAAAAATTAACAACACATTATATTAGCGAGACGGTTTATGCCGCCTCGTTTCTTTATTCACAGAAATGACGAAAGGAGGACACAAGTGTCCAAGGTAGGCAGACCATCGGCACAGATAGATAAGCACCAGTTTGAGCAACTTTGTGCACTCCAATGTACCGAATTAGAATTTTGCACATTTTTTAATGTTACAGATAAAACCTTAAACAACTGGTGCAAGAAAAACTATAATATGAATTTTTCCGAGGTTTTTAAGCTAAAAAGAGGAAAAGGACTTATTTCGCTTAGGCGGTCGCAATTTAAAATGGCAGAGACAAACCCAACAATGGCAATATGGCTCGGCAAGCAATACTTGGGCCAGAGCGAACATGTGGTTGCTGAGCTGTCCAAAACGGAAAAATCAAAAGACCCATTGACGTTGGCACTCGAAAGTTTAGAGGGAGATAACAAATGACGATAGAGACAAG
>CAVFCW010000021.1:0-15978 GCA_963621245.1 uncultured Prevotella sp. | reverse complement strand
TACGGACAAAAAACGGACAAGGGGTTTGTCCGTTTCAAAAAAGCAAAAAGAGCTGTCAGACTTTCAAAAAATCTGATAGCTCTTTACTTTTTGGGTATTCAAATAATGTTGCCATTTTGTTGCCACAGAGGGCTTCAAAGTGGCGAAAAGCCTGTATTTACGGGCTTTTTTAAGCACCGTGGATTATTCCCACTCCACCGTGCCGGGTGGCTTTGAAGTTATATCGTAGACTACGCGGTTGATGTGAGCGCATTCGTTTGTGATTCTGTTTGATACCTTTGCAAGGATATCATACGGAATTCTCGCCCAGTCTGCCGTCATAAAGTCGTCGGTTGTTACCGCACGAATGACTACGACGTTATCGTAAGTTCTGTGATCTCCCATAACTCCGACGGAATTTACTCCCGGAAGCACGCAGAAGAACTGTGCAAGTTCCTTCTCGTAGCCGTTCTTTGCCATCTCGTCACGCAAAACCCAGTCGGCGTCCTGAAGAATTTTACACTTCTCGGCTGTTACCTCGCCGATTATTCTTACGCCAAGTCCCGGGCCCGGGAACGGCTGTCTCCAGACAAGCTCCTTGGGAATTCCGAGCTTCTCGCCTACCTTACGAACCTCATCCTTGAACAAATCTCCGAGCGGCTCAATGGTATCGATAAACTTGATGTCATCGGGTCTTTTAACCATATTGTGGTGAGTTTTGATAACGGCTGTGTTTGCCTTGCCGTCACTCTTTCCCTTACCGGACTCTATTCTGTCGGGGTAAATTGTTCCCTGTGCAAAATATCCGTCCTCGGCTCTCGCTCTAACCTCGTCCCAGAATACTTTATAGAACTCTGTTCCGATTATTTTTCTCTTCTCCTCGGGATCTGTAACGCCCTTAAGGCACTGCATGAAGTGGTCTCCGCAGTTGACTCTGACGAAATTCATATCAAAGAGAGATGTGAAAGTCTTTTCAACAAAATCTCCCTCGTCCTTTCTCATAAGTCCCTGATCGACAAAAACGCATGTGAGCTGTTTTCCGACCGCGCGGCTCAAAAGTCCTGCGGCAACGGAAGAATCAACTCCGCCCGAAAGTCCGAGAATAACATTTTTATCCCCGATTTTCTCTCTGAGCGCCTTAACGGTATCGTCGATGAAGTTCTCCATTACCCAGTCGCCCTTACACTCACAAACCTCATAGAGGAAATTATAGAGCATACGGTTTCCAAACTCGGAGTGAGTAACCTCCGGGTGGAACTGAACGGCATAGATGTTCTTCTCCGTATTTTCCATGGCGGCACACGGACAATCGTTTGTGTTGCCCGTAATCTCGAAGCCTTCCGGTGCTACCGCGATATAGTCTGTATGGCTCATCCATACGACGCTTGTGGACGGAACATCCTTGAAAAGCTTGGATTCGCCCTTAATGACGTTAAAGTCAATCTTACCGTACTCAGAAACAGGTGCGGTCTTAACCTCGCCGCCTGCCATCCATGCGATAAGCTGACAACCGTAGCAAATTCCGAGAACGGGAATTCCGAGCTCAAGAATATCTTTTGTATAATGCGGTGAGCTCATATCAAAGACGGAGTTGGGGCCGCCCGTGAATATGATGCCCTTGTAATTTTTGGCTTTAATCTCTTCGATTGGTGTTGTGTACGGAAGGATTTCAGCGTAAACCTTGTGGTCACGCACACGCCTTGCGATTAGCTGGTTGTACTGTCCGCCAAAATCGAGGACAAGTACCTTTTCGCTGACCGATGCTGTATTGGACATTGGTCTCCTCCTTTTATAATTTTCTAATCAAACGGGCTCTGCTTTTTGATTTAAAAGGCAGAGCCCCAATAAGATTGCAAAAACCTAAAGCAGCACCCACCGAAGCGTGGGATCTGCAGTCGGTTACTCTACCGTTACGCTCTTTGCGAGATTTCTCGGCTTATCGATATCGCAGCCTCTCATAGCGGCAACATAATAAGCAAAAAGCTGGAACGGAACCACCTCAACGCTCGGAAGCATGAAGTCGGTTACTTCGGGTACATAGAAATTAAAATCGGTCTCCGATTCAATCTCTTTTCTTGATTCTGTTGTGACGCCGAGAACCACTGCGCCTCTTGCCTTAACCTCTTTGATGTTGGAGAGCATTTTCTCGAAAAGCTTTCCGTAAGAAGCAAATGCGATGACAAGCGTGCCGGGTTCAATAAGCGAAATGGGGCCGTGCTTGAGCTCGCCGCCCGTGTAAGCCTCGGAGTGGATGTATGAGATCTCCTTGAGCTTCAAAGACGCCTCAAGCGATACGGCGTAGTCGACATTTCTTCCGATAAAGTACATATCGTCAGAGCTGAACGACTTGGAAGCGAAGTACTGAATCTTCTCCTCCTCTTTTATGGTCTTGGCAATGAGCTCGGGAAGTCTCTCGAGATCTTTGATGTAGCCGCTATACTGCTCGGCTGTAATAGTTCCCTTGAGGTCGGCTAGGTAAATGCCCATCATATACATAACGGCAAGCTGAGTGGAATAAGCCTTTGTTGAAGCAACGCTTATCTCGGGGCCTGCCCATGTGTAAATAACATCGTCACTCTCGTTTGCTATGGTCGAACCGACAACGTTTACGATGGAGATAGTTCTTGAGCCGTGCTTTTTAGCCTCACGAAGTGCCGCAAGTGTGTCTGCGGTCTCGCCCGACTGGCTGATAATGATGACAAGCGTGTGCTCGTCAAGCAGCGGATCGCGATATCTGAACTCTGACGCAACATCTGTCTCGACAGGAATTCTGACAAGCTTCTCAAAAGTATATTTGCCCGCAACGCCGACATGATATGCCGTGCCGCAACCGATGAAATAAATCTTGTTGATTTTCTCAAAATCTTCTTTTGTGAGCGAAACATCGTCAAGAACGATTCTGCCGTCACGAATTCTCGGAGATATTGTGTTTCTGACAACCTCAGGCTGCTCGTTAATCTCCTTGAGCATGAAGTGCGGATAACCGCCCTTTTCGGCAGACGCCAAATCCCACTCGACAATCTCCGATTCTTTCTCGATTTCCTCGAGATCGGTGTTGTAGAACTTAACATCGTCCTTTGTGAGAACGGCGATTTCCTTCTCGTTGATTCTGACAATCTCTCTCGTACCGGCAAGAATAGCGGGAATATCAGAAGCAAGATAATTCTCGCCCTTTCCCTTGCCGATGATGAGGGGGCTGTCCTTTCTCACGCAGAAAATTCTGTCGGGATAATCTTCACAGATGATACCGAGCGCATAGCTGCCCTCAACCTTAGAGATAACCTTATTGATGGTCTCGAGAACATGGCCCTCGCACTCACCGTTATAGTAGTACTCAAGAAGCTGAGCGACAACCTCTGTGTCGGTCTCTGAAACAAATTCAATTCCCTTGCGAATTAAATACTCACGGATTTCAAGGTAATTTTCAATGATGCCGTTGTGAACAACCGCAAAGCGGCCGTCCTCGCTGAGGTGCGGATGTGAGTTAAGGTCTGACGGTGCACCGTGAGTTGCCCATCTTGTGTGTCCGATACCCAATGAACCCATGAGCGGCTCTCTCTCATCGAGAATGCCCTCGAGAACGCTGAGTCTGCCTTTTGCCTTAACTATATCGATTTTTCCGCCGCCGTAAACTGCGACTCCGGAAGAATCATACCCTCTGTACTCGAGCTTTTCAAGTCCCTGTAAAAGGAAAGGAACAGCTCTGTTTTCTCCAATATATCCTACAATTCCGCACATAATAATTACCTGTAAATAATATCGGTTCTTGACGGGCCGTTGGAAACCATTCCAATTCTTGCGTCAATAGCCTTTTCAATGAATTCTACATAATTTCTCGCATTTTCAGGGAGATCCTCGTAGTTCTTGATTCCTCTTATGTCACACTTCCAACCCGGAAGAGTTGTGAACACGGGCTTAGCCTTTGCAAGCTTGGCCGGAACCGGGAACACGTCGGTTACCTCGCCGTCAATCTCATAGCCTGTGCAAACCTTAATCTCATCGAGATAAGAAAGAACATCGAGGCATGTGATGCAGACGTTTGTGGCACCCTGAACCATGCAACCGTACTTTGTGGCAACGGTGTCGAACCAGCCGACTCTTCTCGGTCTGCCTGTTGTTGCACCGAATTCGCCCTTATCTCCGCCTCTGCGGCGAAGCTCGTCGCCTTCCTCACCGAGAAGCTCGCTTACGAACGGCTCTGTCGGAGATCCGACGCATGATGAGTAAGCTTTTGTTACGCAAATGACCTCTTTAATCTCCGTGGGAGGAACGCAAGCGCCGACTGTACCGAAGCCCGCAAGCGTGTGAGATGAGGTTGTCATCGGGCACATGCCGAGCATGGGGTCCTTCATAGAGCCGAGCTGACCCTCGAGAAGAATGGTCTTGCCCTCTTTGAGCACTTTGTGGACATAAGAAACAGCGTCACCGACATAGGGTCTTATAAGCTCTCTGTACTTGAGAAGATCGTTGTAGAGCGTATCAAAATCAAGTTTCGGCTTGTGGTAAAGGTGCTCGAAAAGAATATTCTTAACCTCGACCGCAGCGCCAAGTCTTGCTTTGAGTCTCTCGTCATCGTAGAGGTCAGCAACCATAATACCCGTCTTTGCGTAAACATCAGAGTAGAACGGAGCAATACCCGACTTTGTTGAACCGAAAGCACGGCCCGCAAGTCTCTCCTCCTCGTAGCCGTCCTGAAGTGCGTGGTACGGCATGAGAATCTGAGCTCTCTCGCTGATTATAAGCTTCGGAGCGGGAACGCCCTGATCTTCAATGCTCTTAAGCTCATCGCAAAGCTTCTTTATATCAAGCGCAACACCGTTGCCGATGATGTTTGTGATATGCGGATAGAAGCTGCCGGACGGAAGAATATGAAGTGCAAAACGTCCGTACTCATTGATGATTGTGTGGCCCGCATTGGCACCGCCCTGGAAACGAATAACGACATCGCTTGTCTCGGCAAGAACATCTGTTACCTTGCCTTTTCCTTCGTCACCCCAGTTGGCGCCGACAATAGCTTTAACTGGCATTTTTATTCACCTTTCTTTTTGAATAGTGATGCATATTTTCACGCTTGCTTTTTGGCAAGCGGTGTGAACAATTTTATTTGATTTTCAAAATCAAACGTTAATTTCGGCATGCTCCTCAGGAACATCGTCATATTCCTTAAGCTTGGGTCTTACAACCTCGTTTAAGAAATCCTCAGTCTGAACGGGTGCTCTGCCGACATACTTCTCGGGCTTTAAGATACCCTGAAGCTCTTCCATTGTAACGCCGAAAATCGGATCGTTTGCAATTCTCTCGAGAAGGTCGTTTTTGCCGCCCTCCTCCTTGACAACCTTTGAAGCTGCCATGGAGTGAACTCTGATGTGCTCGTGAAGCTCCTGACGGTTTCCGCCTCTCTTTACGGCGTCCATCATGATGTTCTCCGTTGCCATGAACGGAAGCTCTGCCATAAGTCTCGACTCGATAACCTTCGGATAAACAACAAGTCCGTCAGCTACGTTCATGTAGAGGTTGAGAACTGCGTCAGCCGCAAGGAATCCCTCCGGAACGGAAAGACGCTTGTTTGCGGAGTCGTCGAGAGTTCTCTCAAACCACTGAGTAGCTGTTGTGATAGCCGGATTGAGTGCGTCAACCATGAGGTATCTCGAGAGAGAAGCCATTCTCTCACTTCTCATGGGGTTGCGCTTGTATGCCATTGCGGAAGAACCGATCTGATTCTTCTCGAACGGCTCCTCAACCTCCTTGAGGTGCTGGAGAAGTCTTATATCGTTTGAAAACTTTGTTGCACTCTGAGCAATGTCTGAGAGAACGCTCAACATCTGGTAATCAAGCTTTCTTGAATATGTCTGACCCGAAACCGCAAAGCAGGACTCATAACCCATTTTCTTTGCGACAAGCTTATCAACCATTCTGCACTTCTCGTGGTCGCCCTCGAAAAGCTCAAGGAACGAAGCCTGTGTGCCGGTTGTGCCCTTGGAACCGAGAAGCTTTGCCTTTGAAAGCTGATACTCAACGTTCTCGAGATCCATCATAAGCTCCTGAATCCAGAGTGTTGCACGCTTTCCGACGGTTGTCGGCTGTGCCGGCTGAAAATGAGTGAAAGCAAGAGTCGGAAGATCCTTGTATTTCTCCGCAAACTCGGAGAGAACACGGATTACGCCGATAAGCTTGCGGCGGATAATCTTCATAGCCTCTGTCATGATGATTATATCGGTGTTGTCGCCGACATAGCATGATGTTGCACCGAGATGAATGATGCCGGCTGCTTTCGGGCACTGCTGGCCGTAAGCATAAACATGGCTCATAACATCGTGGCGGACAAGCTTCTCTCTCTCCTCGGCGACCTCATAGTTGATGTCGTCGGCGTGAGCCTTAAGCTCCTCAATCTGCTCGTCGGTGATGTTGAGACCAAGCTCTTTCTCAGACTCGGCAAGAGCAATCCAGAGCTTTCTCCAGGTTCTGAATTTCATGTCGGGAGAGAAAAGATATTTCATCTCTTTATCGGCGTATCTTGAAGATAACGGGGACTCGTAAGTATCTCTTGACATTTTACTTCCTCTTTTCTTTTAAATTTCGCAAAAATAAATATAAGGAATCCCGGGACAACGCTCGAAACTCCTCACTCCTTCATAGCATAATAATACTTTTACATTATATGTATCGGCACCCTTTTTGTCAAGAAAATAAGGAAAGCGGAGCATTTTTCGTGCTCCGCCCTAATTTTATCAGTACTCCGATTTTTTGTCGCGTCCCATTAAGTCCTCAACTGCTGTTTTTGTGTCCTTTCCGTCAAAAAGAACAAGGTTCACCTGCTCGATAATCGGAAGATTTACGCCGTATTTCTTTCCGAGCGACAAAGCCGCCTTTGCGGAATATACGCCCTCGACAACCATTTTAACTTCACGCATTGCCTGTTCTGCGGTCATTCCTTTGCCGATGAGGTAACCCGCCTTTCGGTTTCTGCTGTGTCGGCTCTCGCACGTGACGATGAGATCGCCTATGCCCGAAAGTCCTCCGAGCGTCTCGGCCTTTGCGCCCATGGCAATGGCAAGGCGTGACATCTCTGCTATTCCCCTCGTGATAAGTGCCGCCTTGGCGTTGTCGCCGAAACCCATGCCGTCAATCATTCCGGCGGCAAGCGCAATGACATTTTTAAGCGAGCCGCCCAGTTCAACACCGAGAACATCGTCGCTTGTGTAAACACGCACGTAGTTATTCATAAAAGCGTCCTGAATGATTTTGGCACTTTTAGCGTCGGAAGAAGCAGAAATAAGCGTTGTCGGAAGCCTTCTGCCAACCTCCTCGGCGTGGCTTGGACCGGAAAGCGCAACAACGGGAACGTTTTTTATCTCCTCCTCGGCTATCTGCGACTGAGTTTTAAGCGTGCCCTCCTCAATTCCTTTTGAAACCGTCACGACGATTTGACCCTCATGAGAAAATGCGCCTACCTTTGCCGCCATGCCTCTTATAACGGAGGACGGAACAGCCAAAACTATCACTTCTGCGCCACTTACGCTCTTTTCGAGATCCGCAGAATAATTCATACTGTCGGGCAGTTTTACTCCCGGCAGCTTGGAAGCGTTCTCGTGAGCTCTTTTTATCTCATCGATTTCCTCTTTGCTGTGCGACCAAAGAGTAACCTCGTGTCCGTTGTCAAAAAGAAGATTGCTTATTGCCGTTCCCCAGCTTCCCGCACCGAGAACCGCAACTTTGAGTTTATTTTCCATATTAACCTCTTTTGTTGGGTGATTTTTAAGTTTGATATGTACAGTATATACTATCCGATAAAATTTATCAAACCGTTAAGCAAATGTAAAATCCGTCTATTTTTAAATACTTATATTTTATCGATTAAGCATACTGATTTGGTGTACCTTTTTGTTCATTTGTGAATTCTGTTTGTCCAGCACACAATTTTCTTGACAAACGAAGTTTAATGCTTTTAGAGAAATATTATTTTTGAAAATTTAAAATTCTGTGCAATTTGCCGTAAAAGCATTGTGCGCAGGTGAACTAAATCAAGTGAGCAACCTTAAAATTCGGCAAATAGCAAAAATTACGAAGTGTCAAAGCACAAAAATTGCAGAAACCTGTAAAAATTCAACAATTTACTTGTATTTATGCAAGTTTTGTGCTAAAATCAAGCCAACGCCAAGGCGGAGCACAATCAAGTGTGCTTTAGCCCTTTAAACTCTAAAGGCAGAGAATAAGGAAAGAAGACAAGATTTTCATAAACAGACAAATTTCTGCCATTTTTAACGGAGGTTATTTTTTATGTCATACGTATCAGAACAGTTAGAGCTCCTCAAGAAGAAGAATTCTTCCGAGCCGGAGTTCATTCAGGCAGCTACAGAGGTTCTCGAGTCCATCGAGCCGGTTTTAAATGCAAACCCGAAGTATGAGGCAGCAGGAATTCTCGAGAGAATCACAGAGCCCGAGAGACAGCTTATGTTCCGTGTTCCGTGGGTAGACGATAACGGAAAAGTTCAGGTAAACCGCGGATTCAGAGTTCAGTTCAACTCCGCAATCGGCCCCTACAAGGGAGGAATCAGACTTCACCCGTCCGTTAACCTCGGCGTCATCAAGTTCCTCGGTTTCGAGCAGATCTTCAAGAACAGCCTCACAGGTCTTCCGATCGGCGGCGGCAAGGGCGGCTCAGACTTTGACCCAAAGGGCAAGTCCGACAGAGAGATCATGGCATTCTGCCAGAGCTTTATGACAGAGCTTTACAGACACATCGGCCAGGATACCGACGTTCCCGCAGGTGACATCGGTACAGGCGCAAGAGAAATCGGTTATATGTACGGCCAGTACAAGAGAATCCGCAACTCCTACGAGGGCGTTCTCACAGGTAAGGGACTCACATTCGGCGGCTCTCTCGCAAGAACAGAGGCTACAGGCTACGGACTTCTCTACTTCACAAACGCAATGCTCAAGAAGAACGGCATCGAGCTTGCCGGCAAGACGGTTTCTGTCTCAGGTGCAGGCAACGTTGCTATTTACGCTATCGAGAAGGCATATCAGCTCGGTGCAAAGCCTGTCACATGCTCCGATTCCACAGGCTGGATTTACGATCCCGAGGGAATCGACGTTGCACTTCTCAAGGATATTAAAGAAGTTAAGCGTGCGAGACTTACAGAGTATGCAGCTCAGAGACCTTCCGCTCAGTACCACGACAAAAAGGCAGAGGGTACAAACCAGTGGGAGATTAAGGTTGACATCGCTCTTCCGTGCGCAACTCAGAACGAGCTCAACATTGACGACGCAAAGAAGCTTATCGCTAACGGCGTAATCGCAGTTGCTGAGGGCGCTAACATGCCTACAACTCCGGACGCTACAATCGCTCTTCAGGAGGCTGGCGTTCTCTTTGCACCGGGCAAGGCTTCCAATGCCGGCGGCGTTGCTACTTCAGCTCTCGAGATGAGCCAGAACAGCCAGAGACTTTCTTGGACATTCGAAGAGGTTGACGCTAAGCTCAAGACAATCATGGAGAACATCTTTGCAAACGCAGACGCAGCAGCAGAGAAGTACGGATATCCGAAGAACTATGTTGTCGGTGCTAACATTGCCGGCTTCGTAAAGGTTGCAGACGCTATGCTCGCTCAGGGTGTGGTCTGATAACAACCGATAAATTAAAACACTTTTTTAGGGGGGGAACCGAAAGGTTCCCCCTTTATTTTTTCGATAAAAAGACAAGAGCTCGGATTGAACCGAGCCCTTGCCTTTTCATAAGGATTGTGTACGTGAAACATCTTACCTTGGTGTGAGCCCATTCCTTTGGAGGAGCGGACATACCGCCCGCTTTATCAGCGATGCGGACGGCTATCCGTCCAAAACAAATGTGTGGTATGATATCTTATAATTTTAATTACTTCTCGTAAAGGAACTCCTCGGGAAGAGTTACACCGAAGTCCTTTGCAAGCTGTCTGAAGTTATCGGGTGTGATTGTCTGGCGCTTTGTGCCTGTCATTGAAAGCATCTTTACAAGAATCTCAGCGGACTTCTCGGCTGTGTGCATAAGGCCGAATGTGAGGTCAAAGTCAAAGCCGGCTGCAAACATACCGTGATGAGCCCAAATAGCGAGGTCATACTTCTTCATAAGATCGCTTGTTGCAACGGCAATTTCTCTTCCGCCCGGAACCATCCACGGAACAACACCGATTCCGTCAGGGAAAACAACGGGGCACTCTGTAGCCATCTCCCAGAGCTCTCTTGTGAAAACCTTGTCCTCAAGAGGAAGAACAAATGTGAGAGCGATAATGTTTGTTGTGTGTGCGTGATAAACAACACGGTATCTCTCGTCCTGAAGTTTCTTAACCTCAAGGTTCATAAGGTGAGAAGGAAGCTCGCTTGTCGGTCTGCCGCCGTTTACAAGACCCCAAACAATGCGGTAGTTCTCGCCCTTGTCGTCAAGCTCGATCATGCAGATGGAGTCCTCAGGCTTAATGGCAACGTTTCTGAAATACTTTCCGGAGCCTGTTACGAGGAAATACTCGTTAGCAAGGTTCGGAACGCTTGTTCCGATGGGCTGCCAAGCCTTCGGCTCAAAATTCTCTTTTACGGATTCAACTTCTTCAGCCTTAACACGGTAGGAAAGGTTTCCGCCGTTTCTCTCGTGCCAGCCCTGCTGCCAACCGTCGTCTGCCATTCTGATAAAGCCTTTAACAAATTCTGCGTCTAAAAATTTCATATTATCCTCCGCTTAAAATAAGCCAATATTATTTCTTAAATTCAAAAATTATCTTGTAACGATCTCGCAAGGAATATTCATAATTTTTGCGACCTTGAGAATAGTGTCGATGTGTCTGCCGGAAGCAGCTGCCATGTGATGAGTCGGGCCTGCCTCGCTCCAACGGTTGACGAACTCTCTCGCACCGCAAGAAAATCTTGTTCTCATATTTGTATCGCCGAACGAAAGAATTTTGCCCTCCTCGTTTACGCCCTCGGCAACAACGAACTTGAAGTTTCCGTCCTTATCCTGAGTGATTGCGAGGTAAGTGACCGGACCCAAATGCGGATAGAACTGAGTGAGATATCCGCCGCCTGTCTTGCCGTGGAAAACCTTAACGATTTTCATCGTGGGCTTCTTTGCGGAAATATCAGCGTCACCGGAACCGCTGTGGCCGATGATGCAAATATCGTCGTTGAAATCGATTGAGTACATCTCGGAAAGCTGACCCATGCCGGAGATTGTCTTGAGTATAGACATTGCCATGGCAACCTTCATATCGCCCTCAACTGCGCAAGCTGTGCCCTGCTTGATGAGCATGGAGAATGCGGGAATGAGCATGGAGTCAAGAACACCCGCTTTGCCCTGAGCAAATCCGTCATAGTGAGAAGCGATAAGTCCCAATTTCTCGTCCTTTACCCACTTCTCGAATGCGACAACATACTTAGCCATATCCCAGACCTTTTCGACAGTTGCGCCGCCCTCGATATCAAATGTATCGAGAATATCCTCTGCCTTTGCACGGATAGCGTCCTCGTCTGTGATGTTGTCGGCAATTGCCCACATCTTCTCCCAGTCGAACTGCTTTGTGTAAAGGAACATTCTGTGGTAAAGGTTTGTCTCGTCAATGTAGAGATCCATCATGCCGGGGTAAGGTCTGCCGATCTGAGCGATGTTTGTGTCACGGAAACGGCGTCTTACCTGAGCCGCTTTGCACCAATCCTCAATCTCTTTCTGAACCTCGGGGTCGCCGCCCTCGACAACACCTGTGATAACTGCGTGTCTCTTGCCCGCACGCTCAAGGTCTGCAACCATCTCGCCGACTGCGCCGCAAGCGTAGCCCTCGCCGAGCCAAGATGCGATGTCTGTGTGGTCATAGTCAAGAGCCTTAAGTTTCTGAACGTTTACGAGCACGACGGGAACGTCCAAGTCTCTCACTGCGGGAAGCATGTTGTAGCTTGTTGCATATGTGAGGAGCTGTAAAAATACGATGTCTACATCAGCAGCACGGAACTTGTCGCCGGCAACCATTGCCTGCTCCTTTGTTGTAACCATTCCGCCGTCGATAAGCTCGACTGTATCGGGAATAGTCTTCTTGAATGCCTCGTACTGGCTCTCAAACTCGGGAACGAGTGACGGGAACTGCGGGAGATATGCGCCCAATGCGATTGAGAAAACGCCCGCTCTTGCTTTTGTTTCTACTAACGGTTTTGTCATAGTATCCTCCTTATATATTAAAACTCTTTACATTCAAAAGATTCGAGTATTATTTTTCTTGCGGATTTCAAATCGGAAATCTCGCCCGAAGCCATCATCTGAACAGCCACGTTACCGATTGCAGTTGCCTCGGTTGGGCCTGTAATAACTTTCTTTCCGCTTGCCTTTGCGGTCAAACGGTTTAAGTAATCGGCGCTTGAACCGCCGCCCACAATATTTATAGCGTCATACTTGAATCCGGTCATTTCTTCAATCTCGACTGCCGTGTCGGCATAGCATTTTGCAAGGCTGTTGTAAATAACCGCCGCCGTCTCGAAAATACCGCTTGGAATCTGCTGGTTTGTCTCCTCACAAGCCTTTTTGATTTCCTCGCTCATCGAGTCGGGAGCCATAAATCTGTCGTCATTGGCAGGTACGATTGATTTAATGCTTTCTTTTGACGCGCCCTCGCAAATCTCACCGAACGGCATATGGGGAGCAAGCTCGCTTCTTGCCGAGTTTATCATCCACATACCCATGATGTTCTTGAGGTAGCGGAAACGGTAATCGATGCCGCCCTCGTTTGTTAGGTTTCTCTTCATGCTCTCTTCCGAGCAGTTTGCCTTAAAAAGCTCCGTGCCCATAAGTGACCACGTGCCCGAGCTGATATAAAGAACGCTGTCGCTCTCTGCCGGAACGGCAACAACAGCCGAAGCCGTATCGTGAGTTGCGGGAAGAATAACGTCGCAGTCGAATCCGACCTTCTCGGCAATCTCCTTTTTGAGCGAACCGACCTTTGTTGTCGGAAGTGCAATCTCCGTGAACAGCTTTCTCGGATAGCCGAGCATATCGATAAGCTCAAAATCCCAGTCCTTTGTAGATGGGCTTACAAGCTGAGTTGTCGATGCGTTTGTGTACTCCGTGAGTTTGTTTCCCGTGAGAAGGTAATTGAGGTAATCGGGAATGAGAAGCATGGTCTCAGCCTTCTCGAAAACCTCGGGTTCCTGAGTCTTAACAGCCATAAGCTGATAAATCGTGTTGAATTTCTGTTTCTGAATGCCCGTGCGTGCATAAAGCTCTTTTTCGGGGATATATTCATAAACAAGCTTGTCGGCTTCGTCCGTTCTCGAATCACGGTAACCGACGGTGTCTCCCACCAAATTTCCGTCCTTGTCCAAAAGCGCAAAATCGACCGCCCAAGTGTCAATTCCCACGCTCTCGGGTTTGATTCCCATTTCTGCGCACTTTTTCATGCCCGTGATAATCTCGGAGAAAAGTGCGTCGACGTCCCAGCATTTGTGGCCGTTTTTCTCCTTCATGCCGTTGGGAAAACGATGAACCTCTTCGAGTTTCATTTTTCCGTCCTCAAGGTATGAAACCATGAGTCTGCCGCTTGAAGCGCCGATATCGACTGCCAAATAATACTTCACTTAATCCACTCCTTACGTACAATTTTCCGTACTTACCCCGCAATCCGCCCGTGGACGGCTCACATCTTTACTATGATTATATGCGCTGAAAAGATAAAATAAAAGGACAGCTTTTGACTAAAAAACTGTCCTTATTTGCAAGCCGCATTCAGGCGGCACTGCCTCGGCGAAACGCCGTATTTCTTTTTGAATAACCTGTGAAAATAGCTTATATTTTCGTAGCCGACTGAGAGCGCAATATCGGATATTATCATTTTTGTGTTGGTGAGATAATAAGCCGCCTGACTAAGCCTTTTGTTTTGCACGAGATCCGTGAAATTCTGTCCTGTCTGGCGTTTTATCTCCCTTGAAAGCCAGCTTAAATCGCAGTGCATAAGCTTTGCGAGCGTGGTTAAATCTCCGTCTTGGTAGTGCTCCTCAATGTAAGAGAGAACTTTCATGACAAATTTTCTCGATTCCGACTGGGAGTTCGTGTCCATAACGTCAACATAATTTGTTAGCTGCATGAGCAAAATTCCCATGGTCGCTTTGTTCATGAGCTGTTTGTACGGCTGCGGATTTATCAGCGTCCAAATGAGATTTTCGACAAGATTTTGTATCGGCAAAGCGTCGGCAACTCTGAAGTGCATATAGTTCACGCTTGATTCTTTGCCCGACATACAGTCGATGAGAAAATCTTTGAGCTGGTTTTCGTCCATGAGATTGAGCGCATAATCAAAAAATGCGGGAAGAATGATAAAATTTACCGCAATATCGTTTTCGCCAGCCGGTAAAATCTCCTGAATACTGTTTTGGTTGAGAAAAAGAAGCTCGCCCTCTTTTAATTCCACCTTTGCGCCGTTTATGATGTGCTCCGTTTTTCCCGAACACATATAAACCACTTCAACGTAATCGTGAGTGTGTGCGGGAAAATGCACAAAACGGGTGTGTTTTCTTATGCTTATGAGCTTGCCCGTATCCATAAGCCTTTCGGCGTTGATTTTGGCTGTGTTTTCAGCCATATAAATTTCTCGGTCAATCTCGGTTTTTCCGTCGTGGTAGGCTCGCTCCTCCTCGGTAAGCGGGCGAAGCCTTTCAAGAAGCTCTGCGTGCATGCTTAATCCTCTCTGTCAAAAAAATAATGAGCGAGCAAACCAAAATTCCCGTGAACGCACCCGCGGAATCAATCCAAACATCGGTAATCATGGGGCCGCGACCCGATACAACCTGAATGCTCTCGTCAAGAAAAGCGGTCAAAAAAGAGGCTCCCTCTGCTTTTCCTATGAGGCGCACGTCAAGACGCTCTGTTTGCTTGAGTCTTAACGCCACTATGAAGCCGAAAACCGCATACTCGGAGAAATGAGCGAGCTTTCTCACAAGATATTCTGTCGCAAGTTTTTCGCCCACAAAAACCTTTAAAATCGGAATGAGGTAAGTAGCCCAGTAGCCGCTTTCCTCGCTTGATTCTGCGGCGGGCACCATAGAATGGCCCCAGATGAATATCAACATGATAACTATGAGTGCGTTAAGTATGTATATCTTCTTTTTGTTTTCTTTATTCATAAATCTAATATCTTTCTTCAAAGTTCAAATTGAGTTTGTAGCTTTTGGCTCTGCCTTTTAGTCCCGTTTCCTCTGCCAAACCGAATTTTTCGAGCACGTGAATAAGGCTGTATGCGTGAGGGGATTTAAGCTTTAATTTCTTTGATAACTCTCCGGCGGTGAAATCTTCCGTTAAACCAAATATTTCATCGGGCAAAAGTTCGGCATAATCCTCGGGGCAGTTTAAATATATCTCCTTAATTATCTCGTCGGGAATCCTGTCAAATTTGGAGGCACGAATTTTCTTCTTGTCGCCGTAGCCGTCCAAAAGCTTGTAATCCGTCACATCGAGAAGCATGACGCACACGTGAAGCCGCGGATTATCGAGAAGATTTATTATACCGCCCAGTTCGGCAAAAGCATCGCAAAGTCTTCCACGCTTTGTAACTCTTCCGCCCTCGCTCATCTCTCCCGAATTGGGATCGATCCAGATAAGCTTGCGCTTTCGTATCACGGGCAAAACAAGAGTCACGTCACTCACGGCGAGAAAATACATCAGCTTTTGTTTGAGCCTGTAAGCCGCCCTCGTCTGAATTTCGATTATTCCGTTTTCGCCCACCGCATCAGCATAGAAAGTGCCAAGCTTTATTTCGTGATTTTCACCGTTCGGCTCAAAATAATATTTGAGTATGGCGTGAAGACTTTTTTCACTGAGCGTTCCTATTTTATCACGCTCACGAAGATTTCCGATAACTTTTTCGCGCGCCTCTTCCAAACAGCAGATTTCTCTCACCCCTTTGCCGCTGCATTTGTTCTTTATTATACCACGAATATGCGATAATTTCCCCATGAATTTCCTTTTTTGAAACGGGCAAACTCCTTGTCCGTTTTTTGTCCGTG
>CAVFCW010000020.1:0-17080 GCA_963621245.1 uncultured Prevotella sp. | reverse complement strand
AAATTACTGCCTTTGTCAACAGTAATCATTTCAGAAAACCAGACATTTTTTTCTAAAGAAATTTCTGTATTGTCCTCAAGCCTGAAAATAATACCTCTTGTTAACCAAACATCGTAGGTTTGCTTATCTTGTGCAAAAACTTTCTGATGCTCATTGATAACATCAATTTCCTTAATTATTTTATTTACCGGAAGCTCAATCATGGTATTTCCGCTGATAAGTGATTTGATTTCTGAATCAGCACGCTCTTCTACATGAAAAACAGCAACATCTTCATCGGCACCATAATAATCCATGACTTGAATCGCATTAGTAAATGCATAAGCTGATTTATCAGTGCAAATGCCTACAATACCATAAACAGCTGTAGAAAACTCAAAAGGGTCACATTTATATTTAGTTAATGTAGAGCCAATCATGTCTTTAATAAGACTAATTTCCTCTTGATTAAAACGAACATCAATATTTTTCATTTATGACTCCTCCTGATTTTTAATTAATAACTAACATATATAGTGTATATAAGCAATCTTAATTGACTTATCACCATTATAACAGTAAAATTTAAAAGAAGTTACTGAATATTTGTTTATAAATATTACTATGATTAAATTGAGGTTGGAAAAATGATTAACGGAAATCCTAACGAGTTCATAGATACCATATATACCTGTCAGGATATTGTTTTTCTTTATGATAATATAAAATTTTGGTTTCAGGGGTATGTTGTTGAAGGCAATGTGCATATGGAAGTATTTCAATGTGAACCTACAAACGACGATTATATTTGGGAATATAATGGACAGTCTCTCAGTGAGGGGCAAGAAGAGTTCCAAAAAGCACCTATCTTTAATGGCAAAACCTTTTGGCAAGTTGAGCAAGAAATTGAGTGGGTAGATTGTTAACAAGATTTTTTGTATATGGAGAAAATGATATGAATATTCAAAAACTCAGAGAAGTTATTGCTCAGTATATTTCACTTGATGCTAATGATGACTTTGCAACAGAAAAATGCTGGAAGGAAATGACAGCAATGCTTTCTGAAAATATAACTGATACCATTAACTTTTTTAAGAGCGAATGTACGATAGAAGAATTCTATTGGCTCAGTTCAATATTTGAAGATATAATTGCTGAAACGCAAAGTAAAACTTTGATTTCAATTTGGCGTTCTAAACTTTCTGATGTTTCACCCGAAAAATTCAAGCAGGAAGAATTTAAGTCGGAGCTAATGCAAACATCTGTTGCTTATACAGATTATATTAAGAGCATTAAACAGGAAATTGATTTTGCTGAAGGAAAAATAGAACAAGGCTAAAATCATTTCGACTTAATATCATGACTTAAGGGTGCCGCAAATTGCGGTACTTTTCTTTGCATAAAGAATAATTCGATGTTTTATTTTGCAAACAGTTGTGGAATTTTGTAGTAAGTTGGCTAACTTTCTATAAAAATATGCAACAGCACAACTCTTTTCGTGCAAAACACTTGACATAAATTAATGATAGTGGTATTATTCACTTTATTAAGAATTTATTAAGAATTTGTTAACAATAAGAATAGGTCAATTTTATATGTCAAGAGAAGAAATACTCAATAAAATAATAAAATCATATCAAGCATATTATGACTTGAATCTTGTAACTCCCGAGGCTCCGTTCGTTGCCGAAGCAAGCTTTCACTCTCATGACGATGCTTTTTTCTTGGTTCACAGTGCGGTTATCGGTGAATCGGAATCAAACGAGTATGTTTTCTTTGCTTCTGAAGAAACTCTTGATTTAAATAAACTTGCTAAGCTTGATACCATTGCATGGGGAAAAGGCACTTCAAGGGTTAAACCTCATGAACATCACAGAAACACGGATGTGACCATGATAATCGTAGCAGACAGAGTTTTAGGCGATGCTCAGAAGAAGATAAAATCATTGAAGCACTACAAGAGCTACCGCTTTTATCTTCAGGGGTTTAGCCATTACCGACTGTTGGTCGTTGATATTTCTAAAAACGCAGTTATCACAAACAGAATGGGGAAGAAAGTAAGTAAAAACATTCAGAAGATCGTTTCTCGCAGTACCGCGAAATAACATTGTATCTAATTGCAAAACCCGAGAATTTAGTACCAACCATCTCAGGTAGTTAAATTCAAAGATAATGCAATTAAAATAAGGCTTATGCCTAAATATATTTTCTGTTAAAGGAAGAGGTAAAATGACAGCTATCTTAATTATTGTTGCAGCTCTTGTGCTGTTGGTAATCGGTTATGTCGGTTACGGCTCTTGGCTCGCAAAACAATGAGGAGTTGATCCCAAAAAGCCAACACCAGCTGTAGAGATGGAAGACGGTGTTGACTATGTTGCGGCTAAACCCGCAGTTTTGATGGGACATCACTTCTCATCTATCGCAGGTGCCGGTCCTATTAACGGCCCGATTCAAGCGGCGGTGTTCGGTTGGGTTCCCGTATTCTTATGGTGTATCATCGGTGGAATTTTCTTTGGAGGCCTCCAGGACTTCGGTTCTCTCTTTGCTTCCATTCGTCATGGTGGAAAATCTGTTGGTGAGCTCATTAAGGATTCAATGGGCAAAAGAGCACAGAGATTGTTCACATTATTTGCTTTGTTGGTTTTGATTCTCGTTATTGCATCGTTTGTTAATGTCGTTGCGGGAACATTCTTGAGTGCGTCCGGCTTCGGTATTTCGGCAAATCCGACAGGAAACCAAACAACAGCCATGATTTCTCTGTTGTTCATAGTTCTTGCAATCATCTACGGATTTGTGACAAACCGCTTAGGTGTAGGCACTTTGCCCGCTACAATCGGCGGTATTGTCGGTATTGTTGCTATTACAATCATCGGTATGCACTTCGGATTCGTAATGACACGTATCGAGTGGATTGTTTTCATCGGTGTTTATATTACGGTTGCATCTCTTGTTCCGGTTTGGATCCTTCTCCAGCCCAGAGCTATCTTTCAAGCTTTTTGCTTTATGCCATGATGATACTTGCACTTGTAGGTATCTTCTTTGCCGGTGCTACAGGCAGATCCGCTTTTAACATCCCTGCTTTCACAGGTTGGACAACATCTATCGGTAATCTGTTCCCGGCACTTTTCATCACAGTTGCTTGCTCTGGTTTTCACAGCTTAATTGCCACAGGAACTTCTTCAAAGCAGCTCGACAATGAGAAAAATGCTAAGCCGATCGCTTACGGTTCTATGCTCATAGAGTCGGCTCTTGGAATTGTCGCTCTTTGTGCAGTTGGCGTTGTCTTTGACAAATATACTTCAGGCGAATTTGGTGGTCCTCCGGCTGCTTTTGCTGCAGGTATTGCAACAATGTTTGCTAACGAGGGAAGCGCAGCATACACAACAATTTATGCGCTTCTTACTCTTGCAGTTTCTGTATTCGCTCTTACATCTCTCGACACAGGTACACGTCTTGCACGTTATCTCTTCTCAGAGATGTTCCTCAAGGACGATGAAAAGACATGGAAAGACGCAAATGGTATCCGTAAATTCTTAGCTCATCCGTTAGTAGGAACTTCCTTGATGGTTATCATCGGTTGCATACTCGGCGGACTCTCACTCAGCCAGATCTGGGGATTGTTCGGTGCAGCAAACCAGTTGCTCGCAGGTATTGCTCTCATGGCTGTTGCAGCTTGGCTCGGTGAAGCCGGAAAGAACAATAAGATGTTCTTCTTCCCAATGATATTCATGCTTGCAGCAACCCTTACAAGCTTGTTCCTCACAGCTAAAAACAAAATCATTTTGATTGCTAACGGCGGTGCTGCTTGGGGCGACTGGTTCCAGTTGTTCTTTGCAGTAGCAATGGGTGTTCTTGCTATCTTCCTTGTAGTTGAAGGTATACAGACATTCAAAAAGCAGTTTAGCAAAGCTAAAAAGGCTTAAATTCTAACAGAACAGACAGTGACAGGATATTTAGTCACTGTCTGTTTTTTGCTTAGGTTATTTTGTTGACCGCTGAAATTTAAATTAGATGGGCAATTATTAATTTTTTCCATTGAAAGACTGGTAGAACTCCGCCGCATTATAAGCAGTGGACTTCTCCAACCAAGTTAAATACTGATATTTTATAAAAATAACTCTTGACATTTATATTAAGTTTTAGTATGATAAATTCAATAAATTTATTGATAGTGATTAATGCGATGAAACGGGAAAAGTAGTTGCGGGAAGTATTCAGAGAGCTGTCGGTTGGTGCGAGACAGTTACCGAAAACAGCGAAGCTCACCCGATGAGCAGCCGGCTGAAGGTTATCTACCCTAGGTTAGGACGGTATCCCACCGATATTTGGGAGGTGCATTGTGCAGATGCACTTGAGTGGTTGTTTACACAACAAGATAGAGTGGTACCGCGGAAGTCAGCTTTCGTCTCTTTTGATTTGATAAGAGACGAAGGCTTTTTTATTGCCATCCCTTTTGTTATCTGAAACATCCGAACTGCACGTCAAATAAATTACATATTGGAGGATTAAACTCATGTCTAAGATGATTAAAATATTTGATACAACCTTAAGAGACGGCGAACAGTCTCCCGGTTGCAGCATGAATCTTTCTGAAAAATTAGAGGTTGCCCGTCAGCTCGAAGCTTTAGGTGTAGATATTATTGAAGCGGGCTTTGCAATAGCTTCTCCAGGTGATGCTGCAGCTATTTCAGCTATTTCGGATGTAATCAAAAATTCAACTGTTTGTTCTCTTGCACGTACAGTTGAAAAAGACATCGATGCGGCATACGGCGCAATTAAAAATGCCGTTGACCCCAGAATACATACCTTTATTGCAACCAGCCCGATTCACATGGAGTATAAACTTCGAATGACTCCCGATGAAGTCCTTAATTGTGCGGTACATCATGTTGAATACGCAAAAAAGTATATCTCAAACATTGAGTTCTCGGCAGAAGACGCTACACGTTCGGATCCTGACTTCCTTTGCAAAATATTCGAGGCTGTAATTAAAGCAGGCGCAACAACACTTAACATACCAGATACTACAGGATACATGGTGCCCGAGGAATATGCTAACTTGGTCAGATATATTCGTGAGCATACAAACGGAGTGGAAAACGTAACTCTTTCGTGCCATAATCATAATGACTTGGGAATGGGCGTTTCTACTTCACTTGCCGCTGTTCAGGCAGGCATTGGACAGATTGAATGTACAATCAACGGAATAGGCGAGCGTGCGGGAAATGCTTCTCTCGAAGAAATCGTTATGGCGCTCAAAACACGTAAGGATTACTTTGATGCCGACACGAGAATCGACACAAAGCAAATATACAGATCTTGCCGAATGATTGAGACAATCACAGGCGTGGCTATTGCACCTACTAAACCTATTGTCGGAGCAAATGCTTTTGCTCATGAATCAGGAATTCATCAGCATGGTGTTCTCAGCAATACTCAGACTTACGAAATAATGACTCCTGAGTCTGTTGGAATTCCGAAAAATGCTATTGTTCTCGGAAAGCATTCAGGCAGACATGCATTTGAAGCACGTTTAGTTGAACTCGGTTATACTTTGAGCAAGGAAAAGTTAGACAAAGCGTTTGAGAAATTCAAAGTCCTTGCAGACAAGAAAAAGGTTGTTAAGGACCGTGACCTTGAAGCAATTATCGGTGTTGTACCTGTATCAGGCGAACTCCGTTACACGCTTAAGGACTATGTAATAACTAGTGGTAACACAATCAGCACCACAGCAGTTATTAAATTAACCCGTGGTGAAAAAGTCTACGAGAAAGTTGCCCTCAGCGACGGCCCTATCAATGCTTCATTTGCCGCAATCAATAAAATAGTCGGATACAAGATTACTTTACATGATTATTCACTCAAAGCTCTTACCGACGGCAAAGATGCTCAAAGTGAAGCTGTAGTAAAAATCAGCTTCGGCGAAAGCAAAGAAGTCATTACGGGCAGAGGAGTGTCCACCGATATTGTCGAAGCCTCAATTAAGGCATATGTTAACGGTATCAATAAATATCTTGATAATTAAGAAAGAAAAGAGAGGAAAATTTTATGGGAATGACAATGAGCCAAAAAATATTGGCAAAGCATGCCGGCTTGGATAATGTTACTGCCGGACAACTCATTGAAGCAAATCTCGATTTAACATTGGCTAATGATATTACAGGCCCTGTTTCTATTCGAGAGTTGGAAAAAGCCGGATTTGAAAAGGTTTTTGATAAAACAAAAATTGCTCTTGTTATGGATCATTTTGCTCCTAACAAGGATATTAAATCCGCAGAACAGTGCCTCCAGTGCCGCACATTTGCATCAAAGCATGAGATAGTTAATTTCTTTGACGTAGGAACCATGGGAATTGAGCATGCTCTTCTTCCCGAAAAAGGACTTGTCGGTCCTGGTGAACTTGTGATCGGTGCAGACTCTCACACTTGCACATACGGAGCATTGGGCGCATTTTCAACAGGCGTAGGCTCCACAGACCTTGCCGCCGGTATGGCAACAGGAAAAGCTTGGTTCCGCGTACCCTCGGCAATCAAATGCAATTTGATCGGATCTCTTCCGAAATATGTTTCGGGTAAAGATGTTATCTTGCACTTCATTGGAATGATCGGCGTAGACGGAGCTCTTTACCGTTCAATCGAGTTTGCTGGCGAGGGCGTTTCTTCATTATCAATGGATGACCGCTTTACTATATGCAACATGGCTATTGAAGCCGGCGCAAAGAACGGAATTTTCCCAGTTGACGAAAAAACAAAAGAGTACATCTCAGGAAGAGTCAACCGTGAAGTTACTGCTTATGAGGCTGATTCCGATGCAATTTACGATGAAGAATATACAATTGATTTATCTAAACTCAGACCTACTGTTGCTTGTCCTCATCTTCCGGAGAACACAAAAACAGTCGATGAGCTCGGCAAAATCGAGATTCAGCAGTCGGTAATCGGTTCCTGTACAAACGGACGCATTCAGGATATGCGTGATGCCGCCGCAATTCTTAAGGGAAGAAAAGTAAAAAGCACAGTCCGTACAATTGTCATTCCTGCAACTCAGGCAGTTTATCTGCAGTGCATAGAGGAAGGTCTCGCAAAAATATTCGTTGAAGCAGGCGCCGTCCTTTCAACACCTACATGCGGTCCTTGCCTTGGCGGTCACATGGGTATTTTGGCACACGGAGAAAGAGCTGTTTCAACTACAAACCGTAACTTTGTCGGTCGTATGGGACATGTTACATCTGAAGTTTACCTTGCTAATCCGTCCGTAGCCGCCGCTTCGGCTATTACAGGCTACATCACAGATCCGGCAGAGCTTGATTGAGAAAGGAGCGTCCATTATAATGAAAGCTAAAGGAAAAGTATTTAAATACGGAGATAATATAGACACCGACGTAATTATTCCGGCTCGTTACCTTAACATAGCAGATCCTGTTGAACTTGCAACACATGCTATGGAAGATATTGACACAGAATTCGTCAAAAATGTTCATAAAGGCGATATTATGGTCGCAACAAAGAACTTTGGATGCGGATCTTCCAGAGAGCACGCTCCTCAGGTTATTCGCGACAACGGTATTTCATGCGTTATAGCATCTTCCTTTGCAAGAATCTTCTACCGCAGTTCCATTAACATCGGTTTACCGATTATGGAAAGCGAAGAGGCAGCAAATGCTATTTCAAACGGTGACGAGGTTGAAGTAGATTTTGATACAGGTGTAATTACCGATATAACCACTGGTCAAACTTTCAAGGCTGCTGCTTTCCCTCCGTTCCTTCAGAACATTATTCAGGCAGGCGGTCTTCTCAAAAGTCTGAAAGAAAGGGAGAACAACTAATCATGAATTACAATATTGCAGTAGTAAAAGGTGACGGTATCGGCCCTGAGATTGTCACAGAAGCTATGAAGGTACTTGAAGTTGTAGGCGAGAAATATGGTCACTCTTTCAACTTTACCGAATGTTTGGCTGGCGGTTGCGCCATAGATGAATATGGTATTCCGCTGCCTCAGGAAACACTGGATGTTTGCAAATCCTCAGACTCTGTTTTGCTCGGCGCCGTAGGTGGTCCTAAGTGGGACACAGTAGCTTCCGACAAACGCCCCGAGAGAGCTCTTCTCGGCCTTCGTTCAGAACTTGGACTTTTTGTAAATTTGCGTCCTGCTCAGATGCACGCCGCTTTGGCTGATGCGTGTCCTATTAAGCCTGAAATTATCGGCGACGGATTTGATATCCTTGTTTGCCGTGAGCTTACAGGAGATGTTTATTTTGGTAAGCGTGGTCGTCGTGATTCAGACCTCGGAGAAACAGGCTGGGACGATATGAACTACTCCGTAACCGAGGTCGAGAGAATCGGAAGACGTGCCTTTGATATGGCTCGCAAGCGCAGACATAAGGTAACATCTGTCGATAAAGCCAATGTTCTTGAGACTTCACGCGTATGGCGTGAGACTATGCACAAGCTTGCAGAAGAATATCCGGATGTCGAGTATCAGGATATGTATGTTGATAACTGCGCTATGCAGCTCGTTCGTAATCCGGGTCAGTTTGATGTTATTGTCACAGGTAATCTTTTTGGTGACATTCTCTCAGATGAAGCAAGTATGATAACCGGTTCAATAGGTATGCTTCCTTCAGCTTCAATCGGAAAAACTACTTTAGGTATGTATGAGCCGATTCACGGTTCAGCTCCCGATATTGCAGGAAAAGGCATAGCTAATCCCATTGCTACAATTCTTTCTACTGCAATGATGCTCCGTTATTCATTTAACCTCGCTACGGAAGCCGACGCAATCGAAGAAGCTTGTGAAAAAGCTCTGAATGACGGTTACCGCACCGCTGATATTGCAAAGAAAGGTGAAAAAGTTCTTTCCACATCTGAAATCGGCGATGTAATTTGTAAATTAATTAAATAATTAAATGTAATTTTTCCGGGTTCTGTTTATTTCAGAATCCGGATTTTTTATTAAAGAAGGATAAGATACAAGCAGATAAATCAATGCCTATATCTTATCCTTCTTTAATTATTTTATACAGATGTTCATACAGTTGACATCATTGTTCACATATGCTACTATAGATATAAATTATCAATACTTACGATATATTTTAATTATTTTGCCTATTACGCAAAAAGGAGAATCATCTATGCTTTCAATTGTTATACCTACCCACAACAGACAAGATTATTTGGAGAAAACTCTTATCGCTTTATCTAACCAGACGCATGCGGACAAAAATGACTTTGAAGTTATAGTTGTTGATGACGCCTCGATAGATGATACTGAAAATACCGTTAAATACTACATTAACAAAATATCTCTTCATTACATAAAAATTGAAAGTTCTAATGGCAATCCAAGTTTGGTCAGAAATGTCGGTATAAAAAACGCCAGAGGAGATTTAATATCTTTTATTGATTCCGGAGTTGTAATGAATTGTGACTTTGTATCAACAATTCTTCATAAGTACTCAAATTCAGACAACTATTTTGTAATTCATGAAATATACGGTTTATTCACTGATGTCAGCGAAACCATGAAAGGTTTTACGACAGAATTGCTTTCTGCACCAAATTCTCAAACATTTACTGAATTTCTGTCAAAATACTCGGCTTCATCAAAATGGATTGATCGCCGAAAAGAATTATTTGCGAGTGATCATGTGTATACGCCTTGGTGTTATGCTTGGTCATGTGCATTAACTGTCTCAAAAAAATTAATTGATAAGAGCGGATTATTTGATGAATCTTTTAAAGGCTGGGGATCCGAAGATGTTGATTTCGCTTACAGTTGCTATTTGAACGGCGGAAATTTTATCTTTGACAGTATCAATCCTTTGTTTCACATACCGCACCCGACAGCTTCCAATAATCAAAAAGAGAAAAGCAACAGAGACAACAGGCTGATAATGCATCAGAAAACATTTTCTTTTGAAACCGAGATTTTCTTATACACTTTCAGCACACATATGCAAGCTATTATGTCATTTTATGATAACCTCATATTGAGGCATGTGCTTCCTGAATACCCAAATAAGCTATGGGGAACTATTAGCGAGTACTGTAACAGCAGTACTGATAACAAAATTCTCTTTGTCGGTGCAAGCACATCCGAAGCTTTAAAAACAATAAAATCAGTAAGCAACGCTTTTTACGTAAACAAAAAGCAAAAATCAATGATTGAATGTTCTGATTTAAATATAGAACTTGAAAATCAACTCGGATGCTCAACGAAATATTCTTCAAAATATTTTGACGCGATCATTATTACTGATATCTATAGAATATTAACCGATACATATTTAATTCCGTTTTCAAAAGAAATGGAGAGAATCGGTAAGAGAGTATATTTAACTTACAATAACTCATACATCCCATACGGAGTAAATATGTACGGCTTGTTGTGGAGAGATATTAATGACATCAAAAATATACTTCCGCAAAATCTTTCGTTAAATGAAGTAGAAAGAATTTCAGACAACTCTGTTTACTCGTTGAATTCCGATATTTTTCAAAATAACAACTGACGGGAGTTAATTATGGCAAAAATTATTTTTTTACAACTGCCTACTTCTATTGGGCACTTTAACCCAACTAAAAAAATAATGAATGATTTGTCCGCACAGGGAAATGAAGTGATATGCTACGGAAGCGCAAACCAATTCAAGTATCTTGATAATAACAAGATAACCCAAAGAAATTATATTTTATATGATAAGTCTAATTTACAGTATCCAACTGTTAATGCAAACCTCAATGAAGCAATTAAATTAATTTACGAGAGAATAATTATCAATAAATTCCATTTAAGCAATATCATTGGCACAATTGAAAAAGAAATACCGGATCTTGTGATTTATGATGAATGGCTTTCAATCCTTGGCTACTATATAGAAAGTGAGTTGGGAATAAAATGTTATTGTTCAAACACTAAGATGGCTTATTCTGATTACCTTCTTACCAATAATGAAACGGGTATCAAAAAATGCTTAGGATTCCCACTTAAATGCTCAGAAAAATATGAAAACCTCTTAACTGAATTAGATAATTACACAAAATACTTATCTGATATACATCATGTTCCATTTGAAAGAGCACAATATTACTTTAGCAGTAAGGGCAAAAACAATTTAATTTTTAACTATCCGTCATTCCAGCCTTTTTATGAAACTTTTGATGACACATATCATTTCGTTGGTGCCTCATTTGAAAATAGAGTATGCAATACAGAAAAACCAATAGATGTCTATGTTTCGTTTGGCACTGTTAACAATGATAATTTAGAACTTCTAAATTTAATAATCAAAACTTTGGACTCTCTGAAACTAAGTTCTGTCATTTCTATCGGAAATAAGTTATCTATTGGCATGCTAACATCTTACGATAAAAACAGGATTTCTGTTTTCAAGTCTGTTAACCAATTAGATATTTTATCAAAGTCAAAAATATTTATTACTCACGGAGGAATGAACAGCACCATCGAAGCTATAACACTTAATGTTCCGATAATAGTAATACCTCAAGAAGGCGACCAGTTTATAGTGGCTGATGAAGTTAATCACGTAGGCATTGGGAAGGTTTTCAAACATTTACCTCAACCCAATGAACTGAGTGACATTATTAAGCAACTTTTGAAAGGAGATATAAGATATGAAATAATCAAAAACATGAAGAATGTTTCAGAAGACAAAAGAACAGAAAAAATCAACTTAATTTAATGGAGGAAAAAACTATGGAGTGGGTTAAGAATATTTTTATTTCAGTTAACAATGCTTACGGTGACCCTTTTACAGATTTACAGATAATGGATACTTATGATAAAATCAATACATTAGTCACCGAGGATATGTATTTTGGGGTATGCACAAAAGCGGTACCTTCAGCAATATCTAAAAAATTGATTGATGAATTGTCAAAGCTAAATACTAACAAAATGTTTTTGCAATATACTCTGACAGGATTAAATGAAGGTGGATATTCTTTTGAAGACAGAGTAAAAACAATAAATTATTTATATGATCGCTTCGGTCAAATTACTATTTTAGCCAGACCGATTATTACAGGCAAAAATGATACCATAGAGAATATAGAAAATATAATTAAAGTAGCATCGGGAGTATCAAAAAGGATTTCTTTTGCCGGTTTACATAGTGAGAGTAAAAGAAAGATTATGGATAACAATCAAAAAGAAATAATTTCTGAACTCTGTTACAAATATGGTGTCAAAAATTTTAATAAATCATCTTGCGCAGCTTCAAACCAGTTTAAAATACCATGTTATATGCACGATTTAGGAAATCCTGTTAATCTTGATATTGTAAGTCAACTTGGTTACAAATTCGAGCTAATCGATAACAATTTAGTAATTGACAAAGGTACCACTGGTGATTTAAACTTTTTAAGGATGTTAACTAAATCGGATGTTTACACAAGAAAATTAATCAACAACTATAATATTCTATCTATAACAACTCCTGATAAAAGGGTTTTAGAATGCACTTCTTCTTGGATGTCTTGGAGCAATAACATCCCTTGTGCATTAGCCTGCAATTATTGCATTATTCAGAGTATTGATTATCTTATGAAAAATAGAAGAATTGGTTGTTCGCCTAAGGAGTTAGCGGATCTATGTGAACATCATGAACATGTAGACCTAATTGAAAAAGCTTCTGTAGCGGTTGAATATAGTCCTGAAACAATTAAGGACATGATTTCATACAATAATATTCGAACTGTTCAAGAGTGTACATGTAAAGACTAAATGTCAGTAAGAGGTGTGTTTAAAATGAAAAAACGTACAGCAGTTGGTGCAATCATCCTTTCTGACTCCAAATATCTTCTGATACAAAAAACATCGGAGCATGATGTTAAATCTGCAGATTTTCATCCGTATATTGATTTTGTGAAAGGCGGAGTAAAAGAAGGTGAGTCTCTTATTGACGCAGTAAAACGAGAAATTAATGAAGAAATCAATCTGACTGAGGATATGTATGATATCGTTGCTCAAATTGACGAGCCATTATATTTTAAATTCAAAAACTCTTCAATTTACAGCGAACAAATAACTTGGTTTTATATTATTAAGCTTCATGATATGTGTGATAAATTCAAAGCCAATCCCGATGAAATCGGAGAGATTCTTTTAATTGATTATTCATCAATGTTAGATTCCATTGAATTTAGTGAAACAAAAGAATTTATCAAACAAATATCAGAAAAATATAGCTTGAAATAATATTTATGATTCGCATCAAAAAGCAAGGTGATAATCTGTGAATAAATATATAGTTGTCTTTCAAAAAGCTTTTAAGTCTCAAATAATATATAAATCTGCTGCTTTAAGCGGTATGGTCAGCACAATTCTTTCTTTTGGAATACAAATTTGTCTGTGGAAAGCTCTGCTTGGTACAGAATTATGTGATGGAAACTCATTCTATGACATGATTTTGTATGTGTTGATAAATCTGTTTGTTTCCACTCTGACCAGAGCTAATGTATCTTCAACAATAGAAAATGCAATACTCGACGGAAGTATTTCAACTGAATTACTTAAACCAATATCCTATAAATACTACCTGTTATCAAATACTCTCGGCAAAAACTCTTATAATTTAATTATCAGGGTTCTCCCTGTTACTCTCATAGGCATAGTAATGTTGGTAATAGGCAATGAAACGAGCATATCTCTTATTCCTTCTTTGCTATTCATTATAGCAGTGATACTGGGAATTTTGATTATGTTCGAAATAACATATTTGTTCGGTTTATTGGCATTCAAAATTCAAAGATGTTGGTATCTGCGTTTTTATGTGGATGCATTCACCAAATTTTTCGGCGGAACCACCGTTCCTCTGTGGTTTTATCCTTCCGTTTTACAAAAGGCAAGTTATTTTTTACCTTTTCGTTACATTACATTTGAGCCGATCAACATCATTTTAAGTCGCATAACACTGCAACAGTCATGTCAGAGCATATTAATTGCCGCCGGATGGTTGATTATTCTCAATCTTCTGGATTCAAGAATGTGGAATTATGCCACAAGGAATCTATCAATAAACGGAGGTTAAACCATGAGAAGATATCTTAAATTATTTTTCAGCTATTTCTCGGTAACTTTCCGCGCAGCGACAATTTACAGAAGCACTTACTTTGCAGGAATTGTCGGTCAATGGCTCGGTTACGGAGCAACTTATGCAACAATTTACATATTAACAACAAAATTCACAAATTTAAACGGTTGGAAACCGCATGAGGTTTTGCTATTGTACGGTTTATCAGTCCTTTCGTATTCAATAGCTGCAACATTTTTCTTTAATTCTGCATCAAATCTAAGTTCTAAAATCAGAACGGGGGAATTTGACCTCACTCTCACCAAACCGATTAATCCCTTCGTGCACGAGATATTTTCAGGAATAAACTCCGGATATGTAAGCCATATAACTTTGTCAATTGCGGTAATTATATATGCTTTAGCCAACACATCATTTTATGCTTCAGCTAAGAGCATTGTTTTCTTAATTGTCATGGTTATTGGTGCAACCCTCATTCAGGCATCTGCACTGATAGCAAGTTCGGTTTTGAGCTTTTTCACATTAAACGAAAACCCTGTTTTGGATTTTCTTCTCTTTAATTTTAAGGAATTCATTAATTATCCTATTACCATTTATCCGAAAATTATCCAAATATTACTTACATTTATACTTCCTTTCGCATACATAAACTATTATCCGGCATCTTTTTTACTGCAAAAGGAAGCACCCGAAGGATTTTCTCAGATTTTGATATACCTGACGCCGTTAGTTGGTGTTATATGCTTTTTGCTCAGCATATCTCTTTGGAATTGGGGATTAAAACATTATAAGAGTAGTGGATCTTAAAAGGAGCTTTAAAATGTCATACATTGAAGTAAATAATTTATGCAAAGAATATCAAATTATAAAATCAACCAAAGGTATAACGGGTGCTGTAAAATCGTTATTTCATCGAGAGTATACCGTTAAGAAAGCAGTTAAAAATGTAAGTTTTTCAATAGATAAAGGCGAAATAGTCGGCTACATCGGCCCTAACGGGGCGGGAAAATCAACGACATTAAAAATGCTGTCGGGTATTCTTATACCTACAAGCGGAACGGTCAATGTCGGAGGAATTGTCCCGTATAAAGATAGAAGTGCAAATGCTAAAAAAATCGGAGTTGTTTTCGGTCAGCGTTCTCAGTTATATTGGGATTTGCCTATAAGAGATTCATTTGAACTTAATAAGAGCCTATATAATATCCCCGACGACAAATTCCGCAAAAACTGTGATTTCTTTACCGAAATCTTGGATATGGAAAATTTCTTAGATCAGCCTGTGCGTCAATTGAGCTTGGGACAAAAAATGAAAGCCAATATATCCGCCGCTTTATTGCATGATCCAGAAATACTTTATTTGGACGAACCGACTATCGGCTTGGATGTTGTCAGTAAAAAGATGCTACGTGAAGCAATAAAAATGATAAACAAGGAAAAAGGCACCACAATTATTCTCACTACACATGATATGGATGACATCGAATCCGTTTGTCAGCGCCTTATCATGATAAACAAAGGCAAGTTGATGTTTGACGGAGAGTTGTCGGCTTTCCGTAACAAATTTGGTCACAAGCAAATCATTCGTCTGGAATTTTCAAATGGCGTTCCCAAATGGAAAGATATTGAAGGCTTAAGTCTCTCAAAAACAGAGGACAATGCACTAGAAATCGATGTTTTGGATAATTCTGTGATGAAGACTTCTGTTTCTAAACTTTTAAATATTTACAATCCGCAAAATATTTTTATTCAAGAACCTAATATCGAAGATATTGTTGAATCGGCTTACAGAGAATAATTTGAGCAAGCAGTTATCCACATAAAATGCATAGTAGTTTTTCAAAAATAAAATCCGTGATGTTTATATTCGTATGAAAATAAATATCACGGATTTTATTATATTAAGGAAGAAGAAATCAGGTAAAATTTACAGCTAATATTTCTGTTTATTATTTACTTTCTTGATAAAATATGTATAATCTAATTAGATAGCATTCATATATAAACAGTTGTAAAAAAAGTTAAGTATACGCTACACAAAGCAAAAGGAGGAAAACAAAATGGCAGCAAACAAATATTCAGGAACACAAACAGAGAAAAACTTACTCGAAGCTTTCTCGGGAGAATCACAGGCAAGAAATAAATACACATATTTCGCATCAGTCGCAAAAAAAGAAGGCTATGAGCAAATATCGGCATTATTCTTAAAAACAGCTGATAACGAAAAAGAACACGCTAAAATGTGGTTCAAAGAATTAGCCGGAATCGGAACCACAAAAGATAACTTAGCGGAGGCAGCAGACGGAGAAAACTACGAATGGACAGACATGTATGAAGGATTTGCTAAAACTGCCGAGGAAGAAGGTTTCCCGGAGCTTGCGGCAAAATTCCGAGCAGTAGGAGAGATTGAGAAGCATCATGAAGAGAGATACCGTGCACTTCTCAAGAATATTGAAACGGCATCTGTATTTGAAAAAAGTGAAATTAAAGTATGGGAATGTCGTAACTGCGGACATATCGTAGTTGGAACAAAAGCACCGGAAGTATGTCCTGTTTGCAATCATCCTCAGAGTTACTTTGAAGTACATGCAGAAAACTACTAAACAAAAATCACTTAAAACTAGGAATCAACCGTTTGCAGATTTTTATATTAGTTCAGATAAACACATTGAAGTAGTTTTTGCATATTGTAATTTGCAAGGATTGAGTAAAAATCAAAATTTTCAATTGATGCTTAATTTTAAAGAAATTGAGAACAATCTGCTCGCTTATAAAAGATGAGTTTAGCACATTAATAATGGATTGTATACGCATGTGCAAAATTGCAATTGAAGATACACACACCACCTAAGGCTAAAAATCAACATCCACATCAACTCATAAATTGACAGTACAGAGCATATAAAGTAGATATTATATGCTCTGTACTTGTATCAAATTCATAACTTAAAAGCTTGATAAACTAATTTGAACGCTGTACAATTATAATAAAAAGTAAAGATACTCGGCACACTCGACAGCGTGACTTGTTCGCTTTGCGGCTCGATG
>CAVFCW010000019.1:0-23068 GCA_963621245.1 uncultured Prevotella sp. | reverse complement strand
CTCCTTATGCTATTGAGGAGATGACAAGCGGCGACTGGGATCTGACACTCTTTACGTGCACAGTCAGCGGTCAGTCCCGTGTGACGGTGCGCTGCGAGTTGACGGAAGACGGAGGCTGACTTCCGGAACCGGCATGGAGGAATGAAGATGAGCACGATAAGACCGCAGATCCAGATTGGCTTTTGTGTCGGCAAACTGGAAGTCGCTACGCCTGCGGCAATGAAGTTCTGCTGGATGCCAGCACCCTGCGGTGTGCCTGCAGGCGGCATGGCGAAAAGGAATCATCCATCCAGTCGGATCGTCTGTCCTGATCCCGGTTCTGATAAGAAAAGTACAAAGTGGGAATAGTCTCCGGGACGCAGAGATGTTGCCCAAAACTGCCCGTTACACAGTTACTCAGGGCGTTTTTATGCCGTCACACACGAATCATTCGAAAACCGGCTGTATTCCACAACCATCACACGCCTCTGCGATAAAAAGCAGTTTTATCACTGCGACTTTTATTGCAGGGTGTTTTTATGGAAAGAAGCAGCCCTCAAGGAGCGACAGCTTTTGCGTTACGCATCAGCTGCCGCTCTTTTTTGCATCTGTAAGCCGTGCCGGTGCCGCTCTCCGCCCTTTCATTCTGCCTGAAAAGACCCATGCAAGACGAAAGGAGCGATGAGCTATATGAAAAACCAACCCCAGGAAAACCGGGACCCTGCGCAAAAGCGCCGTTAGTTTTCTGGTCAGCATTACGGACGAAAAAGCTCTGGTTCAGAAGATGTACCGTGTATTCCGAAAAAACCGCTCCATTCAGGCTACCAGCAAGGAGATCAACAAGGAACACAAAACCAACAAGACCGATCAGTGCAAGATTGAAGACGATGACTCCACTTTTTTTAATCCGAAGTTTTCCCGCTTCTCACACCGAAGCCTATCAACGAACGGATCATTTCAGTGGGACGGCATGAAGGATTTATCTCATCCGGAGACTGGATCGAGACACAGCAGCTTTTAGAGGCCATTGCAGAAAAGTATAACCGGCCACACAGAAAAACCAATGCGTTGTTATCTGGTCTGATGTACTGCCCGTGCTGCGGAAAGCGGCTCCGTGTCATTTCAGAATCTGACCGCTGGACAAACGGAAAGCCGAGGTTCAAATATGTGTGCCCCGGGGTCCGCAGGAATGAATGTGACTTCAAGGCCATGGACGGTGTATTGATGGATGAATATGTTGTGCAGCAGCTTTCTAATCTCAGCAGTCAGCAGGGTGAGTATTACCGACGTATTTTTGAAACAAAGCTGGATCAGCTGATCCGCTCAGACCAAAGCGAAGAGGAATATCGGAACACGAAAAAGGCAATCGTGAGACTGGAAACAGCAATTTCCACGCAAGTCCGCAATATGCAGGAAGCGCAGGGATTCCTGCGGAAATATATTGTAGCAGACATACAGAAGATGTCAGCCGAGCTGTAACGTATGCAGGCCGCGATTCACCGTATGGACGACGCTCAGCCGGATGAACTGGTCACACTGATCAACACCGTTGTTGAACGGGTTTATATTACGACAAAAGGCGATAAGCGCATCTGTCAGGTATTCATGAAAGGCTGCACCATGGAGGATTACTCCGGTCTATTCGGTGCAGCCGATTACATAGCACAGAACACCGAGCAGCCCCTTACGGGCGACAATCCAGTGTGTGACTTAGAATGGTATAGCATTTTCACACGCTGTTAAACACTTTGCGGAGTTAGCAGATAATTTGACAGACGAAGGAAAAGAAATGTTAGAAAAGTTTGCTCAAAAGCAGTCGTATTAAGCAGAAGATAAGAAAACCGAAAAAGATATTTCACTCTATCTACACGATTATCAGTATGCTCGTGAACACAGTGAAATACCACAATTCAGATTATCACAATCAACGAATGAAAGTTGTCAAAATTTATCGAAAATGCAATAAACAATAGTGAGGAATTTTACGATACATCACCGAACACATTTAAGAATTATTAATGACAAAAAGCCGTGTTTTCACGGCTTTTTGTCATATTAATATCGAGGAGAAAGATTTAATGCGGAAATTAATGCGTCTTTCAATACAGCCGACACATTGATTTTAGACTTTGTGGCTTCATAGTCTAACCAAGCAGGCAAAGTTACATTTCTTCTGACTGATTTTGTGTCGTTTGCTTTTCGGTATTCGTCAAAATCAATGTCTACAAACGTAACAATATCGTTTGGGTTGGCAGACTGTATTTCTTTGAAGTCTGACGGAGTGGGCAAAGTTTCACCGTCATCAAGACAGTCAATGCCTAACAATCCAAGCTCGTCCCTTGCTATCTCAATTGCTTCGGCAAGTGTAGAGCCTTGACTGTACATATCAAAGTCGGGAATGTATGAAATATAGTCATTTCCGCTTTTTGTAAACACAACAGGATATGCAGATTTCATTTTGTATAACCTCCGTTTTTGAAAAATAAGGTGAGTGGAGGACTTAAATAAAGTCCTCGTCTTTTGATGATTGCTTTTGCAAGTTGCTCATTAATTTCAGCGTGTCGGGGAATGGTTTCTTTTTCAGTGCCATTTGTGAAAATGTCGTGATTTGCTCCATTCCTTTTTAGCGTGTATAATAATTGTACAAGATAATGTCACGAACGGAACGAAAGGAGTTTAATATGCGGTTTTGTTTTGAGAAAGCTTTGGTAGCTATTAAACGAACAAAGGCTATGATGGCATTCAATTTAATGAGGGCAAAGTTAGCCAAAAACGGTTTTATGTCTGATGAAGAGATTGAGAAGGAAATAGCAAAATCTCGGAGTGGCAAATAAGTGAAGTTAGCAGTTATTAAAAAGCGGACATTGTACTCTTTTAAAAAATCTGAAATAAGTAAAATAAACGAACCTTTATTTTGCTAATCTTTTGATTTTTTAAAGGTATGAGTTCGTGATTTACGGATATTGCAGAATAAGCACAAAGCAACAGAGCAAGAGTTATTCGCTATTGAGACGTTAAGATAAGTGAATTTTCGTCAGAGGTGATAATATGGCAAATAAATTAGAATATTATCTTTCTAAAGGATTTGACCGCAAAATAGCGGAATATTACGCTAACGGAAGGAAAAAGGTCATTGATGTTGTTCCAAACGATGATTTCACCTTGACAATAGGTTTTGACAACGGAGAAAAACGGATTTTAAATATGCAACCTTATCTTAAAAAGGGAACTGTTTTTGAGCCGTTCACAAAGTTGGAGAATTTTCGCCGTGTTTATGTGGACAACACACAAAACATAGCTTGGGATATTGACCCGAAAATTGACAGTAATATAATTTGGAATAACAAGGTGGATATTTGTTCCGACAGTTGCTATCTTGACAGTATTCCTGTGTGGGAATGAAAATAAGATAATTTCTTGGTTTTTCTCTTGAATACAAAATATGGGTGAAGGGAGTTTTATATATGGCAAAAGATGTTAATATAAATTCCAAACCGGGTTCAGATGAAAAACAGAATATAGAACAGGTTTGTTCTGAAATAGATCCGTTTTATTCTGATAGCAATATTCGTCATTTAGAAAATATCGTGCGTGATATTAAGAACGGCAAAGCCCATTTCGCAGAACATGACTTGATAGAGGTGGACGAATGAGGCTGCTATGAGAAGGTAGAGTGCAAGACATTATCTGCACTTGTAATCCCCCAAACTACTAAAGAAAAATCCTTAATTCAAAGTAATATAGTTTAACTTTATAATACTATCAAAACAAAAATCGCAGTAAACAACCATCTTTCAAAGACTGGTTCTTTACTGCGATTTTAATTTTGGTGCCGGTGGCGGGACTTGAACCCGCACGGTATCACTACCAGTGGATTTTGAGTCCACCTCGTCTGCCATTCCAACACACCGGCGATTACCTGATTATTATATTACAATCGACCCGTTTATGTCAAGAAAAAGTTTTTAGATTTGATAAAAATATAGGAGAGTATTTTTTGAGGAAAGAAAACAGCATAGAAATATATTGCTCAAATCGCAAATAACTAAATTTAAATTGCAACAGAATAATATTAAGCGGTGTATGAAGTAAATACTTGCAATTTCAATGATTTTATGCTAAAATCAATCAGAAATTTTAATGGAAAGTAGGCATAATATGTCAGGACATTCAAAATGGAGCACCATCAAAAGAAAAAAAGAGAAGATCGACGGTGCTAAAGCAAAGGTTTTTACTAAAATCGGAAGAGAGTTGGCTGTTGCCGTTAAATCAGGAGGAAGTGCCGATCCCAACCAGAACTCTGCACTTAAGGCTATCATAGCTAAGGCAAAAGCAAATAACGTTCCTAATGATAATATTGAGAGAATTATAAAGAAAGCTGCCGGTGAGGGCGGTTCGAATAACTTTGAAAATACCACATACGAGGGATACGGCCCGAACGGTATTGCTGTTATGGTTGAGTGCTTAACAGACAACAAAAACAGAACAGCTGCCGATGTTCGTCACGCATTTTCCAAAAACGGCGGTAATCTCGGTACAACAGGCTGCGTTTCCTTTATGTTTACTTCTAAGGGTGTAATCGTTCTCGAGAAGGAAGACTTGGATGAGGACACCGTTATGATGGACGCTCTTGAGGTTGGCGCAAGCGACTGCCAGGCCGACGAGGATGTTTTCGAGATTTACACCGAGCCTGCAGATTTTGACGCTGTATGTGCAGATCTTCAGGAGAAGGGTTACACATTCGTTTCTGCAGAGCTTGCAAAGGTACCCGATACTTACACAAAGCTTGAGGATCCCGAGGCAGCAGAGAAGATGCAGAAGCTTTTGGATATGCTCGAAGAAAATGATGACGTTCAGGATGTATGGCATAACTGGGAAATGCCTGAGTCTGACGACGAGGAATAATTTTTTCTCCCGGGAAACCGGGAGATTTTTCTTTTTTGGAGGCTGAATATGAGAAAACCCGAAAAGAAAAGACGACACAGAAAAAACAGAGTCGGTTTTCAAAAAATGTTTTGTTCTGCCGTAACATTTTGCTCATTGATATATAAGATTTTCACAATGATAGATAACAGAAGACTTGTGATTAAAGCTCTTCAGGATCCCGAAACTTACAAAACAATTCTTGCGGTAGAAGAAAAGACGGAAAAACTTTGATTTTTCGCTATTTTTAGCTTGACTTCAAAACCGATTGTGAGTATAATGATTAAGCCGCTTATGGCAGGTTATAAGTCGGTTCATCCCACCTGCGCATAGCGAGATTATAGAAAAGGCAGGCACTAATATGTTTGCAATTATTGAGACAGGCGGAAAGCAGTATAAGGTTCAGAACGGCGATGTTATCTATGTTGAGAAGCTTGCTGCAGATGCTGAAGCAACAGTTGAGTTCCCTGTTGTCGCTGTTGTAGGCGAGGATGGAACTAAGTTTGGTACACCTTATGTTGAGGGTGCTTCCGTTTCCGGTAAAGTAATCAAGAACGGTAAGGCTAAGAAGATCACAGTTTTCACTTACAAGGCTAAGAAGAACGAGAAGAGAAAAATGGGTCACAGACAGCCTTATACTAAGGTAGAGATCACAGGAATCGTCGGCTAATTGATTTACGCGGATTTCCTGAGAAATTCTTCGGGCAACCTCAAAGGAATAAGACTTGCGGATCACGCAGGCTATTCTGAAATCGGAACAGACATTGTGTGCGCAGCAGTTTCTTCTTCCTTTTTTCTTGTGGCAAACACCATAACGGAAATTATGAAGATAAAGCCGCTTGCAGTCAGAGCCGAATCCGGTGAGATGATTATCAATGTTAAAGACGAGGATACTGAGGCTTGCAGGGTGCTGTTTGAGGGCTTAAAGCTCCATTTAACAGAACTATCCGAAGAATATCCACAGAATTTACTTGTAAATATTACGGAGGTATAATAATGCTTAAGGTTAACATTCAGTTATTAGCTCATAAAAAAGGTATGGGTTCCACAAAGAATGGCCGTGATTCCGAGTCCAAGAGACTTGGTGTTAAGAGAGCTGACGGTCAGTTCGTTTTAGCAGGAAACATTCTTGTTAAGCAGCGCGGAACTCACATTCATCCGGGCGTAAACGTAGGCAAGGGTTCAGACGATACACTCTTCGCTCTTGTTGACGGAAAGGTTAAGTTCGAGAGACTTGGCAGAGACCGCAAGCAGGTCAGCGTTTACGAAGTTGAGTAATCAAAGACTGAAAGCCTCTTCTCTTTGAAGAGGCTTTTTTCTTACACAAATTAAACGAGATTTAAGTGAACCAAGAGGACAAAATATGTTTATTGATTCAGCGAGAATATTTATAAAAGCAGGAAACGGCGGCAACGGTGCGGTTTCCTTCCACAGAGAAAAATATGTTGCATCGGGCGGACCCGATGGCGGCGACGGCGGAAAAGGCGGAGATATTATTTTTGTCGTAGACGATAATCTCTCAACTCTTGCCGATTTCAGATACAAAAGAAAATACGTGGCACAAAACGGCGAGGGCGGCAGAGGCAAACGCTGCTTCGGAAAAAAAGCCGATCCGCTTTACATAAAGGTTCCGATGGGAACAATAATCCGAGATGTCGCTACAGGTAGACTTCTTGCCGATATGTCTGACCACGAGGAGCACGTTATAGCTAAAGGCGGCAGAGGCGGTTGGGGAAATGTGCATTTTGCAACTCCCACACGCCAAACACCTCGATTTGCAAAGCCCGGTAATCCCGGTGAAGAATTTGAAGTTCAGCTTGAATTAAAGCTGTTGGCCGATGTCGGTTTGGTTGGCTTTCCAAATGTCGGAAAATCCACTCTTGTGTCCGTTGTAAGCGAGGCTAAACCCGAAATTGCCAACTATCACTTTACAACAATCACTCCTGTTCTCGGCGTTGTCAGAATGGGTGAGGGACAGTCTTTTGTTATGGCTGATATTCCGGGACTTATTGAGGGCGCAGGCGACGGCGTGGGCCTCGGACATAAGTTCTTGAGACATGTTGAGCGATGCCGTATGCTTGTTCATATTGTTGATGTTGCCGGAAGTGAGGGAAGAGATCCCAAAGAAGATTTTGAGATAATCAATTCCGAGCTTAAAAAGTTTAACCCCGAGCTTGCCGAAAGACCTATGATCGTTGCGGGCAATAAGTGCGATTTGTGCGATGATGACAAGATTGAAGAGTTCAGGAAATTTGTAGAGGATAAGGGATATAAATTCTTCCCGATTATGGCTGCAATCAGCTATGGTGTTGACGATCTTCTCAAATGCATTCAGGAAATGCTTTCTCAGCTTCCGCCTATCGTAAGATTTGAGCCGGATCCCATTGAGGTTAAACCTGCCGACGAGTTTGAGCAGACAGCGGTCAACATTCATGTTGAGGACGGAATATATGTTGTTGAGGGAAAATGGCTTCTGCAGTTGCTTGACAGCGTTAATTTTGATGATTTTGAGTCACTCCAGTACTTTGAGCGTGTACTTATCAACACGGGCGTTATTGACGCTTTAAGAGACGCGGGCATCAATGAAGGTGACACTGTAAGTATTTATGATTTACAGTTTGACTTTGTGGAATAAGGAGACTTGGTTTGTTTAATCAAAATACGGATCTTAAAAATATCAGTCCACTGACCTATGCGTTTGTCGGCGATTCTGTTTATGAGCTCCTTGTCAGAGATTATGTTGTTTCTTTGGGAAACGCACCTCTCAAAAAATTGAATTCCACCAAGGTTGAATATGTCCGTTGTGAATTTCAGGCGGCGGCGGTGTCTAAGCTTTTGCCGTATTTCACCGAGGACGAAAATAATGTCTTCCTTCGCGGAAGAAACGCACATGTCGGTCATGTGCCGAAAAATTCAACGACTGCCGATTATCATTTGGCTACCGCTCTTGAATGTGTGTTTGGATATCTCTATCTGAAAAATGATACAGAGAGAATTCAAGAGCTGTTTTCTAAAATAATCGAGGAAATTTGACCATGTGCAGGTGCTTAACGGTGCCTGCACAATTTTACAAGGAGATAAAATGAAAAAAGTTCGTGAAAGTTTGGTCGATATAGTATTTTTTATTATCGGCTCGTGTCTTTATTCGGTTGCGGTTAATGTATTTACATCACCCAATAATATTGCGCCCGGCGGAGTCACCGGTATAGGAACTATGCTTCATTATGCCATCGGTACACCGATTGGTATTGTCGGTATAATCCTTAATATTCCGATAGTTATAGCCGCAATAATTCAGATAGGTTATAAGCTGGTAATAAAAACTTCTGCGGCGATAGTATGCACCTCTGCGGCAATCGATATATTGGGGCTTGTTTTGCCCGAATATCACGGCGATATGATAATTGTCATCATATGCGGCGGTGTGTTTGAGGGACTTGGTTTGTCTCTGATATTCTGGCGTGGCGCAACAACGGGCGGAACGGATATGCTTGCGAGACTTGTGGGCAACAAGGTGAAATTTATGTCTATGGGAAAGCTTATGCTTTGCATTGACGGTCTTGTTATTCTTGCTTCGGCATTTGTTTATAAGAGTGTTGACAGTGCCGTATACGCTATAATTGACGTATTTGTAAGCACCAAAATTATTGACTATATCCTTTACGGTATGGATGTGGGAAACGGTAAGCTTTTCTACGTGGTGTCTCCTTTTACCGAAGAAATTTCCGAAAGAATAATGGAAGAAATGAACCGCGGAGCAACACTATTGAAGGCTAGAGGTGCTTACACAAAGGTTGACGGTGAAGTTTTAATGTGCGCCGTGAGAAGATTCGAGATTGCCAAGCTCAATAAAATTATCCGCAGTATAGATCCGAACGCATTCGTTATTGTATCCGATGCAGGTGAAATAACGGGAGAGGGATTCAAATCAACTGAAAGCGATGATAAAACGCTCTCTCAGATAATGAACGATTTAAAGGTAAAAAAAGATAAGGAGAATTGATATGGCAAATCTTCCCGAATCATTTCTTGAAAGAATGAAAAAATATTTGGGAGACGAATTTGATGCATTTGTCGACTCATATAATCTTCCGCCTACCAAAGGAATAAGAGTTAACGAGCTTAAATGCACGCCGCAAAAGTTAATTGAACTTATGCCGACAAAGCTTACCGCTTCTCCTTTTTGCAAAGATTCTTTTTATTCCGCAGAGGAAATAAAGGTTGGATTCAATCCGCTTCACAGTGCGGGAGCGTTCTATTCACAGGAGCCCTCGGCTTCGGTTCCAGTTGAGTTACTCGATCCGAAACCGGGTGATTTTGTGCTTGATATGTGTGCGGCTCCAGGCGGAAAGACAACACAAATTGCATCAAAACTTAAAGGTGAAGGACTTGTTGTTTGTAATGAAGTCGTGAAAAGCAGAGCGAATATTCTTCTTTCCAATGTGGAAAGAATGGGAATCGCCAACGCAGTTGTCACTTCATCATATCCCGAAAAAATAGCTGCCGCATTGCCGGAATTTTTCGATAAGATTGTTGTGGACGCACCTTGCTCGGGCGAGGGTATGTTCAGAAAAAACAGCGAAGCCGTTACAGAGTGGTCACCCGAACATGTGAGTTCGTGCGCCGTCAGGCAGCTTGCAATTTTAAACGATGCGGCGGTTTGTTTAAAAAAAGGCGGAGAGTTGGTTTATTCCACCTGTACATTCTCATACGAAGAAAACGAAGGCGTTATCACAGAATTTCTTGAAAATAATCCCGATTTTGAGATTGTTCCTGTTAAAACAGACTATGCACATGCCGGTCTTGACGGAATGCCCGCAGTGAGAATTTACCCCATGGACGGCGGAGAGGGCCATTTTGCCGCAAGGCTCAGAAAAAAAGGTGAAGACGATTTCTCTTTCAAACAAACAACTAAGACAAAATCCGAAAAGATTGATCTTATCGATGATTTAACCAACAAGAAGTGGAATAATATCACTGTCGTAAAAGACAAAATCTACCTTTTGCCTGACGGTCTGCCAAACCTTAAAGGAATAACTGTTTTGCGTTCGGGAGTTTTGTTCGGAGAGATAATCAAGAACAGGATTGAACCGCACCATCACTTCTTTATGGCATCTTCAATGGATGATTTGAAAAACAGCATAAATCTTGATGTCAATTCAGACGAATTGCTGAGATTTTTGCACGGAGAGGAAATTGAAGCCGATACAAAAGGTTACACAGCCGTATGTGTGAACGGAATAACAGTCGGATTTGGAAAAGCCTCAAACGGCAGACTTAAAAATAAATATCCGAAAGGCCTTCGCTATCACTGAATGTGAGAAAGAAAAAAGCTATGAACAATACAATTGAAACAGAAAGATTAATATTGAGGAAGTGGAAAAAATCCGACGCCGAGGAACTCTATAAGTATGCGAAAGATCCTGATATAGGGCCTGTGTGCGGTTGGCCGCCTCATAGAAACATCACAGAAAGTCTTAATACCATCAAAAATGTGTTTCAGGGCAATGAATGTTACGCAATATGCCTCAAGGAAAACAATAAACCAATAGGTTGTTGCGAACTTATGTTAAACGGACATTCCGATTTGTTTGACACAGATGATCAGGCTGAAATCGGCTATTGGCTCGGAAAACCATTCTGGGGTAACGGCTATATGCCCGAGGCAGTAAAAGCACTTCTCAAAAGGGCTTTTGAAACACTCGGAATGGAAAAAGTTTGGTGCGCTTATTATGACGGAAACGAGAAATCCAAAAGAGTACAGGAAAAATGCGGATTTATCTATCATCATACGAAAAATGACAAATGGGTTCCACTCATGCAGGAATTGAGAACGGATCACGTTAATCTTCTCACAAAAGAGGATTGGGAGAAAATCAAATAAAAAAACAAAGTCCGATTTAAAAAAATCGGACTTTGTTTTTAAATCTTAATTATTCCTTTTGTAAAGTAGCTTCCGCCACAGCTTATAGACGGTTTCGTCAAAGCGTAAATATCATCTGCTTTTGCTTCGGTTTCATAAATCGAAATTTGAGTATTGTCTAATTTTTTAACCTCGCTGTAACGCATAACAAATGGATATTTGTTTTTGCCTGCCCTCAATATAGTCTCGCCGTTCTTGTTCATACCGAGAATTCTTATGTATTTTGGCTTGCTCATTTTGGTGCTGTCAATATCGAGGAGAATTCGCAAAATTATCCGTCTTATTCTTGAATGTGTGTATCGCTTGGATTTTATAAGCTCGTAAAGTTCCTCCAAATTTTCGGCTTTGGAGGCAGCTTTTTTTATTTTGTTTTCGAGTCCTTCTCCGACATCGGGGAAAGCGATAAGCTGAGATTCGTTCATACATCTTATTTTGTAAAGGATTGTTCTCTCAAGATATTTTAGGTCGGTTGGCGCTTCACCGCTGTTCACGGCATCGGTGAGCAAATCCATAAACGGAACAAATTTTTCAGCGTCTTCGCCGTTTTTAACTAATTCACGGATGCTTTTTGCCGATATATGCTTTAAATCGTTTGCTTTGTCGTGATCCGAACCTACGCGTTTTATGGCGTGCGGTTTAATATCGGAGCCAAGCTTATTTATCGCTTTTATATACTCTATGCCGAGTATATCGTTTGGGTTTTGAAGAATTTGAGAATAGTTTTCACCGAGACTTTTAGTAACCGCATTCATTCTTGCACTCGGGAAGGACAGTCCTTTTTGAAGTTCAAAATTCAATGAGCTTGAATACTCATAGCTGTCAAGAAAATCTGCAATTTCTTTAAGTGCGGAAATATCGCTGCTCTCGCTTCCGAAATACAGTCTGTCGGTAACGCCCAAAGCGTCAAGCAGATAAACTGCGCACTCGCCGAATGCTTCGGCAGATGCAGCTGCGAAAGCTACAGGCAATTCTATAACCAAATCCGCTCCGCCCAAAAGAGCCATTTTCGTTCTTGTGTATTTATCCACTATGGCCGGTTCACCGCGCTGAACGAAATTTCCGCTCATAACGCATACGACAAAACCGCCGGTTTCTTCTTTGATTTTATCAATTTGATATTTATGACCGCTGTGAAACGGATTATATTCGCAAATAATACCTGAAATCGGTCTTTCTGAGAGCATATTCGAAATAATCTCCTTGAAATTTAATCACACTTGTAATATTATATTACAGATGATGGTTGATTTTCAACACTTAGCTTTTTATTATCTATACTATGGAGGAATATTTTAATGAAAATTCTAGTCATTAATGCAGGTAGCTCATCACTCAAGTACCAGATCATTGATATGGACAACGAGCAGATGCTCTGCAAAGGTAACTGTGAGAGAATCGGACTCGAGATGGGTCTTTTCAGCTACAAGACAGCTGACGGTTATTCTGTAAGCAAGGAAATTCCCATGAAGAATCACTCCGTTGCTTTCCAGCAGGTTATGCAGGCTGTTTCCGATCCCGAGCACGGCGCAGTTAAGGATCTTTCCGAGATTTCCGCTGTCGGACACAGAGTTGTTCAGGGCGGCGCTATCTTCTCAAAGTCTGAGCTCGTTAACGACGAGGTAATCGCAGGCATCGAGTCACTCATCCCGCTTGCTCCTCTTCACAACAGCGCAAACGTTCAGGGCGTTAAGGCTTGCATCGAGGTTCTCGGCAAGGATGTACCTCAGGTTGTTGTTTTCGATACTTCTTTCCACGCAACAATGCCGCCTAAGGCTTATATGTATGCTATTCCTTACGAGTACTACGAGAAGGATAAGATCAGAAGATACGGTGCTCACGGTACTTCTCACAGATACGTTTCAAACCGTGTTGCTGAGATCATGGGCAAAGACATCAAGGATCTTAAGATCATCTCTTGCCACATCGGTAACGGTTCTTCAATCACAGCTATTGACGGCGGTAAAGTTATCGATACAACAATGGGTCTTACTCCGCTTGACGGTTTCATGATGGGTACACGTACAGGTACACTCGATCCTTCTGTTGTTACATTCCTCGGCGAGCAGGAGAACCTCACACTCGAAGAGCTCGATAACATCTTCAACAAGAAGTCCGGTCTTCTCGGTATTTCCGGTGTTTCTTCCGATGACCGTGATGTTTCTAAGGCAGAGGCAGAGGGCAACGAGAGAGCTCACCTCGCACACGAGATGCTCGTTTACCAGATTCAGAAGTACATTGGCGCTTATGTTGCTGCACTCGGCGGTGTAGATGTTATCACATTTACAGCGGGTCTCGGTGAGAACCAGTTTGACCTCCGTGAGAGAATCTGCAAGGGCCTCAAAGTATTCGGCGTTGATTTCAATCACGACGCAAACGAAGGTCTCTGCGGCAAGGAAGCCCTCATCTCAACACCTGACTCAAAGGTTAAGGTTTATGTTGTTCCTACAAACGAAGAGCTTGTTATTGCACGTGATACAAAAGCAATCGTTGAGGCTCTTTAATTAGATAAATAAGCTATTGTTTTTGCGGTGTCCGTCTTTTAGGCGGGCACCGTTTTTGTTATTTACTAAGGCTTTTGTATAGACTTTACACAAACTTTACAAAGCTGTGTTCAAATAAGTCGACCAAAACATTGATTTTATTAATATATAATGATAAAATATATAAAAATAAAATAGCGAATAGAAGAGTATTGATAAACTGAAATTGACTTAAAGGAGGAAAGAGGATGGATAAAAATCCTGTTTCAAAGGCAACGCTCGGCAGACTGCCAAGCTACCTTAATTATTTGAGAGAACTGCCACAAGACGAGTATAAGCACATATCAGCAACGGCTATCGCAAAATATCTGAACTTAGGCGAGGTTCAGGTAAGAAAAGACCTTGCGGCGGTGAGCGGTGCGGGAAAACCGAAAGTCGGATACAACACAAAGGATCTTATATCACGGCTTGAAGATTATCTCGGCTATAATAAAATAACCAATGCTGTTTTGGTCGGTGCCGGAAAGCTTGGAATGGCACTCATGCACTTTGAGGAATTTGAGCGTTACGGCGTTAAAATTGTTGCGGCTTTTGATTTGCCGGAGAAAATCGGAGACGCAGACAGCCATGTTAATTTGTTGCCGATGAATGAATTTGAGAATTACTGTACTTCTCAAAACATAAAACTTGGCATAATAACAGTAGGCGAGGACGCAGCTCAGAGCGTGTGTAACAGAATGGTAAAAACAGGAATTAAAGCAATTTGGAATTTTGCTCCTTGCAAAATAGATGTTCCGAACGGTGTTTTGCTCAAGAGTGAGAATTTGGCTCTTTCGCTCGCACATTTGAACAACAAATTACTTAACTCTTGATAGACTTTGAAATTTGCTTTGCTCCCCGTTTATCGGGGAGCAGTTTTTATGTAAATCAAACTGCCTAAAAAGTCTTTAAATTGGGTCAATATCAAAAAATATCGGCATGATTATTCACTTTTTTATTGAATATATTCTTGCCGATTGCTATAATCAAGTTGCAGAGATTTTTGCAATATTTAATGCGGCGTAAGCCTTAAAAATCAAATATATGTACAACACCTTTATTGGGTGTAAATAAAGAACTTTAATTTAGAATTTTACTTTTTAAAATCTTGCAGATTTTAAAAGGTAATTGAAACGAACTGAGGGAAAATCGAATGAGAATTGCACTTTGTGATGATGACAACAGAATTATGGATATTCTCGAGGAAAAGCTGACAAAGTACTACCAAGAAAAGAATATAGACTTTGAGATAAACCGTTTTCTCGGAGGAAAAGAACTGCTTGCTTATAACTTAAACGAGATAGATCTTCTCTTTTTGGATATGGAAATGCCCGGTATGAACGGCGTAGAAGTAGCTACCGAGATAAGAAAAGAAAACAGAAATCTGACGATTATATTTGTTACGGCTTTTGAGAAATTTGTTTTTGAAAGCTTTAAAGTCAATGCGTTCAGATATCTTCTCAAGCCTCTTGATGATGAAAAGTTAAGGGAGGCTCTTGATTCTCTTAATACCAAAAGCAATAAAAAGGACGACTGCCTTTGCTTTCAGTTCCAGAACGAGAATTTCTGCGTTAATTATGACGATATTATTTTTATCGAGATTATGCGTGATAAAATCTGGATTCATTGTCACGGAAAAACTTACCGCTGGCGAGGCACGCTAAAGCAAATAACCGAAAAGCTGATTAAAAAGGGTTTTTTCCAGGTTCACCGAAGCTATCTTGTGAATATGTCGAAAATCAAAAGCTACACTTCCAACACGGTGGTACTTGAAGATAATTGCAATGTGCCGATAAGCAAATATCGACTTGACGCCTTTAAGGAAGAATACATAAAGCATTGGAGCATGGTTTTATGATAATTGATATACTTACAGATCTGTTTATACTCGGCTTAAGGGCGACGTGCGTTATGTATATGATGTTCTTCACGTACGGAATGGATAAAGCAGATAAATTATTCAAACCGATGAAACTAAGAAGCAAGGCTCTTGTTTGTGTGGTAGTTTTCTTTTTTTCTTATCTTGCAAGTCTCGGAAGAGCCTATTTTTTCATAGTTCTTTTCTTAGAGTATTTGTACCTGATTATATTTTTGTCAATTCGGCATGAAATGAAATTTATTGTTGCTGTTAAAGGTGTGGTAGGTATTGCCGCAACCCTCAGCATTGCGGTTAGTATTCTCTATATTGCTTATCAAAAAGACCCGAATTGGTTAACGGACGATATGAGCAGTTTTAATTCTCATCTGTTGGTTGTTGCTTATTTGGGAATGGCTCTCAGCCTTTTGCAGCTGGACGCACTTCAAAATTTCAAAAGCGGTTGGTGGGAGTTTTACACCAGAAAATTTGTCATTTTGATTTTGAAGTCAGTTGAGTGTTGGGTTTTGCTTTATCTTTGTGCGTCTAATGAATCGTTCAATCTCAGTTTTCATCTGATGGTTTTCCTTTTAAGCATAAGTATTCTGGTCGAGATGCCTATTTTGATGAAAGCGACAAGGGGCGTGCTCAGTCCTGTGGTTAATAATCCGGGCGACAATGCGCACGCAAATCTCTATGAATACTATCTGCAAATGGAACAGGAGCACAGAAAAATCCGCAAAATGTATCATGAAATGAAAAATCAGGTTATGATACTTAAAGAAAACGGAGCTTTTGTGGGCAACGGTTCCGAAGTGAAAAGTGCTGATGAGCTTTTGCATGAAATTGATGACGCAAGAACTACTTATAACACGGGAGTTCCCACACTTAACGCTATACTCTTTGAGGGAAGTCAAAAAGCAAAAGAGAAGGGCATTGCTTATGATGTAGTCATCGAAGAAAACTGTTTGTCGTTTATCAGCAGTGAAGATCTTGAACATATTTTCAGAAATGCAATTCTTAATGCAATAGAGGCTTGCGCCAAAATTACAGACGGTGACAAGTGGATAAAAATCAAAGCGGGAAAAAACGGGGACGAGGTTCTTGTTTTCGTTAAAAACAGTATGCACAATAAGCTTGAAAACGGAAGCTTGGGTACAACAAAAGCCGACAAAACTCTTCACGGAATCGGCTTGACCACAATTCGTGAAGCTGCCGAAAAATACAACGGCTATGTTTCTGTTATTGAAGAAGATTTGACATTCCAGCTCGCTATTTTGTTCAACAGGAGGGGAGATGAATGAAAAAAGCATTTAAACTTTTCCTCTGTTTGACATTATTATTTTGCTTTTTTGATTTAGTCGGTGCAAATTGTAAAGCTTATGCTCAAACATATGATGACGTAAATTATGTTAGGGATTATCAAACCAAAGCATATAATTCCGACAACGGTCTTGACGGTACGGCGGCAAACTGTATTTATTCTTCTGAGAGCGGCTTAATTTGGATAGGCACATACACGGGCCTTTACCGATATGACGGTTCGGAGTTTATGAGAGTTGCTATAAACGGAACCAATATGCCTATTAAGGATATTGCCGAGAGCAATAACAACGATTCTTCAAAACTTTGGATCGGTACAAACGGAGACGGTCTCTGGTGCTATGATGAAGAGACTTTCACGGAATTGACTCTTGATCCTGACAACAAAGGAGCTCAAACAATAGACGATGTGTTTGTTGATTCAAGCGGAAGAATTTGGGTCGGAACAAAGGGCGGACTTTTCAGAATAAGCGAAAACGAAAACTCGATGCGCACTGTTAAGATAGAAAATCTCGAGGGCTTGGAAGTAAGCGATATTGCCGAGCTTGCAACGGGCGAGATGGTTGCGGTAGTTAAGTCGGGCGGTCTTTATAAAGTGAGCGGCAATTCAGCTGCTGAAATTAAACTTTCGGAATCTGACGAGACTTATATTCCTAGATGCGTAAGCAGTGCAAAAGGCGGCTATTATTATGTAGGAACAAAGGGCAACACTATATTAAAGCTATCGTTTAGTGGTGCAGTCGAAAAGACTATCACGTGTGACGGATTAAGTTCGTTCAATATGATTAAGGAACTTAACGATAACAGCTATTGGGTTTGCAGTGACAGCGGTATAGGCGTACTCGAAAATGATGTACTCAGTAACACAAATATGGAGCTCAAGGACTCTGTTGAGGGTGTGTGCGAGGATTATCAGGGTGGATACTGGTTCGCTTCATCAAGAACAGGCCTTTTGCAGCTTTATCCCAATGAGTTTTCCGATTTGAGCGCATATTGGAATCTGAAAGATGTCGTTAACACAATTCAGTTTGACGGAGATAATATCTATGTCGGAACGGACGGCGGACTTTATTGCTTTAACAAAGATAATCCCGTGACTGATAATCTTACCGATGCTTGCACGGGTTTGCGTATCCGTGAGATTTACAAATCGGGTGATGTTTTCTGCGTGGCAACTTACGGTTCGGGTTTGTTTATTAGAAATTCCGACGGAAAAATAATCAATCTTACAAAAGACAACAGTGGACTCACAACAGATCTTATTCGTGCGGTAAGCAGTCGCAAAAACGGCGATCTTTTGCTTGCAACCGAAAACGGCGTGTTTGTGTGCGAGAAAAGCAATAAAGATAACAGCTCTTACAATGTGAGTTATTTGACTGATGACGAGGTTATGACAAGTTATCGAATTCTTGACGTAAAGGAAGATGATAACGGTACTGTTTATGCCGCAACCGACGGTAACGGTTTATATGTCATTAAGGATGGCGTAGTGACGAATAACTTTACAAAGGCTGACGGCTTGTTTTCTGAGTGTGTTTTGAAAGTCGTGCCGTCTCCGGATATGCAAGGCGTTTGGCTTGTCATGAGCGAGGGAATCAATTTTCTCGGAAAGGACAACAGCATTCAAAGGGTAACGGCTATTCCGACAGCTAACACAACCGATTTGCTCATAACAGACGACTGTAAAGCTATTATACTTGCCGCAAACGGACTTTTTAAGGCTGATGAAGCAGATTTGCTCAAAGCGAGCGATGTAAACTACAAGCAGTCAACCAAAAAGGACGGCATCCCGGTTGATTTCACCGCAAACTCTTGGAGCGTTCTTGACGGTGAAGTACTTTACATATGCGGAACAACGGGTGCCACATGCGTCGACTTGAACGAAGACCACATCAAAGACTACGGCATCAGAGTTTATGTGGCTGGAATATATGCCGACAGTGAGGAAGTGAAAGTTGACGACAGCGGTCAAATTGTAATACCGTCAACAACTCACCGTTTCAGCATAGATATACGTCCGATTAACTATATTTACCAGAATATTAAGCTTGGTTACAGACTCGAGAACATTGACGAAACCGAAACTCTCGCCGACGGCAACTCCGGCAAAGAAATAAGCTACACGAACATAGACGGCGGAGAATACACCTATCATTTCCGTGTTCTTAATTCAGAGACAAACAAAGATCTTATCGAGATAGTTCTACCGGTTAAAAAAGAGTACAACTTTTTTGAAGAGCCGAGCGTACAGCTTATACTTTGGTTTCTCGGAGTTGTAATGCTGATTTGCTTTATACTTGCCATTGTCTACATGGTTCAAACGGGCGCAAAAAACCAGTATAAGGCACAGTTGAAAAAAGAAAAAGACGAGGAAATCAAAAGAATAGCTTACAACGATCTTGCAACGGGAGTTTACAACAGAAACTACTATGAAGCTCTTGTTGATGAAGTTGACACGAGAAAGGTTTATTCGGCAATTTCTGTAAGCGTGAACCACATGGAGTATTACAAGAAGAAATACGGCGTGCTTTATGTGGACAGTATGATGCGAAAAGGCGCTGATGTTATAAAAGCGCACACGGCTGAAGATGATGTTATGATATTCAGACTTTCCGAGAATATTTTCTTCTACTGGTTAAAATCTCCCGTTAAACTGGAAGAATATATCTACGATATAAAGACTTCTTTCAGTGATCTCGGCACGGAAACCGATATATATTCGCTTGCAGTCGGCGGCGTTTATAACAACGGTACAGAAACCCTAAATGAAATGCTTGAAAGGTGCGAAAAGATGAGGACTATCGACGAAAATCTCGCCGAAGCCAAATTTGTAAAGTCAAAAATACAGCTTTTGAACTAAAATCCTTTCGTCCTTTTATATAAGCTATTCAGCCGTACCCACTTTTAAATTTAAACTTTTGTGTTATAATAACACCAGAAAGTGAAAGACAGAAAGCAACGGATTCAGCAAAGTTATCTTTGGTGGATCCGTTGTTTTTGCTTTGTGTTTTTATCGTGAAAATAAGTAAAATGCGATATGTTAAATTTCACTTAGCAAACGCTAAACAAAACACTTATATATTTCAAAAAACAAATCCATTTGTCCGTTCTAAATGTCTATTCGGCTGTTGGTACTTTTCAAATTGAAATCAATGCTATATAATACAATCAGAAAGTGAAAGACAAAAAGGTGACGACCTCCTCAAACATCGCGTTTGCAGAGGTCGTCACCTTTTTTTATTTACAAATTTACACAGCTTTTTAAATTGCCTCTTGACATTACAACCGTTGTAGAGTTTATAATCGTATTGCGATTGTTTGTGAATGTTTTGTTATAAAACAGTGCCCGTTTCAACTTGAGTGGCGGATTTAAATTCAGAGAGGTAATCTTTATGGAAAGAAATCTTACAAAAGGCAGTGTGTTTAAAAATATAGTTTTGTTCTCACTGCCTTATCTGTTGTCATATTTTCTCCAAACGCTTTACGGTATGGCTGATTTGTTTATAGTTGGGCAATTTTCGGGCGTTGAGAGCACAACGGCAGTATCTGTCGGCTCACAGGTTATGCACATGCTTACGGTTATGATAGTGGGCCTTGCCATGGGCACAACCGTATCTATTGCGCAGAATGTCGGTGCGAATGATAAAAAAGCGGTGTCCAAGGTTATAGGCAACACGGTGACGCTTTTCTTCGCTCTGTCGATTATACTAACCTTAGTACTTATTGTTTTTGTCAAGCCGATAACTAATGTAATGTCGACTCCCACTGAAGCTGTTAAGGGCACTTGCGATTATCTCAAAATCTGCTTTATTGGTATTCCTTTTGTGACGGCTTATAATATTATCAGTTCCGTTTTCCGAGGAATGGGGGACAGCAAAAGTCCGATGCATTTTATCGCCGTTGCTTGCGTCGCAAACATACTGCTTGACTATCTCTTTATCGGAGCTTTTAATTTAGGCCCAATGGGAGCCGCTTTGGGAACTACTTTGTCACAGGCAATAAGCGTTGTAATCTCTCTTACGGTTATTGTCAGGCGCAAAATGATAAGCGTGAAAAGGAGTGACTTTAAACCTTCAAAAAAGTTCATAGACAAAATACTCTCGATCGGAGCACCTATTGCTTGTCAAGACGGGCTTATTCAGATTGCGTTTATACTCATAACAATAATCGCAAACCGCCGTGGGCTCAATGATTCTGCCGCAGTCGGTATAGTTGAGAAAATAATCAGCTTTTTGTTCCTCGTACCGTCATCCATGCTCTCTGCTATATCGGCATTGGGCGCACAGAACATCGGTGCCGACAAGCCCGAACGTGCAAAGAAAACTCTTTGGTACGGTATTATGATTGCGGTAAGCTTTGGCATAATTGTTTCGATTGTTATTCAGTTTGTCGCTGAACCTATTGTTTCGCTTTTTACCGACAGTTCGGTCGTAGCGGTTTTAGGCGGACAGTACATAAGAGGTTATATATTCGACTGCATATTTGCCGGCATTCATTTCAGTTTCAGCGGATATTTTTGCGCTTGCGGCAAATCTTGGATCTCGTTTGTTCACAACATCATCGCAATTGCTTTGGTTCGTGTGCCGGGAGTTTATTTAACTTCCATGCTGTTTTCGAATACATTGCTTCCTATGGGACTCGCAACGGCAACAGGCTCGGTGGTTTCAGTTGTGATTTGCCTGATTGCTTACTTTTTGATAGAACGCAAAGAACGAAATTTTTCTGCAAATTAAATGGATAAGAGTAAATTATATTCGATAGGTAAAGTTTCAAAGCTTTTTCACATAAGAGTGTGCAGCTTAAGACATTATCTTGTTGCCTTTTCTTTGGAAGCTTAAGTTTACTTGTCAAGCGTTTTTGGGTATTATAATCACGATTTTAAAGAAAGTTCACTCCGATTTCTCGGCGTGAGCTTTTCTTTTTTGTTATTAAAATGGCTTTTTTATTCTTCAGAAAATACAAATGCTGTTTTAGGGTTTTTGTAACTCCTTCAATTCTGTATCCGGCTGATTTAAATTTCCAAGCGTCCTCAACTGTTCCGCTTCAAGTGGAGGAAAATGTGAATTTCTTTATTCCGTTTTCTTTCAATACTTCGGCATACTCGGTTGCATTGCTTGGGGAATTCTCGCAATCAAGATGCTCGTAACCGATATCCATTGACTGCTTGCACGCACAAAGAAAGATACAAAAAACAGAATTAACAATATCCAACAAACAGAAAGCGTTATGTTTTCAAACAAAGTAAAATTAAAGCGAATAAAGCCGTTCCGACTTTATTATTAATTATAAATTTATATTTTTAATTACAAAACCGTTTCCCTTTAAAGGGAAAAAACAGCAAAAAACGGGGTATGGGTGAAAGGAAGTGGAAACAGCATGAGTAAAAATGAATACCGAGACTATTATTGCGTGATTTCCGCCGAAGTGCTAAATGATGAGAGAATACCCGACGGGGCAAAAATACTGTACGGCGAGATTAACGCACTCTGCCACAGCGAAGGTTACTGCTTTGCAACAAACGAGTACTTTTCAAAAAGGCGTAAGAAAAGCAAATGGACTGTAACCCAGTGGATAAATCTGCTTGTAGAATACGGATACATCAAAAGAGAGATGATATATGACGCCGATAAGAAAAGCATTAAAGAACGTCGGCTTTATGTGGAAGATAACACGCCTAAGCAGTTTGAAAAATCAAACGAGGGTAGTGAGAAAAATCAAACAAGGGTACTTAGAAAAAACAAACTACCCTCTATGGAAAAATCCAAATACCCTACTGTGAAAAACCTAACGGATAATAATACAGTTAATATTACATCTAATAATACAATTAATATTACACCTAAAGATAATTCCTACAGCAAAGAAGATTTCAAAATTCCGTCTGAAAGTGTTTTGGAAAAGTATAATGATAAATTAAAGCTTGAGAAGATGAGAGAAACTTTGAATATTCCTTCTTGGCTCGACCTCGGAGATGACTTTTTTGAACTTACGGCTAATGATAAAAAAGCACGGCTTTTAGTTCGCAAAAGGGATAAATTGGACGAACTTAAACGCCATGCAGGGGGCTTTGGAATTTATCCCGAGGTTTGCGATGAGCTTGCAAAAGAGTGCCTTGAAAAGCACGGTGCCGATCCGAAATGGATTGACGAAGAAATCACGGGGGTGAAGAGATGAGCTACGAATTCAAATCCGAAGACCTCTGGGGATTGATTTACAAAATCGGCGGCAGAACGAGACGGCACGGAAATGAGATACAATTCGAGACCTGTCCGATTTGCACGGCGTTAAAAGCTTGGTGGGAGAGGGCTGAGGATATGCGAGAAGACTTACGGCGATAGTTCAGTCTTACGGGCTTGATTATGATAAATTCATTGAGATTAAACATATAGATCCAGTCAATGTACTCGGATATCGACCTTGACGCCGAGGATATGGAAAACGAACTGCAAGGAGCTTTTCAGGAATTATTGTGGTTCGTTGACCGCTACTTGTCGTTGACAGGCAAGGGAGATTATAGTAACATTGATGTAGATACTCGGCACACTC
>CAVFCW010000018.1:0-32783 GCA_963621245.1 uncultured Prevotella sp. | reverse complement strand
TCATCTTCAATGCATTTTACAGTTCCATCCTGAAACTTCTCATAATGCAAATTATCATCACCTTTAAAGATGACAGTATCGTTTTTTATATCCTTAGGCTTCAGCTTTCCGTCCTTAACCATCTGCTGTTTTTCGGCACGTATACGCTCCAAAAGAACAGAAGCCGGCTCATCGGTCGGGTCTTGGGGTACAAGTTTACCACGGATAGCCAAATCCAAGATTTTTTGTCTTAATGCTTTGGTATCCATTACTCGTCCACCTCACCTATGATTTTTTCCAGTTCAGCAACAGCGTCTGCAATATTAGATGACTTCTCCTTGATTTCCTGAAGCAGTTCAGTAAGAGTGCGGTCGTCTGTGCCGTTATTACTCTTCATCCATGTAATATCAAGGCTTGTCTTATCACGAGCCATAATTTCATCAATAGTGAATTTACGCCATCTGCCGTTAGGATTTTCTTCACTGTAAGTTTCCTTACGCTTGCTTAAATCTCCATCTGCATAACATTCAACAAACTCATCAAAATGCTCTTTCTTAAGCGGATTGGTCTTGCCGAAAGAAGGCATATCGGAACGTAGGTCATAAATCCAAACTTCTTTGGTATTATCCTTGTCTGTCGTCCCTCTTGTAAAGAATAAAACATTAGTCTTTACGCCCTGTGCATAGAAAATACCTGTAGGCAAGCGAAGAATTGTATGAAGGTTGCACTTATCCATTAAGTCCTTACGGATACGCTCTCCGTCACCATCCGCAAACAGCACATTATCAGGCAAGACAACAGCCGCTCGTGACTTTCCGTCAGTTTTCAGGCTACGATAGATATGTTGAAGGAAGTTAAGCTGTTTGTTGCTTGTTGGGAATGTGAAGTCATCACGTGTTGCACGCTCTCCGCCTTTCTTTGTTCCAAACGGAGGATTGGTCAAAATCAGGTTATATCCTTTCATTGATTTTCCGACATTTGAGAGGGTATCACCCAAAACAATCTGACCATCAATATCGTGAAGCATAGCATTCATCAAAGCCAGACGATGTGTGTCATGTACAAGCTCACAACCCGTAAATGCTTCTTTTTTCTCAAATTCCGCCATATCGGCATCAAGTGCAAAGAAATCATCTGTATTGTCTCTGACATACTGACTTGCAGAAATCATAAAGCCGAAAGTGCCGCAAGCGGGGTCATTACAACGCTCTCCCGGCTGAGGTTTCATAAGGCGTGTCATAACATCAATCAGAACACGGGGTGTGAAATACTGTCCGGCTCCTGATTTCTTCTCATTAGCATTTTTCTCTAAAAGTCCCTCATAAAGATTACCTAAGCCTTCTTCACGGGCAGAGTACCAGTCAAGACCGTCAATTGTGGTGATAATCTTTTCAAGGTTTTTCGGCTCGTCAATTTTAGTCGCAGAACCCTGATAAATTTCCCTTACTCGTCCTGTGCAGTAAGTTCCGAATAAGCGGAGTATGTCTTTATAGTAGTTGTATAACTCTAAGCCTGATTTGCTGACCAACTTATCCCAGCTATAAGCCTGAACAATTTTCTTTTCGCTGTTCTGTGTTTCCTCTTCCGGTGTCAGATTATCCCCCTGTACAAGAGTAACGCCTTCTGCAAATCTGCCTTCTGCGTCAGTCTCTTTTGCCATTTTCAGAAACAAAATATATGTAAGCTCTGTAACATACTCATGGTAAGTAATACCATCGTCTCTCAGCACATTGCAGAGATTCCAGAGCTTGGACACGATTTCCTGTGTATTCATGCTGTTTTTCCTCCGTCATCATAGAGATATGTATTTAATTCCAAAACAATGCTCTCAAGCTGATTTTGGAACACTTTGTTTATTTTTTTGAAGCCGCCTTGCTCTTTGAAACGAACATCCTCGTCAAATACTTTGACATTCAGTACAGATTCATTCATCAAGTATGTCTCCATGCGTTTAATCCAGCTCATTTCCTGCTTTGAAAACTTATGAGCTTTCACAAGCTTTTCAACTGCTTTACGGATTCGTGCTTCGTGACTGATAAGCACTGAGCCGATAGCATAACGGCGGATTAAACTGATAATGTCTGCCGCAATTTCCTCGTTAGTCATCTGAGAAATTGCAGTATTAAGCTGCTGTTGTGTAAATCCCTCCCTGTCTAATGTTAAACGCAGAGATTTCAGGTCTTCACGGGTAAGGTCTTTAGGTCTTGTGCAGACAATATTTAAAGCCGCTATTTCATTCATATTTGTCTTTACATATGATGAAAATGCGTCAAGATAATCTTCTGGTCTTTCACTGTTACCATAACCACGGGTATGACTGACCATCTCATCTTCCTTGTCTGATATTACAACCGGTCTGCTGCCATGACCTTTCTTTTCATCAAGCAGTTTAAAAAGCTCTTTATTTGCAAGGATTCTGTTCTTTGCCGTATCGGTAGGCTCATTTTCAAGCTTTTTGATATATTCATCAGGCTTAAGTCCACCGGACATATCAACAAAATGAGTTTCCATTTTGCTACTCATTTTGCGTTTTTTACGCTGAAGCTTTGCGATAATTTGGTTGATTTGATTTTTAACCTTTTCCTCGTTATCAAGAACTTCCAATCCCTCGATAAGCTGCACAAATGTTGTGCTTGGGTCTGTAACAACAGGTTTCATAGTATTAACAGGCTCAAGTGAATCATAGACTCCAACAGGGTCATAGATTTCAAAATGAGTTTTGTGAATATCAGGGCAAAGTCTTGTTGCACGTCCGAGCATCTGCTCAAAAAGAATACGAGACTTTACTCGACGCATAAACACCAATGTGGTAATTTCAGGCACATCAATTCCTGTTGTAAGCAAATCAACGGTAACAACTATACTCGGATAGCGTTCATTCTTAAAACGCTTAATAGCTTCCTGAACTTTCTTCTTGTTTCCGCCGCCAACGCTTCCCGTAATTTTCATAATTGCGTCATTATCTACACCAGTTTCTGCATAGATTTCCTTAAGGATAGATACAATCATATCAGCGTGTTGGTCATTTACAGCATAGATAAGCGTTTTACCCTGTTCTTCGGGTGATTCAGGGTCTATATCACGGGCAATTTCTTCAAGTACAGTTCTGTTAAACGACTCTGTAATTACTTTTCTGTTAAATGCTTCAATATCGAAATCCAGTTCATCATCCAGAAGCTCGCTGTTAGTAAGTTCTCCGGTTACAGGGTCATAGGTTGTAACCGTATCGCCGGATTTATAGTGAATCCCCTCACTGCTGAGCTTTGTTTTCAATTCATGAGGTGCGTCATGGTCTACAAGGTAACCTTCGATAACTGCTTCACGATATGTATACTTAAATACAGGTTCGCCAAAAATCTCTGTGGTCTGTAATGCCGGAGTAGCAGTAAGTGCAATCTTAACAGCATCAAAGTATTCGATAACTGTGCGGTATTTACTCTGATAATCTATCTGGTCACGATAGAGCAGTTCATCCTCTGCCATCTCTTTATCAAGAATATATCCTCGATGTGCTTCATCTACTATAATCAGGTCATAATCAGAAACTGCCGGCATTGTATCTTCAGCATTGTACAGAATACGTTTTACCATACTTTGCACAGTAGCAATATGAATACGGGTCTCTTTATCAATTTCCTTATCTTCAAGCCCTTTGATATTATAAATCTCATCAAGAGTCATAAGGTCTTCAAGCTTAACTTCCTCAAAAACATCCTGAGCCTGTTCGCCGAGTGATGTTCTGTCAACAAGGAATAAAATTCTGTGAAATCTGTCTGTTTTTAAGAAACGATATATCATTCCAAGAACAGTTCTTGTCTTTCCTGTTCCAGTTGCCATAGCAAGCAGAACACTTTGCTTGCCATCAATAACTGCATTTTCTGCCGCTTTAATCGCATTAAGCTGATAAAGTCTCAAATTCAAACCATCTTTATCTGTCAAAAAATCATATGACATTTGCTTCAGGTTTTCATTCTTCCGCTCTATGTCCTGTGTCAAAAGCTCTTTAATTCCGTCAGGACTCATCCATCCCTGTAATGCTCTTGGCGGATTATAAGATTTACGCAAATCTAAGAACCAAATACCTGATTTTGTCTTATACTGCTCCAGATATGGTCTGCCGTTTGTAGCAAAAGTAAACGGTACTTTATACTTGCCCCAAGTATCAATCTGATATTGCTTATCTTCTTCTCGAATAAGCATAGAGTATTCTTTGCACTGATAATCAATAACCGAAGGAATATCCTTATGAATTGCCTTTGCTTCAATTATGGCAACAAGTTCCGTTCCCTCAAATAATGCATAATCGGCATAGCCCCTATTGCCCACCAGTGAATCGGTGGGCCATTCAGCTATTGCCATATTTCGACCTTTTTCCGGACGAGTGCCTTTAGAATATCTTAGCTGTTCTGTATCAGCATCCCAACCAACTTTGCGAAGCTGCTCATCAATAAGATAGCGTGTTTCAGCCTCAGACTTCTGACGTTTTCCGGCTGCCAAGGCTGATTGTTTTTTACGATCTTCCTGAGCGACCTTAGGCGCAGACGCTGCTGTCTTTTCTGCTTCTTTCGTCAGGGTTTCCTCAATTTTCTTTTCCTGTTCCTTATCAACGACTATAGGTTCTGTTGCTGAAGCTTCAACAGGCATAACGAACGGTTGATTCTGATAATTCCAATCTCCGTAGGTCTGCATAAACCATTCGCAGAGACTGTATGTCATTTGCAAAAGGGTCTTTCCTTCATCAGAAGAACCGTAATTTTCGTGGGTAGCTTTGTTACGGGCTTTTCTTATAGCATGGAGAATGTCACAAAGGTCACGGGTAAGTAACCCCTCACGCATAAGGGTATCAATACGGGTAACAGCGGTATTATCATATGGAAAATCAATACCATCGTAGGTAAACATCAGATTAACAATTGTCTCACCTATCATACCCAGTTTAATTAAGCATGAATTAGCATCAGAAAAGCAGTATTGCTCTGCCAGTTTTCCGAAATTCGCTAATACGGGAAAATCCTTGCTCAAAAAATCAAAATTAGATTTCATGCTTTTCTCCTCCTTAGCTTTCGTCGTATTCAAAGGTAAGTATGTCATCCACTTTGCAATCCAATTCCTTGCACAGTTTTCCAAGACTTTCCATTGATATATATTCATTCTTTTTCAGTCTTGTGATGATATTTGCACTGAATCCACACATTTTCATCAACTGTGATGTTGTCAATTTACGGTCAATCATCATATGAAACAGCTTATCGTAACAAACTCTCATGGCAAAACCTCCAAACTTCCGATAATACATAATTATGAGAAGTATTATATCACGATTTAGTGAATTTTGCAACGGATTGGGTGTGTCCGCAAATTAGCTGTCGCAAAAAAAGGACAAGCAGAGATTTCTCTCTACTTGCCCTAAATCCACTATTATTCAATTATCCATCAGTTATAAATAACCTCAGTATTCACAATCTCCGCCGCTCGGTTTCTGATATTATTCATCTTACGCACCCACTCCATAGCATTTTCAGCCTTGAGAGCTTCCGTTACATTTTCTTTTTCGGCAAGTTCATCTACCAGCCGAAGGAACATATTCTCCGCTTGCTCCTCGATGTCTGCAAGGTAATCGTAGAGCTTTTCGCTAGTGAGAAGATTGTAATATCTGACCTTGTGATGTTCCTTAAGGTATCGTCTGTGGCGGTCTGCCCACACGCCTAAATGTATTTCTTTCTGTTCCTTGGTTCTTACGCAAGGGATAAGGAAATCACCTTGCTGTTCGTACTGCACATTCATAATCAGCCCTCCTGAATTTATTGTAATCACATTGTAGCGTGAATCTGAAACGATTGCGAATGTGCGGATTTTGGATTTGCAGTTCTTGGGACATAAAAATAACTCTCGGAAAATGTTTTACCATTCTCTGAGAGTTTAATTTTATCTATTCTGCTGTATTGCTGTTCGTACCAAATCACTTTTGGTAAATCTTTTGGTAGAACTTACATATAAAAGCTTGGAAACCCGCATAAATACTGGGTTTTACTTCTCCAAAGATTTCATCGTCGGGAAGAGCAAAACATCTCTTATCGCCGGGCTGTTTGTGAGAAGCATGACAAGTCTGTCTATGCCGTAGCCGATACCGCCCGTTGGGGGCATACCGATCTCAAGCGCATTAAGGAAGTCCTCGTCCGTGTGCTGAGCCTCTTCGTCGCCTGCGGCTGCATTTGCGTCCTGCTGTGCAAATCTCTCTCTCTGATCAATCGGGTCATTGAGCTCGGAATATGCGTTGCACATCTCCCACGTGTTGATGAAAAGCTCGAATCTCTCAACCTTCTCCGGATCGTTCAGCTTCTTCTTCGTGAGCGGAGAAATTGCAAGCGGATGATCCATGATAAATGTCGGCTGAATGAGATTCTTCTCGCAGTACTCCTCAAAGAACAGGTTGATTATATCGCCCTTTGTGTGTCTTGCCTCGTACTCGATGTGATGCTCGTCAGCGAGCTTCTTTGCCTCTTCGTCAGACTTAACTGCGTCAAAATCTACTCCGGCATACTCCTTGATTGCGTCGTTCATTGTGAGTCTTCTGAACGGCTTACCGAAATCAAGAACATGCTCGCCGTAAGTAATCTGAGTGGTTCCGCAAACCTTTTCTGCGAGATAACGGAACATGCTCTCTGTGAGCTCCATCATTCCGTTATAATCGGTGTATGCCTGATAAAGCTCCATGAGCGTGAACTCGGGGTTGTGTCTTGTGTCAACACCCTCGTTGCGGTAAACTCTGCCGATTTCGAAAACTCTCTCAAGGCCGCCGACGATAAGTCTCTTTAAGTAAAGCTCGAGAGAAATTCTAAGCTTAACATCCTCGTCAAGAGCGTTGTAATGAGTCTCAAACGGTCTTGCTGCAGCGCCGCCGGCATTGGAAACGAGCGTAGGAGTTTCAACCTCGATGAAGTTTCTTGAATCGAGGAAGTTTCTGATCTCACGGATAATCTTGGATCTCTTGAGGAACACGTCCTTGCTGTCATCATTCATGATGAGGTCGACGTATCTCTGGCGATAACGAGTGTCGGTATCGGTCAAGCCGTGGAACTTCTCGGGAAGAATCTGAAGGCTCTTTGAGAGAAGTGTGAGCTCCTCTGCGTGAATTGAGATTTCGCCCGTCTTTGTTCTGAAAGCATAACCCTTTACGCCGTAAATATCGCCGATATCGGCTTTCTTAAAGTCGGCATAGGACTCCTCGCCTATAGCGTCTCTTGCGACATAAACCTGAATGGATCCCTTGAGGTCCTTGAGGTTGCAGAAAGATGCCTTGCCCATAACACGCTTGAACATCATTCTTCCGGCTACAGAAACATGAATGGGACTTGCGTCCATAATTGCTCTGCGCTCGTTGTAGTCGTTATTGACAGCCTCTTTTGCTGCCTGCTCGTCGAGGCCCTCTGTCGAAACGGGCTCTCTTCCGGCCAAAAGCTCATCTTCGTGAGCGGTATAAAGCGACTTTACCTCATCTGTGTGATGAGTCTGGTCGTAACTTGTAATCTTAAAAGGATCCTTGCCTGCCTCCTGAAGGTTCTGAAGCTTGGTTCTTCTGTTCTTAAGAAGCTGATTGATATCCTGCTGAGCGTTATTATTCGCCATACTTATTCTCCTGCTCTATCTTTTCACGGCTTACCTCAATGATGAGGAGCTTGCTTAATCCTCTGGGTGTCTCAACTTCGACAACCGCACCGACTTTCTTGCCCATCAAAGCCTTGCCGATGGGAGAATCGTCGCTTATCTTGTCAAGTCTCGGATTAGCCTGATTTGTGCTTACTATCTCGTAAATTTTATTTGTTCTGATCTGTCCGTTCGGTCTCTCAACGTTAACTTTGACGAAAGAACCGACGTTTACAACGCTTGAATCGATATCGTCCTCGTTAACGATAACAGCGTTTTTGAGCATAACCTCGAGGTCGGCAATTCTTGCCTCAAGAATAGCCTGATCGTTCTTAGCCTCGTCGTACTCAGAGTTCTCGGAAAGGTCGCCGAAGCTTCTTGCGACTTTAAGTTTCTCGGCAGCTTCTTTTCTTCCGACTGTAACCAGCTGCTCGTACTCTTTCTCGAGAGCCTGTTTGCCTTCTTCTGTAACAAAATACTGTTTTGCCATTTATTTCACCATTTAGCAGAGGCAGATGCTCACTGCTTCCTTTCAAATAATAATCTTTTGTAAGGGTATATGTAAATCGGAGCACACTCTGCTTAACTTGTAAAAGCAGAGTGTGCGAACGATTGCAACTACACAAAGAAGCCCGCCGTTTTATTAGGTGGGACTTCCGCACATATGATTATAATTTGAGTTTGTGAAAAAGTCAATTAAATGTTTGATTTATGCACGTGATATTTCGATTTTACGGGCTTTTTGCAAGATTTATTTAAGTTTTCTGTGATTCCGCAAATTATAGGAGAACGCAATAACCGCCCGAGCTTGGGAATTGCTCAGACGGCTATTTGGGAAGTGTATCTATTGTGTGCTTAACGCAACTTGTAATCTTAATTTTGGTTTTCCATGTATTCAATCATTGCGGCGGCTGCTTTTTTTGCGCCGTCCACCGCATGGACAACCGTCTTTGAACCTGTGACGACATCTCCCGCCGCAAATACGCCCGGCTTTGTCGTCATGTAATTATCATCGACCGCAAGAAGTCCTTTTTCGCCCGTTTCGAGTCCGAAAGTGGTTCTGACAAGCTTCTTTCTCGGCCCCTGACTGATTGAAATAATTGTAGAATCAGCCTCGGTCTGAACGAGCTCGTCCTCTTCAGCGATAATCTTTCCGTTTTCGTCAATTGTGGTTTTTCTGAAAACGGGGCCCTTATCGTTAATCGAAACTATCTGCATTCCGAATGAAAAATCCGCTCCGTCAAGTGTGGCGTAAGAAACCTCGTGCTCGCTTGCCGTCACGTTGTTTCCTCTTGCGTAAAGTGTGACTTTCTCGGCACCGTTTCGAAGAGCTGTTCTCGCAACATCCATTGCGGCATTGCCCATACCGATTACGGCGACCTTTTTACCGAGTTTATATGATGAGGCGTTTGCAAGATAATCTATTCCGAAATAAACATTGCCACGGCATTCACCCTGAATTCCGAGACTTCTCGGCTTTCCCGTGCCCGTGCCGATAAACACGCTCGAATATCCGTCTTTCAGCAAATCATCTATATAGAATACTGCGCCGATAGTTGTGTTGGGGCGTATCTGTATTCCGAGTTCTTCCATTCTCGTTTTGTATCTGTCGAGAACAGTTTTAGGCAGACGAAATTCCGGTATGCCGTACTGCATAATTCCGCCGATTTTATCTTTCCATTCAAAAACGGTGATGTCGTACCCCTCTTTTGCAAGCAAAATAGCAACCGTCATTCCGGCGGGGCCCGCTCCGATTACGGCAACTCTCTTGTTTCTCGACTCTTTCCTCTGAACCTTCATTCTTTCAAGATACATATCGGAAATATACTGCTCGATGCTTGAAAAATGAACGGGATTTCCTTTTCTTCCGAGTACGCAATGACCCGCACACTGCTTCTCGTGATTGCAAACAGTCGCACAAATGACGGACATCGGATTGTTTTCAAATAGCTCCTCGCCCGCCTCCATGAGTTTGTTTTCCTTGAACAAAGATATGATGTGCGGTATCTCGGTGTGTACGGGACAACCCTCACGGCACATCGGTTTTTTACAATTCAAACATCTGTTAGCTTCGTCTATTATATGTAACGCCACACAAATAACCTCCTTAAGTGGGGCCTCACCATTCCCTAAAGGGAGGGAGAACCCGCGTCACAAGCTTGTTCTCCCATAACTAAGAGGTGATTACCTTGATTTAATTGTAGCACCTAAAATACGATATTAAAAATAGTCAAAATGAATATAGTTATAACCTAAGGGTATGATAATTTTACACACTATGCGAATGACATTTGTTTCACAAGCACACAAAAAAAAACTCCCGTGAAACCGAAAGCTTCACGGGAGAAAAATCAATATGTACTTTTAATCAAAGAATAGCGTCCTCGCCCTCGCGTCTTAAGTATCTGCCGAGTGAGAACACACCGCCGAGCATACCGAAAAGTGCGCCCACGATGAGATAAGCCGCCACAATATACCATCTGTAAGGATCGATGTTGAATACTGTGAGGAACGGCACAATGCTGTAAACAATCTCTGTAATCTTTGCGTAAGCAACAAGAAGAATCGAAACGGAAACAGCACCCGAGATGAGTCCAATCAAAACACCCTCAACAATGAACGGAATTCTGATGAACATATTTGTTGCGCCGACGCTCTTCATGATGTTAATCTCAACTCTTCTGGAGAAGATTGTAACTCTGACCGTGTTTGAGATGATGAAGAGAGAAACAAGACCGAGAACCACAACGATTGCCAAGCTTGCATACTTGAAAAGTCTGTCAAGGTTGTTGAGCTTGTTTGCGATGCTCGAGTAGTCCGTGATGTGGTCTACGCCGTCGATAGCCTGAATCTCGCTTATTGTCTGATCGTACTTGCTTAAGTCTGCAAGGCTAATCTTGTAGGAATCGGGAAGGAAGTTATCCTCGCCGTCAAGGCCGTCAAGAATGGAACCGTCGTCGCCGAGTGACTCCATAACGTCTGCAAGGGCGTCGTCTCTTGCGATAAACGTGCAGTCGGCAACGTTCTCGTTTGCTCTAATCTGCTCGCCTACCTGAATGGCCGTAATCTGCGGCAAACCGTCACTCAAGAAAACCGTAATCTGGTTGTTGCCCTCGATTGAATCCATTGTTGTGGATATATTAAGCGAGAGTGCCATTGCAACACCCGTGAGGAAAAGACAGGAGATAAGAACAGCTATGGAAGCGATGCTCATGGTTTTGTTCTTTCTCAAACCGGCAAATCCCTCTTTTAAAAGATACCAGAAGCTTCTCATTATTCTCCCTCCTTCTTGTTGTCGGAAGAAATATCCTCAAAGGTGAATTCTTCCTCGTCGTGAGGTATGTAGCTCTTAACCGCATTTTTCGGAGCGAACGCAGAGTTTTTCTCTTCGTCCTCCGTCACAAAGTTAAGCTTTGATTTGTCTAAATCAGACTTGCTTGTCGGAACAGCGGGAACCTCGGTATTATCGGAAGAAAATCCCTCGTAGGTCTCGTCTGTTGCCTCGTCGTAATGCTGCTCCTCAAAAGCCGCCTGAGCCTCCTGCTCTGCCGCAATCGCAGCAGTATCGGCGACAATCTGACCGCCGTGAATCTGAATGATTCTCTTGTGGAAGTGCTTAACAAGCGAATGCTCGTGAGTGACCATCAATATGGTTGTGCCTCTGCGGTTAATCTCTGCAAGAAGGTCAACTATCTCGAACGAAAGAGCCGGGTCGATGTTTCCCGTCGGCTCGTCCGCAATGATAAGCGAAGGGTTGTTGACAAGTGCTCTTGCCAAACCGACACGCTGTCTCTCACCGCCGGAAAGCTCACTCGGGAGGTGCTTTGCCTTATGCTGAAGTCCGACAAGGCTCAAAATGTACGGAACTCTCTTCTTGATTGTTCGGCCCGAAGCACCGACAACTCGCATTGCAAAAGCGACGTTATCGTAAACCGTCATGTGCTCGATGAGTCTGAAATCCTGGAAAACGATTCCCATTTTTCTTCTGACATACGGAATTTTTCTCTGCGGAATTTTAGAAATCTCGTTGCCCGCAACATAAAGCTCGCCGCTTGTGGGTCTCTCCTCGCAAGTGATAAGCTTGGTGAAGGTACTTTTACCGGCACCGGAAGAACCGACTATAAAGACGAACTCGCCCTTTTCTATCTGAAGATTTATGTTGTGCAGGGCTTCGGTTCCGTTATTATATACTTTCGAGACGCCTCGAAATTCAATAACTGATGACATAATTATTTCCTTTCACAAATATTACTTCTTTGTATATCATTAGAAGTATACTCTACTTGATTCAAAAAAGCAAACCATAGCGTTCAATCTTTGCAATTTTATTGCAAAAACCGCCTTTTCCTACTCAGAAAGGCGGTTTTGAATGCGAAAAATCTATGATTTAGAACTTAGCGGGACCGGATGAAAGATACTTTTTGACCATAAGAGCGACCTTAAAGACGATAGCGTCCTCAAACTCACGAAGGTCAAGTCCCGTGATTTTCTTGATTTTCTCAAGACGGTAAACAAGAGTGTTTCTGTGGACGAAGAGTTTTCTTGAAGTCTCGGAAACATTTAAGTTGTTCTCGAAGAACTTCTGAATTGTGAAGAGAGTCTCGTGATCGAGAGATTCGATGCTGCCCTTCTTGAAAACTTCTCTTAAGAAGATATCGCAAAGCGTTGTGGGAAGCTGATAGATAAGTCTTGCGATTCCGAGGTTATCGTATCTCACAATATTCTTGTCCGTATCGAAAACCTTTCCGACGTCAAGAGCGATCTGAGCCTCTTTGAAGCTTCTTGCCAAGTCCTTCATGCCCTCGACAACTGTTCCGATACCGACATAGCAGCGTGTGTAGAACTCGCTTGAGAGAGTATCGACAATGGAGTTTGCGAGCTGATCGATATCTTTTGATTCGATGTTCGGCTTAATCTCCTTGACAAGCACGATGTCCGTCTCGTTGATGTTGATGACGAAATCCTTGTTCTTGTCGGGGAAAAGATTCTGCAGAACCTCGAAAACAGAAAATTCCTGATTGCCGGGGAGCTTAATGAGCATACATACGCGGCTGACGTCGCTGTTGAAGTGAAGCTCTCTCGATTTGATATAAATATCGCCGGGAAGAATGTTATCGAGAATGACATTCTTGATAAAATTACTTCTGTCGTACTTCTCGTCGTAGTACTGCTTGATGGTACCCATTGAAATTGCGAGAATGTTTACATATTTAATTGCCTCGGGGTCGGTGCCGTTTACAAATACGGCGTACTCGAAGCGCTGAACCGTTCCGAATGATTTAAAGGTGTAGCCGTTCACAAAATACGGCTCTGCCGAATTGAAGTTCTCCTCGGTTATTTCGTCAAAAACCTCGCCTATTCTGCTGAGGTCGCTGCATGCGATAATTATGGAGGATTCATCGACAATACCTATGGTGCGATCCACGCTGTCCTTCATCTGATGAATTACTCCCTGAAACAATCTGTTAGACATATTCTTAGGCTCCTTATCACAATTTTCCGCTATCAAGAATTGAGCCGTGACGGCAAAGTCAAAGCCCAAAAAGTTTAGTCAAAATTTACACAAGATTATTTTACACAATATAGCCAAAACAATCAAGTATTTTTAGTAAAAAAAGTATTATTTTTTTGAAGCAAATATGAATATCTCTCCGACTGCTCAAAAAAACTGTTCAATTTATACATTCATATACATTTTTATAGAATAACTCATCTTGAAAATCTTCGTGTTTTTAACCAAGTGCGCTATGCTCATATTATGCGCTTTATCACATTAAAATTTATGCTTTTTCACCGCAGCCGCTCAAAATATGCTCAATTTTGCCGCACACGAGGTCAAAAGCAACTTTGTTTTTTCCGCTGTTTATCACTATATCGGCAAGTGCCCTTGTCGGCTCAACATAAAGGTAATGCATAGGCTTCACCGTGGTTAGATACTGATTTATTATTCCTTTTAGGTCTCTGCCACGCTCCTCAACATCACGAATAACTCTTCGCAAGATTCTCTCGTCGGCGTCCGCTTCCACATAAATTTTCATATCGAGAAAATCTCTCAGCCTCTCGTCCGCAAAAAGCAAAATTCCCTCCACGATTATCACTTTTTTGGGCTTAACGCTTATGGTTTTGTCGGAGCGGTTGTGCTTTGAGAAGTCATAGACGGGACTTTCTATACTCTCGCCGTTTTTTAGCTTTTCGAGGTGCTTGATGAGCAAATCCGTTTCGAGCGAATCGGGATGATCGTAATTCACCTTTACTCTCTCCTCAAACGGCACATCGTCCTGTCTTTTGTAGTAATTGTCGTGATAAACCACGGCTATATCATCACCGAAATGCTCTTTTAATCTGTCCGTGAAAGTCGATTTTCCCGAACCGGAACCGCCAGCCACACCGATTACATAAGGTTTCATTCCCTTTCCCTCCAAGTCACTGCTTTATGTGAACGTCAAGTCCGCTGAACGGAACACTTATTTTATTCTCGGCAAATCTCTTTTCAGCCTCTTCGAGAATATAACTGTAAACCGTCCAGTAGTCCTGTGTGTTGCACCAAACTCTCAAGGTCATTTTCAAGCCGTTGCCCGCACCGAAATCCGTTATGCCGACAAAAACCTCGGGGTCTTTCAAAATGAGTTCGCCCTCATCGGCTATTCCTTTTAATACGGAACGCACAAGCTCGATATCGTTTCCCGCAACGGAGAAATCAAAATCCACTCGTCTCGTTTTCATCTCGGAGTAGTTCATTATCGTGCCCGTGGAAAGTCCGCTGTTCGGCAGATAAATCGTCTTGTTGTCGAACGTGACTATTTTCGTGTAGCAAATACCTATCGTCTCAACCGTGCCGTCATAGCCCTGTGCGGAGATGTAGTCGCCAAGTTTCATAGGTCTCGTTATCAAAAGCAGAACGCCGCCCGCAAGGTTGCTTAAGGTGCCGTTCACCGCCAAGCCGGCACAAACGCTCAAAGAGGCTATCACGGTGCTGATGCCGCTTGTCTCAATGCCCAAAAATCCCACAAGGGCAACGCCCACCAAAACTTTCATTCCTATTTTCGATGCGCTCATAAGTGTTCTTGAAAGAGTTTTGTCCACTTTGTCGTTCTTCTCAAGCCGTGAAGCAAAGCGATTTCCAAGCTTGTTGATTAGCTTAAAGGAAACGAAGAGAATGACTAGTGCGATAATTATTTTTATGCCGTATTTTATCGCTGTGTTGAGCAGCTCGGAGTAATCAAAATTTTTCATTTTTACCTTTCTTTCCTCGGCACAATTTTCCCTGTGCCGATTTTTCGGCGAACGGAGAATTTTAAGCACTCAAAACTTGCAAAATTACCGCAAAATCACGGTAATTGCACCATGAAAATACCCCTCGCCGTTCACGCTTTTTCACAAATATATTACTATATTGCCGAAGAAAAAACAAGAAAATTGAGCTTTGTTCATGTGGTTAGCTTGGACTAATCAATTTGTTGACATAATGCGATTTTAGGAGTACAATCAGATTTGTAATCAAGATATCAAAGACGAAAGGAATGTCTTATGAAGCTTAATAAACTTATAACAGCCGTCAAATGCGAGGTTAACGGAAACATTGACGGTATTGAGATAACAAACATCGCATACGACTCGAGAAAAGCCGATAACGGCTCGCTTTTCGTGTGCTTAAAGGGTTCTGCCGTGGACGGCCACAAGTACGCCGCAAAGGCTGTGGAAAACGGCGCAGTCGCAGTTGTCGCATCTGATGATGTGGAAATCCCCGAAAACATTCCCGTTATAAAGGTTGAGGACACAAGAAAAGGCCTTGCACTTCTCTCGGCAGAGTTTTTCGGTCATCCGGCAGAGAAACTCAAAACAATCGGAATCACAGGCACGAAGGGAAAAACAACCACCTCTTGCATGATTAAATCAATTCTTGAGGCAGCCGGCCACAAAGTAGGCGTTATCGGCACAATCGGCGTTATGATTGGCGACGAGCTCACGCAAACCGACAACACGACCCCCGAGAGCCACGAAATTCAGAAATTTATGGCTCAGATGGTTGAAAAGGGCTGTGAATACTGCGTTATGGAGGTTAGCTCCATCGGTCTTCGTGATTCACGAGTTTACGGATTCACATTCGATTCAGGCATATTCACAAACTTCAGTGAGGATCACATCGGCGGAGTCGAGCACAAAGATATGGCGGAGTATCTCTACTGCAAGTCCTTGCTTTTCAAAATGTGCAAAGTCGGCGCAATAAACATTGATGACGCTAACTGGGAGGGTATGATTAAAGATCACACCTGTGATATCGTCACATACGGCTTTAATCCCGATGCAGACGTGAGCGGTATTGAAAATCACCTCTACTCAGAGCCCGGATTTATCGGCTCACTCCTCAAGTATAAGGACGGAACGGAAAAGACAATCAAAATTGCAACTCCCGGAAAATTCAACGCATACAATGCCCTTTCCGCGATAACGGGACTTAAATGTTTCGGCATAAGCGACGAGGCAATCGAAAAGGGACTGTTTAACGTTAAGGTCAAGGGCAGAGTTGAAGCCGTTCCTATCCCCTACAACTTCACACTTCTCATCGACTACGCTCACAACGGCGTGGGAATGGAGAATATTCTCTCCACTCTTCGTGAATATAACCCCAAGAGACTCATTTGCATTTTCGGTGCGGGCGGAAACAGACCTAAAGTAAGACGCTACGAAATGGGTGAAATTTGCGGTAAAATGGCAGATTTATCCGTCATAACCGCCGACAACTCACGCTTTGAGGACGTTAACGACATCATCGCCGATATTCTTGTCGGTATGAACAAGACGGACGGAAAGCACATCGAGATTCCAGACCGCCGTGAGGCAATTCGCTGGGCGCTCGAAAACGGCACCGAGGGCGACATTATCGTTCTTGCCGGCAAGGGCCACGAGGACTATCAGGAGATTAAGGGCGTTAAGTATCCGTTTGACGAGCGTGTCGTCATAAAGGAACTTCTCCCCACAATCAAAAGAAAGGCATAAGGGTATTTTACCGTTAACCTAATATCAATCAGAAGAAAGGAAGAAACCGAAATGGAACAGAATATTTCATTTGATTTTCTCAAAAAAGCAGAAGAAAAATTTGACGCAGACAGCAAAAATCTTCTTACGATGAATGCTGTTGTTGCGGGTGGTGTTGCAAATGCCGCTCTCTCTTATGACGCAAGCAGAAATATGCGCCACACGTTCTCGATCGACATAAAGAACGGCGAGGTAACAAACCAGAAGCAGTCGGGAAGATGCTGGATGTTCGCATCCCTTAACACCATGAGATTTCGCGTGATGAAGAAGCTGAATCTCGAGAATTTCGAGCTTTCTCAGGCTTATCCGCTTTTCTATGACAAGCTTGAAAAATCCAACTATTTCCTCGAGTCCATACTCAAAACTCTTGACGAGAAAACAGATTCGAGACTTATCGCATATCTTTTGAGCGGCCCTCTCGGCGACGGCGGTCAGTGGGATATGTTTGCGGCTCTCACGGAGAAATACGGCGTTGTGCCCAAGGAAGCAATGCCCGAGAGTGTTTCTTCATCATCTACAAGAGAAATAACAAGCTACCTCACGGAAAAACTGCGTGAGTATGCTTGCAGAATAAGAGAGGCTCACGAGAACGGAAAGAGCATAGAAGAGCTCCGCAGCATGAAAGACGGCTACATGGAAGAAATTTACCGCATGCTTTGCATCGCATTCGGCAAGCCGCCCGTAAGCTTCACTTTTGAAGTGGAAGACAAAGACGGTAAATTCATCCGTGACGAGAATATCACGCCCAAGGAGTTCTTCGCAAAATATGTCGACATGAACCTTGACGATTATGTTTCGCTCATCAACGCTCCCACAAAGGACAAGCCGTACAACAGAACTTACACGGTTAAATTCCTCGGCAATGTAATCGAGGGCAGACCTGTAAAGTACCTTAACCTTACAAGCGAGGAGCTTAAAAATGCAGCTATCGCACAGATGAAAGACGGTTTACCCGTTTGGTTCGGTTGCGATGTCGGCAAGAGGAGCACGAGAGACTCGGGAATTATGGATCTTGACAGCGTAAATGTTGAGAACCTCTTCTCCACTACGTTCAGCATGAATAAAGCGGAAAGACTTGACTACGGTCAGAGCCTTATGACGCACGCAATGGTTTTCCTCGGCGTTAACCTTGACGAAAACGGCAAGCCGAACCGTTGGAAGGTAGAAAATTCTTGGGGCAAGGATCCGGGCCACAACGGCTACTACGTCATGAGCGACAAGTGGTTCGACGAGTACAACTATCAGATTGTTGTTGACAAGAAGTATCTCACAAAAGAGCAGAGAGAGCTTCTCGCTCAGGAGCCTATCGAGCTTGAGCCGTGGGATCCTATGGGTTCGCTTGCAATTACAAAGTAAAGCGGTTATAATCTAACTTGATGAAAATGTTCCCCACTTTTTGACGTGGGTTCCGACTAAGAAGAGTGGTGGAATATTTCACCACTCTTTTTGCGATAAGGAAATTTAATAATGAAACTCACACTCTCACAAATTGCCGAGTACACGGGCGGTAAGCTTTACGGCGACGGCACCGTCGTAATAAACGGATTTTTCACGGACTCGAGAAAAGCCGAAGCGGGCAAAATGTTTGTTGCCATTAAAGGCGAAAATACGGACGGTCACAAGTATATTCCGTCTTGCGTTGAAAAAGGCTGCCAAGCTTGTTTCTCCGAAAAGGAACTTCCATGCGATATTAACATCAACTACGTTCTTGTTGAAGACTCCGTGCGTGCACTTCAGAAATGCGGCGAAAGATGCCGTGCAGAAATAAAAGTGCCCGTAATCGGCATTACGGGTTCTGTCGGAAAGACGACCACAAAGGAGATTATTTCCCTTGCGCTCTCCTCTTCCCTTAACGTAAATAAAACCGAGGGCAACGCAAACGGTCAAATCGGTGTGCCGCAAATGGTTATGAAATACGAGCCCGAGCACGATGTCTGCGTTTTTGAAATGGGCATGAGCTACCCCGGAGAAATGAAGCGAATTGTCGATATTGCAAGGCCGACCGTTGCCGTTATGACGAATATCGGAGTTTCTCACATCGAATTCCACGGCTCCCGTGAGAACATCTTGAAAGAAAAGCTTCACATTGCGGATTACATCGGCGCCATGGGCACGGTATTTGTCAACGGTGACGACGATTTACTCTCCACGCTCAAAGACGAAGAATACAGCGGCGTTTTCGAGCCGTCCGTCGTGACGTTCGGCATAGGCGAAAACTGCGATTTCAGAGCTTACGACATAAAAGAGCAGAACGGCGAGACCTCTTTCAAGTTCAGACTTGAAGACGAAGAATTCACCGTTAAACTGCCCGTAATCGGACTTCACAACGTGAGAAATGCGCTTGCCGCAATTGCCGTATGCGAATATCTCGGACTTGATTTGAACAAGGCTATTGAGGCACTGGGAACTTACAAGTCCCCCGATATGCGCGGTGAAATCAAAACCTTTGGCAACATCACGGTTATTGACGACACCTACAACGCAAGCCCAGACAGCATGGTTTCTTCACTTGATATGCTCACGAGATTAAACGGCAGAAAAATCGCCGTTCTCTCCGATATGCTGGAGCTTGGCTCTTACTCCGAGAAGGGCCACACCGACGTCGGAAAAGCCGCAAAGGAAAAGAACATAGATTTCCTTGTGGCGGTCGGAAACGAGGCAAAGCACATCTATGACGGATTTGCCGACGGTGAAAATTCTGTTTACTTTAAAACAAACGCCGAGGTTAATTCTTTCCTTGATGATTTCATTAAGCCTAATGACAGCATTCTCATCAAAGGCTCAAGAGGCATGCACACCGAGGAAATAAGAGAGCACTTAAAGCAAATCAAAGCTTAATATTTTGGCAAAACATAAGCGGACAGTTCTAAACTGCCCGCTTTTCTCTTTGCGAAACAAAAAAATCGGACCGCCTCTTTCGAGACGATCCGACAAATACATAAAACAAAAGTATTTAACTATATTGTGCCAAGCGATTACATGAGCTTTCTGTAAAGTGCTGCAATCTCCTCGACGGAAGTATCCTTTGGGTTGCCCGGACGGCAAGCATCAGCATAAGCGGACTCGGAAAGGAACTGAACATCCTCTTCCTTGACGATAGCCTTGAGGTCAGCAGGAATTCCGACATCGTGAGCGAGGTCCTTAACAGCCTGAACAGCAGCTGCTCTGTACTCCTCCTGAGTCATGTTCTCTGTGCCTTCAACGCCCATTGCCTTTGCGATGTCACGGTACTTCTCGCCTGTTGCGTCTGCGTTGTACTCCATAACTGTCGGGAGCAAAATTGCGTTTGCAACGCCGTGAGGTGTGTCATAAACAGCGCCGAGTGAGTGAGCCATTGAGTGAACAATGCCGAGACCAACGTTTGAGAATCCCTGTCCAGCGATGTACTGAGCAAGAGCCATTCCCTCAATACCCTCTTCCTCGTTAGCGCAAGAGCTTCTAAGGTTCTTCGAGATAAGCTCGATAGCCTTGAGGTGGAACATATCTGTCATTGTCCAAGCAGCCTTTGTGATGTAACCCTCGATAGCGTGTGTGAGAGCGTCCATACCTGTTGCGGCTTTGAGGCTCTTCGGCATTGATGCCATCATATCGGGATCGACAACTGCAATCTCGGGAATATCGTTTGTATCAACGCAAACGAACTTTCTCTTCTTCTCTGTATCTGTGATAACGTAGTTGATTGTAACCTCAGCTGCGGTACCTGCCGTTGTTGGAACAGCAATTGTGAATGTAGCGTGCTTCTTTGTGGGTGCAACGCCCTCGAGGCTTCTTACATCAGCAAACTCCGGGTTCTCCGTGATGATACCGATAGCCTTTGCCGTATCCATTGAAGAGCCGCCGCCGATTGCGATGATCATATCAGCGCCTGAATCTGCAAAAGCCTTAACTCCTGTTTTTACGTTCTCGATTGTCGGGTTTGGCTTAATCTCGGAATAAACCTCGTAAGGAACGCCGCCCTCTTCAAGAAGTGATGTAACCTTCTGAGTTACGCCGAACTTTAAAAGATCGGGGTCGGAGCAAACAAAAGCCTTCTTGTAGCCTCTTGCCTTAATCTCGGGTACGATGTCGCCGATAGCACCCTTGCCGTGGTATGAAATAGTGTTAAGAACAATTCTGTTGGACATATTAGTTTTCCTCCCAAAAATGCATTCGCATTAAATATGTTAATATTTTAACGCTATTTTGGGAATAAATCAATACTAAATTGTTAAGATTGTAACAATATGTAGCATTTTGGTAAAAAAATATCGGAAAAACTATCAATAAACTCTTTTTCCGCCCAAGAAAGTTCCCAAAACCTTTATGGCGTGAATTTCCTCGGGGTTTGTCTCAAACGGACTTTCATCCAAAACGACAAAATCAGCCAAGTAATTTTCTTTTATCTTACCCTTGTAGTCTTCGGCAAACTGAGCATAAGCCGAAACGGAAGTGTAGCTGTCAATTGCCTCTTTAACCGTGAAAGCCTCGTTTTCGAGGTAGGGGCCGAGATTATCCTTGACGGTCTTTCTCGTCACGGCGCACTGCATGGACTTGAGGCAGTCGGGCAGTTCAACGGGACAATCCGAGCCGTTGCTCACGGTCACGCCGTCGTTCATGAGTGTTTTCCAAGAATAGCTTGTGGATGCGAGTTTCTCGCCCACTCTGTCCTTTACGATGTGAATATCGTAGTCGAGGAAAATCGACTGAGCGTAAACGTGCAAATTAAGCTTAGCTATTTTCTTGAGCTGGTCAGGCCTTGTAATCTGGCAGTGCACAACTCCGTGGCGGTGGTTTTCTCTCGGATATTCTTGAAGCGCCTTTTCGTAAGCCGAAAGGAGCATATCGAGGCATTTGTCGCCGATTGAATGCACGGCAATTTGCATACCGTTTTTGTTGGCGTAAGAAATCATGCTGTCCATGGTTTCCTGACTGAAACACGGAAAACCCGTGACGGACGGATCGTCCGCATACGGAACGGAGAGATAAGCCGTTCTTGCGCCGAGTGCGCCGTCACCGAGCATTTTGAGTGGGCCGATTCTGAACAAATCGTTTCCCGTGCCCGTTTTGTGACCGCTCTCGACAAACTCTTTCAAGTCATCGAGATTTGTGAAATTGCTCTGCTCGTAAACTCTGACGCCAAGTTCGCCATCGTTTATAAGCTCCTCAAAAGCCTCGTTTACCACGCCGAACGGAATTTCAAACACGCAGTAATCGTCACTCTGGCAAGACGTGATGCCGTAGGAGCCAAGCGCCTTGGCGGCAGTTTTAATCATATCCTTTACGGCGTTTTTGTCAGGCAGCGGAAACACGCTGAAAATATATTCCATGGCGTTATCAAAGAAAATGCCGTTCGGTTCGCCGTTTTCGTCCAAGCCTATTTCTCCGCCGTCGGGACAAGGCGTTTCCTTTGTTACCTTTGCAAGCTCCAGTGCCTTTGAATTGACAACAGAGCAGTGACCGCACGCTCTTGTTATGAGTATCGGATAATCTTTCGATATTTTATCGAGGTCATCCCTTGTGGGCATACGCTTTTCGTCCTCGAAATAATCCTGATTCCAACCTCTGCCGACAATCCAGTTCGACTCCGAGAATTCTCCCTTTGAGGCAAAGTCCGCAAGGTAGGCTATCATTCCGCCGAGCGACTGCGTATTTGATGCAAGGTCGGCGCACATAAGTGCCTGACCGAAATTCAAAAGGTGCATGTGGCTGTCGTTAAAACCCGCACAGACAAATTTTCCGCCAAGATTTATTCTCTCGTCCGCATTTATCTTTTCCGCCTCTTCGTTTGTTCCGACAAAGCAAAATTTACCGTCCTCCACGCAGAAGGCTTCGCAAAAGCCCTCGCCCGTGTAGACCTTACCGCCAAAATAAAGCTTCATATTACTTTTTGAGCTTTGCCGCCATTGCGACCCAGCCTTTTTCCTCTTTTCTCTCGATTATTTCAAACTTATCGGAAATCGACTCGAGAACATCGGCTTCTCTCGTATCGATTATTCCCGACATAATGTAAACGGAATCGTCATACATGAAATTTGGTGCGTTCTTCGAGAGAATTTTGATTATATCGGCTACGATGTTTGCAAGAACAACGTTGAATTTACCGCTTACCTTTTCCGTGAGGTCGCCCGTAATTCCGATAAATTTATCACCGACATTGTTAAGCTTTGCATTCTCAACCGCCGTCTTTACCGCAAGGGGATCTATATCAACGCCGACTGCGCTTTTTGCACCGACAAGAAGTGAAGCAACCGACAAAATTCCGCTGCCGCAACCCATATCGAGAACGCTGTCGCCCTCTTTAACGTATTTCTCGAGAAGCTCCATGCAAAGTCTTGTTGTCTCGTGCGTGCCCGTGCCGAATGCAAGGCCCGGCTCGAGATTGAGAACGGCTCTGCCCTTCGGGTCGAAATCTTCCTCCCAAGTGGGACGGATGAGAAGCTTCTCGCCGACTTCCATCGGGTGGAAATACTTCTTCCAGTTATTAATCCAGTCCTCTGTTTTGCAATTTTCCGTGCTAATCTCGTTTTCGATTCCCTCTGCCGTGTAGCGCTCACTGAGGAACGCAACCGCCTCCAAGGGGCTTTCCTCGGGGCTGATATAAACGTGAATTACCGCCTTGTTTCTGTCTTTTTTGAGCAAATCTTCGTCAATCAAATCGATGTGGGCAATCTCCCATGCGCCCTCTTCAAGGTCGGAATAGTCCTCGATGTAAATTCCGTACGGCACAACCATATTTGCAATGTCGCCCGCCTTGTCGGCATTCTTTACGTCAACCGTTATTTTAACCTCGGTCCAGTCCTGATTTACCTCGCCGAAATCGTATGCTTCATCTATCATGAAAATTCTCCTTTGCTTTTAAAATATGGGATTAGTATATAACATTTCTTTCCCGTTGGCAAATAATTTGCCGACACAAAAAGAGAGAACACAAATAAAATTGTGTCCCCTCTCAAATTCTGTAAAATTAAAGTATTCTGCCGATGTCGGTTCTGTAGTGTGCGTTCTCGAAGTCTATCTTCTTAACTGCCGCATAAGCCTTGTCGAGTGCCTCGTCAAGAGTTTTGCCCAGTGCCGTTACGCCCAAAACTCTGCCGCCGTTTGTGACAAGCTTGCCGTCCTTGAGTGCCGTACCTGCGTGATAAACAGTAGCGCCCTCAACCTGACCGCATGCGTCAAGGCCCTTAATCTCGATGCCCTTCTTGTAAGAACCGGGGTATCCGCCCGATGCCATAACAACGCAAGCGCAAGCCTCGTCGCTCCACTCGATGTTGATATCTGCGAGTTTCTCCTCACAGCAAGCAACGATAATATCGACAAAATCCGTCTTGAGTCTCGGCAAAACAACCTGAGTTTCGGGATCGCCGAATCTTGAGTTGTACTCGATTACCTTGGGGCCCTTCGGTGTGAGCATAAGTCCGAAATAGAGGCAACCCTTGAAAGGTCTGCCCTCGGCGTTCATGGCGTTAACGGTCGGCATAAATATTTTCTCCATGCACTCCTTAGCCATATCGTCGTTATAGTAGGGGTTAGGGCTTATTGTGCCCATGCCGCCCGTGTTGAGTCCCTTGTTTCCGTCCAAAGCTCTCTTGTGATCCTTTGAAGAAACCATGGGATAAAGAGTTTTTCCGTCAGTGAAAGAAAGAACAGAAACCTCGGGGCCTGTCAAAAATTCCTCGATGACAACTTTATTTCCCGATGCGCCGAAAACCTTATCTTCCATAATGGTTTTGACGGCGTTCTTAGCCTCCTCAAAGTTCTCAGCGATGATAACGCCCTTGCCGAGTGCGAGACCGTCAGCCTTGACGACAACGGGATATTCGTTTCTCTCCTCGATGTACTTTACAGCCTCTTCAGCGTTGTCGATAACGGCATAATCCGCTGTTGGGATGTTGTATTTCTTCATGAGGTCTTTCGAGAAAACCTTGCTTGCCTCTATGACAGCGGCGTTAGCTCTGGGGCCGAATGCCATGATGCCCTCTTTCTCGAAAGCGTCCACCATACCTGCGGCAAGCGGATCATCCGGAGCGACAAACACGAGGTCGATTGCCTTTTCTTTTGCGAAAGAAACCATTCCCTCGATGTCCATTGCGCCTATCGAAACACACTCAGCGTCATAAGAAATTCCGCCGTTTCCCGGTGCGGCATAGATCTTCTCGCACTTGGGAGATTCCTTTAATTTACGAATGATGGCATGCTCGCGTCCGCCCGAGCCGACAACCAATATTTTCATGATTTTAACCTCTTTCCTATAACTTTGAATCTGTGAATAATATATCACAAAGAAAACTCTCTTGCAATAAAAAAGGGCGACAAAGTGCCGCCCCGTATTTTATCAGTGGTGGAAAAGTCTGATTCCCGTGAACGCCATAGTGATGCCGTATTTGTTTGCCGTCTCGATAACGTTGTCGTCACGAATGCTTCCGCCCGGCTCTACGATGTACTCAACACCGGACTTTCTTGCTCTCTCGACGTTATCGCCGAACGGGAAGAATGCGTCCGAGCCGACTGTTACGCCCTTTAAGCCGTCGAGCCAAGCTCTCTTCTCCTCGCGTGTGAAAACGCTCGGCTGCTGTGTGAAGAACTTCTGCCAGTTTCCGTCTGCCACTACGTCCTCGTACTCGTCGGAGATATAAACATCAATTGTGTTGTCTCTGTCGGCACGTCTTAAGCCGTCCTTGAAAGGAAGCTCCAAAACCTTCGGGCACTGTCTTAAGTACCAGTTGTCAGCCTTGTTGCCCGCAAGTCTTGTGCAGTGAATTCTTGACTGCTGACCTGCGCCGATACCGATTGCCTGACCGTCTTTTACGTAGCAAACGGAGTTGGACTGAGTATATTTGAGCGTGATGAGAGAAACAATCATATCACGGATAACTTCATCGGACATATTCTTTGCGTCCGTTACGATATTCTCGTAAAGCTTGGGGTCTGCGAGGTTGAGCTCGTTTCTGCCCTGCTCGAATGTGATGCCGAAAACATCCTTGTGCTCAATCGGCTGAGGTACATAGTCGGGGTCGATCTGAACCACGTTGTAGTTGCCCTTTTTCTTTGACTTCAAAATCTCGAGAGCCTCGTCTGTGTAGCCGGGAGCGATGATACCGTCGCTGACTTCTCTCTTCAAGATGAGTGCAGTCTCTTTATCGCAAACATCGCTCAGAGCCGCCCAGTCGCCGTAAGAAGACATTCTGTCGGCGCCTCTTGCTCTTGCGTAAGCGGTGGCAATGGGAGTAAGTTCCAAATCGTCCACGAAATAGATTTTCTTGAGTGTGTCGCTCATAGGAATGCCAAGTGCGGCGCCTGCGGGCGAAACGTGCTTAAAGGAAGCGGCTGCGGGAAGTCCCGTTGCTTTCTTAAGCTCACGGACGAGCTGCCAAGAATTGAAAGCGTCCATGAAGTTGATATAACCCGGCTTGCCCGAGAGAACCTTTATGGGAAGATCTCTGCCGTCATTGACAGAAATTTTGGAAGGCTTCTGGTTGGGGTTGCAGCCGTATTTTAATTCAAGCTCTTTAGCCATTATAATTTCCTCGCTTACTTATTTTTGTTGATGATTCTCGTCTTCGTCTCGCCTGTTTCGAGATTGATAAATCTTGTGAAAAGAGAAACCTTGTTGTCTTCATTCAGGCTGTTCCAAAGAGCATCCGTGAACTCGTCGATATCGCCGAACATCTTGATTCTCTCCGGCTCGCCCTCAAATGACGGAATTCTCGGGTTGCCGTCACACTTGTATGTGTGAATGAAGTGGCCGATTCCCGGCTGAGCCTGATACTCGAAGAACTGTCTCTCGTGGTAATCTCCGTTGCCCTCGCTTGACTTGAGGATTGAAAGCTTATAATCGAATGTGCCGTCATGACGAACTACAACACCGGAAATTCTCGGTGTAAAGTTCGGCTCGTCCGGCTCGTAGCATCTTGTTCTAAGGGCATCTTCAAATGTTTTGCCCTCTTTGAGGTAATCGTAGACGGTATCTGTCTGGTCGCCGTTGGTAACGACTGTTGTGTCGCCGAGAACCTTAACGGGAGCATAAATGACGAGTGACGGGTCGGAAAGCTTTGAGGGATCGAAAGCCTCAGTTCTTATTCCCTCGCCCTCGGTTACGAAAACTCTGTTTCTCGAGTTAACGCTTCTGCCCATGATGAAATATCCGATAACGGCATACTTTGCGCACTTTGATGTGCCGATGATTATGCCTCTTCCGGGATATGAGTTGTTTTCGAGCTCTTTAGCTATGCACTTTGTTTCCATTTGCTTCCTCACTTAATTTATTCGCTGACGATTACTCTGTTTCCCTCGACCTTTAATTTGCCCTGACAGAAAAGAGAAACAGCCTTCGGGAGAATTTTCCACTCCGCCTCGGTCATAATTCTCTTCTGGAGCGTCTCGGGAGTATCGTCGTCCTTAACCTCGACTGCCTTCTGAATGATAATCGGGCCGCCGTCGCAAACCTCGTTCACGAAATGAACGGTTGCGCCGCTTAACTTAACTCCTCTTTCAAGAGCCGCCTCATGCACGTGAAGACCGTAAAAGCCTTTTCCGCAGAAAGAGGGAATGAGTGCGGGGTGAATATTGATTATCTTATTCTTGTAAACCTTGGGAACCTTTGAGCTTATTATGGTCATAAAGCCCGCAAGGACAACCAAATCGATGCTGTTATCCTCCAAAAGCTTCAAAAGGGCGTCGCTGTAAGCGTCGGTCGATTCAAAGCCCTTTCTCAAAAGCACCTCGGTTTTAATATCGTTGTTCTTTGCTCTCTCGAGAGCGTAAGCGTCCGAGCGGCTTGCGATAACGAGCGTGATTTTGCCGTTCTCGATTTCGCCGCGCTTTTCGGCGTCAATGAGAGCCTGAAGATTGGTTCCGCCGCCCGAAACCAAAACAGCAATGTTTAGCAAAGGATTACCCCCTCGTCACCCTTGACGACCTCGCCGAGAACGACTGCCTTTTCTCCTGCGTCCTCAATAGCCTTGATAGCCTTATCGGCAGTCTCGGGAGAAACAGCCATTACAATGCCGACGCCCATGTTGAATGTGTTGAACATATCTCTCTCGGGAATGTTGCCGACCTTCTGGAGAAGATTGAATATAGGAAGAACGGGAACGGCAGCCTTGTTGATTTTGGCTGTGAAGCCGTCTGTCATCATTCTCGGAACGTTCTCGTAGAATCCGCCGCCTGTGATGTGAGAAACAGCCTTAACGTCTGCCGCAGCGATTGCGCCGAGAACGGACTTAACATAAATCTTTGTGGGTGTGAGAAGTGCCTCGCCCAGGGTTGAGCCGAGCTCGTCGTAATAAACCTTGAGGTTCTCCTCTGTTACGTCGAATACTTTTCTTACGAGTGAGAAGCCGTTTGAGTGAACGCCGGAAGAAGCGATACCGATGATAACATCGCCCTCAGCCATTTTTGAGCCGTCGATTATATCTTTCTTGTCGACGATACCGACATTGAAGCCGGCAACATCGTAGTCGTCAACAGGCATAAGTCCCGGGTGCTCGGCTGTCTCGCCGCCGATGAGTGCGCATCCGGCCTGAACGCATCCCTCTGCAACGCCGCCGACTATATCGGCGATCTTCTCGGGATAGTTCTTTCCGCAAGCGATGTAATCAAGGAAGAAAAGCGGCTTTGCTCCGCAGCAGATAACGTCGTTTACGCACATTGCAACCGCGTCGATACCGATGGTGTCGTGCTTATCTATAAGCTGTGCTATTTTGACCTTTGTGCCGCATCCGTCTGTGCCGGAAACGAGAATCGGCTCTTCCATGCCGGAAAATTCGGGCTTGAAAAGTCCTCCGAATCCGCCAATGCCCGAAACTACTCCGGGGATGTTTGTTCTCTTAACGTGCTCTTTCATGAGCTCGACAGACTTGTAGCCGGCTGTTACGTCAACTCCTGCCGCCTTGTATGAATCACTGAAGCTTTTACTCATTTTATATTTCTTCCTTTCAAGTTTTTCGGTTTATGTTTGTTATCAGAGTTCTTTTACCTTTTCCTGCATAGCGGCGTCCTTTTTGAGAACACCCTCTACCATGGTTTTCTTTGCCTCTTCAAGCTGAGAAGCAATATTCTCATCGGAAAGAGCCAACATCTGAGCCGCCAAAATAGCCGCATTCTCTGCGCCGTTTACGGCAACTGTTGCAACGGGAATTCCCGAGGGCATCTGAACGGTAGCGAGAAGAGCGTCAAGACCGTCAAGCACGGCTCCCTTGCACGGAATGCCGATGACGGGTAAAGTTGTCTCTGCGGCGATAACTCCGGCAAGATGAGCAGCCATTCCAGCCGCCGCAATGATAACGCCGAAACCGTTCTTCTTTGCGTTCTTTGCGAACTCTGCTGCAAGAGCGGGAGTTCTGTGTGCGCTCATAACGTGAACCTCGGTCTCGATACCGAAACTTTTAAGCTTTGCGACAGCCTTTGAAACAACGGGAAAATCGCTGTCACTGCCCATAATTACAGCTACTTTTTTAGACATAACAAATCATCCTTTCCTAATAAAAAAGCGGAACTGAAAATATACAGCTCCGCCAAAAATTCAATTAAAAATAAACGCAACTATCCCCTCGGAAATAAGAATAAAATTTAAGTGAGTAAATTTCATTTGCATTACCTCCGAAAGATTTTTGCCTAAAGATAAACTGCACAAGCAAAGCGGTCGCTTTAGCGAGTGGTTTTATCCGCACACTGATTTAAATCCGAGCAAACTCTGCTTTGCTTGCAAAAAGCTGAGTTTGCGAAAGATTGCAAGCTGTGCAAAGGAGCTTTGCTCCTTGTGATTCGTTGGGGATATAAGACCCAACGAACCACGGGATAAAAGCAGTCGCTTTAGCGAGTGGTTTTATCCGCACACTGATTATATCAAATAAAAAGCTTTCTTTTCAAGTGTTTTGAGACTTTGAGCGCCATTTTGGCACATTGCCGACTGATTGCCGTGTTTTGCGAAAAAAATTAGTTATAATATGAAAGACGCAACTAAATTATGAAATTTATTCGGCAAACACCGTGAAAATGTTTCGGAGTAACGCTTTTATCTGAAACTCTTAGCCCAGCCGATGAGTGACGGAATGTGATTATTATCAAAAACGGTCTTTCTCATGTAGTCCGTTACGGGGCCGTTCTTAGCCATTTTGGCGAGAATAACCGCGTGAAGCTCGTCAAGGCTCATGTTCTCGTAATCGCATCTTGAGCCGACGTCGGGGAGATTTTCGTCAAACTTCGCTTTCTCCTCTTTTGCCTTTTTCTCCTCGGCACGGGTTTTCTCCTCAAGCTTTTTAATATCGAGATTTATTCTCTCAAAATCAGTTTTTGCGGGCACGAAAATTTCTCCCGAATGAGGCTTGAGAGTAAAGGAAAGAGAGCCGTTTGAAGCGTTAATTTTCTCGCCGCTCAAAACGCAGGTGTACTCTCCGTTTTCCACGCCGCTCACGTTTATGTCTTTCGTGCTGTCGGAGTTGTTCACGGCTGAAATTACGGATGAGCCGCCAAATTCCCTCGTGAATGCATAAGTCTCGGTTGTGAGAACTCTCTCGTTATAATTGCCGTAAGAAAGCTGCGGGAACGCTTTTCTTGCGGCAGAAATCGCCTTTATAAGTTCGGCGTTTTCGTTGCCTTCAAAGTCGCTTAAATTTAACTTTGGCCGCAGAGAATCGTCGGAATAGCGTTCTTTCTTGCCCTCGATGCCGAACTCCGAGCCGTAGTAAATCGAGGGGATACCGGGCAGCGTGTAGAGCAGAACGTGCACGGGGAGAAAATCCGCCTTGTTGTTTAATTTGCTCATAATTCTCTCGACATCGTGGTTATCGACAAAATTATAGAGCTTGAATTTGTCGCCGACGGTGCCGCAAAGTCTTTTAACGGTGTGGGCAATCTCAAAATAGTTGTGGTCGTTGTGGGCAGAGAAGAATGCCTTGTGAAGCTGATAGTTCGTGACGGAGTGAAGCGTGCCCTCGTTCACCCAGCGTGAATAGTCGCCGTGAATAACCTCGCCCATAAGCCAAAATTCGGGCTTAACCGTGTCTGCCAGAGAGCGAAGCGAGCGCATAAAATCGAAATCGAGAACGTCGGCGGCGTCGAGTCGCAAGCCGTCAATGTCGAATTCACTCACCCAGAATTTAACGGTATCGAGAAGATAGTCCCGCACCTCGGGATTTTTGAGATTTAATTTGCAAAGAAGATTGTAGCCGCCCCAGTTATCGTAAGAAAAACCGTCGTTATACTCGTTGTTGCCGTAGAAATTGACGCCGGAATACCAATCCTTAAAGCGAGAATTTTCACGGTTCTCTTTAATATCTTTAAAAGCGAAGAAATCTCTGCCCGTATGATTGAAAACGCCGTCCAAGATGACTTTTATGCCCTTGTCGTGACAGCTTTTGACGAGATTTTTGAGGTCGTCGTTATCGCCGAGTCTCGAGTCGAGTTTTCTGTAATCGGTTGTCTCGTAGCCGTGGCCGACCGACTCGAAAAGCGGGCCGATGTAAAGCGCGTTGCAGCCGATTGAAGCGATGTGACTAAGCCAAGGCTCAAGATTTTTAAGGCGGTGATTTACTTCACCGTAAGGGTTTTGTTTCTCGGCGCCAAGAAGTCCGAGGGGATAGATGTGATAAAACACGGCGTTATCGTACCAAGCCATAGTGTTCTCCTTGAGTGTTTATTTTTGCAAAAGCAAATAAAAAGCGACTGTAAAGCGCAATCGCTTCACAAAAGTAAAAGCAATGCTTTAAGCCGCAGATTTTGTTACAGAATATATATTAAGTCGCAGTTATCCAAAACATAGCCGGAGCCGATGTCGGTTTTGGATTCGCCCGCCACGGAAAAGCCGAGGTGCTTAAAAATATTAAGCGAAGGGTTATCCTTGCCGACGCTTGCGGTAATCTCGCGAAGACCCGCATCGAAGGTGGCTTTTTTCAGAAACTCGAACATTTCCTTGCCGTAGCCGTGACTTCTCTCGTGCGAATAGAGGCTGAAGGCATCGAGGTTCATTTCCTCGTCGCTCTTCTTTGAAAAAGCCATGATGCCGAGATACTTGCCTCTGCCCTTATCGGGGCGGACGAAGTAGAAGTTTTGGCCGTTCTCTATTTTATTGGTAACGGCAGAAGGCGACCATGATTTTTTTATCATGTAGTCGTTCTGTTCTTTTCCGTATATAGGTTCAAAATAGTCACGGACTATTTCTGTGGCTATTTTTGAGGCTCTCTTGATTTTTTCTTTTTCACCTGTCTCGATTTTCTCAAAAATCATAGTGCGTTCTTCCCTTTCTCAAGTTTTCATGAGGGCAAACACTCTGTATTTAGTGTGTCCCAATATATTTTAACACAGCGGATATTAATTGTCTAACATTTTTCGAAAACATATTCGTGCTATACAAGTATACACGATTTTGCTCAAATTGGCAAATAACTTTTTAAACGCACAAATTTTAATTTTAAAAGTTTTTGCCTTTGCTTTTTACAAAAAGCAAACGGGTGTGGGCAGAGCCCACGAACAATAAATAATTAATAAATAATAATGATAAGTTATGAGTAATAAAAGAGGCACGAAGTGCCGAATAAAAAAGAGGTAGGCTTAAGCAGTAGGCCAAAAGTACGGAGTACTTTTAGGGAGCGCAGCGACCGTAGCCTACTGCGCAAGCCGAGTTAATCACGCTAAGAAAAATAAAGAAAAGAAACCAACTAATCCGGCAAAAAAAATGTAGGTTTCATCGGTTGGTCAAAAGCACGAAGTGCTTTTAGGGAGCGCAGCGACCGTAACCTACCGATGAAGCAGACTTGCTCACACCGAGAAACGCAACATAATATCAAGTTAAATATACTCGCCATAATCTAAAAATCGGAAATTTTTATCTTTAACGTTCTTTTTATTCTTAGTGTGAATAAGCCGTCAACATTAATTAATAATGTATAATTAATAATTAATAATGAAGTTTAAACTGCCTTAGTTTTCTTTAATTACTTTTGTGTAAATCATAGTCTTTGTATGGCGGATTATTTAATTTGCTGTTCTGTATCTTTCTTTGTGCGTGCAATCCGTCAATGAAAATGCCCGGCTTCGCCGTATTTTCATTGACTTGCTTTTATTTGTTTTGCTTTTTTATTTCATTTTGCTTTCTTTATCTTTCTCTGTGTGTTTCAGTCGGCTTCTTCGGTTAACTACGGTCGCTTACG
>CAVFCW010000017.1:0-34969 GCA_963621245.1 uncultured Prevotella sp. | reverse complement strand
CGTGGGCTCCGCCCACACCCGTTCGCTTTTTGAAAAAAGCGAAACCAAAAACTTTTATTATTTTTGCTTTGTTTTTTGCTCTTTTTCAGTCCAATCCGTATCCGAATTTGTACGGCCAACCGTTTAATCCGCCCATATCGTAAAGGTTTTTGTACCCGTAATCTACAAGCTGCAAAATCGCCTTGCGGCTTCTTTGCCCCGATCTGCAATAGGTGAAAACCTTTGTATTCTTGTCCGGTATAATCTTGGACAGGGCTTCCTCACTGAATTCGTCCAGCGGCAAATTTACCGCCTGTGCGGCATGTTTGACGTAGTATTCGTCTATGTCCCTCACGTCTATCATTACGGAATGTTTTGGGTCTCGGTTATATAAAAGCTCGGCTTCCTCCAGTGAAACCGTGTGAAATTTTCCTGCGTTTCTCATGTATCTTCCTTTGCTTTTTGAGAAAAATTAAGAAGAGAAAGGCTTTGCCTTTAACTCTTCCTTTTAAACTTTATGATAACATAAAGCTTAGTAAAATTCTATAATTATTTACAATTTATTGATATCATAGTGGTGCCATCACTGTTGACAAGAGCCGCTTTTTTCGCTATTATTAGTACATAAAACACAAAACGATAAAAGTTATCTCGAAAGGAGTTTGTATTATGAAAAAGTCCACTTCAAAGCTTGTTATAATCGTATCTATCGTATCTGCTTTGGCAGCGGTTGTCGCAGCCGTAACGGCTTTCCTTGTTTATTTTGACAAGAAGAAGGACGAGGAAGAGCTTGAGAGATACCTCGAAGAGTCAATTCAGTAAGTTTTGAAAAATCAGGCAAAGAGAGCCTTTTTTGAGGTTCTCTTTTTCTGTGCATCTGCTTTTTTCGCAAAAATGCAGTAAATTTAATCTTACAGGCGAATTTATTTTAGATAAGTTCCTAATTCTTAATTTATAACTCTCAAATGGAAAAAATCACTTGATTTTTTTCGCAGATTATGGTATTATAATTCTCGCGTTATTGGGAATTATAATGATTGAACCTGAATTTAGGCTCGGTCTTAAGCCATAGGACGCATAAATTTAAGCACCTATGGTGTCATATAAATCATTTCGAGGAGGTGTCACAGCATGCCAAACATTAAGTCAGCAAAGAAGCGTGTTTTGGTCACAGAGGCTAAGACAATGCAGAGAAAGATTGCTAATTCCGCTCTCAAGACTCAGATCAAGAAGGCTAACACAGCTATCGAGGAGAACGCAGAGAACAAGGCAGAGGTCGTTCGCGTTACTGTTAAGAAAATCGACCAGGCAGCCGCTAAGGGTATTCTCCACAAGAACACAGCTGCAAGAAAGAAATCAGCTCTTGTTAAGAAGCTCGGCGCATAAGTCGCTTGCTTTTTGAAGATTACAAAAAACGCAGAACCGTTTCGGTTCTGTTTTTTTGTTTTTGGGGCAAGTAGCCCTCACGTGCGATGATTGACAATTTTTGTCATTTGTTGTAAAATAACTTAGTTAGATGTTTCCGTAGCTCAGCCGGATAGAGCGACCGCCTCCTAAGCGGTAGGTCGGGTGTTCGAATCACCTCGGGAACGCCAGAAAAGCCTGACAAAATGTCGGGCTTTTGTTTTTTTATTGAATTATGAGGCAGAACCTTTTGCGGGTTCTGCTTTTTTGTTGTCCGTTTATTGTCCTTCTGCCGAGAATAGAATAAACTCACGCAAAAAAGAATAAAACGGGGTGCAAATTTGAAAAAACAAGAAGCCCAAATATATATTTTGGACATCACGGATATTGAAATTAAAGAATATATTCTCGAAAAACTGCCAAAGGAGCGTGCAGAGCGCATAAAAAGTGCACTAAAGAGGGACAAGGCAAAACAGCTTTATGCGTCTTATGTTTTGCTTGGGTTTATTTTATCGGAATACGGCAAGGGCTTTGATGATTTGAAAATTAACGAATCAGGAAAGCCTTATCTTGACGGTGAGGGGACCTTGCCGCAATTTAATATATCTCACAGCGGAAAATACGTTGCCGCCGCAGTCGGAACGGATGAACTTGGTATCGACATACAGGAGAAAACGAAAATCTCGGACGCAGCCGCAAGGATGTTTCTCGGTGATGACATAAGTGAAAAAAATAAAATTGAGTACGAAAACGCCCGCATATGGTGCAGAAAGGAAGCTTTTTTGAAGTGCTTGGGCGTGGGCTGGAGCGGAAAAGAGGCGAGAAAAATTTCTGTTCTTAACGATAAAGCCGAATATGACACAGAGGTATTTTATTTGACGGAATACTCCTTTGACTCGGATTATTTCTTAGCGGTGTGCGAAAAAGGCGTTCACAGAGAATTTGAAGTAAAGGAGTTTAAATCAGATGTATTCTTGCACTCAAATTGCTGAGATGATTCGTGAGAATGAAAAAAACAAGAGATATTTTTACACGGAAATTTCTCCGCGTTTTTCGGATTATATGTATGACAGCCGACTTCATGTCTCGAAGATATTTGAGTTTTTCGAGATGGCAAGATTTGAAGTGATGAACGACTTCTTTTATTTTTACGGCAAGATGCGAGCCGACGGAAACAAACCGAATTTCGGAAATTTCGTTGTGGTTCGGGTGAAGTGCGATATTTTTGACTGTTTAAACTCTCCGAAAAGCGGAAAGATAAGCATTAAAACCGCACTGACCGTGCATCAAAAGCCTTTGCTTGAGTTCGATCAGGCGGCTTTTACAGATGAAAATCAAATGCTTACAAAAGCAAATATCAAAATAGCGACAGTTGACAGAAATTCCAAGACGCTTGAAAACTGGGATAACGATGTGTTGACTGCTATGCTTGAATTTATAAAAACAAAAGGAAAGGAAGAATTATTATGAGTATATGCTTAATGTTTCCCGGACAGGGAACCCAAAAACCCGGAATGCTAAGAGAGCTTGGAAACCACATAGAGGAGGTTAATTCCGTTTTTGACACGGCAAAAGCCGTAACGGGCAGAGACGTAAAGGAGCTTTGTCTCACGGCAAACGCAGAGGAGCTGCAAAAGACGGAGAACACACAGCTTGCCGTCACTGCGATGAATTTATCGTATCTCACCTTGGTGAGAAGAAACGGAATTGAACCCGACATAACCTTGGGGCACAGCTTGGGTCAGTTTGCGGCATTTGTTGCATCTGGCGTTTTGACGGTTGAACAGGCTTTTGTTCTCGTGCAGAAAAGAGCCGAGCTTATGAGCCGTGTGAAGCGTTCTGGCATGCTTTGCTCCGTTCTCGGTTTGGATTTTGATACGGTGGATAAAATCTGCAAGGAAATTGACCCGAACGGCGAAAATCTCGTTGTAGCTTTGTACAACACGCAAAATCAAATAGTTGTCGGCGGTGACAGCGAATATGTTCTCAAAGCCGAAGCGCTCTGCAAGGAAAAAGGTGCGCTCAGAACCGTTCCGATTAGGGTTTCGAACGCATTCCACACGCCACTTATGCGTGAGATGGAGGAGAAATACTCGGAGTTTATTGACAAGATAGATTTCAAAGAGCCAAAGTGCAGACTTATGCTAAATTGCAAGGGCGATTTTGCATCCGATGTGGACGATATAAAAAAGGAGATTAAAAACCAGTGTTGCCGCACGGTGCTTTGGTACGAGGGAATCAAGAAGATAATCGAGACTAAGAAGGAGATATTCTTTGCCGAGGGCGGCGTTGGCAAGGTTTTAAGCGGCATGATGAGAAGCATTGACAACAGACAAAAGGTTCTCATGCTGTCAAATCCGGCGCAGTACAATAAGTTTATCAAATTGCAAGCATAAGAAAAAGACGGCGGGTTTTAAGACCTTGCCGTTTTTTGTCGGTCAAAACTATAGAAGCACAAAAATGTTTGTGTCCGTTTTTTGTCCGTGAGTTCAAAGTATAATCTGTGACATAAGATCGAAGCAAGGCAAAAACACGCTTTGCCGTGAAAGAAAAAGAGGAAAAGGAAAAAGGAGAAAGAAAATGTTTAAACCGAATTCTGTGGCATTGGTTACGGGCGCATCGGGCGGCATAGGCCGAGCGGTGGCGATTGACTTAGCCAAAAACGGAGTAATGGTTCTGATTAACTACAACAAAAACGAAGAGGGCGCGCTCGAAACGCTTAAGACAATCGAAGAAAATGGCGGCAAGGGCGAGATAATCAAATGCGATGTATCAAACGCCGCAGAGGTTAATAAAATGTTTTTGGACATTAAGAAAGCCTACAAGAGCATTGATATTCTCGTTAATAACTCGGGCATAACCAAGGACGGTTATTTGCTTATGATGAGCGAGGAGAATTTCGTGAGCGTTATGGCGACAAACTTAGGAGGCTGTTTCAACTGTACGCAAGGAGCGTTGAGGCTTATGTGTGCCGCAAAGAAGGGCGGCGCAATCGTGAATATTTCATCCACGAGCGGCGTTGTCGGTCAGGAGGGACAGGCGAACTATTCCGCCTCGAAGGGAGCGATTATCTCACTCACGAAGACGACCGCAAAGGAATATGCGAAAAACGGCATAAGAGTAAACGTGGTTGCGCCCGGTTTTATTGAAACAAAAATGACTCAGAAGAGCGAAAAGCTACTGAAAGATAAATACATGGGATATATCCCAATGGGAAGATTCGGTCAGCCGGAAGAAGTTGCCGAGGTTGTAACTTTTTTGGCGTCTGAAAAGGCGTCATACATAACAGGCAAATGTATAGTCGTCGACGGCGGCTTAACAATGTAATAAAAGAAATGAAAGGAAGAGAACACAATGGAATTAACAACTAAAAATCAGGTATTGGAATACGCAGAGAAGAGGAGAATGGTTTGCGCGGCAGTGAAGCGAATTATTGTGGATCAGCTTTGCCTTGATATCGAACCGGAGTTTATCACGAACGATCAGCCGCTTTTCGGCAGAGGTTTGGAGCTTGATTCAATCGACGCGCTTGAGCTTGCGGTGGGCATTTTCTCAGATTTCTCCGTCACGGTTTCGGATGGAAACTCGGCTGTTTTCAGCTCGGTAAACACAATTGCGGATTACATTATGTCGCAGGACTATGACGACTCAAATTTACAGCCGATTGAATGATGGGAGAGAGTACCATGAGGATTGAGGCTCAGACGATTTCAAAATTACTTCCGCACAAATATCCGTTTTTGCTTATTGACAGAGTGACTAAACTTGACCCCGGAAAAAGTGCGGTGGGAATTAAAAATGTTACGATAAACGAACCGTATTTCACCGGGCACTTCCCGGGAGAGCCTATCGTGCCGGGCGTGCTGATAGTGGAGAGTTTGGCTCAGTTGACGGCGGTTATGTATTCGACGGGACATTTTCCGAAGGACACCGACTGGGAGCACCTTGAGGACGCCGACATAGACTACAAGGCGATTGCCTCAAAGGTTGGGTATCTCGTGGATATTAAAAACGTAAAATTCAAACAGATCGTAAGACCCGGTGACACAATGGAACTGCGGGTATATAAAAAAATACAATTTGAAAATTTATCACAGATAAAAGTTGAAGCTTATGTAGATGGAAAAAACGTGCTTGACGGCATAATCTCGGTAAGCGAAAGAATATAAAAGAAAGAAGGAGTTTAAATATGAGAAACAGTATATTAAAAGATTTATATTCAGAGGGCGTTGTTTTTGAAGAGGTAAATAACGCGCTCGTTCCCGTGAAATTCACGGATACAAATAAGGAATATGAGATTTTCAGACACGGAGTTGCACTGGTTGACGGCGTAGGTTACGCCATGCTTAAAATTGAGGGCGAGAGCGCAATCGAAGAAATTGACGCACTCGTGACAAAGGATATCCGCTATCTAAATCCGGGCAAAATTGCGGAGTGCTTTTTCCTTGATGAAGACGCAAAGCCGCTCGGTATCGGCTACATAGTGAACGATGATGACACCGTTTTGGTTTTGGTTCCGCCGGAGAACGCAGAGAAGGTAACCGAAAGACTCAAGGAAAAAATAAGCGGTGATTTGACCATGACCGATATGACGACTGAAAACCATCTTATTTTCACCGAGGGTGAAAAGTCGTGGAAAATCGTGAAGGAGGTATTTGACTTCCCAATTGAAACGCTTCCGCTAAGAGATATGGTCAAGGTTGAGTTCGGCTCGGATACCGTAATGCTTGCGAGAATCGGCCGTTCGGGCGAATACGCTTATGCGATGCTTGCTTCAAACGACACCGTTCACGCACTTGCAGAGCATCTTTTGAAGACATACGGCGACAATCTTGCTTTTTGCGGAACAGAGGCTTTGAGAGTTTGTATGCTCGAAGTTAATCAGCCGTTAATCAATGATGATGCCGTAAAAGAGGGCAATATTTTTGAGCTTGCTTACCAGTGGTTTGTACAGTTCGATAAGGAAGAATATGCCGGCAGAGATGTTTTGATGGAGCAGTTTGAAGAGGCAAGAGAAAAGCTCGCAGTCGGATTTGTTGCAAATGGCGCAGAAAATATCGCAGCCGACGCCGATGTAATGCTTGATGACGAGGTTGTCGGAAAGGTTATATACAGCAAGTTTGATCCCGCACTTCAGGGCGTTCTCGGATTTATGCTCCTTGATGTTAAGGTAGCCGTTTCGGGTATTCCGCTTACGGTCAAGGACGGTGACGTACTTTTGGAGGCTCAAACCGTTTCATCTCCCTTCGTGAGACCTTTAAGCTGGGATTCTCAAATGGAGTGATTTGAGAATACTTGATTAAGGAGGTTGATTATGAAAAGAGTAGTTGTTACCGGTTACGGTATAGTTAACGCTTTGGGCAAAAATAAGGATGAGGTCGAAAGAAACATATTCGGCGGCAAAAGCGGAGTAGGAAAGAAAACCTTTGAGTCGGTGGATCGTGATTACGAGGGAACAGTCGGAGAGGTTAAAAAACTAACAGAAGTTGATCCTTTCTTTGAGGAGAACAATCTGCCGTATGACAGATGCGCACAGCTTGCGATTATGGCGGCAAGGGAATGTCTTGATCAAGCAAAAATCGATTGCGACGCTGAAGATCCGTTCCGCCGAGGAGTTGCAATCGGAACTTCTCTCGGCGGAATGCTAAGCGGTCAGACTTTCCACAGGCAGTGGCTCTCAAACGGTCTTGACAAAGCCGATGAGGATTATCTTTACTTGTATCCGCTTCACTCTATGGTTGATGTTCTCTCAAAGAAATATCACTTCAAGGGTGTTAAAAACGTAATTTCCACGGCATGTGCGGCAAGCGGAAACATTGTCGGTTACGGCACGGATATGATTAAAAGCGGCAAGCACGACATTATGCTTGTCGGCGGAGTGGATCCGCTGAGTGTTTTCTCGTTTGCGGGATTCACTTCGCTTAAGGCGCTTGATCCCGAGCCGTGCAAGCCTTACAGCAAGAGCACGGGCATTAACCTCGGTGAGGGCGGAGCGTTTGTTCTTCTCGAGGAATATGAGCACGCAAAGCAAAGGGGGGCAAAAATATATGCGGAAATTTTGGGTTACGGTTTGAGCGCCGACGCATATCATCCCACTGCACCCGACCTTGGCGGCGGCGGAGCTTCACGCGCGATGAACACCGCAATAAAGCTTGCGGGAATCGATAAAACATCCGTCTCATACGTGAACGGCCACGGAACGGGAACAACGGCAAACGATAAAGCGGAGCGTTCTGCCTTCAAGACGGTGTTCGGTGACAGAATCGGAGATATTCCTTTGAGCAGTATCAAGGGAGCAATCGGTCATTGTCTCGGTGCTGCCGGCGCAGAGGAATGCGTGGTTTCGATAATGGCGCTTAACAACGGACTTTTGCCGCCAACGGTTAATTTCCAGAGTGACGCACCGTCACCGATAAATCTTGTGCCGAACACGGCTCAGGAGCATGAGTGCGATGTGATTCTTTCCAACTCGTTCGCATTTGGCGGAAATAACTGCTGTTTGGCTGTCGGCAAGGAGGACGTGGAGCGTGTTCCGCATGAGACAGAAAAGCCGAAAATAGTCATTACGGGAATGGGCTGCTGTGGTGTTGGCGGCGAGAACATCGATAAGTTGTTTGACACATTCGCAAACAGAACAAGCCACATAAAGGAATACGCTCTGGACGGTGTTTCGGCAAATCAGGTCGGAGACATGCCGACGGTCGAGTGGAAAAGATACATTCCGCCGAAGATTATCAGAAGAATCGACGAGGTAACAAAGCTTTGCATGACCGTAGGCAAGCAGGCGCTTGATAACAGCAAGCTTTCCGTTACGAGAAACAACACGGAGAGAATTGGCGTTATTTATGCCACGGGAACAGGCCCGCTCGGTACAATCGTCAATATCGATAAGAGCATTGCCGAAAATGGAATAGGCTCGATAAGCCTCTCGGATTTCCCAAACAGCGTTATAAATGCGGCGCCGGGCAACCTCTGCATTGCCAATATGTTAAAGGGCCCCACATCAACGCTCTCAGTTGGTCACGCATCTTATCTTATCGCTCTTAACTATGCCGCAGAGCTTTTAAATTCCGATATGGCGGACGCTATTTTGATGGTGGGTGCAGACGAGTGCAATGATCCGCTTCTTATCGGTAACGATAAGGTGGGCTTGCTTTCAAAGACGAAGTTTGCTCCGCTTTCGGACAAGGCTGACGGAATGGTTCTTTCGGAAGGTGCGGTAGCGGTTATGCTCGAAACGGAAAAGCACGCTTTGGAGAGAAAGGCAAATATAATCGCCGCAGTTAAGGGCTATGCCTGTGCTTCCGACAATTACCGTTTGGGTTCTGTTTCTCCCATGGGTGAGGAGCTTTACGAGTGCGTAAGGAGAGCGGTTGAAGACAGCAAAGCTGAGAATATCGATTTGTACATAAATGCCGCAATGGGCATATCCGATTGCGACAGCGCCGACATAAACGCTTTGACAAAGCTTGTTGAGGACGGTGTTCTCGGTGAAAACACGGCTTGCTCGGCGGTATCTCCGATGCTCGGTATCGCTTCGGGATGTAACTCCGGTTACGGACTTTTGAATGCGCTTTATTCGTTCATCAACGGTGAAGTTATCGGTTTGCCGGATAATGCACAGGACGTAAAGAGCGGTATCGCAAAGCATTACGGCAAGGAAAACACAAAGAGAGATGTAAAAACCGCATGCATCAGCACTATGGCGCTCGGCGGATCATACGCTTCTCTTGTCATAGAAAAATATTGAGGTAAAAGCTGTTCGGGAATCGGAGGTGAGTAAATTATTATGGGTTTTGAAAAGAGCTTAAGGGTTATGCCGACAGATACCGATCCGTATAATATTATTCACCATCCCCGATATTTCGTTTGGATTGAAGAGGCGGTTCTCGAATGGCTTATTTCCGACATCGGGAGTTTGGACGGAATATCGTACGGTATCGAAAATTTTACCTGTAAGTTTATTTCGTCGGGAGTGCTTTACGATGAATTGATTTTAAGGCTTAATTTGCGGAGCAGAAAAAAGGCTGACGGCGGAGAAAAATATAAATTTCGAGTCGGAATAACAAACAAAAAGACAAAGAAAACACTTTTGGAGGGAGACTTTCTTGTGGGGGTGAGTGAAAAAACCGATGCGTGAAAAAGTAATATTGGTGGGCTCGGCGCTGTACAACTGGAGCGAAACCCAGAGAATGACAGAAATTGCCGACGAGCTTGTCAAAAGGGGCTACACGATAGTTTTTATGGGTGAGGGCAAATTCGATTATTTGCTTGAAAATAAAAATTATATAAGAGAGATACCCGAATATGACGAGGAGTGGTTCACGCCCGAGAGAATTTCCCTTATGCTTGGCATGGACAGCCACGGCGGTGACTTTGCCACGCGTGAGGAAGCGGAAAAAATAATCGAATCCGAAAAAAGGGTTATAGAAAAGTACAAGCCGCTTGCGGTATTGACGGGTTACAGAATGACGCTGACAATCTCGGCAAGACTTTGCGGTGTGCCTTCTGTTTGGTGTCTTTCGGCGGCGGTATCAAAGCCGTACCTTGAGTTTGTGGCAGAAAATGCACTCAAAAAATCAAAGGGAAAAAGAGACCCAAAGCAGTCCTATGACGAGAGGCGCGCGATTTTTGAGGACAGAATAGCGTGCGAGAGACTTTTGGGAGAATGCAAGACCACGGGCGTTTGGAACGATATTCTTAAGGAAAACGGCAAAGAACCTTTTTCGTGCGATCTTGATATATACACGGGCGATTTAAACCTGATGAGCGATGTTAAAACGCTTTTCCCCAATTTGGCTGAATCTCAAAAATATAAGTTCATCGGTGCAATTTTAAACAATCAGCACATAGATATGCCCACGATTGTCCGAAAGGTGTGCGAAAACAGCGGCGGAAAAAAAGTGCTTGTATCCATAGGCTCGGTCGGAAAAAGAGAATTCCTTTTAAAAGTGCTTCACTCCACACTCGGTTTTGACTGCGATTTCTTTGTTTCGGTCATAGGCGCTTTGGACGAAAACGACGTAAGCGAGTTCCCCCAAAACTACCATTTCTGCGAGAAATTTCCTTTGATAGAAATTATGAGCCTTTGCGACGCCGCAATAGTTCAGGGCGGACAGGGCACGCTTTACGCCGCCCTTGCCGCAAAATGTCCGATTTTATCGCTTCCCGTGAGCTTTGAACAGCGAAAAAACGCTGAAAATCTGTTTGAAAATTACGGCTGTGGCGAGTTGCTCAGAAGTTTCTCGGTTTCAGAGGAGAACATAAAAATCGGTTTGGAAAAATTGCTTTCCTCGGACGAATACAAAAAGGAAATGAGCAGAGCTTATTCCGATATGGATAAATTTTTATCCGACAAAACAAGAGCCGCACGTGTGGCGGCGGACTATATCGAAGAATTGATAAACGGCAAGGCCTAAATCGGCTTTGCTGTTTTTGTGTCCGCTTTCTGTCCCTGTGTGTAAGGTAAACTTATGCCCGTAAGAACGAAAAACAAAAGCGTTTGAAACGCAAAAATACACAATGTCCGCTTTTTGTCCGTGCGAACATATTAAAATAGTGAATGTAGTTTAGATAAAAAGAAAAAAGAGGAGAGAATGAAAAGAATACTGCTTTTAAACGGAAGTCCTAAAGGAAAAGCGGGAAACACGGCAAGGCTGACAAATGCTTTTCTTGAGGGTTTTAACAAAAAAAGCGAATACGAAATCGATGAGGTGATATGCTCTCAGGTTTCGGTTCACGGGTGCAAAGGCTGTTTCGGCTGCTGGAAAAACGAAGACGGGAAATGCGTTATCGATGATGATATGAGTGATATTTTTCAAAAGTATCTGTCGGCAGATATAGTGATTTGGAGCTTTCCGACTTACTTCTACGGAATGCCGTCGGAGGCAAAGAAAATCATGGACAGACTGTTACCGTTATTCGAACCGGAACTAATAACGGATGACGGAAAAACAACTTATCACCCGAGAAGATACGAAAGGAAAAATCAAAAATACATTTTGTTTTGTTCATGTGCTTATTTCAACACCGAACAGAACACAGAGGGAATAAAAAAACAGTTTGAGCTGTTGTACGGTGACAAGTGCGAAATGCTTTTTTGCTCGGAGAGCCGACTTCTCTCAAATAAATTTATGGACTATCTAACCGAGAGTTATTTGAAGGCACTCAAAAAAGAGGGCGAAAGATACTCGGCGACATATAAATTAAGTGAAGAGATAAAGGAGAAATTTAAAGAGCCGTTTTTGCCGATTGACGATTTTTTGAAATTCGTCAAGACGTCGGCGGTCAGAAAACAAGCGGGAGAGACAAAGGAAGAATATGATTTGGCGAGAATATCGGCTTTTTTCAAAAATCTTTCTTTTACATACGATCCGAAAAAACTGGCGGCGGAAAAATCAGTTACAGAAATCGAACTCACGGATTATCCGTACATATGCCAACTGCATATGGACAAAGAAAAATGCGAACTTGTCGAAAAGAAAGAAGATTTTCTTGAATACAGACTGAGGATTGTCAGCAAGCTGGAGTTTTTCACGGCGTCGCTTAATCTGGACGGCACGGGAGAATCTAACATAAAATGTCCGACGATTAATTCGTTTGTGGACTGGATAAATAAATTTGAGAAAAAGAACATAAGAAAAGAAATTAAGTTTTGATTAAGAAAGAAGGAGAGATAAATGCTAAATGAATTAAAAGTGGAAACACCGCTTATGAAGCTTAACAGCGTTAAAAACAACGAGACTTATATTAAAATGGAGGGCTGCAACCTTTACGGAAGCGCAAAGGACAGGGCGGCTGTTTATGTGCTTACAAAACTTCTCGAGAGCGGAACTATCAACCAAGATACCGAGATAGTGGAGAGCTCATCGGGAAATATGGGAGTTGCGCTTGCGGCGGTGGGCGCAAGGCTTAACCTTAAAGTCACGATTATGATAGACGAGTCCATTTCGAGCCTGAATGAATTTTTGATTAAGGCTTACGGAGCGAACACGGTTAAAATTACGGAGGCTGACGAAAACGGAAGCTACTTAAAAAAGAGACTTAGCACCGTTAAGAAGTACCTTGAAGAGCACGACAATGTGTACTGGATAAATCAGTACGGAAATTCGCTGGTTGTGGAGGCTTACAAAGAGACGGTCGGCAAGGAGATAGTAAGACAGTGCCCCGATGTTGACTATGTGTTTATTGCGATATCGAGCGGCGGAACGTTTGCCGGAATTTCAGAGGCGATTCACGAATACAACAAAGATATAAAGGTTGTAGCGGTTGATGTTGAGGGCTCAAAGATATTCGATCCCGAGACGAAAAAGGTGAAGCACTTCACAGGAATCGGTTCAAGTGTGAGAACGGATAATTTCAAGAGGGCGGTTATCGATGATAACATAATCGTGAGTGAGGACGACGCCGTTAAGGCATTATTCGATATGATGCGAAAGGAACAGCTTTTCCTCGGCGGATCTTCCGGATGCGTTGTGACGGGAGCGTTACAGTACCTCGAAAAGCACGGCATTGAGAACAAAAAAGCCGTTATGGTTTCTCACGACAGAGGCGACCGTTATTTTGCTAATCTTTACAGCAAACACCCGGAGTTTTTGGTTAAGTAAAGATGGCGCTTGAAAGACTTTATTACTTTGATCTGTTTTCAAACATAATTATTTCTTGCGATATTCACTGCAAGGAAAGTGAAGAGACGGTAAAAATCAATCTGAAAAAAGCAATTGAAAGCTTTGAGGCGTTCAAAACGGCGGTTTCTTTGGATGAAGAAAACCACTTGAAATATGAAAAAACAGATTTTAAGAGAAACAGCGAAAACATAAGTTTTTCACAAGATGATGATTTGAGTATTCTGAAAAGGCTTTCGGCTCATTCCTTTGATTTGGAAAACGGCGAGACCTTGAAGACTATCGTCCGAAAGGAAAGTTTCGGATACACGGTTTATTTTTGTATGCACCACATAATCGGTGACGCAAATTCGCTTATTATGCTTATTAAAAGCTTTGCCGAAATTATGACGGGCAAAGACGGAAAAATCGCTTTGGCTGACGAAAAAGCGGAGAAGAACATCGCTTTGGATGCGCAGACGGAATATCTGATAAACTCGATAAACAGACATTCTTTCAAAGACGGATACACAAGAGAAGATTTTTTGAAGATGCAAAGTAAGCTTTTTGAGGAAAACAATCCGATAATCGAAAAAAAGGTCGTGGACGAAAATGAGCTTAAAGATTTAATTCGGTTTTGCAAGAAAGAAAATGTATCGCTTACGGCTCATTTAGTGAACGAGGTGTTTGAAAATAAAGATGTTGAGACGGTTTGTTTGCCGACTGACACGAGAGATAAAGAAAATACATTCGGCAATTTTGTAGGACGAATCGACATAAAGCGAAAAGACCTCGGAAAAATTACGGATAACGCTGAGAGGCTTACAAAAATCGGAGCTTTTATTAAGAACAGACTTAAAAATAAAAGCGAAACCGATAAGGGGACAGAGATAATGAGGCGAATTAATCCCGAATTTTTCGATGATGTGATTTTCGGAACATATATGGGGAATTTAAGTCCGTTCACAAAAAGAATGGCTAAAATAATAGGTTTTAAGGACGAAAAAGCAACAAGCTTTGTATCGAACCTAAAGAAAGTCGAATTTGAGCGGAAGGATGATTTTTACATAACAAACACCTGTTTTTATCCGCCGCATCCGACAGAAAGATTTTCAACGGTAGGAGTTGTAACTCAGGATAATCAAATGATTATCACTGTTCAAAGATATTAATAACAAAACAACAAAAACAACGAGATTAAAGAGAAAAGAAAGGAAAAAGAACTATGACTAATAATTTATTGATTTTGGGAGCAGCACAGGTAAACGCAGCACTTGAGGGAAAAGAAAAGGAAATTATCGAGGCGGTAAAGAACACATACGTCTTTCACAATGACGGAAAGACCTCGCTTCCGCACTCAATCTTTTTGAGATTCCCGAATGACGACAAAGACAGAATAATCGGTTTGCCGGCATACATCGGCGGCGATTTTAACATAGCGGGTATGAAATGGATTTCTTCGTTCCCGGGAAATATTCAAAACGGCATTGAGAGAGCGTCGGCGGCAATTTTCCTAAACGATATGGAAACGGGAAGAGTAAAAGCAGTGCTTGAGGGATCTATCATCAGCGCAAAGAGAACTGCGGCAAGCGCAGCTTTGGCGGCAAAGTATTTGCACTCAAACAAAAACGAGGACGTTTTCGGTTTGGTCGGATGCGGAAGAATAAACAGAGAGATTTTACTTTTCGTGAAGAATGTATATCCGACAATAAAGAGGATTTTCCTCTTTGATCTCTCGGACGAGAGAATGGATGATTTCATCGCTCAGCATGATGGCAGTGATTATGAATTCGTTAAGTGCGAAAGCATTGAGGAACTTTTCGAAAACGCAAAGCTTATATCGTTTGCAACAACAGCAGGCGTTCCGTTTATCGATAAAATCGAGGCACTCACAAATGAGCACACGATTCTCGGAATTTCACTCAGGGATTTGGCACCGTCGGTAATTGAGAACGCACACAACATAGTTGATGATTTTGAACATGTGTGCCGAGAGAGAACATCGATTCATTTAACATATCAAAAGCTCGGAAACGGTGATTTTGTCGCGGGAAACATCGCAGAGGTTGTGAACGGCACGGTTCCCGCAAGAGACCCCGATAAGGCGGCGGTTTACAGTCCGTTCGGACTGGGCGTGCTTGATTTGGCACTTTCGAATTACGTTTACGGCTCAGCCGTTAAGAACGGAGTCGGCACGGTTGCCGAGAATTTTCTCCCGTGAAACAGGACTCAAAACGAAAACCATATATAATTAAGGAAAGAAAAAAGGAAAGGAAAGAAATATGAGCGATATAATTACAGTTTCTTCACTTAAAAAATCATACGGAAAAGTGAAGGCTGTTAAGGGAATTGATTTCACGGTAAAAAAAGGAAGCCTGTTTGCTTTCTTGGGCCCGAACGGAGCGGGTAAATCCTCCACAATCGATATTCTGTGTACTCTTAACAGATTTGATGAGGGCGATGTGAAAATCGCCGGCTACGACCTTAAGAGAGAGGCGGACGACATAAGAAAGACTATCGGAGTTGTTTTTCAGGACAGCTTGATGGACAAGAAACTCACGGTAAAAGAAAATCTTATGATACGCGCGGGATTTTACTATAACACCAAGGAGAAAAGAAAAGAGGCGGTAAAGAAAGCCGCCAAGTACTCCGAGGTTGATGATTTTATCGACAGAGACTACGGAACTTTATCGGGCGGTCAGAGAAGAAGAGTTGATATTGCGAGAGCACTTCTAAACACGCCGCAGATACTCTTCCTTGACGAGCCGACAACCGGACTTGATCCGCAGACGAGAAAGCACGTTTGGGAGACCGTAGAAAGACTTCAAAAGGAAAACGAAATGACAATCTTCCTCACCACACACTACATGGAGGAGGCTGCGAAAGCCGACTATGTGGTTGTTATGGACGGCGGAAAGATAGTCGCAAGAGGAACTCCTTACGAACTGAAAGAGAAATACAGCTTTGAGCACATTAAACTTAAGACAAAAGCCGAGCAGGATGCCGAGGTGAGAAGGTATCTTGACGAAAAGGGACTTAAGTGGAAAGAAAAAACAGATTTCATTGATGTCAAAATCAAGTCTACGCTTGACGCAATCGGAGTTTTACAGCCGATTACAGCTATGATTGAGGGCTTTGAGGTGCTGTACGGAACGATGGACGATGTATTTCTTAATATTACGGGAAAGGAGTTAAGAGAATGAAACAAATGACCTCAAGAGGACTTAAGATCTTCTTTAAAAATAAAGGCGGAATATTCTTTTCGCTGTTGGGCGTAATTATAATTTTCGGACTGTTTATCTTTTTTATCGGGGACTCGATTACAAAGGGCCTTGATTTTCTTGATAACGCAAAATATGTCATGAATTCATGGGTTGTTGCGGGAATGCTTGCATCGGCGGCAATAACCACAAGTATGGGCGCATACGCCGTTATGGTATCGGACAGAGAGAATAAATGCGTGAAAGACTTTTATTCCTCACCGCTTAAAAGGAGCAGCGTTGCCGCCGGATATATGTGCACGGGAATGATTATCAGCGTGGTTATGTCTATAGTCACACTTATTTTCGGTGAAATATATATTGTGGCAAACGGCGGAGAAATGATTGGCATGATGACCATGGTCAAGGTGCTTGGCGTTATAGTGCTCTCATCGTTTGCTTCAAGTGCAATGGTTTGCTTTATCGTATCGTTTGTGAAGACAAGCAATACTTACACCATGATAAGCATTATACTCGGAACACTTATAGGATTTTTGGTCGGCGCTTACATTTGCATCGGCGAGCTTCCCGCAGGCGTTCAGTGGGTGATTAAGTGCTTCCCGTGCGCACATGCGGCGGCTCTGTTCAGACAGCTTTTGATGGGCGACGGAATGACAAGCGGTTTTGCAAATCTGCCGGCTTCGGCTCTTTCGGATTTCCAAAACAAGGTTGGCGTAACATTCACATACGGAAGTTGGAATCCGGGCGCATGGTTCCATGTTGCGGTGCTTTCGGTAACGGGAGTTGTGTTCTATCTGCTAGCAATAATTAATATGTCAAGAAAAGCCGAAAAGTATTGATTTAAAATAAAAACGGGATGCTGATTGGCTTAAAAATCAAACGGCATCCTGTTTGTTTTGATTTGAAAAAGAAAGAAAAGTTAGCTCGGCAACGTGCCGTGCGAAAATGAAAAGGAGATATTAAAATGGAAAACACAAATATAAAATATGAACTTTACAGCGAAAAGGACGCAGAATCAGTTGCGGCTTTGATGAAAAGCAACTCGTTCTGGATCGGTAAATATGACGAAAATCTCACGGGTGAGAAATTTATAGATTATCAGAGAAAAAAAGGCACGATTTTTGCGGTTGTGGGAAAATCGGGCGGTAGAGCCGTAAGTTACGTGGCAGTTTACAAAACGGGCGGTCAAAAGGTAGCAAACAAAAATCAGGCGTTTGCCTGTGCGCTTATAATCGACTCTAAATTTCAGATGTCGGTTTTCTCCATAAGCGATATGTTCAGTCTTTTGATGACAGAGCTTGTAAAGCGGGGCTACAACGATCTTATTTGCGAGGTGGCAAAGGACAACTATCCCTCGTTTTATATGATGAGAAAATGCGGCTTTGTTATAATCAATGAAGAGCCGACGCTTTACGGCGATTATATACTTCACAATTATCTGCCGAGCATTATTAAGCTTGCCGACAGAATCGATTATGCCGACAGTAACGTGTTTCCGCAGATTATGCAGAAATTGGACAAGAAAGATTTGTATCACGCCGAAAAGCTGATTGACGGCAGATATATAAGCATTGAGTGCAAGGCAAAAAAGAAAAGCTACTCCCTTTATATCGATACACTTAGCGGTAATATCTGCGGTATGCACAGAAAAGAGAGTATGCAGAAAATTTGGCCGACGGACAGAAATCTTTCCGCATACAGGATTGAGAATTTGGGTGAGGACGCAAAGAACATTACGGTTATGCTTATCTCAAACGGAACCGTGACAAAAACGGAAGTTTTCGGAAAAGGAAGTTTCGAGGTTGAAATCCCCGAGGATACGGATAAATTTGCGTTTAAAATTGAGGGCGAACCTGAGACCTACACTTTCCTTGTGGACAAGATAAGAAAAAGCGGAGAGAAAAAAGAAGAGCAAAATGTAATTAAACTTAATGATTTCGGCTTTGAGGAAAAATCAGCTTTTCTTGCTTGCGGTGAAGGGGAAAATCGCAGTGTGCCGTTCAAGGAGATGTGGCCGCACGCCTGTGCGCCGTACATTGACGGAATATTCATTCCGAGATTTGACAAAAACATATCGATCGATAAAATTTCCGATGAGGAAATAAAGGTGACCGAAAAGACAGAGGATTTTGTCATGACAAGGCAGTATAAGGCTGACGGTGACAAGATGCAAATTCACACGAATGTGAAAATGCTCTCGGAAAAGCCGATGCAGCCGATGTTCCACTTTGCGCTTTATGACCTTGGTTACGACATGAATATTCTGCTTGAGGACAAGACAACGGCAAACAGAAAATATAATCCCGAGGACGGTCACTGCGTGACGGAAGAGATGATTTTCCTCGATTTTCTCAAAAATTCCTACTCCGAAAAGAATTTTGAGGAGATAGACATAAAATTTGACAGTGTGCCGAATGCGGTATATAAAATTAAAACCGATAAGAAGGCAAAATGTTTCTGCCAGCTAAATTACCTCGGAATTAAATACGACGAGGAAATATTTGACGGCAAAAAGGAAGTCAATTTCGGCACGGTCACCATCGAAAAAGTAAACTGCTGATAAAAAGGACTGCGGAAACTTTCGCTTTCGCAGTCCTTTTTGCAACCAAGATGCAAATTTAGTTAAGTGTGTGTATGAATAATTGACAAAAACAGTTTGCGGTATTACAATTTTGGTATATATGATAAAATTCAACTGAAAGGTAATATATAATGTCTAACAATAAACAGCTTCACGTGCTCGTTGTAACAACATGGTATCCGAACGGAAAGGATAAGCTTATCGGAGTTTATCACAAGCTTTTCTGCACGGCTGTGGCAAATGCGGGCGTAAAAGTTAATATGCTGTATGTCGACCGTCAGGGTCTGAGTGATTTGCCAAAGTATCCGACAATGAAAAAGGCCTATGTCGACAACAACGACGGCTACAAAACTTACGGCAGACTGGAACTTGACGTGGGAAGATTCGGCATGGATTTGCAGATGAACTCCTATGTGAAAACTGCGGAAAAGATATATAACGCTTACGTCAAGGAGAACGGCAAGCCCGATATTCTTCATGCTCAGGTTATGGTTCCTGCGGGTTATGCCGCTTGCAAGATAGGCGAGAAATACGGCATTCCCGTGCTTGTGACGGAGCATGCGACTTACTTTGAGAGATTTTTCGAAGGAAACGAGGAAAAGTACGCAAGATTTGTGGCGGAAAAGGCAAAAATCACCGTTGTAGGAAATTACATGGAGGATTACTTGAGAGATGTTCAGCACATTGAATCCTCAGTTTTGCCGAATATAGTGGATACGGCGGTATTTAACGTGCCGAGAAAACCGCACGACCCGTCAGTTTACAATATAGCTACGGTTGCCGGCTTGAGACCCGGAAAAGCCACCGACGACGCAATAAAGGCGGTCAAACTTCTTTGCGAGAAAAATCCCGACAAGAAGTTTAAGTACACGATAGTCGGCGAGGGACAGGAAGAAGAGAATTTCAAGGCTCTCACAAAACAGCTCGGCATGGACGGCATTATTGAGTTTGTCGGAAAGAAGAACGCACCCGAGATTGCGGAAATCCTCTCTGTCACCGACGTGCTTCTCATGCCAAGTGAAATTGAGACCTTCGGCATTCCTGCCGTTGAGGCTCTCGCAGCCGGCGTTCCCGTTGTTTGCACACGCTGCAAGGGCCCCGAGGGATTCCTTTATCCCGAATGCTCGGAGTTCTGCGATGTTCACGACATTGAAGGCATGGCGGATGCCGTGATGAGAATGTACGAGAGAGACAAAAAGGGCGAGATTGATCACGAGGATATAAGAAAGTTTGCGGAGCCGTTCTCAGCCGAGGCGGTTGCAAACAGAGCGGTCGGATATTACAAAGAAATTCTTGGCATAACCGAATAATAATAAAATAAAACGGACTGTTTTTAGCAGTCCGTTTTTTCATATCACTTATTCTTTTTGAGTTCTTCCAAAATCTCGCGGAGCAAGAGAACCTCTTCTGTCGGCTCGGGGTCGGCTGCCGGCTCTTCCTCTTTGGGCTTTTTGAGCTTGTTGACCGCCTTAACAATGACGAACACAACAAATGCGGTGATGAGGAATGTGATGATGGCGTTGATTACTGCGCCTATTCCGAATCCGCCCGGTGCCCAGTTTGCGAATGTGGTGTCCGGTATGAAAAGACCGATTATCGGTGTGAGAAGATTTTCGACAACGCTTGTTACGATTGCGGTGAACGCTGAACCTACAACTACACCGACAGCCATATCAAGAACATTGCCCTTTGCGATGAATTCTTTGAATTCCTTTAAGAATGCTTTCATTTGTGGGATATCCTTTCTTTCGTATCAGATTTTTAAGTGAAAGACGCGAAAGTGCAAGCGGAAAAACTCTCCGACTGCAACTATGATTATGATACATTTATGGAAAAAAGTCAATTTGAAACAGCACAATCGTATAATTTTGTTTGAGCTGTGGCGAAATTATCACACAAAGCGAGGATTATTCAACAAAAATGATACATTAAATGCGCAATTTGAAATGATTAATGTATAAAATTGAAATTAACTGTCTCGATTTGCTTTACAGATATTTTATTTAACATAATTTTGATATAAAATATTCTATGTGGATAAAACTATAGTGTGTTTGGTGTCCGCAAAATGGGAGCAAATTAAAATGGATAATCTAAGTATAACAACAATAAGAGAAGAATTTAAGAAGTGCAGGAAAGCACTTACGGCACTTGGTGACGAAACACGTCAGCATCTGTTTATTATGCTTCTTGGAAGTGACAGAAACGGTGCAAGAGTTGTGGACATCGCTAAGGAGACCAATTTATCGAGGCCTGCGGTTTCGCACCACATGCAGATTTTGCGTGAGGCTGAAATCGTAAAAAGTTACCGTGACGGAACAAAGATTTACTATTATATTGACCCCGACGATGTAGAGGTCAAAAATTTGATTGCGCTTTTTACCGATATTGAAAAACTTACAGAAAAGCGCAGAGAGAAGAACAAGTAAGCGGAAAAAGGAAACTTTTTCAAGAGGGGAAAACTAAATATTGAAAATTCAGAGAATTCTTCGGAATTCTCTTTTTTTGCGCCTTTTTTAGGTCAGAAACAGGTTGAAAAAATTTTTTTCTGCAAAATTTCTTTTTGGAGGGAAATTTTCGGGCTAAACGGGGTATGGGTGAAGAAAGCCGAAAGACGGCGGAAAGGAGAAATATGCGAAGTAAATATTTGCCGCCCGATTTGTCAGTGAGAGAAACGGTGGAATCGGGCTACAAAAGAATAGCGTTCGGCGATATAAGCGACGCTGTGCGACTTGCTTTTTGCGATGAAGAGGTCGAAAATCGTGATTTTTCGGGGCTTGACCTCTTTTCGGTGGCAGAGCTTAAAAGGCCGAGGGGCGGCGGAATTGAGATTAAATTTTACGACAGAGTGAAGGCACTTCAGTGCCTTGCGGAATTGGAGACGGGAGAAAAAAGCGACACTTCGTTTTTTGAGACGCTCGAGAAAAGCGCAAAGCTGTTAAATCACGAGGGAGATTTGCCCGATGAAGCTTGAGCGCTTCTCGGAAAAGCAAATGAAACTGCTCACGTGGTGGTGCGAAAATTCGCCGTATCGTGATTTTGACGCGATAATTTGCGACGGGGCGGTTCGCTCGGGTAAAACACTTTGCATGAGTTTGTCTTTTGTGCTTTGGGCGTTCTGTCGTTTTGACGGATGTTCATTTGCGATTTGCGGAAAAACCATTAAAAGCGTGAGGAGGAATATAACCGTTCCGCTTATTCCGCTGTTGAACGAGATAGGGTTTAGCACAAAAGAAAAGCTTTCCGAAAATCTGATAGTGATATCGTGTGCCGACAGAGAAAACAGATTTTATATCTACGGCGGAAAGGACGAGAGCAGTTCGGCACTTATTCAGGGTATGACTCTGGCGGGAGTTATGCTTGACGAGGCGGCGCTTATGCCGAGGAGTTTTATCGAACAGGCAATAGCGAGATGCTCCGTGCCGAAGGCGAAGTTGTGGTTTAACTGTAACCCCGAGAGCCCTTACCACTGGTTTTATCTTGAGTGGATTAAAAAACTTAATGAGAGAAACGCTTACTATCTTCATTTTACGATGAGGGATAATCCCGGGCTTACAAAGGAGACTGTTTTGCGCTACGAGAATATGTTTTCAGGTGCTTTTTATCAGAGATTCGTGCTTGGCAGATGGGTGAAAGCCGAGGGGCTTGTTTATCCGTTTATGAATTCCGATATGTTTGTTTCCGTGCCTGACGGCAAAGCGGCAGAGTATGCGCTGTCGGCAGATTACGGCACCGTAAATCCGACAAGCGTCGGCTTGTGGGCGAGGTTCTCGGATGTATGGTATCGCATTGACGAATACTATTACGACTCAAGGCGTGAGGAGATGAGGCGAACGGACGAGGAGCATTTGGCGGCAATAAAGGAGCTTACGGCGGGGAAAGAAATAAGCTTTATTGTTATCGATCCGTCGGCGGCATCGATGATAACGCTTATGCAAAGAGAGGGAATGCATGTTATAAAAGCAAACAATGATGTGATTAACGGCATAAGAATACTCTCTTCGGCACTGAAAACGGGGAGAATAAAAGTTTGCGCCTGCTGCCGTGACGCCGTGAGAGAATTTTCGCTGTACACTTGGAAAAAAGATAAAGACGAGGTGGTTAAGGAGAACGATCACGCCATGGACGATATGCGATATTTTGCGTCGGAAATTGAAAGGCGCGGCGGCGGATTCGGATTTGTCTCGGTGGGCAGGCGCTGAAAGGAGATTTTGTGAAGAGAAAAGAGGAAAAAAGCACGGCTTTGTCGGTTAGCACGAGAAGAAATGAATTCTTGAGCTTTCCTAATATGCCTGCGGTGTGCGAGAGGGAGCTTTACCGCTCACTCAGGGAGAATATTCCCGTGATAGACGCTTCGATAGTTAAAATCAGGCGGTTAATCGGAAGATTCATCGTCACAACGGGAAACGAAAAGTTTGATGAGGAATTAAAAGAGTTTTTTACCACCGTGAAAGTCGGTGCCATGAGCCACGGAATGGACGAATTTATCGGGACATACGTGGAGGATTTGCTGACTTACGGAACAGCCGTGGGAGAAATATGCCTGAGTGACGGCGAAATTGCCGCACTTTACAACACCGATTTGAGAGACATTGCGTTCAAGGAGAAAACTCCGCTTGACGTGAGAATAATGGTGAGAAAAAAAGGGGAGCTTTGCGAGTGCAAATATCAGGAGCTGATATTGAAATCGGTGCTTAATCCCGAATCGGGAGCGATAACGGGAACATCGATACTAAAAGGTTTGCCGTTTGTGAGCGATGTGTTACTAAAAATATACAGGGCGATCGGAGTGAACTTTGATAGGCTCGGAAGTGTTCGCTTTGCCGTTTCGTGTCCGTCTGACGGCACGTATGCACCAGATAAAGCAAAGCTTATGGCGGCTGAGTGGAAAAAGGCTATGAGCAAAGAAAGCGTTAACGATTTTATATCGGTGGGCGACGTGAGCATTAAGGCGATCGGAGCGGATGTTTCGATACCCGACAGCGAGGTGCCCGCAAGGCTTATGCTCGAGCAAATTGTCGCAAAGCTTGGAATACCGCCTTTTCTTCTCGGATTTTCTTGGCCTTCCACGGAGAGAATGTCAAGCCAACAGGCGGATATTCTGACAAGTGAACTTGAGGCGTACAGGCGGCTTTTGGAGCCTGTTATTCACAGAGTTGTATCCGTTTGGCTGCTTACAAAGGGAATCGAAACTGCCGTGAAAATCGACTGGGAGGACATAACCATGCAAGACGAACTTGATCACAACAAATCGATGCTTTACGAGGCACAGAGAAAGGAGATTGAAAAGAAAATTGAAGATAACTAAAGGAAACGGAAGCATAAGTTTGGGCGGAGAAGACAAAAACAACGATATGGAGCTTATCAATGCTTATGCGAGAAAAGAGCTTAAAGAGGAGGATGTTTACACCTTTTCGCTTGTTCTTTGCGACAATGAGGTTGATAGGGACTATGAGGCGTTTTCTGTGAATGCACTTGAAAAGCTCTCGAAACTTTTTGTCGGCAAGACGGGAATTTTCGATCACGAGGCGAGAGCCAAAAACCAGTGCGCAAGAATTTACAAGTGCGAGGTGAAATCGGACGGAGACAGACTGAGTTCACTTGGGGAGAAATATTGTTATCTTGAAGCGAAGGCTTATATTCCCGTAAGCGAGAGGGAGATAATCGATAAAATCGAGAGCGGAATATTAAGAGAGGTGAGCGTTTCGTGTTCGGCTGACAGAACCTACTGTTCGGTTTGCGGTAAGGAGCATTGCAAACACATCACGGGAAAATGTTACGGTGGTGTGAAAGCGGTGAGAATACTTGACAGCGTGAGTGACGCATACGAGTTTTCGTTTGTTGCGATTCCGGCTCAGAGAAATGCTAGAGTTAAGAAAAATTATAGTAGTTTTAAAGAGGAGGATGACGAAAAAATGAGTTTAAAGCTTAAAGCCGCTGATATTATCGAAAAGCTTAAGGATAACGAAGGGGAAGTTAACTTAAGTTTTGACGAGGCACGGGAGATTTATAAGCTTTGCGAGAGCGGAATGGCTTATCGCCAAAAGCTTGAAAATAGCATTGCAAAGTGCTTTTTTGTGACGGGTCCGGGCCTTGATAGGGAAACGATAGACAAGATGACTGAAAATCTTGATTCTGTCGGACTTGAAAAGCTTTATGCCGTCATGCAGAAAGAGGCAAACAAAAAGCTGCCGCTTGATTTTGGCGTGACGCCGCAGACGGCTAGCGAACGCAAAATAAAAGCAGACAGCGAATTTAAAGAATATTCAATTTGACCTAAAGAGGGCAAAAGAAAAGCCTCCCTAAGGAGGTTATTCTTTGTATAAAGTTCGGATTTTTGGGGATGAACCTTTGGCATGGACGCTTCCACCCGTCGCTTAGCTTTCGGTTCAGGAAAGTGAGATGATATTAAGAAGATTTTAACTTAAAACCGGCGTTTTATTTGCCGTACCTCTTAAGTACGGTTATATAATATCGCTCAAATAATAAAAAAATGTTATGTTTAGCGGAAAAAAACAAGAATGTTATGTGAAAACTAAGTGAAAAAGGAGATTTATATGGATTACAGAAACATAAACATCGAAAAGGGAATGTATCACACAGCGGGAAAGAGCTTCACTCAGGTGCTTGAGGAGCTCGATTCCTCGGATAAGTATATCGGAACGGAGCTTGAGGGCTTGGACGCATATCAGCGCCAGCTTAAGCGATTCGGCATCAAGGTTTCCGGTGCCGGCTCGGACAGAGTGGAGAAGTTTTTCTCGACATCATCAAGTGCGGCGCTCTTTCCCGAATACGTTGCAAGAGCGGTAAGAAGCGGCGTCGATATGAATTCTTCGCTCAAGGATATGATTGCAACGGTGACCAAAATCGATTCGCTCGATTACAGAACCGTCAATTCGAGTATGACGGGCGACGATCTTGAGCTTAAATCGACAAACGAGGGTGACGCCATTCCCACAACGGAGATTACATCTTCGGAAAATCTTGTTTCCCTCAAAAAGCGAGGCAGAATGCTTGTTGCTTCCTATGAGGCACTCAGATTTCAGAAACTTGATTTGTTCACCGTGACTCTTCGTCAGATCGGAAATTATATTGCCGTCAGCCAAATGAAAGACGCCGTTGACGTGCTTATAAACGGTGACGGAAACTCAAATCCGATCGACACAAGAAAAATCGGCACGGCTCTTGCTTACACCGATCTCATAAAACTTTGGGCGGATCTCACGCCTTATAAATTCAACACTTTGCTTGCGGGCACGGACGCTTGCTCCAAACTGCTTTCCATGAGCGAATTCCGAGACAGCAACGCGGGTCTTAACTTTCACGCAAGCGGCAAGATGATTACTCCGCTCGGCGCTAAGCTTATTCACGTTCCGTCTATGGCGGCAGGTCAGATTATCGGCCTTGACTCCGGTTCTGCTCTCGAGATGATTCAGGCTGGGGATATCGTCACGGAGTACGATAAGCTTATCGACCGTCAGCTTGAAAGAGCGGCCATCAGCACCATTGCGGGATTTGCTAAAATTTACAGCGGCGCTTCAAAGAGAATTGAATTCACCGCTTAAGGAGATAAAAATGAATTTTGATAACATAAGAAAAATGGCAGAGGAGATTTATGACGGGGAGCTCGACAGCGGGCTTCTCGCCCTTGCCGCAAAACACGCTCAAAAGCTTTGCGAGGGTGCAAAAATAAGCGAGGATTTCAGAGAGGACGAGTATATAGCGGCGCTTATCGCCGTAAGGCAGTCGGTGATTACCGATTCCGCCGTGAGCCCTTCTTCGGTGAAGGCGGGAGAAATAAGTCTCGGCAAAAGAGACTCTGTTTTTGTCGGAATGATTGCATCGCTCATTCGTGAGGAGCTTTATTTTATCGGTGCGAGCGATCCCGATTTTGTTTTTGATGCTGTGGGGGATTGCGATGAATAAGAAAAAGGATATTTCTTGTATTCTCTCGGCGACAGTCTCGCTATTAAAAGGGGAGCTTGGAGACAAGGCGGATTTTGTGACGGAACTTTCTTGCGGGTATAATATTCCGATGGGGAGAAAAAACATCTGCCACATTTATCTCGGTAATGTCGAAGAAAACTCTGACGGCGGCGAGAGAACAATTGGCGTAAAACTCGATATTTACCTAAAAAGCACTTGTGAGGTAAGCGAAGCGGTAAAGCTTGCAGAGGAGATTGTAAGGCTTGTTTCTTCTCACGGTATGGTTATAAGCTCAGTCGTGAAGTATAACCCGAGCGTTAAGAAAAACTTTCTTTTTGTTCCGTGCGAAATTAAGCTTAAGGATTATATTCTTCCGAGGAAATATCACATTTCTGCCGACGGAGAAACTCTCTTTGACGCGGCTTGCTTTGAGAATGTGAGCCCCGATTTTTTGGTGAGACAGACGGGCGCCGAGGGGCTTTTGCAGACGGGAAAGGCGGTGAAGCTTATTGAAGAAAGATGAGTTTATATTTTTGATTTGCGATGAGGAAGGGAATATGCGAAGAATCCGTGCAGTTAATGAATTTGCTCTTTTGAGAAACGAGAACAAAGCGGACGCATTGACTGTCACGGTAAAAAACAGCTACAAACTGCCGACTATCACAAATATACCCGAAAGGGAAACTTTGATAATCGAATACTGCGGGGAGGAGATTTTCTTGGGAGATATAGTCGGATACGAGAGAAAGGTTACGGCTGAAAATTCTTACACCACTTACACCGCAAAAGGTAAGCTTGAAAGGCTTTTTTTGGATGAGGCGGAACCGGGAATAATCAAAAATCCTTCTGCAAAGGGAATTGAGAGAAGATATCTTTTATCGAGTGGAATATCTCTTTGCTCCTTTGACGAGGCTCTCGGTGAAATGAATGTTGGTATGGGCACAAGCGTTTATTCGCTGGTAGAAAAATTTGCCGATGAATTTCTCGGAAAGAAAACATTTGTGAGGAGAAATAAGATTTATTTTGCCGCCGATAAATCTGATTTAAAATCGGAAAAATTCAAGATGAAAAACGCCTATAGGGTTGAAACAAAAATTGACGGAAGCGATGTTTTTGAGTGCGTGAGGGTTGTCGATCCGAAAAGCGGTCAATATTCGTTTTCTTTGCAAGGCGGTGACGGACTTGGCACAAAGTATGTGAACAGTCTTGACGAAGACGAGAGAAAAAATCTTCTCGAAAAGAAAGTATATGCAAAGCTTTATTTTAAGGAAAAATTCGAGGACATATACCCCGGAGATACCGTGAGCTTTGAGAAAATGAATATTCTTGCCGACACGGTAAAAGTCACTCTCAAAAACGGTGTGATTGATTTTTCGGTCGGCGGATACAAACAGGAGGGATGAGCTTGAAGGGGAAAGTTATTGTCGGAGGGAAAAATCCGTCGGTCTCGGCTTGCGGAGAGAAGAAGAATTTGAGACAGGTTCACCCGTACGGGATTTATTTTGCCTATCCAGACGGTGAGAATATCGAGCTTGACGAAAAGAAAATTTTAGGTTCGGTAGATGAGACAGACGAAAGAGAAAATCTCGAGGCGGGAGAGATTTTGATAAAAAGCATGGGCGGAGCGAAAATCGTGCTTAAAAATGACGGAAAGGTGGTGATTAACGGTCGTGAGTACTGAAAACAAAATTAAATACCGAAGTTATGACGAGGTTTTGGAGGATATACTCTCGGAATATGAAGCCGTGCCGCCTGTCGGAAGTGAGGAGAGGAAAAGGCTTGAGGTTTTATCGCATCAGATTTTTACGCTTGAAAAGCTGATAGAGGAGGCTGAGCGAGAGTGCTTTGTCGGCACGGCAAGCGGAGTTTATCTCGATTTGCTTGCGGGCGAATACGGTCTTGAGCGAAAGGGGGAGAGATGTTCTCACGGCACTCTGGAGCTTTCGTTTAGTGACGCACTTGATTACGATGTCGGTGTTCCGAAGGGAAGCATTTTTGCCGCAGAGAACGGCACGCAGTATGAGACAAGCGAAAACGGTATTATCGAGAGCGGTGCGGTTGCGGTGAACGTGGCGGCGCAGAGCCTGACGGGCGGAGAAGCCTCAAATGCGCCGGCTGAAACGATAAGAAGAACGGTGAGCGCACCCGCTAAAATAGAATTTGTGAGAAATGTGAGTGATTTTCTCGGCGGTGCGGACGAAGAGAGCGACAGCGCCTTGCGTGCAAGACTTTTGGAGAGAATGAGGGAGTGTCCAACGGGTGCGAACGAACAGTTTTACCGACTTATTGCTTTGAGTAACGAAAGCGTGGGAAAGGTGAAAGTTATTCCGCTTACGGGTGAAGTAAAGGTGTGCGTGTGGGGATTTTCTGACAAACTCGGTGAATCAGACATAAAAAGACTTTCGGACGAATATGCAGAAAAATCTCCGCTTGGAATAAATGTGACGGTGACGAACGCAAAGTCATATTCTGCGGATATCGGAGTATATATCAAGCCGTCTGACGGATTTACCTTTGACGAGGCTAAGGCGGATGCGACAGAGAAAATCGAGGATTTCTTTGAAAGTGTTTCAATCGGCGAGGGACTGAGAAAAGCGAAAGTTTACGCTTTGGTTATGGCGTGCGAAAGTGTTGCCGACATGAGCCTTGCGGGATCTTTTGAGGATATTGAAACCGAAGAGGACGAGATTTTAACACGGGGAACGATAAGCATAAGGGAGATGACATAATGACGGCGGCGGAAAAAGCCGAAAGACTTGTAAGTATTGCAAAAGCGGAGCTTGAAAGAGAGGAAATAAAGCCGTACATAAGCTTTGAAAATGCGGTAAAAACACAATGCGAATGTCTTTTAAATTTGGCGCATGAGGTTGCACTGCAAAGAAATACGGCTTATATGTGCGGCGATAAGCTTAAAGAAATGGGCGGCTTTCTTTGCTTTCATGATTCTTTGAATGACGACGAGATAAGAGAAATTCTTAAGGCAAGAAAAAAGCCGATAGGTTTTAATGTGAGCGACACCAAAAATATATTCGGTGCCGTAGGCGCAAGCGGAAAACTTGAAAGAAACGAGGGCGTCGTGAAAATCAAGCTTTATTCAAACAAGCTTGATTTGGAGAGGACAAAAAGCCTTATCGAAAAGCTTTTGCCTGTCGGAATTCATGCAGAGTATTTCACAAGCGGCGGAGAGTGGCAGTTTTTCGATGACGAAAATTTGACTTTTTCCGCACTTGACGAACTTAACGTTTCTTGGAAAGAAATTGAAGAAAAGGAGTGGTAAAAATGGCAAGCACAAATAAAACGGAGAACATCGGACTTAACCTTTGGACAGCCGACGATATACCGAAAAGAGCGGATTTTGTGAGCGACAACGAGAAAATTGACGCCGCTTTTATGAATATAAAGGATGGCGAAATGAAGTTTTCGCTTCAAAGCTACACGGGAAACGGCAAAAAGTCAAAAATAATTATATGCGATACCGAGCCGAAGTTTTTGTTTGTCGCATGTAAAACTCATAATGAAACGGAGTTTGACGGCGAGGACATTCAAGTTTACGGCGGAACGGTTTTGCCGGAGGATTTATGTCAGGGCGCCGTTCTAAGCGGCAGAAGAATAACTTTAAAATCGGAGGGAATTTATCACTTTAACGATGACGGGGTTGAATACAGCATAGGAATAATCACATAAAAGGCAGTTACAAAAAAGTGCCTGCTTGTTAAATCCAAGTCTGATGCTTATACTGAATACAAACAGTTCAAGGAGGATTTTCACCGTGACTTCAAAGCAAATAGAATTGACAGAGAATAACCTAAAGGCGGTTCATTCTTCTCTTGAAATATTGGGAGATACTGCAATTGTGGCTCAGACGGACAAGGACGATATTCCCGACGAAAACACTTATGCAAGAGTTTTGGACGTCGACTTTGACAACGGAGTTATCGAGGTCGATGTTAAGGGAAGTATTATGGATGGTGCGTTTGCCGCGGCAAGAGGATTTGTGGGAATTGCATTCGGAATAAACGATAACGACAGTGAATTCGAGTGCTTTTACATCAGACCCACAAACGGCAGAGACTGCATCGATCCCGTGAGAAAAAGTCACGCATGCCAGTACTTTACCTATCCCGGTTATATCTTCTCTTATTACAGAGAATTCGGAATTGAGGGCTATGAAGCCGCTGTTGATACCATTGGCATTGATGAGTGGGCACATCTTAAAATAGAAGTGACGGGCGACAAGGCAAAGTTTTTTGTGAACGGTGAGCTTGTTCTCTCGAGCGACAAATTAAAGCACGGCGATACTCACGGCGCGGTAGGTCTTTGGACGGGTTGCGGCGCAAGGGGTTCGTTTAAAAATCTGTGCATCACGGAGTATTGATTATGCTTTAGGCAAAACAAATGGGCAAGCTAATGCTTGCCCATTTTACTTTGAAAACGCTTTTTTACTAAGCGTTTATATTTCTCAATTTAACTTGCTCGGCCGCTTATATATTTTGCGATGTCGTTTTGATCTATGCCGAGGACGTAACCGAATTCGTTGTTGATGAGTTTTTCAGCCTCTTTAAAAGCTCTCTCGTCACACTGGTGCATTTTTTTGCCGTTTGCCTGACATTTGTTTTTGTGATCCTGAAGTGTCATGGCAAGCGAGAGCATTTTTGAGCGGTTGCCCGATGACAAAATTTCCTTGTAAGCTTCTTTTCTTTGATTTTCGTTTTCAATCCAAAGATTCTCGTGATTAGGAAGTGCGTCCAAGAGGGCGTTCACTTCGTCCGCCGTCAACACAGGCTTCATTTTTTCCGTCAACTGCGCATTTGTGGCGGGGACATAAACCGTACGCTTTGTTTCGATAACTCCGCGCAGAACGTAATAATCTGCACTGATACCGCTGAAAGTCTGGGTTTCGGTGCCTGTTACCTCAAAAACTCCCTGATTTCCGTAAAGAACTACCTGTCCGATAGATATCATAGTTATCACTCCTTGTACTTAAAATTTTACTTTTATCTGTTTAAATTATATCATAAAATTTATAAAATTTTAATTGACTTTTTCTCCAAAATTTGCAATAATATATCTTTTTGTTTTTTGTCAAAAATACAAGCAAGGCGCATTCTTTCGGACTTTTTTACATAAACACGGGAGTTTTCACAAAACGCACACAGGTTTTTTGCATTTTCTTTGCGATGCGGTAGGGATTTTTTCGCAAAGTCTGAGTAAAATTAAAACATACGATGAAAAATGATTTGAATAGAAGCTGTTTTGGAACGAAAGAGAGGAATTGTTATGACAAGATATGTTAAGCTTTTATGTATGCTGTTGACCGTTGCGGTGCTTTTGACGGGCCTCAAGATGATTGTGGTGAGCGCACAGAGCAACGAGAGCGGTTCGGAACACGAGACCGTTTTGACAGAAATACAGGATGATTCCTCAGAAAATTCTTCAAATACAGAGACTCCCGATAATTAACCAAAACCTCACTTGGCGCCGACGGCACGAAAAAACCGTTGGCGCTTTTATTTTGCCGGCGGTTGATTTTGCCGCCTTGTTGTGTTAGATTTTAGTGACGGGAGTGATATTATGAAAATTACAGAAAAATATATAGATTATCTCGGCAACAAAACCTATTGCCGAATTGTGGGCGAAAAAAGCAGTGAGGGAAAAGCTCCGCTTTTACTTTTGCACGGCGGCCCCGGCTCGACTCACAATTACTTTGAGGTTCTCGACAGACTTTCAAGCGAGGACGACAGACAGCTTATAATGTACGATCAGATCGGCTGCGGAAACTCCTACCTTGACGGTTGCCCCGAGCTTTGGACTATGGAAACTTGGCTCGGCGAGCTTAAGGCGGTGAGAGATGAACTCGGTTTAAATGAAGTTCACATTCTCGGTCAGAGCTGGGGCGGCATGCTTCTTCTCGAATATGTCTGCAAGCATAAGCCAAAGGGCGTAAAGAGCGTTATTCTTTCAAGCACGCTTCCTTCCTCAAAACTTTGGGAGGAGGAGCAGTACCGAATGATTGCCGAACTTCCGCAAAATATGAGGGTCGCAATTGCCGACGCTGACAAACATGGAGACTACACGGGAAAAGCTTATCTTGATGCGGTGGACGAATACATGTTAAGGCACGCCGCCGGAAAAGAGAGTGAATTCGAGTGCGTAAACCGTGAGAAAAAATCGGGCAAAGAAGCTTATGTTTGCGGTTGGGGGCCGAATGAATTCACACCGGCGGGAACGCTCAAGAATTTTGACGTAACGCAGCTTTTGAAGGACATCAAAGAGCCGTCGCTCATTATAAGCGGCGGAAACGACCTCTGCACGCCGTACATCGCAAAATTCATGTATGACAGAATTCCAAACGCAAGGTGGGAGCTTTTCCGCACCTGCCGACACATGTGTTTTGCCGAGGACAACGAGAGATACATTAAGCTTTTAAAAGAATGGTTTAAATCGGTCGGAGACTGATTTTTGAATAAGAGAATTTCACCCGTGAAAACGGGTGTTTTTTTGAGCTGTTTTCTGTGATTTGACTATTTCTATCAATATGATAGAATATTTGTCATAATAATTTAGGTTGGAGTTGTGAAATGAAAAGAGATTTTTTAGCGGAGATGAGAGAGGGCAAGCCGCTTTTGTTTAACGAACAGGCTTTGCTCATTCTTAAGCTTGCGCTTCCCGCCATTTTGGCGCAGATTTCTTCTATCGTCATGCAGTATATAGACGCTTCCATGGTCGGCCGTCTCGGTGCGGCCGGTTCTGCGTCTATCGGACTTGTATCGTCGTCCACTTGGCTTTTCGGCGGCGTGAACATGGCGATAGTCACGGGATTTTCGGTTCAGGTTGCACAGGCAATCGGAGCAAACGACGAAAAGCACGCAAGGAATGTTATGCGGCAGTCTTATTTTGTCTGCGTCGGTTTGAGCGTTGTACTTGCAGTTCTGGCGGCGCTCATAGCAAAGCCGCTTCCCGTAATTTTGGGAGGCAATGCCGACATAACAGCCGACGCCACAAAATACTTCTTGGTTTACGGTCTTTCTTTGCCGTTTGTCGAGCTCACCACGCTTTCGGGGGCTATGCTTCAGGCTACGGGAAATATGAGAGTGCCCAGTCTGCTTCACGTTATGATGTGCTTCTGGGATGTCGTTTTTAACTGGCTTTTCATTTACGGCTTAGGTCTCGGAGTTATGGGTGCGGCACTCGGAACGGCAAGTGCCGAAACCTTAACGGCTGTATTCATGATGTATTTTCAGCTTGTGAAAAGTCCCGTACTCAAATTGAGAGCGGGCGAAAAGACCGTTTTCGAGCGTGGCGTGCTGAAGCGCGCGGCGGTGATAAGCGTTCCGATTGCTTTCGAACAGGTTATAACAACGGGCGCACAGGTTATGAGTACGAGAATTATCGCACCGCTTGGCACGGTCGCAATTGCCGCAAACTCGTTTGGCGTGACTGCCGAGGCTCTTTGTTATATGCCCGGTTACGGAATATCCTCTGCGGCTACAACGCTTATCGGACAGAGCATAGGAGCTAAGAGAACCGACCTCACAAAGCGACTCGGATGGATGGCTACCGTTCTCGGTATGAGCATTATGGCGCTTACGGGTGCGGCAATGTTTGCGGCGGCTCCGTTTGTACTGGCAATTTTGAGCACGGATGCAGATGTTGTTGCGCTTGCGACAATTTGCCTGAGAATCGAGCTTTTGGCTGAGCCACTTTTTGCCGCTTCGATAGTTGCGAACGGCGTTTTCAGAGGTGCGGGAAAAACCATTGCGCCGAGCCTTATCAATTTTATCTCGATGTGGGGAATAAGAGTTACACACTCTCTCATTCTGACAAAAAGCATGGGACTTCAGGGCGCATGGATTGCCATGGCGGTTCAGCTTTCGTTCCTCGGAATCGCATTTCTTATCAAACTTGCGGGCAATTCTTGGCTTGCACAGAAAGAAAATTGATTTGACGGAAAATTTAAACTGTTTTATTTGACATTGAATAAGAGCGGTGATAAAATTTTATTATGTCTAAGCTGAGAGATAGACCGCATTTGTGCTTTGTGTGGGTAATTTGTGCACTTTTTGTGCCAAACCGTATCTTTTGCCAAGACTTGACTAAATGGCAGCGATTTGATAAAATACTGATATTGTAGGTATTGAAATATAAGTTAAAATAAATCTTAGTATATCTGTATGTATACTGTATATCTGTATCGTTGGGGTCGGGCTTTTTGGCTTTGGCACAAAAAAGGTATCAATATATATATATATATATAT
>CAVFCW010000016.1:0-42384 GCA_963621245.1 uncultured Prevotella sp. | reverse complement strand
GTTTAATTTGTTGTCGTCTCCTGACGACTTAGAAATAATACCACTTCACAAAAGAAAAGTCAACACTTTTTTAAAAAATATTTTTACTTTGTCCGAGAGCGTCTTTTTTGCCCTCGGACAAAGAGAATTTAACATTAAACCACTTGGAAAATGTAGAACTTTAAGTAGTCCGTTTCGGGAACATTCCAAAGTATCGGGTGATCGGGCGCCTGCTGACGGGCTTCTATCTGTCTTAGAGAAACTCCCATATCCTTTGCGGCACTTCTTAACATATCGCGGAACATCTCGTCCGTCATAAAGTGTGAGCAAGAGCATGTGGCGAGGTAACCGCCTCTTGGTAAAAGCTTCATCGCTTTCATGTTGATTTCTTTGTAACCCCTTGCGGCGTCCCTTACAGTTCCCCTTGACTTGGTGAATGCCGGCGGATCGAGAATGATGTAATCGTAATCGTGATTTTTTTCGTTTGCAAGCTTTGTGAGAAGTTCAAAGACATCGGCAGTCTCAAAATCGATGTTGTCAAGATTGTTGCGCTTTGCGTTTTCGCTCGCCATATCGATTGCCGTCTGAGAAATATCTACGCTGTGAACGTGCTTTGCTCCGGCTAAAGCGGCATTAAGACCAAAAGACCCCGTGTGAGTGAAGCAGTCAAGTATGGTTTTGCCCTTTGCGATTCTTGCGGCGGCAAGACGGTTATACTTCTGATCGAGGAAAAATCCCGTTTTCTGACCGTTTTCGACGTCGACAAAGTATTTTACTCCGTTCTCGGTGATTTCCGTCACGGCAGAATCTGGGTGTGGGAGTGCCTCATACCAGCCTTTGTACTGAGTCAAGCCTTCTTTTTCACGAAGAGAAATATCGTTTCTCTCAAAAATTCCGTCAATTTTCTCGCCCATGGAGTTGAGTGCTTCATAAAAAGCTCTGTAAACCGTATCTTTTACCTTCTCCATGCCGAGGCTTGCCACCTGAACGGACAAAATATTGTTGTATCTGTCAACAGTGAGGCCCGGCATCTGGTCTGCTTCGCCGTGCACAAGTCGGCAGCATTTGAAGTCATCGCCCGGCATAACCGTTTTTCTGTATGCTATCGCATATTCCGCTCTTCTTCTCCAGAACGCTTCGTCAAATTTATCGTTGGCGTTTCTGCTTAGGAGACGGACTGTTATTCTGCTGTTTGCGTTGTAAAATCCCGTGCCCATGTAAGCGTTACCGCTGAAGACATCGACCAAAACGCCGTTTTCCGGCTCGCCTTTTATTTCTCTAATCTCTCCGTCATATACCCACGGATGACCGTTTTTGATTGCACGCTCGCCCTTTGCGGTTATGCTTACGGACGGGTAAATTCTCTCCTGCTTCATAGTTTTTCATCCTTATTTTTTACTTTTTCTCTGCCATTGTATCACAAGAAAGGATTTACAATCAAGGCTTGTAAAAAAGAAAGGGCAAGACAAAATGCCTTGCCCGAAATTTTAATTTAGCCCTGAGCCTCGCCGACTCCCGCACTTACGTTAACTTCGCCGTTTAGCTGATAAATCTGATATAAGACCTCGGCGGCTCTCTCACGGTAGAGGAGCATGACGTTATATGCCGCCTCGATGTTTCCGAGTGAACCGTCTGTTGTGATGTTAGATTTAACATTCTCGACTGCGGCATCAAGGCCGTTCTCCCAAGTTTCCTGAGCGGATGCCTGTTCGTCATAGGCGGAGGAATCGAGTTCTTTTAATTCGTCAAGAGAAATTTCTATCTGACTTTTCCAGCGTGTGGCAGCAGAATTGCCCGCGCGTACGCTCGATACAACATCCTGAGCGGAGTTTATCTCAGAGAGATAGTCGCTGTCTATTGCGTTTTCCGAGAAGAGAGATTTAAAAGCTTCGTCGCCCGCAGTCGGATCCGGTATGCTTGAGCCGTCTATCGGTGCGGTGCTTGTCTCGGTTGTTTCGCTTGAAGCCGTGCCGTCGATGCTTTCCGTGCTTTCTTCGCTTGCGGAGGACTGAGCAGAATTTTCGCCGCTCTCTGAGTTTTCTGACGAAGAAGAGGACGAGCAAGCCGTAACGCTGAATGCAAAAGTGGCGGCAAGAGCCAAAACGGTTAATTTTTTAAGAATATTGTTGATTTTCATTGTCGATTGCCTTCCTATAAAGAAAAATAAAAAATCCGATATCCACATCGTGAAAAAATAGTAGCATAAAAATATGAATATTTCAACAAATTAGTTTTGTCTTGCTTAAATGCGCCACAGAATCTATAATTGAAAGAGAACATCACGAAACAAAATATCCGTGAGAAAAAGAGGTAAAATTATGAAGCTTACTGAAAAAACATTATCGAGAAAAGATATTTTTGACGGAAGAATAATCAATGTACATGTTGACGATATAGAGCTTGAAAACGGAAAGAAGAGCAAGCGAGAGGTTGTCGATCATCACGGCGGAGTCTGCGTTGTTGCACTCACTGACAAAGACGAGGTTTTGCTTGTCAGACAGTTTCGCTATCCTTATAAAGAGGTTTTGACGGAATTGCCTGCCGGAAAACTCGAAAAGGGAGAGGATCCGTTCGAGGCAATGAAGAGAGAACAGCTCGAGGAGACGGGCACAAAATCAGAAAATTACACCTTCTTGGGCAAGCTTTATCCCACTCCCGGTTACTGCGGCGAGATAATCCACATTTGGGCGGGAAGAATAAGTGAGTATGCCGAGCAGAAGCTTGACGAGGGAGAGTTTCTCGAGGTGGACAGAGTGCCGATAGAGGACGCTGTGAAGAAGATTATGAACAACGAAATTCCCGACTCAAAAACTCAGGTGGGAATTTTAAAGGCTTATGCGCTTATTAAAGCGGGACTTCTGTAAGATTGTGAAAAAGGAGCAATAATATGCTGAAAACAATATATTTGGCGGGTGGCTGCTACTGGGGAGCCGAGAAATATTTATCGAACATCAAGGGAGTTGTCGAAACGGAAGTCGGTTTTGCAAACGGAAACACTGTCAGTCCAAGCTACGAACAGGTGAAGCACGAGAACACGGGCCACGCTGAGACCGTCAAAACAGTTTATGACGATGGAATTATTTCTCTCAGTGCTTTGCTCACGCTGTTTTACAAAATAATTGACCCCACAAGCCTCGACAAACAGGGCGAGGACGAGGGACACCAGTACAGAACGGGAATTTATTACACGAACGATGAAGACAAAGCCGTTTGTGAAAAATCTCTTGAGGAACTTCAGAAAGATTATTCCGAAAAGCTTGAAGTAGAGTGCTTTCCGCTTGATAATTTTTACACCGCCGAGGAATATCACCAGAAGTATCTCGATAAAAACCCGAACGGTTACTGCCATGTGCCGTTCGGTCTGATAAACTGGGTGAAAACGGTGGATCCCTCAAAAATATGATTTAAACAGAACAAGAGAGAAGAACCCGTATTGTTTCTTCTCTCTTGTTTTATAGGTATATGGTATATGGTTGTTATCTTAAATCAATCTTTCTCGAAAGTCTCGGCTACCTGCTTTAAGTAATCGATAATCGGAAGATGCTGTGGGCAAATTCCCTCGCACTGGCCGCACTCGATGCATTCGCTTGCTTTGCCGAAGTTCTTTGAGATGTTCTCGTAATATGACTGAGAAGCTGTCCAAGCTTTTTTGCCGTCTGCGTTTTCCTTTTTCTCGCCGTTGTATGCGGAGAAATATTTAGGAATGGCAATCTGCATGGGGCATCCGTCCGTGCAGTAGGAGCAGCCCGTACAGGGAATTGCGTTTTCGCTCTCGATGATTGATGTGACTTTCTTTACGATAGCCTGTTCCTCGTCGGAGAGCGGCTTAAAGTCCTTCATGTAGCTCATGTTGTCCTTGAGCTGATCCATGGTTGTCATACCGGAGAGAACTATTTTTACGTTTTCGAGTGAAGCCGCAAAGCGAACCGCCCATGACGAAACGCTCGTGTCGGGGTTGTAGTCCTTGAATACCTTTTCTGCCTCGGGGGAGATGTTCGAGAGAGTTCCGCCCTTAACGGTCTCCATGGTGATGACGGGTTTGCCGTGCTTTACGGCTACTTCGTAGCATTTTCTTGACTGAACGCCGGCTGACTCCCAGTCGAGATAGTTTATCTGAAGCTGAACGAACTCAAAGAACGGGTGCTCGGTGAGAAGTTTGTCGAGGAGCTCGGGACCGTCGTGAAACGAGAAACCGATGTGCTTAACAAGTCCGTCTGCCTTTTTCTTCTGAATCCAAGACCAGATGTCGAATTTGTCGTAAACTTCAACGGAGTGAGAGTTTACATCGTGAACGAGATAGTAATCAAAGTAATCGACGCCCGTTTTGTTTCTCTGCTCATTAAAAACCTTGTCGGCGTCCTCGGGGCATTTGATAAATCCCGAGTGAAGTTTTGTGGCAAGTGTGTAAGCGTCACGGGGATAACGGCTTGTGAGGGCGGCTTTTACGGCATTTTCCGACTGGAATGCGTTGTACATCCATGCGGTGTCGAAATATGTGAAGCCCTCGGAAATGAATGCGTCCACAAGATCCTTTACCTTATCGATGTCAACGCTGCCGGCATCGTTCGGGTCGGTTGTGGGAAGTCTCATAAGACCGTAACCTAATTTTTTCTTGGAAGTAAAAACATCTTCAAACATTTTGCTCCTCCTTAATTACAACAGAAGTTTAATTTTAATTCGAATCTCTAATTTGAATTAAAATTTGAATTTATAATTCACACACATTCAAGACTAAGGAAGTCTTGATTTTTATATGAATATAGTTTAACATTAAACCTAAGATTAAAGTCAATACTTTTTGTTAATTTCTTGAGGTGAAATATGGCATATACAATCAAACAGGCGGCTGAAATGATGAATATCACGCCGAGCACGATAAGATTTTACGATAAACAGGGCTTATTGCCGAATATTTCAAGGAGAGAATCGGGCTATCGCATTTTTGACGAGGATGATATGAAAATGCTTGGGCTTATCTCTTGCCTAAAAAAAACGGGTATGCCCATAAAGAATATTCAGGAGTATATCTCTCTTTTGGAATTGGGGGACGAATCCCTTGAGGAGCGGTACGAGATAATACTTTCGAGAAAAGCGGCGGTCGAAAAGCAAATGGAAGAAATCAAGAAAACCCTCGAGTTTGTCAATCATAAGTGTAAATTTTATGAGGACGCCCTCGAAGCTCATGCCGAAAAGGTTCAAAAAATCAAAAAAGCCGAATAAATCGACTGAAAACATAAAGCATCGTGCATTTTGCCACGGTGCTTTTTTGTTAAAAAACGCTTGACAATAGGTTCTTGAAAGATTACAATGTCAATCAAATTAAACATATCGGAAAAGTAGGCAATGCAAATTATAACAAGCCTATTGACAAGTTTGTAATAGATGTTATAATTTGAAACAGCAAATGTTATATAGAACTTAAATGATAAACTTGCTTGATATAAGATAAATTTATGTCAAGCGATAAAAATAACGAATACAAACAAAGAAAGGAGAATTCTATGAAGTCGCCCGAGATGATAAGAGAGATAAGAAGAGAATTGGGACTCAGCCAGTGCGAGTTCGGTCAAAAGCTCGGTGTGTGCTTTGCGACCGTTAACCGCTGGGAAAAGGGACGGTGCGAACCCTCGCAGATAGCGGTCTCGGCAATAAAAATGCTTTGCAAGGAAAACTGCATAGATTTCTCACGCTTTGAAGATTTGAGTGAGGTCGTTTCCGACGAGGTGATTACGCTCTACCACGGAACAAGAGGAGTTTTGGAGGGAAAAATCACGCCGAAAAGCCATTGCCACTGCGATTTTGGCAGCGGATTTTATATGTATGACTCACCTTTGACCGCAAAAACGCTCATTTGCGGATCGGGAGAAGCAAAGCTTTACACGCTCAGTTTGAGTTTGTCGGAGCTTAAAATACTGGATTTTGATGTTCTCATGGATTGGGTTTTCTTTGTGGGTTACAACAGAGGAAAGCTTGATTTTTGTACCGACTCGGCTGTTTACAAGAGAATGAGCGGATTGTCCCTTGGTTACGATTTGCTCATAGGGGCGGCTGTGGACGAAAAAACGGCTGTTGCTCTCGACAGATTTTTTGACGGCGAGATTACCGACGTCGCACTTATAAAGTGCCTTCCGAGCTGCGATACGGCGGTAAGACAGTTTGTTGCGCTCACTCAAAAGGCAGCTGACAACATTAAAATTTTAAGTGAAGAAACACTCTCTTCGGACGAAAGATTGGGGCTTTGCTCGTCAAACATCGAGTCGAGAAAGAAAGCGGTAGATTCTCTTGACGAAATTTGGCGTGAAAACAGGCGCAACGGCAGATTTTTCGATGAGATAATCGGCGGAGGAAAATCATGAGCGAAAACGCCGTTTTAAAGGAGCGTGCAAAGCTTCAGGGCAGAATTTTCAGACGAGCCGTTTTGACGGGGCTTGACGCGGAGAAATTTTCGAACGCATTCATGAAGTCCGAACAGGCGAAGTGGCTCGATTCTTTCGGCGACGCTACGGAGATTTTCGGAGAAGGCTATATTTTAGATGAATTTTTGTCGCATTGGGAAGCGGAGAAGGCAAAAATAAAAACCTGTTCGTGTCTTGCCGAGTGGGTTGGATCTACTTACCGAATGTGGTGCGACAGCGAAAAAATACCGTCCGATGAAGCCGCACGGCTTGTGCCTTTTAAAAGAATGACGGAGCTCTATCCCGTTTTGAACGCAATGTGCGCACAAAGAGTGATTGAGATACTGAACCGACAGATGTCGGAGGAGTACGGAGGTTAAAATGAACGAAAGATTGTGGGCTATACTCTTTGAGTCCTTTCCAAAAATATTGTCTGCCGGAATCAAGGTTACCGTTCCGCTTACGATAGTTTCTTTTTTCTTTGCGCTGATAATTTCGGTTGTCGTCGCAATGATACAGTATGCCGAGGTGCCTGTCCTTAAAAATATATGCCGATTTTATATTTGGCTCATACGAGGCACACCTATGCTTGTTCAGCTTTACGTGGTTTTCTACGGACTGCCGAGCGTGGGAATTATGCTCGATCCTATTCCGTCAGCGATAATTGTTCTGTCCTTTAACGAGGGCGCATATATGGCGGAGAGCGTTCGAGGTGCACTCGAATCCGTTCCCGTCGGTCAGCTTGAAGCGGGCCAGTGCGTCGGACTTTCTTATTTTCAGATAATGTACAGAATCGTTCTTCCTCAGGCATTCAGGGTTGCGTTTCCCGCGCTTTCAAACTCCCTCATCTCAATGCTCAAGGGCACAAGCCTTGTCACAACCGTAACCATAACCGAGATGCTTCGTCAGGCTCAGATAATCAACTCGAGATATTATCAGGCAATGGGACTTTATTGTGAGGTTGCACTTATTTACCTTATGTTCTGCTCGATTCTCACTCTGCTCCAGAGGGTAATCGAAAAGAAATTGGGTTCTTACGGAGGACGCAGCAAATGACTCTTGAAGTAAATAACTTACATAAATTATACGGCGACCGTGAGGTCTTAAAAGGAATAGACTTCACCGTGAACGACGGCGATGTTGTTGCCGTTCTCGGCCCCAGCGGTTCGGGAAAAACCACGATTCTTCGCTGTATCAACTTCCTCGAGAAGGCGGACAAGGGCGAGCTTATCTTTGACGGCGAGGAGTTTGATCTTGCTAAAATTTCCAAAAAAGAAATTAAAAGACTTCGCATGAAGACAGCGTTTGTCTTTCAGAATTATAATTTGTTCCTCAACAAAACGGTTCTCGAAAATGTCACTTTGGGACTTATCCACGCAAGAAAAATAAGCCGCAAGGAGGCGGAAGAAAAGGCAGTGTCCGTTCTCGAAAAGGTTGGAATGGCAAGCAGACTTGAGGCTTATCCGTCTCAACTTTCGGGCGGCCAGCAGCAGAGAGTCGCCATTGCGAGGGCGCTTGCCGCAGACCCCGAGATAATCTATTTTGACGAGCCGACCAGTGCGCTCGATCCCGAGCTTATCGGCGAGGTTTTGGCTGTTATGAGACAGCTTGCAGAGGACGGCATGACCATGATAGTCGTCACTCATGAGATGAATTTTGCGAGAAACGTTTCCAACAAGATAATTTTCATGGAGGACGGAAATATAATCGAAACGGGAGCTTCCAAGGAGTTCTTCGAGAATCCAAAGACGGAACGTTCCCGTGAATTTGTGAAATCAATCACCGCCGACAGAACGTCGGACGAAAAATAAACACTTGATTTAAATCGGTTTGAATCGGCTTCGTTCCGCAAAACCGATTGAAGATAAAAACACTTTTTCTGTATCAATTACCAAAGGAGGCATAAACCCATGAAAAAGTTACTTGCACTTGCACTTGCACTTTCGCTTGCCGCAACAGCCTTAACGGCTTGTTCCTCAAGCTCATCAAGCTCCTCAAGCTCATCCGAGGCTTCAAGCGAAGTATCGACCGAGGAGAGCGCATCCGCCGCATCGACTTCTGCAGACGACAGCGAGCTTTCGTCGATTCTTGCAAACGCTGACGGAAGACTTGCCGATATTCTCTCGAGCGGTAAAATCACAATCGCAACCGAGGGAGACTGGTCTCCGTGGACATATCACGATGAAAAGACAAACGAGCTCACGGGCTTTGATGTCGAACTCGGAAACGCTATCGCAGAGAAACTCGGCGTTACCGCAGATTTTCAGGAGACAACTTGGGACGCAATTCTCTCCGGCGTTGAGTCGGGCAGATTTGACATCGCCTGCAACGGCGTAGGCTACACGGACGAGAGAGCGGAAAGCTACAATTTCTCCGACCCGTACATTTACACAAAGCAGGTTCTCATGGTTCGTTCCGACAACGAGGACATCACTTCTTTCGAGGATCTCAAAGGCAAGACAACGGCTAATTCCGTCGGTTCTACTTATGCGACTGTCGCAGAGAGCTACGGTGCAACCGTCACGAACGTCGACACACTCGATCAGACCCTCGAACTTCTCCTTCAGGGAAGAATTGACGCAACTTTAAATGCCGAGGTATCTTATCTTGACTACATGAACGCTCATCCGGACGCCGAGATTAAGGTTGTCGCAAAGAGCGAGGGCGAGAAGGTTTGCATTCCTGCCGCAAAGGAGAACACGGATTCCCTCATCAAGGCTATTAACGCCTGCATTCAGGAAATGCGTGACGACGGAAGTCTCTCCGAACTTTCCGAGAAGTACTTCAGCGGCGACATAACAAATCCGTAAATAAAAAGGGGTGCGAAAATTCGTGCCCCTAAATTGCGTTGATACTTGAATTGTTAACAATTAAGATATATGATTAACATCAGACTGAACGCATTAAAATCGTACATTGCAGGTTGTTTTGAAAGGACTTGATTAACTATGACAACTATTGATATTATTTCCGGCTTCCTCGGCGCAGGAAAAACCACCCTCATCAAGAAACTCCTCGAAGAGAGTTTCAAGGGACAGAAACTTGTTCTCATCGAGAACGAATTCGGCGAAATCGGCATTGACGGCGGATTTTTGAAGGATTCCGGCATTCAGATTAACGAGATGAATTCCGGCTGTATCTGCTGTTCTCTTGTCGGTGATTTCAACAAGGCTCTTCACGATGTAGTCGAGCAGTACGCTCCCGACAGAGTTATCATCGAGCCGTCCGGAGTAGGCAAGCTCAGCGATGTTTCGAGAGCAGTCGGCAACGCAAACAAAACCACTCCGATGGTTCTCGGTTCAGCCGTTGCTGTTGTTAACGCAAAGAAGTGCAAGATGTACATGAAGAACTTCGGCGAATTCTTCAACGATCAGATTGAGACAGCGGGCACTATCATTCTTTCGAGAACTCAGGATATAAGCGAAGCAAAGCTTGAAGAGGTTATTGCACTTATCAGAGAGCACAACAAGGACGCTGTTATCATAACAACTCCGTGGGATCAGCTTTCGGGCGACACCATCCTTTCCGCTATGGCTCACCACTCACTTGCAGAGCAACTTATGGCAGAGGCTAAGGCTCAGGACTTTGACGATGACGACGAGTGTGACGATCCCGATTGTGAGTGCCATCACCACCATCACCACGATGACGACGAAGACGAGCACGAGCATCATCACCACCATCACGACGGTGAGGAGTGCGAGTGCCACCATCACCACGATGATGACGAGGACGAACACGAGCATCACCACCATGACGGCGAGGAGTGCGGATGCCATCACCACGATCACGATGAGCACGACCATGACCACGAGCATCACCACCATCATCACCATCACCACGGCCACGATGCAGACGAGGTGTTTGTATCTTGGGGCGAGGAGACACCTAAGAAGTTCACAAAGGCTCAGATAGAGGAGGCTCTTGAAGAGCTCGATACTGGTCTTCACGGCGCAGTTCTCCGTGCAAAGGGTTATGTGCCCAGCGCAGAGGGTGACGCATGGATTCACTTTGACATGGTTCCCGGCGAGATTGAGGTTCGTGACGGTGCTGCAGATTACACAGGAAGAATCTGCGTAATCGGTTCGGGACTCAAGGAAGACGAGCTTCCGGGTCTCTTCGGACTTAAGTAAGAATAAGGAAGGATACCTATATGGCTAAACAACAGGTCCCCGTATATGTGATATGCGGATTCTTGGAGTCCGGAAAAACCAATTTCATCGCACCCATGATGACGGGTGCGGACTTCACAAGGGACGAGAGAACTCTTTTGCTTGTAACCGAAGAGGGCGAGGAGGAGTATGACGAGGCAGCAATGCTCGAGTACAAGGTGCGCATGAGCGTTGTTGACGACAAAGAGGATTTTACAAGAGAAAACCTCACAAAGCTCGACAACAAATACCATCCCACTCAGGTTCTTGTCGAGTACAACGGAATGTGGGAGGTTCCCGATTTAAACGACGCGCTTCCCGAGAACTGGACTATCTATCAGATTGTAACAACGGTAGATTCCACAACATTTGACGCTTACTCGAAGAACATCGCTCAGCTTATGAGCCAGCACATCATGAACGCAAGCATGGTCATTTTCAACAGATGCACCGATGAGCTTGCCGATATGCTCAGATCACGTAACCTTAAAATGCTCAACCGCCGCGCCGAGATGTACCTCGAGTACGCCGACGGCCACACGGAGGAGTATGACGACGGAACACCGCCGTTTGATATGGACAAGCCCGTTATCGAGCTTACGGATGACGATTACGGCATTTGGTACGTAGACGTCATGGAAAACCCCGACCGCTACGACGGCCATGCGGTTTCGTTCTTGGGTCAGGTGGCAAAGAACATCAGATTCGGTAAGGACGGAATGGCTTGCGGCAGATTTGCCATGGTTTGCTGTGCCGAGGACACTCAGTTTTTGGGCGTGCTCTGCAAAGGTCCTCAGGCAAAGGATCTCAAAAACCGTGACTGGGTTAAGCTTCAGGCAAGGGTTAAGTGTGAGAAAAACATGCTTTACCGCGGAAAAGGCCCCGTGCTTTATATAGAAAAGCTTCAGAAGGTGGACGCTCCCGCTCCCGAGGATCAGCTCGTCACATATTGATAAAAAAACGCTGCCCGCACGGACAGCGTTTTCGATTAATCCAATATATAAATATTGTTACTTCTTATTCTCTTTTTTCTCTTCTTGCAAACCGGCAAGAACTTTGTGAACTATCGGCACGCTCAGGCAGAATGCGCAAACATCGGAGACCGACTGCGTTATTTCTATTCCCGTCAAGCCGAAAATTGCACCGAGAATCGCAAGCAGAGGAATGAAGAATATGAACTGTCTCGACATTGCAACTATCGTGGCGGGAACAGCCATTCCCATGGTTTGTAGCATCATGTTGCTAAGAACCACCGTTGCGGTGAGAAAAAGCGTCGCGCACTGACAGCGAAGCGCAAACGCACCGATTTTTATAACATCGGGGTCGTCACGGAAAACTTTGATAATCTGCGGAGCGAATATCGCCATAACAATTCCGGCGACGGCAAGGAACAGCGAAGCAAACTTGACGCAGAAGAAAAATGCCTTTTTAACTCGGTCGTAAAGCTTTGCGCCGTAGTTGAATCCGCAAACGGGCTGGAAACCCTGACCGAATCCGATGAGAACGCTTGATGCGAACATGGAAATTCTCGTGACAACGCTCATGCCGGCGATTGCGGCGTCTGCGCCGTATTTGCCCGCCATGGTGTTGAGCATGATTGTGGATACGCTTGCAAGGCTCTGCCTTGCAAAGGACGGCACGCCGCCCTTAAAAACATCGGCAAAAACTTTTCCGCTCGGCTTGAAGTTCTTGAAAGAAATCGGAACGGTTGCCTTTTTAATGTCGAGATAAACGAGAATCGAGAAAGAGACAAACTGCGAAAGTCCCGTTGCAACTGCTGCGCCCGCAGTGCCCATTTTAAAAGCGAAAATGAAAAGCGGATCGAGGCCGATGTTAAGTATCGAGCCAACAGTCAAGCCGATAACGGCATATGAGGCGTTTCCCTGAAAACGCATCTGATTGTTGAGGATGAAGCTGCCCACAGAGAACGGAGAAAAAACCAAAATCCAGCGTAAATACTCGGTGGCATAGGGGAGAATGGTCTCGGTTGAGCCCAGAAGAATGCATATCGGATTGATGAAAATAAGGCAGATTACGGCGAAAATTATCGCGAGGATTATTCCGCTGAAAAAGCCGACAGATGCCATAACGGATGCGTCCTTTTCGTTTTGTGCGCCGAGCATTCTTGAGATGAAGTTTCCGCTTCCCTGACCGAAAAGGAATCCCAGCGCCTGAATGAGCGCCTGAAGAGAGAATGCAACGCCGACTGCGGCGGTTGCACTTGTGCCGATTTGACCGACAAAGAAGGTGTCCGCCATGTTGTAAAAGGCGGTGATGAGCATACCGATTATCGTCGGAACGGCAAGCTTTGCCACAAGCTGTTCGACAGGCTCGGTAGTCATTTTCTCGAATTTACTTTTTGTTTCTGTAGCCATTGATACTTCCAATCTTTCTTTTTATTATCAGTTGCAACTATTATACTTTGAACACTTAGAAAATACAACCAAATTAAAGCATTAATTTTGTGGAAAATGAGGTGAACCCTATGAATACAAAGGAAATTCTTCAAAAAGTGCAAAGCGGAGAGATTTCTGCCGATGAAGCCGAGAGCCTGATAACTGAGAGCATACACGGAAAATACGAAGAAATGGGCTCGTATGCAAAAATAGATACCGATAGAAAGGCGAGAACGGGTTTTGCCGAGGTGATTTACTGTCAGGGCAAAGCCGACAGCTTTTTGCCGCAGATTTACAAGAGACTGTACGAGAAAAACGGCGAGGTCTTCGGCACAAGGGCAAGCCGTCATCAGTACGAATTGGTCAAAGAGGTAATCCCCGAAATTTGCTACGATGAGGTATCGGGAATACTTAAATTCGAGAACCCCGACAAAAAGCGCATCGGCAAAATTGCCGTTTGCACGGCGGGCACGGCAGATATTCCCGTTGCCGAGGAGGCGGCTCAGACAGCCGAGTACTTCGGCTCGAATGTTGTGCGGGTTTTTGACGTCGGCGTGGCGGGAATTCACCGCTTGCTCTCGAAAGTTGACGCTATCGAGGATGCAAACTGCGTTGTTGCCGTTGCCGGTATGGAGGGCGCACTCGCAAGCGTTATCGGCGGCCTTGCCTCATGTCCCGTCATAGCCGTTCCCACAAGCGTGGGTTACGGCGCAAGCTTTGGAGGACTCTCGGCACTTCTCACGATGATTAACTCCTGCGCAAACGGAATTGCCACCGTTAATATCGACAACGGCTACGGTGCGGGTTACATCGCAACTCAGATTAACCGCCTTGCCGTGAACGGAAAAGTAAAATAAACAAACTGCGGACGCTTTCAAACGGCGTCCGCGTTTTATTTTTCTCGGGCGGAAATAATACGAAAAAAGTAAGAATTTCGCACCGGTTTTAGGGAAACCAAGGCCAATATATGTTTGACAAAGCACGCAAACCGCTCTATAATTTAAAAGTTAAATTAGGCTGGGTAATTTTATGCTTTGTGCAATCCCGTGCCTAAGACAGAGGGCTTAAAACAGCAAATAATATTTTTACAGAGAGGTGCAAATTGGCAGAAAAAGAACCGATATCACGCGGCGGCAACGTTCTTGAAAACAGCGAGATTATCGAGCAAATCGTGAACCGTGCGGTTAAAGAGGCTGTCGATAAGGACAGAAAAGCCGAAGCCGCAAAGAGAGCCGAGCTTGACAGAAGAACAAACACGATAGATTTGTTTGAGCTTTTTTACCGCTTGGTGGAAAATTTACAGATGGTAATCATACTTGCCGTTCTCGGCGCAGTTTTGGGCGGCGTTTACGCAAGATTTTTTACCGGCCCGCTTTATTCGGCAACGAGTAAGCTTTATGTAGTCGAAAATCACACGGACGGCACGTCTATCACGCAGAGCGACCTCACAGTCGGCGCAACGCTTGCGAACGACTACACCGAGGTTTTCAAAACTTGGGAAATTCACGATGCCGTGAGAAAAGCGCTCGATCTTGACTACACAAATTCTCAGCTGCAGTCTATGCTTTCGGTTTCCGTTCCGAATGACACGAGAATTGTTTACATCAACATCAGATGCAGTGACCCACAGAAGGCGGCAGACATAGCAAACGCTTACGCCGACGCCGCAAAGGAATTTATCGAGAAAAACATGCAGACTTTGGATCCGAGCATTTTCTCGACCGCAACCGTGCCGAAAAACTCCATTGCAAACGGCCCGTTCTATTATATCTTCCTCGGCTTTGTGGCAGGAGCCATGATGTCCGTCGTTATAGTCACTATATTCTTGCTTCTCGACGACAGGCCGAGATCCTCCGAGGACGTGGCAAAGTATGCCGGCGTTCCCACACTAACGGTTATTCCCGCAACACGCAAGGTTAAAACCGCAAAGGAGGGCAAGAGAAGATGATTAAGTATATGGATATAGGGAATTTTCCGAAACTCGACTACATGTGCACCGAGGCGTTCAATACGCTTGCGACAAACCTCCTCTACTGCGGAGATCAGAATAAAGTTATTCTCATTACGAGCAGATATGCGGGCGAGGGCAAATCCTACGTATCGATGAATCTGTTCCGCTCTTTTGCGAACATCAAGAAAAGAGTTTGTCTGATAGACGCCGACCTTCGTCGTTCGAGCCTTATCGGACGCTACGATATAAATTTCCCCGAGGAGAACTCCCCGGGACTTGCCCAGTATCTTGCGGGTCTTTGCAAGATGGACGACGCCGTTTACCACACAAACTACGAGGGAATGTACATGGTTCCCGTGGGAAGAACGGTTTCGAACTCGCTTTCCCTTCTCTCCTCACCGAGAATGGGATTTCTCATCAAGAAACTAAGAGAGCAGTTTGACATCGTGCTTATCGATACTTCGCCTGCCGGCATGATAGTAGACGCTTTGGACATCGCAAAGCACTGCGACGGTTCGCTTTTGGTTGTCTCGTACAAGAGAGGCAGACGCAAGGAGATAACCGACGTTGTGGCTCAGCTTGAAACTACGGGTTGCCCGTGCTTGGGTACCGTTCTTAATAACGTAAACCTTAAGGCGTTAAGCTCGAGAAAGTATTACTACACATCGGAGAAATACACAAAGAAGTACTACAAGAAGTACGATACGCCCACCCAAAAACGTTGGGGAATCGGAGCTAAGAAAAATCGATGAACGGATTTGTCGATATTCATCAGCACCTTGTCTGGGGAGTGGATGACGGCGCAAAGACGATTGAGGACAGCGTGGCACTTCTTAGGTGCTGTGCCGACCAGGGAATAAGAATAATCATCGCAACACCGCATTTTCTCTCGGGCATTGAGCCGTTTCCCTATAAAAAATTCAAAGAGCATTTTTTGAAGCTCAGGAGAATCTGCAAGGAAGTGGGCATACCGATTAAACTTTTGCCGGGTGCGGAGGTTTTCTACACCGCCAACACGCTCAATATGCTGCTTGACGGAAGAGTTCCCACCTTAAACGGCACGAGGTTCATTCTTGTGGAGTTTAACGAGAGCGTAACGTGGAAGGGCTTTGAAAAAGCCGTGCGAGATTTGTTCAACAACGGCTACCGTCCGATTGTTGCTCACATTGAGAGATATCCCGCGGTTTATTCTCACCGCAGACAGCTAAGACTTCTCAAAGAGGAGACAAGGGCGAAATTCCAGATGAACTGCGGCTCGATTATAAATCCGAGAAGCTTAAGGCAGAAGAGATTTACCGAGAGTATGCTCAAAGAGAGACTTATCGACGCAGTTGCTACGGATTCTCACAACATGGAGTACCGTCCGCCCAATATGCTTAGGGCGTACGGAATTCTGAAAGACAAGTACGGAAGCGAGTATGCTTATCGGCTTACTCATTTCGGTTTCTGAAAGGACGATATATTTGGAAGCAAACGAGAAAAGACTCAGTCTTTCAATAGACCGTTGGTACGAGCTCTCAAAGGAGGATGTTTATCTTCCGATGAGAATTATGGTGTACGGCACGAGTATGTCTCCGCTGATAAGAATCAAGCGTGATTATGTCACGATTGTTCCTTTGAAGCGTGAGCCGATAGTCGGCGACATCGTGCTTTTCAGAGATTACAGAGGCGACCGCTACGTTCTGCACCGTGTGTGGAAGGTGGAGGGCGACACGGTTCTCACGTTTGGAGATCACTGCATTTGCCCCGACGCACCCATGACAAGGGACTGCGTGTGGGGGTTGGCGGTAAAAATAGAAAGAGGAAAAAGGGTAATTCCGACAGACAGCGACAAGGCGAGAAAATGGGGGCTTAAGTGGGCGAAAGCCGAGCATAAGCTCTTTCCGCTCTACCAAAGAACGAGAAGTTTTGCCGCACGGATTTATCACAAGATTATCGGGAGAAAGTGAATGGCAGCTAAATACGAATTACCGAACAACTTAGCCGAGCTCCTAAAAAAGCTTGACGACGAGGGAATTAAGGACTACCGCAGGTATCAGGAGATTCGCTCTTGGTTCGACTTCAAGTCCCGAGAAAAGCTCATTCCCAACAAGGGAACATTCGAGCTCACTCCGCTTTGCAACCTCGACTGCAAGATGTGTTACGTTCACCTAAACAAGGAACAGCTTAACGGCGCAAGCCTTTTGACGGTCGAACAGTGGAAAAGCCTCATGAAACAGGCTATCGACGCCGGCATGATGTTCGCCTCTTTGACGGGCGGCGAGTGTCTCACTTATCCCGGATTCAAGGAGCTTTTTCTCTACTTGCAGTCCTACGGCATTCAGATTAATATTCTCTCAAACGGTATTCTCATGAACGAGGATATGATCGAGTTCTTAAAGGTGAACCGCCCCGCAGTTGTTCAGGTAACCGTTTACGGCGCAAGCGACGACGGCTACGAGAAAGTTACGGGAAGGCGTGAGTTTAACAGGGTTATGGAGAACATAACCGCCCTTAAGGATGCGGGAATTCCGCTCACGATTGCCATCACACCGAACGAGTTTATGGATGACGGCGTGGAGCTCGTGCACTATCTGACACAAAGAGGCTTCACCTGCAGCATAAATTCGGGAATTATGAGCCCCAACGAGAACACGGGCAGAGAAATTCACGACGCTTCGCTCAAGACCTACGTCGACATTATGAAAGCCTGGCGTGAGGATACGGGCAAAGATATTTTTCCGCAGTGCGACGAGGAGGATTTGCCCGCCGTCGGCGGAAACGCCGAGCACGAACGCGGCGTTAAGTGTGCGGCTGGAAGAAGCACGTTCTCAATCGGCTGGAACGGCATGATGAAACCGTGCAATATGTTCCCGTGTGAGGCGCAAAACACGCTTGAACTCGGCTTTTTACAGGCTTGGAAGAACTTAAACGAGATTGCAACGAACTTTGTCACACCTGTTGAGTGTGACGGCTGTATTTACAAGAGTTCCTGTAAGCACTGCGTTGTCGAGCACGCATCGGGTGCACCTATAGGACACGCAAACCCGAAAACCTGCGAGTGGGTCAAGTACATGGTCAAAGAGGGAATTTACCGCCTTGTTCCAAATGAGGATTAAGCAAGGCTTGAAGCTTTTTTAACAAGGGAGTTTTAAGCGAAAGCTAAAATTTTTGCTTTTTTAATTACCGAGACCCGAAAAAACGGCTGTTTAGCGGAAAATTTTACAAAAACTATACATTTGGGTACTTGTATACAAACCCCAAAAATGTTAAAATAATACTCAGTAAAGATCTGTTTGCGTTTTTAATCAAAAAACGAGACGGTCAAAATTAAGTGTGAAGTATTTACTGAAAGTGTGAAAATGATGGAAAGAATATACAAAAAAAACATATACAGCTCCTTCAGCTGAGAAGATAGAGTTTAACTATCAGAATCAGGTTGTTGCAAGCGGTTGTGCTGTTCACAAAGAATATTACGACAGCAATCCGGGACCCGAATGTCATTATTTCGAAGAACCACAAATGACCTGATTGAACATATAAAAATATCATTTGGAAAGCAGAGATAAGCAATGGAAAAATTATACAAAAAAACATATACAACACCCACGGCTGAAAAGATAGAATTTAACTATCAGAATCAGGTGGTTGCACAGAGCGGTTGCTATTATGCTATTTCGAGTACTTGGGGCATTGATTGCGACAGAACTCATGATAAGCCAACCCGTGAAATATAACAAAGAAGATTGAAAAGTTATTTTAAAAATTAAATAACAAATAATTTGAAAGTGAAGATGGACGATGAAGATGGGAAAAATATACAAAAAAAACATATACCCCCCCTAAAGTTGAAAAGGTCGAATTCAATTATTCCGAACAGGTAGTCGCTGCGAGCGGCTGTGACAGACAGTGGGTCAGCCAGTACTATGGCTGCACAGAGCACTCGACTGCTTACACACAGTATAATTGAGGTGACGGAATATGAAAGAGATTAACAAGAAGGTTTATTCCGCACCGACAGCGGAGAAGATTGATTTCGACTACAACAATCAGGTGGTAGCGTCAGGAGGATGTATCTACAGAAATGTCGGTACTGACAATTGCAGTAAAGACCATGAGGTAATACTGGAAAACAGCTGACGCACTAAGAAAAACAAAAAACTCAAAAAGCAAATATATGATTTGAAAGTGAGGACGGACAATGAAGAAAATTTATAGCGCTCCGAAGGCGGAGATGGTAAAGTTTGACTACAACAATCAGGTGGTAGCATCAGGATGCACTCAGTACTATCACACCTCTCCTACCCAAGACGGAAATTGCCAATCGGGTCTGAGTTCTTATAAAGATAATGAATCAACCTAAGAGAGGAGAAGTCAGAAATGAAAAAAACATATAATACACCGGTTATAGAAAAGGTGGATTTCGACTACAAAAATCAGGTCGTTGCTTCTGGTTGCAAATGGATAGTAGGACGAGTAGATAATTCTAATTGCAAAGAAGATCAGAGTCAGAAATTTAATGGATAAAACACCCAGAAATTAAGAGGCAGCAGCCCTTCGGCGCTGCCTCTTTCTTAATGAAAGAGGAAATATGAAATACTTACTTCCCGGCGTTAAGCTCGATTCCGAGCTCGTCTTGGAGGAATTCGAGGACTTCAAAGCTGAGGATACGGCGTTTTCTGCGGCTTGCTTGCCGAAAATTTCGCTCAAAGTTACGGCGGACGAGCCGAATCCCGAGGCAAAAAGAACGCTTCCCCACCGAGAACTGATCGTATCGGAACTTAAAAGCGGCTGGCTTTTCGAGAACGTCTCGCACACTGCCAAGCTTCTCGTTTCTGCCGATTACCTAAACCTCACGGCTTGGATTAAGTCCGAGGAACACCTCAAAATCATGAAATCGATTTTGCTTCGCACAGCACTCGAGTGCGCAAGCGTGGCTAACGGCACCGTGAGTTTCCACTCCGCATGCGTCGAGGCGGACGGCTTTGCCGTTGCGTTCACGGGCAAAAGCGGAACGGGAAAATCCACCCGTGCCAATGCGTGGATAGACGCCCTCGGCTACAAGTTCATAAGCGGCGACCGCCCCGCAATTTTGTGGGAGAACGGAAACCTCACCGTCAGCGGTGTTCCGTGGGACGGCAAGGAGCAGATTTTCAGAAACGTGAAACTGCCGCTCAAGGCGATTTTGGACGTTCACCGAAGCGACAACGAGTTCCTCGAGATAAGAGAGCTTACGCCAAAACAAAAATTAAGAGTGCTCATGCAGCAGGCTTTTGTGCCTATGTGGGACACAAAGACGGCGGCAAACGTTATCGCCGTACTCAATGTGCTTTCGAGAAAAGCACCGATTTACCGTGTCTTCTGCGGTCCCGACGGGGACAGCGCAAAAAAAGTGCACGATATATTATTTAATCATCCCGAGTTAATCAAGGAGGCAAGACCCGAAATGAAAGTTAAAGACGGATTCACTCTTCGCAACGTTATCGGAGAGAACATTTTAATGCCGACAGGCGACAACATAGGAAAATTTGACGGAACGGTAATTCTCAACGAGGTTTCCGCATTCGTCTGGGAAAAAATGCAGACTCCCGTTTCCGAGGAGGATCTTCTCGGCGCAATTCTGGGCGAGTTCGACGTCGACGAGGAGACCGCAAAGAACGATCTTCACGCACTCATCGAGAAGTTCTCTTCGCTCGGACTTCTTGACGAAAACTGCTGCGACTGATACCTTTAGAAATAAAATTGAGAAAAAATCATGCTTACATTACTTAAAGCAAGCTTTAAGGAGGACAAGCGCGGATTTATCGAGATTTTCATACTGAATATACTCTCTTCGCTTATGGGCGGCATAAGCATCGTCGTGCTTCTGCCCATGCTAGAGCTTTTGGAGGACGTTCCATCTTCGCTTCAGGGCAGTTTTGCGGAGGCAGTGTTAAATTCTGCTTCTCCCGTCTTGCGAACGGTTATTTTAGCCGGAGGATATGTTTTTTTATTGACGGTTAAGGCTCTCCTTAGCCGTCATATTTCGCTAAGGCAAAACGCCTACCTTTGCCGCTACACGCAAAGACAGCGCCAAAAGCTCTACGAGCTCATGGAAAAATCAAGCTGGCAGTACATCGCAAAGCAGAAAAGAACCGACCTCATAAATCTGTTCACGTCGCTTTGCGGTCAGGTCACAAGCGGAATATCCTCTTCAATCGGTATGCTCTCGAATATAGTCATCGCTGTCGTCCAGCTTATAATCGCTCTTTATATGAGCGTGCCCATCACGCTGTTTGTTTGTGCGGCGGGTGCGGTTTTAATGGCTGTTTTCTGGCCGCTCAAAAAGAAAAGCAAGGCTTTCGGCAAAGAAATGATAGAGATAAGCCGAAATTTCTACTCGGAGCTTTTAAATCAGCTCGGCTCCGTCAAGGAGATTAGATCCTACGACGTCGAGAAAGAGCACGAGGTGCGTTTTACGGATATAAACGAAAAATTCACCACGGCTCAGACGGAGTACGCAAAGATAAACTCCGTTCCCGGACTTGTCTACAACGTGGCGGCGGCACTCGTTATTGCGCTTCTGTTCGTTTTCTCGTCCGTCGGAATTCACATCGAGACGGCAAGACTTCTCGTTCTCGTGATTGTTTTCTCGAGACTTTGGCCGATTTTCTCGGGATTTCAGGGCACGGTGCAGAGCATTCAGTCCAATTTGCCCGCACTTGAAGACCTCGATACCGCGATAGAGGAGATGACCGAGGCAAGAGAAGAGCCCGACGACGGCAGAACTCTCGCTTTTAAAGATAATCTTCGCTTTGAGGGCGTTCATTTCTCTTATTTTGACGACGGAAAGGACGTTCTCGGCAATTTGAACTTCGAGATTAAATTCGGCGAGATAGTCGCGCTTGTCGGCAGAAGCGGAGCGGGCAAGAGCACAACCGCAAACCTCATCATGGGATTTTTGAATCCCACGGAGGGAAAAATAAGCGTTGACGGAAAAGTTTTGACGGGCAAGGATATGCACGCTTGGCGCCGAGTTATCGGCTACGTTCCGCAAGATCCGCTTGTTCTCAATGCTTCCGTGCGTGAGAATCTCTCGCGTTTCCATCCCGGCGTGACCGAGGAGGAGATGATCGACGCGCTCAAACGCTCTCAGGCTTGGGGCTTCGTGGAAAAGCTCGGTGACGGACTCGATACGCTCTTGGGCGATCAGGGTGTTCGTCTTTCGGGCGGCGAGAGACAGCGAATCATTTTGGCAAGGGTACTTTTGGGAAATCCGAGGTTCATAATTCTTGACGAGGCGACCAGCGCACTCGATTATGACAGCGAAATTTCCATAAGAAACGTACTTTATGAGTTAAAAGGTGAGGTTAGCGTATTGATTATTGCTCACCGACTTGCTACAATAAGGATTGCGGACAAAGCGCTTGTTCTCGAGAACGGCACGATAAGCGAATCGGGTACGATTGAGGAGCTTATCAAAAAGCCGGGCGGATACCTCGCCAGCATGGCGGATCTCGGATAAGGCTGTCCGAAGTTATTTACAGAGGGGAAAATTTAATCAATGGCAAAAACAAACGAGAGAAGAGGAATAAGACACTGGCACTTGGTCACGGCGTTTCTTGTGGCGTACGACCTTTTCGCCGTGGTATTCTCCTACTTCATGGCGCTTTTCATGCGCTTCGACTGCAGATACTCGCAAATTCCCGAGTGGTATCTCGGCGGCTACTTCAAGAGCATACTCATCTATGCCGTTATAGTTGCCGTGGTGTTCCAGTTTTTCAAGCTCTACCAATCGATTTGGCGGTTTGCGAGCTTTGTCGAGTTGTGCCGACTGCTTTCGGCAAACGCGATAACTGCGCTTATCTACATCGTTTTCGAGGGGCTGTGCATTCAGGTGATGCCCATTTCTTACTACGTTTTCGGTGTGGGTTTCCAGTTCGCATTGACCGTCGGCGTGCGTTTTTCTTACCGCTTTATTCTTTTGCTTCGCGAGAAATACTATTCTTTCGATGAGAAGAACAAGGCGAAAGAGTCTAGCGTCATGCTTATCGGTGCGGGTCAGGCAGGTCAGGCGATTATCCGTGACGTGAGAAGAAGCACTTCTCTCGGCGACAAAATCGTCTGCATAATCGACGACAACTCCAACAAGTGGAACCGCTACATCGACGGTATTCCCGTTGTGGGCGGCAGAGAGAGCATAGTCGAGAACGCTAAGAAATTTAATGTAGATAAAATCTACTATGCAATTCCCAGCGCAAGCATGAAAACCGAGAAAGAAATTCTCGAGATATGCAGCGGAACGGGCTGTAAGATGAAAAAGCTCCCGGGAATGTTCCAGCTTATTGCCGATCAGGTTACCATTGCCGACATGAAAGATGTTCAGATTGAAGATCTTCTCGGCAGAGAACCTATTAAAGTCAATATGGACGAGATTTTCGCTTATATCCGCGGAAAAGTCATTCTCGTCACGGGCGGCGGCGGATCTATCGGTTCGGAGCTTTGCCGTCAGATTGCGGCACATGAGCCGAAAACGCTCATAATTTTCGATATTTACGAAAACAACGCATATTCCATTCAGCTTGAGCTCAAGAGAAAATATCCCAATCTTCACCTTGAGACGATTATCGGCTCGGTGAGAGACGGCGGAAAACTCTTGGATCTCATGGAGAAATATCATCCGCAGATTATCTACCATGCGGCGGCTCACAAGCACGTTCCGCTCATGGAGGATTCACCGTGCGAGTCCATTAAGAACAACGTAATGGGCACGTACAACACGGCTCTTTGTGCCGCACTCACGGGCTGTGAGAGATTTGTCCTCATCAGCACCGACAAGGCGGTCAACCCAACAAACATAATGGGCGCAAGCAAACGCCTTTGCGAAATGGTAATTCAGAGCTTTGACTCCCTCGTGAAAAGAGGCGAGGCGGACAAGCTTCTTCCCATGTTCTTAAACTGGGCACGCCTTGAGGAGAGCGAAGGCCTTTCCGAGAGACTGAAAAATGCAAAGACAGATTTTGTCGCAGTCAGATTTGGCAACGTTCTCGGCAGTAACGGCTCGGTTATTCCGCTTTTCAAAAAGCAGATTGAGTTCGGCGGCCCCGTAACGGTAACGCATCCGAACATTATCCGCTACTTTATGACCATTCCCGAGGCGGTTTCGCTTGTTCTTCAGGCGGGAACTTACGCAAAGGGCGGCGAGATATTTGTCCTTGATATGGGTGAGCCCGTCAAGATAGACACTTTGGCAAGAAACCTCATAAGACTTTCGGGTCACGAACCCGACGGCGACATCAAGATAGTTTACACGGGATTGCGCCCAGGCGAAAAGCTTTTCGAGGAAAAGCTCATGGCTGAAGAGGGCTTAAAGAAAACCCAAAACAAACTTATTCACATCGGTTGTCCCATTCCGTTTGATACGGACGAATTTTTGACTCAGCTCGGTTCGTTGTCCGTGTCGGCTTACGAGAACACGGAGGATATCCGTGACAAGGTGGCTTCGATAGTCACAACCTACAAACCCGAGAAAGCATAATAGAAATGCAGAAGACATCCGTTCAAAGCGGTGACTTCTGCATTTATTTTGAAAAAGATTGAGAGTGAAAAATGAGTAAAGCAGTTTCGGCAGTTAAGAGTATATACCGATTTTTGATAATCGGCAGTTTCATATTTATCATAACGCTTCTTTGCGCATACAATGCGGCAAGCACTGCGGTTTTGATAAACTGGGAGCACACGGCTTATATTGCCGATTCCGTCAAGCTTCATGTGGTGTTCATTCTCCTTTCGGTTCTGCTTGCCGTGCTTGCGGTTAAAAGCGGAGCTTACCGCATGATATGCCGTAAGCTCGAGGACGATAAAATATTCGGCAACTGCAAGACGGCACTCGTCATTGCGATACTGGTTCTCTCGTCCACTTGGGCGCTTTGCACGCAGTTTATTCCCGGCGTTGACGAATATGCTGTTCAGTTGGCTGTAAAGCAGGTAATGGAGGGTAATTACGAGTCTTTCGCTCCGCTTGCCTACATGGACGAGTACCCGAACAACTGGGGCTTTTTCCTCTTCTCTTATGTTATCGCAGTAATTTTCGGAAAATTTAACTACATCGTTATCGAGCTTATAGTGGCGGTGTCGGTAGCTGTCGCGTTTAAAGCACTCTCGGAAACGGCAGAGCTTTTCGGCGTCGGCAGAATGGGTCAGCTCCTCATATTGCTGTTCGGCTTGGTGTTCTTGCCGTTCACGTTCTATTCCATGATGGTTTACGGAAACCTGACGGGAGTTGCGTTTGCGCTTGTAGCAGTGAAACACGAGATAAAATTCTTCAACGGCGGAAAATGGGGAAACGCCGTGGCGAGCGGCGTCTGCATTGCCTTGGGAGTTGCGTTCAAGAGCAATATGCTCATTTATTTTCTTGCAATGCTCTTTGCGGCGGCAATCAATGTTTTTAAATCTTGGAAAAGAGCTTTGATTTTAATTGTCGTGCTTATAGTCGCTTATGAGGCTCAGTCCCTTGGCATTGCATTCATCGTGAGAAGCATGACGGGCTGCGAGCTTAACAAGCCGATAACCTCGCTTGCGTGGGTTGCCATGGGATTGCAGGACGGAGACCTTGCTCCCGGCTGGTGGAACAGTTACAGCGTTAAAAGTTACTTCGAGTGCGGCGGCGACGCCGTTAAGCATTCGGCTGTGGTTAAAGAGAGTATAGAAAATTCTCTCTCGAACTTTGCCGCTAACCCCGACTATGCGGTCGAATTCTTCACAAAGAAAATACTCTCAACTTGGGCAAACCCGACTTTCCAGTGCTTTGCAACGGTGAGAAGCGGCTCGTACTTGGATGTTCCCGAGTGGATGAAACAAATGCTCTCTTATCCGTCTCAAAAGGCAATTTTGCCCTATTTGAACGCCGAGATGTTCCTCGTCTATTTCGGCTCTTTGCTTTATATTCTTACGGAGGACTTCAAGCGCACAGAAAAGCTGATTTTTCCGATGATTTTTGTCGGCGGATTCCTTTTCTATCTTGTCTGGGAAGCTAAGGCGAGATATGCTCTTATGTTCTTCATCGTGCTTATTCCGTGCGCCGTGAGGGGATATTCGAGAACGGCTCATATAATCTCGGAGAAAATTAAAAATCTTCGAACAAAGACCGATGAGAAAGAAAAAAAGCGAATAAACAAGTGGAAGATTGTCCGAGTTTGCGCCATGGCGGCAGTACTTCTTGTATTTGCGGGACTTTACGCAAAGAAATACAACGTTCTTTTGAATGCCGACACCAAGCAGTACATCGACTTCGTGCAGAACTCTCCCGATGAAGAGAAGATTAAATATTTCGGCAAAAAAGACACAAACAAATAATTTTAGAGAAGAACCGCCACGGCTAAACCGTGACGGTTTTTTGTGCGCATAAAGCGATGATCTTGTGCGGCTGAATATGCAAAAACAAAAAAACGGGTGAAAATTCTCTCTTTTGATTGAAATTTGTCTGTTTAAACAGAAAGACTAAATGTTTACTTTTTTGTAACAATGCTTTTATTGCCTTGAAAGGGATATTTTGTTATACTAATAATGTAATAGATGTTGTGCTTTTGTATACATTCTATCGGTTAAAATGCATAGATAGTGTGATTTGTCGATATATATTTATCGGTATATACCTAAAGCGCATAAAGGAAAGAAAGAAAAAAGAAAGGAGAGCTTTGTTTGCATTTTCTAAGTACGCTTAAAGAGAAAACGGGCGAATCCATGGCGGCTGTTTTGCCGATAACCGTCATCGTTTTTGTGCTGTCCGTTACGCTTGCTCCCCTTGAACCGGGCACGCTGATACTGTTCCTTTTCGGTGCGGTGCTCCTCGTGGCGGGAATGGGTCTGTTCACCATGGGAGTCGATATGGCTATGACGCCGCTTGGCGAGGGCGTCGGCTCGGTTCTCAGCCAAAAGAAGAAATTTATTATTCCCGCAGTGGCATTTTTCCTCTTGGGAATGCTTGCCACGGTTGCTGAACCCGATTTACAGGTTCTTGCAAATCAGGTTTCCGCAATCAACACTCAGGTTCTCATTTGGACTGTTGCGGTCGGCGTGGGATTTTTCCTTGTTGTCGCAACCTTAAGAATCCGCAAGGGCATACCCCTTCGCAGACTTTTGCTCGTGTTTTATTTTGCCGTGTTCGCTTTGGCGTTTATCGCACCAAACAACTTTGTTCCCGTGTCATTTGATTCCGGCGGAGTTACTACGGGCCCGATAACCGTTCCGTTCATTATGGCACTCGGCCTCGGTATTGCATCGAGCCGCAGCGACAAGAACAGCGCAAGCGACAGCTTCGGTCTTGTCTCGCTTTGTTCCATCGGCCCAATTCTCTCGGTGCTCATTTTAAGTATAGTTTACAAGCCGCAGACGGTTGATGTCAGCTTAAGCTCCGTGCCGTCAGTTTCTACAAGTGCGGATGTTGCGTGGTGCTTTCTGCGTGCGTTCCCAACTTACTTTGAGGAGGTTGCAATCGCCATATTGCCGCTTGTGGCGGTTTTCGTGGTGTTTGCGCTCATCACGAAAAAATATACTTCAAACGAGCTCATCAAGATTTCTCTCGGATTTATCTACACCTATATCGGACTTGTTATGTTCCTTTGCGGTGTAAATGTCGGCTTTATGCCAGCCGGTCAGACTATCGGTGCGGCGATTGCGGCGGGATCGAAAAAATGGCTTTTGGTGCCGATCGGCATGCTAATCGGCTTTTTCATCGTCAAGGCTGAGCCGGCGGTTGCGGTTCTGCAAAAACAGGTTGAGGAGGTCTCGAACGGTGCAATTTCGGCTAAAGCTATGGGAATTGCCCTTTCCGTCGGCGTGTGCGTGTCCGTCGGACTCTCTATGGTTCGTATGCTAACGGGAATGAACATTTTCCTTCTTTTAATTCCCGGCTATGCGATTGCTCTTGGACTTAGCTTTTTCGTGCCGAACATCTTCACCGGTATTGCATTTGACTCCGGCGGAGTTGCCAGCGGCCCCATGACGGCTACGTTCCTATTGCCTTTCGCTCAGGGCGCATGCCAGGCAATAGGCGGAAACATGATGACGGACGCATTCGGAATTGTCGCAATGATTGCAATGACTCCGCTTGTTACCATTCAGATTATGGGACTTTCCAGCATTGTTCGCCACAACATCCAGATCCGCAAGCTTCATTTCCACATGGAAAAGGTCGAAGATACGGTTCTCTTCTACGATTAACGGAGGCATAATATGGAAAAAATCAAAGCGATTGTCTCCATCGTGGAGAGGGGACAGGGAGCTGTTTTACAAAAACATTACGGCAAGCAGGGCATATATTTTCACACGCAGTGCTTGGGCAGAGGAACTGCCACGAGCGAGATTATGGATATACTCGGTCTTGACTCAAAAGATAAAGACGTTGTGATAAGCCTTGCCACCACGGGTCTTGTTTCCAATTTGTTCAAGATGATAAATTCCGATCTTCAGGGCGGCATGGGCGTAAGAGGCGTTGCGTGCGTGGTGCCGATTTCGGGAATAAACAACATATTGGCAAATTTGCTTGTCTATCAGTCGGAGAAGAAAAAAAGAGAAGCGGCAGGAGGAGAAGAAGTGGAGCACACGAAGAACACAATGATTATAGTTCTCTGCAACAGAGGAACCACGGGTGACGTCATGGCGACCGCTAAAGAAAACGGCGCAAGGGGCGGAACGATAATCAAATCGAGAATAACGGGCTTTGAGGAGCTTGAACAGGCTTACAGTCTGAAAGTTGACGACAGCAAGGATATTCTTGCGATAATCGTTTCAAAGGATAAACGTGCCGCAATCATGGAGGCAATAAACAGAGAGCACGGACTTCAGAGCAAGGCTCAGTCATTCCTTTTCTGCATGCCCGTTGAAGATATGACTAAGCTTTAATTTGATAGAATATTACCGCATTTTGGAGTCTGCAAAGGCAGGCTCCTTTTTGTTAACAAAAAGTTTAATGCTTTGCCATTGTTACATAAATAAAAGTATGTTACAGTAATGCTGAAATGTGATTATTGTTTTAGACAGAAACTGTTGTTTCAAACTGTTGTATCTTAGAAAAATCGGGGAAATTAAATGAGTGCAAATACTTTGGAGAGCCGAAAGAGCGCTCAAAACGGAGTTCGCAGACTGTTTTTTTGCGGAATTTCCATTTTGCTGCAGCTCGGATTTTTTTATCTTCTTTTAACCAAACTTTATAACTGGGCGTCGATAATCGATATCGTGTTGAGAATAACCGCATTCGCTCTTGCCATGGTGCTTTACGGGCAGAACAGAACAACGCTCAACATGACAACTCCGTGGATAATTCTTATCTTGTCGTTCCCTGTTTTGGGAATAGGCCTCACGCTTTTGATAGGTCTTGACGGCGGCACGCACAAGATGAAAATACGCTACTCGGAGATTGATACGAGGCTTTTGCCCATGCTCAAAAACAGCGATGACACCATAAATAAGCTAAGCGAAATAAATCCGCGTGCCGTAGGCATTGCGAGGTACATAGCAAACAGTGCAAAATATCCCTTGTATGACGGTGGCGCAGTTAAATATTTCGACGATGCTCTAAAGGGCCTTGAAAGTCAGCTTGAGGATTTGAAAAAAGCAGAAAAATTCATCTTTATGGAGTATCACGCAATCGAGGATGCAAAGGCATGGGGCAGAATAGAGGACGTTCTTGCCGAGCGTGCTAAGGCTGGGGTTGAAGTCCGTGTTTTCTATGACGATATGGGTTCTATCGGCTTCATAAATATGACATTCATCCAAAAGCTTCAGGCGAGAGGAATAAGATGCCGTGTTTTCAATCCTTTTGCGCCTATGGTAAATGTGTTTCTAAACAACCGAGATCACCGAAAAATTACCGTCATTGACGGAAAAATCGGATACACGGGCGGATATAATTTAGCCGACGAATATTTTAATTACACCAATCCTTACGGCAAATGGAAGGATACCGGCGTGAGAATTGAGGGTGACGCCGTTGCAAACCTCACGGCGGCTTTTCTCGAGATGTGGAATGCCGCAAAGGACGGCAACCAAGACACGGACGAGCGCTTTGAGGAGTTTTTGCAGACAAGCAAAGCGGAAAAGCCCGAGGGATTCATTCAGCCTTATGCCGATATTCCCATAGACCACGAAAAGGTCGGTGAGGAGGTATATATAAGCATGATAAACAAGGCGGAAAAATACTGCTGGTTTATCACGCCGTACCTCATTATAACGGACGAGATGAAGCACGCCATGAATTTAGCCGCTAAGCGTGGGGTGGACATAAGAATAATCACACCGGGAATACCGGACAAAAAGCTGGTTTACAGCGTGACGAGGTCGTTTTACAGCGAGCTTGCGCCGAGCGGCGTTAGAATTTATGAGTGGACACCGGGATTTTGCCATGCTAAAATGTGCGTGACAGACGATGAAATGGCAACTTGCGGAACGATAAATCTCGATTACCGAAGCCTTTATCATCACTTTGAAAACGGCTGTTTTATGGCAGAGTGCGACGCCGTTCTCGAGATAAGAGACGATATGTTAAGAACGATGGCGGAGTCGAGAGAGGTTACCGAGATATACAAGGAGCCAAAGAAAGCTCATAAGAGAATAGGACAGCTTATCATGAGGCTGTTTGCGGGACTTTTGTGATAAAATTGCTTACTGTATTTATTTTTACAATGGGGAGGTAAAATGAAGAATCCGTTTTACGGCATGATGGGAATGTTTGCGGTAGTTAAGGTGCCGGGAACATTTGCGGTGATTTATTTAATGGTGTTTTTGGCGGCGCTTGCCGTTGCCTATATTGTCTGTGCGATTACAAAACGGAAAGCAGACGGCAAGATTATAAGAAATTGTGCGCTTATAGCAATTATTCCCGCTTTGATTTTGACGGCGGTGGTTGTGATAAATCTGTCCAAAGTTCCGATGCTTATTTGAGAAACAAGCTGAGGAAATTGAGAAAACTGATATATTTGCGGAGGTAAACTTATGACGGAACAGTTTAAACTTGATGACTACAAAGTATTTGATATGTTCAAGAACAGCTGGGCGCTTGTCTCGGCGGGAACTCCTGATAACTACGGCTCGTGCACTGTCGGCTGGGGAAGTCTCGGAACGCTTTGGTCGAGACCCGGAAACGACGGAGCAAGCGTAACGGTTTATATTCACCCGGCGAGATTTACGGAGCATTTTCTTGAGGAAAACGACAGCTTTACCGTAAGCTTTTTCGGAAAGGAATATAAAAAAGCACTCGGCTACATGGGTTCTCACTCGGGAAGAAACGAGGATAAAGCCCAAAACTGCGGACTCACACCCGTTAAGGCGGGCGACAGCGTGAGCTTTAAGGAAGCCGAGCTTACATTTGTTTGCAGAAAGGTGTATGCGCACCAGTTCGCTAAGGAAGGAATTGCGAAAGATATTTGCGAGTACTATGCCGCAAATCCGAAGGTGTACCCCGACGGTGAAGAGGGCGGATGGCAGCCGCACGTTGTTTTTGTCGGAGAGATAACTGAAGTAATCAAAAACTGATGCATGCAAGGGAAGCTTTTTCGTGGAGAAAAGGCTTTCTTTTTTGCTTTTTTGCGTGTTTTTAGACAAAGAGTGAGAGGCGTTCGCTTTTTATACCGAGAAAAGCTCTTTTTTTTAGCGGCAATCGAATTAATTTTTCCTTGACATAACAGCTAAGTATTATTAAAATAAAGAATGCATAAATGCGGAATTTTGCAAATTTTTTTCAGATTTTTCAAAAGCGGAGATATTTTATCATGGTTTTTAGAGGGAATATCCTTAAAAATATAGTTGCGGTTGTGTTGGCTCTCACCGTAATGGTGCCTATGGGACTTTCGGGGGCGGTCACTGCTTTTGCCGACGAATCGTCAAGCGAGACTTCTGCGGTCGAGGAAAGCTCATCTTCGGAAGTTTCGGACGAGTCTTCCGACAGTTCGGCTGAGAGCACGGCAAGTTCGGCAAGCTCAGCGGCTTCAAGCTACACCATTCCGTCAGCTTCGAGCGATTTCTACGTGTACGATGAGGTCAACGCGATTTCCGACGCCACAAAACAGTCGATTGTTCAGACGGGCGAGTATCTCAACGCACAGTACGGCGCACAGATTGTTGTCGCTGTATTTAACACACTCGGCGATTACAACATTGAGAGTTTCACAAACGATCTTCTCACCACTTGGAAGGTCGGCGGCGACTCGGGATACGGACTTGTTTTCCTCATGGATGTCTCCGAGGACGACTACTACTGTATTTCCGGTGCGGGACTTAAACAGCTTTATACATCGTCCAAAATTCAAACCATACTCGATGATAACATTGAGTCGGTATTTGCACAGAAGAATTACGACGCCGCAGCGTTAGCTTTTGTTAACGCATGCACAAGCGATCTCGAGAAATATATGCAGGACCTTGCCGCTTCGGGCGTTGTTCTCGTTAAGAACTCAAACACAGGCAGCACCACGAGTACTGCAAGCACCGATACCACGGACGCTCAGGCAGACGGCGGAGAAAGCAGTGTCGCTGCAACGACAAAGAAATCCGGCGGATTTTTGGGATTCCTCAAGACCTTGGTTATTATCATTCTCGTGCTTGTTATCATACTTTGCATAGGATTCGTTCTTGTCTATATGCACGGTCAAAAGGTAAAGCGTGAGAGAGCCGAGGCAAGGCGCAGAAACGCTCAGAGAAAGTCGGGCTCATCGAGGTCTTCTTCCTCACAGAGAACATCATCTTCACAGCGTTCGTCCGGTTCATCGTCAAGAGGTACAAGCTCTTCAAGAAACTCGTATTCATCATCTTCAAGACAGAGCAGAACAGGCACGACAAGAGGAAGCACGGCAGTGAACAGATCGAGAGATTCTCGAGATTCAAGAAGTCGCAGCTCATCGAGCTCCTCAAGAAACGACTACAGAAACAGATAAAAATTAAGCTCAGCGTTTAGCTGAGCTTTTTTGCGCCTAGTTTTCGGTCAAAGAACCATTCCGCCGTTCACGCCGAGAACCTGACCCGTGATAAAGTTCGATTTTGCGAGAAACAGGCAAGCGTCCGCAACATCTTTCGGCGTGCCTATGGTTCCCGTGGGAATCTCCTCGCGTATGGCTTCGATTTCGTCCTCACTTAAGTGAGAATTCATCTTTGTATCTATCATACCGGGAGAGACGCAGTTCACGCTTATGCCGCTTGGGCCAAGTTCCTGAGCGAGAGCCTTTGTCATGGCAATAAGTCCGCCCTTTGAGGCGGAGTAGGCGACCTCACAGCTTGCGCCGACCTGCCCCCACATGGAGGCGACGTTAATGATGCTTCCGCTTTTTTCGTGAATCATATTTTTGACGAAACGTTTGGATGTGAGAAAAGCCCCCGTGAGGTTTATGCCGATTATATCGTTCCACTCTGTGAGCGTGGTTTCGTCAAACAGCTTTATGAGCGATATTCCCGCATTGTTGACGAGAACGGAAACGTTTCCGAGTGTGTTTTCGATTTCGTCAGCCATAGACGATATATCTTCTTCCGACCTTAGATCGGCACGAAAAGCCTTTGCACAAAAACCTTTTTCGCCGAGCTCTTTTTCGAGAGAAAGAGCGGAATCGCCGTTATTCATATAATGTACGGCAACAGAATAACCGTTTTCTGCAAATGCCGTGCAAATTGCTTTGCCTATGTCTCCCGATCCGCCCGTTATTAGTGCGACTTTGCCGCTTTTGTTGTCTGCCATAAATATGCAAATGCTCCTTTAATACAAAATTACTCGAGGTTTCCCGTCAAAGCCATAATGACGGAGATTGCGGCAATTGGTGCGGTTTCCGTGCGCAGTATTCTTTTCCCGAGAGTTGCGATTAAAACTCCGTTTTCCTTCGCAAAAGACACCTCGTTTTCGGAAAATCCGCCCTCCGAACCTATAAAAATCGATATATCTTCGTTTTTGTCGCTTTCGGTAATAAGGCTCGTGAAAGGCTTTCCGCCGTGCTCGTAGCACATAATTTTTAAGCCATCTGCACTTTTAACGGCTTCCTTAAAGCTTACCGGCTTTTTTATTTCGGGAATAATTCCTCTGCCGCACTGCTTTGCGGCTTCAAGTGCGATTTTTTGCCAGCGTGCGGTCTTTTTCTGCTCTTTGCCGTCAAGCTTTGCCACGCAAAATTCGCTAGTGACGGGCACGATGGCGTGTGCTCCCAGCTCCACAGCCTTTTGCGTTACCAAATCGAACTTGTCGGATTTTGTAATGCACTGGTAAAGCGTGACCTTGCGGTTCGGCTCGGTTTCGCTTTTTGTTTTTTCGAGTATTTTCGCAAAAACATTCGAACCAACAACTTCAGTCACGGCGGCACGGTAGTCGTATCCCTCGCCGTCGCAAAGGGTGATTTCCTCCCCCACACGAACTCTTAGGCTTTTTGCGAGGTGAGAGCCGTTCTCGCCGTCAATTTCTATAATATTTGAATTAAGCTTGTCTGCGTCAACGAAAAATCTCGGCATATTTCCTCCGAATAAAACAATAACTTTGAAAATGATTTTACACCGACAAAGTGCGCTTGTCAAATTGCAAAGCTTGCATTTTGAACGGCTTGAATCTTCACAGCAACACGGTTTTGTGATATACTGTAAAGGCGAAAATTTTTCGAAGGGAGGAAAAATATGCACGCTTTTTTTAAGAGATTTATTTCTCTTTGTTTGGTTCTTGCAACCGCTGTTTTAGGCTTTTCGGGCTGCGTTGAATCTGATTTTTCCTCCGATAATATAATGACGGCTCCCAAGGTGAGTGCCGTTCAGCAGAGCATATATAATATTCTCGGAACGGACAGTGAATCCGTGAGTCTTGTGTATCCGCAAAACGGCGACTACCGTTCCGCAATTATCATGTGCGATTTCACGGGCGACGGCTATCAGGACGCTATCGGTTTCACGATGCGAAACGACGACAGCGCTGTCACCGTCAATTTTATGACGGAAATCGGCGGCGTGTGGACTTTAATCTCAACATTTAAGTCGAGCACAAACCAGGTTGATAAAGTGCTTTTCGGCGATGTCACGGGTGACGGTGTAACAGATGTCGTAATAGGCTGGGGCAGTGCCAAGGGACTTGCCAATTCCGCCGGGCTTTATTACTATGAAGACGGAACCGTGAAAGGCTTCTCGCTCGGACATTCCTACACGGAAATTGAGCTTATGGACTTGGACAACGGCGGCGCAAAGGATATTTTTACCGTATCGGTGGCAACGCTTGTTTCGGCGGCTTCCGTTGAAACGGGCAACTCCATGGCTAACCTTTACTCCTTTGATAATGACGCGCTTGTCTGCACGCACCGCTGTGTTCTTTACAACAACATAAGCAGTTTTTCGGGAATCAGCCTCGGTAAGAGCGTCGACGGAAGAACCTGCGTCACGGTGGACGGAATTATGGCAGACGGCTCGATGATAACCCAGCTTTTGTATATAAATCCGTTTTCGGGAAAAATGCTCTCGCCGCTCTCATTTGCGGGAGTTTACGAGACGTACAACTATTTTTACCGTGCTCCTCAGGTTGCGCTAACATCGAGAGATGTTGACGGCGACGGCATAATCGAGATGCCAATTTGCATTTATGAAAACGATGAGGAAAAGAAGATTTATTCCACCGATTATGTCATCGAGTGGGTAAAGTTTGATATTGCGGCAAGAGTGGCGACATCGGTTGTCAAGGTTCAGATATATAACAGAGAAGATAATTACACGGTCGATATTCCCGAGAGCGAAAAGGACTTTATAAGATGCCGAAGGGATTCAAAGACGGATACCGCAAGTTTTTATTTGTGCGAATTTAACGATTACGGAAAAGTGACAAACGAAACGGAACTTTTCAAAATAAAAGTATTCACAGCAGAAACGTGGAATAATCTTCCGAAGGAAGATACGCCGAACAGCTTGACCGAAAAAAGAAGCTACCGCAAAGACGATTATGTTTTTCTTAAAAGCGCAAAGCTTGACGGTGCGGACGTTGTTTATGCGGCAAATGTGGAAACTTACAACACATTGTACAGCACTATACCATACTCGTTGGAAACAGTGGATTAGGGAGGATAAACATATGAAAAGACTGCTTGTTTGTGAGGACGAACAGAACATAAGAGAGTTTGAGGTCATTAATTTGAGAAGAGCCGGCTACGAGGTCACCGAAGCCTCAAGCGGCGATGAAGCACTTGAGATTTATCACCGAGAGAACGGAAACTTTGATGTTGTCATTCTCGATATAATGATGCCGGGAAAGCATGACGGTTTGGCAGTATGCAAGGAACTGAGAAAATTAAGCGAGACAATAGGAATAATCCTTCTCTCGGCAAAAACTCAGGAGATGGATAAGGTCACGGGCCTTATGGTCGGCGCGGACGACTACATAACAAAGCCGTTTTCTCCGAGTGAGCTCACCGCAAGAGTAGACGCTGTTAACAGAAGAGTGGAGCTCGTGCGTGGTGCCACGGCGAATGCTTTTTCAAAGGAAATTGTTTCGGGAGATTTTGTTCTCAATCTCATGGACAGAAGTTTCTCGAAAAAAGGCGTGAAAATAGACCTCACACAGGTTGAGTTCCAGATAATAGAGTATTTTCTCACAAATCCCGCAATTCCGCTCTCAAGGACGGATATTCTCACTCATGTTTGGGGCACGAGCTATGCGGGTGATGAGAAGATAGTCGATGTAAATATAAGAAGAATAAGAATGAAAATAGAGGATGATCCGTCCGTTCCTGCCCACATAATCACGGTTTGGGGCCACGGATACAGATGGGAAGCATAATTTCCGTACGTTAGAGCCACAAGATAAAAAGGGAAAGGAGGCGCGGCATGAAGAAAGACAAAATTGCTATCCGTTGGTTTTTTAATAACCTCGTGATAATAATTCTTTTTGTTGCGGTAAGCGTTGCTTTGATTTCTGCGATTTACCGCCGCTCGCTTTACGCCTCCATAAGACAGGTTATTTTGGGCAGAAGTGAAGAGATTTACTCCTCTTTTCAGACTAAAGACGACACGGAATATACCGAATCGGATTTTGATTACATAAGCCGCACCTACATTCAGAATTTCTCCGACAAATCAAAAATGGAGGTCATGGCGGTCTCTTCCGGCGGAGAAGTTTTGCTTTCTTCATCGGGATTTGAGCCGGACAATGTTTATAACATACCAGATTTTGACAAAGCTCTTACATCGGACAAAAATTACGGATATTTTGAGGGCATGGACGATTCTCAGAGAGTTATCGCCGTGACAAGACCAATCTACTCATCGTCCGGCAAGCTTATCGGTGCCGTGAGGTATGTCTCGTCAACAGCGGGCGCAGACAAAGCGACAGCCAACCTCGTGTTTATTTTAATCTTTGCGGGATTTTTGATAGTTGCGTTAATCGCTATGATGGGGTTATACTTTATCCGTTCGATAGTCGTGCCGATAGAAAAGGTTACGGCGAGTGCAAAGACTATTGCCGACGGAAACTTTGAAGTGAGAATCGAGAAAGAGAGAAACGATGAAATCGGAAACCTGACCGACGCGATAAACGAAATGGCGGCGGAGCTCGGAACAACCGAAAAAATGAAGAACGACTTCATCTCTTCCATTTCTCATGAGCTAAGAACGCCGCTAACGGCGATTACGGGTTGGGCGGAAACGCTGGACGGCACTTCCAACAGCCCCGAAACCGTCAAGCGCGGAATGAATATTATTGTGAAAGAATCTCAGCGCCTTACGGGACTTGTTGACGAACTTCTCGATTTCTCGAGGCTCGAAACAGGCAGAATGAAGCTTATCTTGCAGAAAACCGACATAATTGCGGAGCTTGACGAGGTTTACTTTATGTTCACCGAAAGGGCGAAAAACGAGAACAAAAAGCTGAGTTTTTCCGATGACGGCTACATTACGCCCGTTATTTGCGATGCGAACCGCATGCGACAGGTTTTCATCAACATAATCGACAACGCGATAAAATACAGCGAAGAGGGCGACAGCGTTACCGTAACGGCTTTTGAGAAAGACAATATGGCTTGCGTCACCGTGAGAGATACCGGAATTGGAATACCCGCAGAGCATTTGCCGAACGTCAAGAAAAAATTCTACAAGGCAAATTTGCAGATTAAAGGCTCGGGCATAGGTCTTGCCGTTGCCGACGAGATAGTTAATTTGCACGGCGGAAGTCTCACGGTCAAAAGCCGTGAGGGAGAGGGCACCGAGGTGACTGTATCGTTGCCGACGGTTAAATCTCCAAACAGCCTTACACTCGACACACAAATTTGAAATTATAAAATAAACAGGACTTTGGGGAAATCCCGAAGCCTTTTGCGGAGGAATCTGATAATGAGCAGAATAACATCGATAGGCGGCGAGGCTTTACTCGAGGGAATTATGATGAGAGGCCCGTTCAGAACGACGTGCGCCTTTCTCGGAAAAGACGGAAATATCTCTACGGAAGATATTGAAATGGAGTATTTCACGAAGAAATACAAGATATGTTCTCTGCCGATAATACGCGGAGTTTTCAGCTTTATCGACAGCTTGCGCCTCGGTTCGCGTGCAATGAATCTCTCGGCGGAAAAGGCGGGGCTCGATGACGACGAGGAGCTGACGGGCTTTGACAAGTGGTTAAACGATAAACTCGGCGACAAGCTCACGGGAATAATCGTTGGAGTAGGTTCGGTTCTCGGCGTGGCACTTGCCGTTGTTTTGTTCATGCTTGTGCCCACACTGCTTTTTAACTGCATTAAAAAATTGGCCGGCGATGGCATTGAGCCGTTGAGATCCGTTTTTGAGGGCATTTTAAAATTGTTTGTCTTCGTGCTTTATATTTTTATCATATCGAAAATTCCCGATATTCACCGAGTGTTCATGTTCCACGGCGCAGAGCACAAGTGTATTTTCTGCTACGAAAACGAACTTGAACTCACGGTTGAGAACGTAAGAAAGCAGAAAAGACTTCATCCAAGATGCGGAACGAGCTTTATGGTTCTCATGATAATTGTCGGCATTTTCATAGGATTCTTTATCAAGATTCAAAACCCCGCTCTTCGCACCGCAGTAAAAATACTCACCTTGCCGCTTGTTATGGGATTCGGATACGAGCTCATAAAATATTGCGGCACGCACAACAATATTTTCACGAGAATTGTTGCCGCACCGGGAAAGTGGCTTCAGAAACTGACAACACAGGAACCCGACGACGATATGATTAGAGTAGGAATTGAGGCAATTAAAGCCGTAATTCCCGAGAACGGAGAGGATCTTCTCTGATGGCAAAACTCAAGGAGCTTTATCTGTTTGCCAAAAAGGAGCTTAAAGAAACCGATTCGCCCCAGTTTGACGCACTTTGCCTTGCCGAAGAATTTTTACACGCCGACAGAAACGATATTTACATTCACGGCGACAGAGAAGTAAGCGAATCCGAAGAAACCGCTTTCAAAGAGGCTGTAAAAAAGAGAAAGGCTTTTTATCCCTTGCAGTACATTTTGGGTTACTGGTATTTTCGTGATATAAAACTAAAGGTGAGAGACGGAGTTCTGTGCCCGAGGGAAGATACGGAAGTTCTTGTGGACGAAAGTCTTGAGAGAATTAAAACAATATATAACGACAAGTCGGTTCACGGCATTGACCTTTGTTCGGGAACGGGCTGCGTCGCACTTGGAATAGCAAGGGAAAACGAAAATATAAGCATGGAAGCACTCGAGCTTTTTGATGTGCCGTTTGATTGCCTTAAAGAGAATATAAAGCTTTACGGTTTGGGCAGAGTAAAAGAAACAAGAGGAGACGTGTTCTCGGACGAAACTCTTGCGAAATATAATAATCTTGACTTTTTGACGGCAAATCCGCCGTACATAAGCGAAAGCGAGATGAGCTCGCTTCAAGCCGAGGTTCAAAAGGAGCCGAGAGAGGCACTCACGGACGGAGGAGACGGCTTGAAATTTTACCGCAGAATAATTTCCGACTGGAAGAAAACCGTCAAAATCGGCGGGTTTATCGCCCTTGAAATCGGAGAAACTCAGGCGGATGCCGTTAAAGAGCTTTTTTGGGAGAACGGATTCGGTGATGTTCGCGTCAAAAAGGATTTTGGGAATCTTGACCGATGCGTTTCGGCTGTAAAGCTGACGGATTAAGCAAAAAAGCGTCAAATCGCTTTGGATATTAACACATAAATGGGAGGAAAAACAAATGTCAATTTCGGGAGAGAGAGAATTTGATCTCTTAAAGAGAATAGGATTTATCCGCACGGCGGGCTCAAAAGAAGAGCTTGAAGCCGCAGAGATAATCAAGAGCGAAGTGGAGAGCATGGGTATCGAGGCTAAAATCGAGCCGTTCGAAATCTGGGATGCAGAAATCGAGAAAGCGGAGTTTGAGGTTATCGAGCCGTATCACAAGTCATACACCGTAACCTGCTACAAGGGAGCCGCAAATGTCGAGAACCTCGAAGCCGATTTTCTCTATGTTGAGAACGGCGGTGATGTTGCTCTTAAAAATGCCAAGGGAAAAATCGTTATGTTCAACGGCTATTTGAGATATCCGCTTTACAAAAAGCTTTGCGAGGCGGGAGTTGCGGGTATTGTTTCCTATTCAGGAACACTTCTCGAAAAAGAGGACGATTCAGACCTTTTCACAAGAACAATAAGAGCAAAGCTCCGTGAGTGCGGAAGACTTCCCGCAGTGAATATGCGTGCAACCGACGCATTCGATATTATCAAAAACAAGGCGACTAAAGTGAGAATGACAACTCTCAACCACGATGTCACACTTGAATCAAGAAATGTCGTAGCTGAGATTAAAGGATCAAAATATCCCAATGAGGTTATCGTTTTCGGCTCTCACATGGACTCCGTTCCGTTCTCAACAGGCGTTTACGATAACGGCGCCGGCTCCGTTATTCACATGGAGACGCTTCGCCACTTCAAGGAAAATCCGCCCAAGAGAACAGTTCGTTTCTGCTGGTACGGCTCCGAGGAAATCGGACTTGAAGGCTCAAAGGCTTATTGCCGTGACCACGCCGAGGAGCTTAAGAACGTCATCTTTATGGTAAATACCGATGTTGGCGGTTGCGTTTTGGGTTCTGAAGTTTCCGCAGTTTTGGGCAGCAAGGAGTTCACAAACTACACCGACGCTTACATGAAGGCTAACGGCTATGATGTAGAAGTTAAGCAGGATATTTATTCTTCCGACTGCATTCCTTTTGCAGACAACGGAATTCCAAGCATAAACTTCATGAGATTCAGTCGTGACGGCGGAGCATTCATCCACTGCCGTTACGATATTATCGATTTCCTCTCGGCAGAGTCACTCGCACACACGACAGAGCACGTGGTGGCTTACACGGATCACCTTGTTAATTCAGTTGTGTTCCCCGAGAAGAGAGAAATTCCCGAGGAAATGAAAGAAAAGGTCGATAAGTATCTCTACAAGAAAGACTGATACAAAAAACGAATAATTTTGAGGACGCTTTTTTGAGCGTCCTCTTTTGTTTTTGCGAAAAAGCTGTTACAATGGGTGTAAATAAAAACATTGTTTCTTTTTGAGGTTATTTATGGCGGTTAATAAAAACGGAATTGTCGTTGTCGGAGCGGTTTTTGTCGATATAAAAGGATTTCCCATATCGCAGTATATTCCCGGCGGAAGAAATGCGGGAAACATAACACAAGTGCACGGCGGAGTGTGCAGAAATATCGCGGAGGATATTGCCAACCTCGAATTAAGACCTACACTTGTAAGCCTTGTCGATGACAGCGGAATAGGAACGGACGTTATTTTGAAGCTTGGCCGCCACAAGGTGAACACGGAGTATATGCGTGCAAAAAGGGACGGAATGGGCACTTGGCTTGCCGTTTTCGATAACGGCGGAGATGTCACCGCATCTATATCCAAAAGGCCCGATCTTATGCCGATATGCGATATTCTGGACGAAAAGGGCGACGAGATTTTCAGCAACTCGGACAGCATAGTTTTCGAGATGGACATTGAAAAGGAAATTGCCAAAAAGCTTTTTTACTATGCCGAGAAGTACAATAAAAAAATATATTGCCCCGTCTCAAATATAAGCATTGCCGCCGAAAGAAGAGACTTTTTAAGGAAGATAGACTGCTTTGTCTGCAATATTCATGAGGCAGAGATGCTCTTTTTCGATAACTTTGAAAATTTAAGCACGGAAGAAATTCTCAAAAAGCTCAAAGAGAACGTGAAGAATGCAGACTTAAACAGCATGGTTGTCACTATGGGCGAAAATGGAGCGGTTTGGGCTGATAAGTTTGGCTCAAGCGGATATTCCCGCGCGAAAAAAGTTGACGTGAGAGATACCACGGGGGCGGGAGACTCGTTCTTTGCGGGAGTTTCGGCTGCACTCACCTACGGCAAAAATCTTTCCGAGGCTTGCGAGATTGGCTCAAGGCTTGCGGCTTCCGTTATAACGACAACTGATAATGTCTGTCCGAGATTTTTGCCGGGAGAATTCGGTTTATAAAGCGAGAAAAATAAATTAAAAAATATTTTTTAAAAAAGTGTTGACTTTTCTTTTGCAAAGTGGTATTATTTCTAAGTCGTCAGGAGACGACAACAAACTAAAT
>CAVFCW010000015.1:0-54664 GCA_963621245.1 uncultured Prevotella sp. | reverse complement strand
AGTGCTTTTAGGGAGCGGAGCGACCGTAGTTGACTGTGCAAGCCGAATTAATCACACTAAAAACAATAACGAACAGAAAATTACATAATCTAACAAAACATATGTAAAAGCAAGTCAATGAAAATACGGCGAAGCCGGGCATTTTCATTGACGGATTATTCACACAAAGAAAGATAAAGAAAACAAAAACTGTAATATTCATCAAATAAAAAAGTGTAAGCTTAAGCAGTAGGTCAAAAGCACGAAAGTGCTTTTAGGGAGCGGAGCGACCGTAACCTACGGCGTAAGCCGACTTAATCACATAGAGAAAACAAAATCAATAATACCCAACAAGCAGAAAAGCGTTATGTTTTCAGTGAAGAAAAATTAAAACGAATAAGACTGTTTTAACTTCATTATTAATTATTAATTTTAAATTATTAATTATCCGAGGGTTATCCAAAAAAACTTATTTTTTGATAAAACGGAATAATTTTTTTGTTGAAAAGAGTCAAATGCTGTGCTATGATTATCAACATAAGATACAATTTCGTACCGAAATTTAAAAGGTTAGGTGATATTTTTGAAAAGAAAAACCGTAAGAAGAATTCTCGCGCTCGTGACCGTTATCGGTATGGCGCTCACTATGTCGGCTTGCTCTGAAGGATCTGAGGACGAGGCTGTGGCATCGGCTACTCCCGAGGCAACCGTGACGGCAGAACCGACGGCGACTCCCGAACCGACCGCAACACCTGAGCCGACGGCTACTCCGTTCTCGAACGTAAAGGAGAACGGCGCTATAAATCCGAACGAGAAAACAAACCTCATCACGGGTGAAGATACCCTCACGGACGAGGCAAAGGGAAAGAGAAGCGTTGCCGTAATGGTTAATAACGCTCTGGCATCACTTCCACAGTACGGAATAAGCGCAGCAGATTTAATCTACGAGATTCCCGTTGAGGGAGATATCACCAGACTTATGGCGGTTTACGGCGATATAACTCAGGTGCCCGATATGTGTTCGATAAGATCGTGCAGATATTATTATCCGCTTTTGGCAGTCGGTATGGATTCCGTCTATATCCATTGGGGCATCGACCCGACAGTTGCAACAGATACGGTAAATAACCTCGATATAGACAGACTTGACGGTAACTACTATACTTACGACCTCTTCGACAGAGATCAGGAGAGACTCGACGAGGGATACGCTCTCGAGCATACATCCGTTTTCTACGGAACAAAGCTCTATTCCGCTTTGACAGAGAATAACGTGAGAACAGACCTCAAAGAGGGCTATACAGATACCCTGTTCCAGTTCAGCCCCGAGAAGATTAAAGCAAACGGAAACGATTGCAACGAGGCAACTGTTACATTCTGCGACGAATATTACTCAACCTTTAAGTACGATTCGGAAAAGGACGTCTATTATAAAGAGTTCTCGGGAAATCCGCATGTAGACGGAAGAACAGAAGAACAGCTCAACTTCACAAACGTGCTCTTCCTCGAGACTGAGATCGGATATCTTCCGAACGATACATCGGGAAGACGCCAGATAGACGTCAATCAGAAGGACGCAAAGGGCTACCTGATGACAGGCGGAAGCGTACAGGAGATTAAGTGGAGCAAGGACGGAGATTACAGCAAGATAAAGATATATGATACGGACGGAAACGAGCTGCTTATAAACAGCGGAAAGACATATATTGCGATTTGCAATCCTGATTCAGAGACATTTGCTTAAATAGTGAGAAAGGCGGCAATTTAGCCGCCTTTTTTTACGCAAAGCAGAAATAAAGAAAGCAAAGCAAAATAAAAGTTTTTGGTTTCGCTTTTTACAAAAAGCGAACGGGTGTGGGCGGAGCCCACGAATAATTAATAATTAATAAATAATAATTATAGGTTGTGTGAGACAAAGAGGCACGAAGTGCCGAATAAAAAGGAGGTAGGCTTAAGCAGTAGGTCAAAAGCACGAAGTGCTTTTAGGGAGCGAAGCGACCGTAACCTACGGCGAAAGCCGATTTAATCACATAAAGAAAAATAGAGAAGATATAATCAAATAATCAAACAAAACATAAAAGGCAAGTCAATGAAAATACGGCGAAGCCGGGCATTTTCATTGACGGATTGCTCACGCTAAGAAAGATAAAGAAAACAAAATTAATAATACCCAACAAGCAGAAAAGTGTTATGCTTTCAATAAAGAAAAATAAAAGCGAATAAGGCAGTTAGAACATCATTATTAATTCTTAAATATTAAGTATTTGTTAAAGTTAAGAAAAGCTATTGACTTTTCTTGACCAAATCACTATAATAATCTTAGCACTCAGGGAAATAGAGTGCTAAAGAAAAAATCAGTTATTAACAGCTTAAATCAAAATCCCACAAAAACCGTGGGTTAAATGGAATGACCTGTGGTGAGGATTTTGACTTTTGCCGAAAAGAAAGGATAATGAATATGACAGTTAAGCCTTTACTCGACAGAGTTCTTCTCAAGGCGGAAGAAGCAGAAGAAACCACAAAGGGCGGTATCATCCTCACAGCATCAGCTCAGGAGAAACCCGTATTTTCTAAAGTAGTTGCAGTCGGCCCCGGCGGATTTGTGGACGATCACGAGATTAAAATGTACATCAAAGAGGGCGACAAGGTTATCACAGCCAAGTACTCCGGAACAGAAATAAAGATTGACGGCGACACTTACACAATCGTTCGCCAGAGCGATATTCTCGCAATCGTTGAATAAGATTATAAGTTAAGACTATAAGGATAGGTGAAATAAATTATGGCTAAGCAGTTACTTTACGGCGAGGAAGCAAGAAAGGCTTTGCTCGAGGGAATCAATAAATTATCGGATACAGTTAAAATCACACTCGGACCCAAGGGCAGAAACGTAGTTCTCGAGAAGAAGTACGGCGCTCCGCTCATCACAAACGACGGTGTTACAATCGCTAAAGAGGTTGAGCTTGAGAACCCCTTTGAGAACATGGGCGCACAGCTCGTTCGCGAGGTTGCTACAAAGACAAACGACATCGCAGGCGACGGTACAACAACTGCTACTCTTCTCGCTCAGGCACTCATTCGCGAGGGCATGAAAAACGTTACAGCAGGCGCAAATCCGATGGTTTTGAGAAAAGGTATTCAGGGCGCAACAGAGGTTGCTCTTGAGGCAGTTAAGAATAACGCCAAGAAGGTTCAGAGCTCTAAGGATATCGCAAGAGTTGCAGCCGTTTCTTCAGCTTCCGACGAGATCGGTGATCTCATCGCAGACGCAATGGAGAAGGTTACAGCTGACGGTATCATCACAGTTGAGGAGAACAAGACAACAGCCGAGACTTACAGCGAGGTTGTCGAGGGTATGCAGTTCGACCGTGGCTACATCAGCCCCTACATGGTAACAGACTCCGACAAGATGGTTGCAGAGCTTGACGATCCTTACATTCTCATCACAGACAAGAAGATTTCTTCAATTCAGGATATTCTTCCGCTTCTCGAGCAGATCGTTCAGTCAGGCAGAAAGCTCCTCATCATCGCTGAGGACATCGAGGGCGAGGCTCTCACAACTCTCATTCTCAATAAGTTGAGAGGTACATTCACAGTTGTCGGTATTAAGGCTCCGGCATTCGGCGACAGAAGAAAAGAGATGCTCGTTGATATCGCAACTCTCACAGGCGGTCAGGTTATTACATCAGACCTCGGCCTTGAGCTCAAGGATACAACAATCGATCAACTTGGCCGTGCACGCCAGATTAAGATTGACAAGGACAACACCATCATCATCGACGGTGCTGGCGATAAAGACGCTATCAAGGCAAGAGTCGGTCAGATCAGAGCTCAGATTGAGACAACAACATCCGAGTTCGACAGAGACAAGCTCCAGGAGAGACTTGCAAAGCTCGCTGGCGGCGTAGCTGTTATCAAGGCCGGCGCAGCAACAGAGGTCGAGATGAAGGAGAAGAAGCTCAGAATTGAAGACGCTCTCGCAGCTACAAAGGCAGCTGTTGAGGAAGGCATCGTAGCAGGTGGCGGAACAGCTCTCATCGATGTTATCCCCGCTGTAAAGGCTTATGTTGAAACTCTCGACGGCGACGAGAAGACAGGTGCTCAGATCGTTCTTAAGAGCCTTGAAGAGCCTGTTCGTCAGATTGCCGCTAACGCAGGCATCGAGGGCAGCGTCATCGTTGATAAGCTCAAGACAAAGGCACAGGTCGGCTACGGCTACAACGCTCTCACAGGCGTTTACGGCGATATGATTGAGCTCGGAATTGTTGACCCGGCAAAGGTTACACGTTCTGCTCTCCAGAATGCCGCATCAGTAGCAAGCACTGTTCTCACAACAGAGTCACTCGTTGCCGATATCCCAGAGCCGAAGGCTCCGGCTGCACAGGCAGGCGGCGACATGGGCGGCATGGGAATGTATTAATTCCCAAAGGGACTAAAAACCTATAGTGATATCACGCTAATCCTAAGGGACGGTTCGTTACGAGCCGTCTCTTTTTTGTTTTGTTTAGAATTTTGACTAAATAAAAGCATTAAAAAGGCGATTTATCTTTCAAAAAGACAAAAAGCGGCGGCAATGTTGATTTTTACTTTATCAAGTCATATAATGTATGAGGTTGAATATGAATGATTAGGTTCAGCCGAAATATTCTCGAAAAGAATTTTATTTTAATATATCAGGAGGCTTTTCAATGACACCATCAGAAAAGAAGCAGCTCGAGATAATGGCTACAAAGGTCAGAATGGATATAATCGAGGGAGTTTACTCGGCTAAATCCGGACATCCGGGCGGATCGCTTTCATCTGCAGAGATTTTCACATATCTCTACTGCAAGGAGATGAACGTCGACCCCAAAAATCCTAAGGATCCGAACAGAGACAGATTTGTTCTCTCAAAAGGTCACTGTGCACCCGGCTACTACGGCATTCTCGCAGAAAAAGGCTTTTTCCCAAAAGAGGAGATTAAAAAGCTTCGCCACATCGGCGCAATGCTCCAGGGTCATCCCGATATGAAGGGAACTCCCGGTGTTGATATGTCCTCCGGTTCTCTCGGCCAGGGAATAAGCGCGGCCGTCGGTATGGCTCTTGCCGGCAAGATTGACAACAAGTCCTACAGAGTTTACACACTTCTCGGTGACGGCGAGATTGACGAGGGTCAGGTTTGGGAGGCAGCTATGTTCGCTTCTCACAAGAAGCTTGATAACCTTGTTGTTATCGTTGACTGGAACGGACTTCAGATTGACGGTACAATCGAGGAGGTCGCAGGCCCCCTTCCGATAGACTCCAAGTTCTCATCGTTCGGCTTTGACGTTCAGGTTATTGACGGAAACAATTTTGAGGCAATCGAAGCCGCTCTCACAAACGCAAGAGAGGTTAAGGGCATGCCTTCATGCATAATCCTCAAGACAGTAAAGGGCAAGGGCGTATCTTATATGGAGAACAACGTCTCCTGGCACGGTGCAGCTCCGAACAAGGAGCAGTACGAGGTCGCTATGAGCGAGCTTGAGGCTCACCTCAAAGAGCTTGAGGGCTGATTTAGATTTTATCAAAAATAATTACGTGTTTTCATAAATGACATTGAAACTTCAAAGGAGTTATTATGGCAGAAATGATTAAAAAGGCAACAAGAGAGAGCTTCGGTGAGGCTCTTGTTAAAATAGCAGAGGAAAACGACAGAATCGTTGTTCTTGACGCCGACCTCGCAGCCGCTACAAAGACAGGCATTTTCAAGAAGGCTTATCCCGACAGATTTTTTGACTGCGGTATTGCAGAATCCAATATGATCGGCATTGCCGCCGGTCTTGCTACATGCGGTAAAATTCCGTTTGCGGCTTCTTTCGCAATGTTCTCTGCCGGAAGAGCATTCGAGCAGGTAAGAAACTCTGTGGCTTATCCGCATCTTAACGTTAAGATTGCCGGTTCTCACGCAGGTATTTCAACAGGTGAGGACGGAGCTACACACCAGTGCCTCGAGGATATCGCACTTATGAGATCAATCCCCGGTATGACCGTTATCAATCCTTGCGATCATTATGAGATGCTCGGTGCGGTTAAGGCTATGGCAGAACTTGACGGCCCGTGCTATGTCCGTTTGGGCAGACTTGCGGTTGAGTCCGTCAACAATAACGATGATTACAAGTTCGAGCTCGGCAAGGGCGTTCAGCTCAGAGACGGTAACGACGTGACCATCATCGCAACAGGACTTCTCGTTCAGGAGGCAGTTAAGGCTTCCGATTCTCTCAAGGCTCAGGGAATTAACGCAAGAGTTATCAATATTCACACAATCAAGCCGATTGACGAGGAGATAATCATCAAGGCGGCTAAGGAGACAGGCAAGATTATCACTTGCGAGGAGCACAATGTTATCGGCGGTTTGGGCGAGGCTGTTTGTGCTGTTCTCTCTGAGAATTGCCCCACACCTGTGAAGAGAATAGGCGTTTACGATAAATTCGGCCACTCCGGTCCCGCTGTCGGACTTCTCGAGGAGTTCGGTCTTTGCGCTTCAAACATCGAGAAGGTAACAAAGGAATTTATCGGTTAATCCTAAATTTCGGAGTAAGACAAAGGGAGATGCGTGAGCGTCTCTCTTTTTGCTTCTAAAATTGTGAGTTATGGCTGGAAAATTAAAAATAATCTTGCAATCAGCCTTTGAATATGATATTATATTTAGGCTGTTATTGGGATTAACAGCCTGATTCGGTACATTTTGGCTAAAAGCTTATTTTAAATAGGAGGTTACGGCTAATGGGCGCTTTAGAGATCGTATTCGGTATTATTCTTCTCTTATTCTCACTGGCAATCATTATCGTTGTTCTTCTTCAGGAAGGTCATCAGTCAAGTCTCGGAGCAATCAACGGCGGAGCTGACACATTCCTTTCAAAGAACAAGTCGAGATCCATTGATGCTACGCTCGCAAGATACACGAAGTTTATCGCTATCGGATTCTTTGCAATCGTTATTATCATCAATATCATTCTTTATTTCACCTGATTCTATTAGGTCGATTTTATTTGATTTGAGAGACAGAGTTGTCCGTTCGCTTTTGCGTGCGGACTTTTTGTTTTTAGGAGATTTTTATGCTGAAAGCCGCAACCTTTGGTGATATAACTGAATTTGAAAACAAAAGCTGTCTTTTCTCGAGAGTTCTCGGAGACTTTGTTTTATCGAAGCGGCTCGATTTTTCGGACGGCGCACAGTTTTTGACCGACGGAAAAGAGCTTTTGGCAGAGATAAAGAACGGTGCCATGATAAAAATCGGTGAAGCCGAAGACGCTGAGGAATTTGAAAGCTTTGTTTCGTTTTTTGCGCCGAATACTGTTATGAGCGAATGCGAAGACGGCGATATTATCGTCATGAAGAAAAAAGTCCTCGGCGAACCGAAAAAAATAAATATCGGTTACGATTTTAAACTAAAGGATTTTCACGCTTTGTTTTCGGCAAACGGACTTTCAAGCGACAAAGAGGGATTTATGCTCGGCATGAGCGACTCGATTAAAACGCAAACGGGCTTTTTAATCGGAGCATACGACGAAGAAAAGAACGAATTAAAGGGCGGTTTGTGCGTGACGGGAATCACGGACAAAACTGCGATAGTCACGGCTGTTGCAGTCGGTGAAAAGTACAGAAGAACGGGTGTGGGCACGCTCCTTTTTGAGGAAGCGTTTAAAATGCTTTCTGGAAGAGATGTCTTTGTCTACAGAGAAAGAGGGAGAAACAAAGAGTTTTACGAGAGTTTGGGCTTTCTCGAAACCGGAAGTGTTGTTACCAAGGCACTATGAAAATAAAGAGCTGCTAATAAAATTAACGGTATCTTTATTTTTTTGAGCATAGGTGATAAAATGCCTATCATCGCGATAATTTGAATGAAACCGCTTTGCGGTTCACATAAAAGAAAGAAAAGAAGTAGAGGTAGAAAAGATGAATTTGATTAAGCTTTTAATCGTATTTGTAATCATCGTTTTCGTGATGGGTGTTCTCAAAAAGAACATCATGTACGCCGTAACGGCTGCGTCGATAGGCGCTGTTCTGCTTTACGGTATGTCGCCTGCAGAGGCGGGTGCTGCCGTTTGGAGCGCAACAAAATCTTGGCAGACCATTGAAGCGCTTTTGGTTTTTTACTGCATTACATTCTTGCAGAGAATGATGGAGGCAAGAAAAGACCTTTCAAACTGTCAGGTCGCACTGAACGGACTTTTTAACAACAGGCGAGTTAACGCATCGATAGTTCCGTTCATTTTGGGTTGTCTGCCTGCCGCAAGCACAATTTTGATTTGCGGCCCTATCGTGCGTGACAGCGTTGGCGACAGTCTCAAAACAGAGGAAAAAGCGGCTGTTACAGCTTATTTCAGACATATCTCCGAGCTCTTTTTGCCGACTTACACAAGCATTTTTATTGCAATCGGTCTTACCGAGGGACAGGTCAGCGTAAGCGCATTTGTTATTGCAATGATTCCTATGGCACTCGCTCTCTATCTCTCGGGATGGGTGGTTTATTTGAGAAGAGTTCCCAGAGACACGGGCATGAAGAGCGAAGAGCCGAAATCGCATTACATCAAGCTTCTCTTCAAGAGCATCTGGGCAATACTTCTTGCCATTGCGCTCATTCTCATCTTCAACATGAATGTTGAGATAGCCGTTTTAATCTGCATAGTGATTAATTTCTTCGTGAACAAATTCAGTTTCAAGGAAATTTGCCCGTTCTTCAAAACAGCCTTTGAGGGCAAGCTTATGGCAAGTACATATCTCGTCATGGTATTCAAGGAGATTTTGTCCTCGACGGGCGTTATAAGCGAATTGCCCGGTTATTTCTCCAAGCTTCCGATTCCGAGTTTCTTAATTTTTGCACTTATTTTCTTCTTCGGAAGTATCATTGCGGGCAATCAGGCAATGAACGTTCTCTGCATTCCCATGATGATGGCAACTTTGGGCGGTGCAAGCGCACTTCCGCTGTTCATTCTCATCATGAGCATGGGATATGCCGCCATGCAGATTTCTCCTATTCACATTTGCCTCACGCTTTGCTCCGAGGACTTCAAGATTTCACTCGGTTCTCTTGTGGCAAGGGTTATGCCGATGGTCGGCGTGTTCGTTTTGCTCTCGTTTGCGTATTACGGACTGTTATCCTTTATTTGCTGAGGAAAAGAATAATTAGGGCCGATTCCGCCTTTGCGGAGTCGGTTTTTTGTTTGCGAAATTTTCTTATGTGTGTATAATAGATAACAGATGACAGTAGAAATCCGCAAGGAGGCAAAATATGCCCGACAATAAAAATATAAGCGATGCTGACAGAATACTTCAGGGCTTTTTCGGATCTTCTTCTTTTGGCTTGAACGGCTCAAAAAAAGCAGCCGCCGAGGCAGAGAAGTTTTTGAACGAACTTGAGAAAAAGCAGAAGACTCAGCCAAAAAGCACAGATACACAGACAAAAACGGCAAAGACCGCAAAGCCGCAAAAAACCGACTTCAATGCCGAGACCGCAAAAAAGCTTGCTGAGCTTGAAAAAAGGCAAAAGGCTTATTCCGATAATCTTGAGAAAACTCTCTCAAAAACCGACAACGCTAAAATGAGCGCAAGCATTCAGTCGGAGCTTGACGCACTCACGAAAAATCTTGAGGCGGACGGTCTTGCCGACAGCCTTAAAACAAGCGAGGTTCAAGCGAAAAAACCCACGGCAGTCGGCACGGACGAAAAAAAGCCCGATGTGAACGCTGTTTTTTCGTCAATCGAAAAGGAAGCCGCTAACGAGATAATCGGTCAGGACGAATTTATCCACAACCTGATTCTTGCCTTTAAGCGACCGTTCGTCACGGGAAAAGAGAAGGACAAACCCGCAAACATAATTCTTGTGAGCGGAAAAAAGGGAACGGGAAAGCACTCCGCCGTTAATTTCGTCACGGAAAAAATATGCGCCGAGGGACTTTTGGAGAACGGTTCAATCGCAAAAATCGATCTTTCGCTTTACCGTGAGGGCGGCGATCAAAAGCTATTTATACAGGATCTTTTCAGTGCGGTTAAGTCGGAGTCTCCCGTCATACTCTTCGAGAACTTCGATAAATGCTCAAAGGCAGTGCTAAGCTCGCTTTCCGAGTTTGCACAGTCGGGAAAGCTTCGTCTTTCCTCACGCTATGCGCTCCAAAAGGGAATGCTTGTCGATGTCGGCACAGCTCTTGTGCCGGGTGCCGTATCCGAGATTTCGGCGGACAGTCAGTATCTTGTTTTCGTCACGGAAAATGCGCCGTCAAAGCTCGGCGACAGCATGGGTGCGGCTTTTTTGAGAGCTGTGGGCGATACCTGCGTTACGGCAGAGTTTTCACCGCAGTCTTTAAACGGCATAGGCAAGCAGAAATTTGAGGAACTTTCTCAAAAATGTTCCGAGGAATTAAATTACAAGCTTCAAGCCGAAAGTGAGATTTTTGTCCTGTTCGCTTCAAAATTCACCCGTGAAAGCGGAGTGAATTCAATCGAGGATTTCTCCGACAAATGCTTTAAGGCACTTTCGGAGCACAAGCTTCGTGAGAATGCGGATGCGCTCACTTTTGACGCTGTGATTAAGGATAACGCCCTTGTGTTTAAGTGCGGCGACAACGAACTTGCTGTCGAAGAAAACCGCACGGACGAGGCTGTTTTGGCGGTCAAGCGTGATATGGACGAGATTATCGGACTTGATTTTATCAAGGAGTACATCTATTCCCTTGAAGAGCACTTCAAGGTAAACCTCATGCGAAAGGAGAGGGGACTTAAAACAGCGCCCACTTCCATGCACATGATATTCACGGGAAACCCCGGCACGGGAAAAACCACCGTCGCAAGGCTTGTTTCACGCTACTTAAAGGCGATAGGCGTGCTGACGGGCGGCCAGCTTGTCGAGGTTACAAGGGCGGATCTCGTGGGAAGATATGTCGGTCACACCGCACCGCTCACACGATCGGTGATTGAATCGGCTGTCGGCGGAGTTCTGTTTATCGACGAGGCATATTCTCTTTACCGCGGAAACGATGATTCTTTCGGACTTGAGGCGATAGACACTTTGGTCAAGGGAATGGAAGATATGCGTGAAAATCTCATTGTCATACTTGCGGGCTACACTGACGAGATGAACGAATTTTTGACGGCTAATTCCGGACTAAAATCGAGATTTCCGAATATAATCGAATTCCCCGACTACACGGCGGAAGAACTTCTCGCCATAGCAAAGCTTACCGTTAAAAACAAGGGCTATACTTTAAATTCCGACTGCGACAAAGCTCTTCTCGATTACTTTGAGAGAAAGCAAAATGAGAACGCACGAGAGAACGGCAACGGCAGAATGGCAAGAAACCTCATCGAGGCGGCGGTTCTCAATCAGTCAAAGAGAATAATCGCAGAGAAGAGCGATAATCTCGAGGAGCTTATTTTGTCGGATTTCGATTTTGACGGTGAATAAAATGCTGATTGATAAGATTTTGGGCAAACTGAAAGTCAAAGAGAATAAAAGTGACGATAAAGACGAAAACTTTTCTCAAGAGGATAAGCTTTCCGATGATATAAACGCACTTTCGGAAGAAATTAAGCTTGACGCAAAGCTTGCGCTTGAACTCACACGGAATTTTTCGGACTTTGTGAGCGAGAGACTTTGTTCGGAGATAAAATCGCACGAAAACGCTCTTGAAAAACTTCACGGGGAAGCGGAAAAAAGCGGAAAAATCAAGCTTTACGAAGAGACGGTTAAGCTTGAAGATCTTTTGAAAAACTCTGAAAAACTGCGACTTTTGCTCGAGAGAAAAAAGACGGAAAATATTGTTTTTTCCGAGAGGGTGAACGCCGAAATAGTTCTTTTTTCGGAAATGCTTACGGACGATGCGGTCGATAAGAGCGAGACGGAAAAGAAGCGGCAAGAACTTCGTGAAAAGCAGATAAGAAGAATGCAAAAGGGTAAATTTACGGTTCGCTCGGGGCTTATGTATCTTGAGATTATCGATATTATGAGTGGGCTTAAGCTTTGATTTCAAACACAGGTGAATTATGTATAAGAATAAAAAAATATCGGCGGTTATTGTTGCCGCGGGAAGCGGAACGAGAATGAAGTCGGATGTGCCGAAAATTCTCTTGGAGATAAACGGAGAAAAGGTCATTCACAAAACGGCGGCGGCATTCGAGAATAACGATTACACCGATGAAATTATCGTTGTGACAAAAGAAGAGAATATTGACTACATCAAAGAGATTCTTTCGGATATAACCAAGCTTAAAGCTGTTGTGGCGGGCGGAAAAGAAAGACAGGATTCTGTTTTGAACGGAGTTCTTGCCGCAAAGGGAGATATTGTCGCAATCCATGACGGCGCAAGGCCGCTTGTGACCGATGAGGAGATTAAAACTGTAATTTCCGATGCGGAAAAATACGGTGCGGCAACGCTTTCGGCAGTGCCGAAAGATACCGTTAAGGTGGCAAATTTCGAGGGATTTGTTGAAAGCACTCCGAATAGAAGTATGCTCAGAAATATTTACACGCCACAGGTTTTTTCGAGAGAGGAGTATATTCAGGCGGCTCAAAGCGAGAAGGCAAAGACTGTTAAATACACGGACGACTGCCAGCTTTTCGAGAAACTTAACAAAAGAGTATATTTGTCCGAGGGAAAATATACCAACATAAAAATTACAACTCCCGAGGATTTGGCAATCGCAAGTGCGATAGTGTCCGACGAAAAAAGCAATAGAAAGGCTTAAAAACATGAGTGATATTAATTTCAGAATAGGTCACGGCTATGATGTGCACCGTTTGGTTGAGGGAAGAAAATGCATAATCGGTGGAGTCGACATACCGCATGAAAAAGGACTTCTCGGACATTCCGATGCAGATGTTTTGCTGCATGCGATAAGCGATGCAATTTTGGGTGCAGCGGCACTCGGTGACATAGGTTGTCTTTTTCCCGACAACGATCCAAAATTCGAGGGAGCGGACAGTTTGAAACTCTTGGAAGAGGTTGTGCGTGTGGCTCATGAAAACGGCTATTCGGTCGGAAACATAGACGCCACCGTGATAGCGCAAAGGCCCAAGCTTAAGCCGCACACATTAAAAATGCGTGAGAATATCGCTGCTGCTTGCGGTGTGGACGTATCGTGCGTTTCCGTCAAGGCAACAACAGAGGAAAAACTCGGCTTTACGGGAAGTGAAGAGGGCATTTCCGCTCACAGCGTTGTTCTTCTCGTGAAAAACTGACGTGCGGTTTGTTCACAAGAAATTCAGATAAATATATATGGTATTTTTTGTGAAATGCTGATATAATTTAGTAGCGTTTTGCAGTCGGATTGTAAAATGCGTCTTTCATATTTTATTTAAGTACATATATCCCCCTTTTACGGGGGATATCGGATTTATTCGGAAAATCCGAAAAACTCCCCATAAAGAAAGGACGATAAACATGGGTAAGGGAGCAAGAACCCGTTTGGCTACTGCCGAGGCGGTAAAAGCCAAAAAGGAAGAAGAGATGAAGGCGAAAGCCAAGAAGAAAAAGAACGCGCTGATTTACAGCATTGTTGCAATCGCACTTGTAATTTGCGTTGCGGGCGGCGTTTGCGTCAAGGCGTTTTATTACAACAACGGCACTTATTTAAGAAACAAGACAGCCGCAAAGAGCGACTCTCTCGATATAAGCGCAACAACGGTTGCTTATTTCTTCCAGAATGCATATAATACCTACAAGAGCTACTACGGCGATTACTTTGCCGCCATCACGGGTATTTCTTCGGGCACATCGCTTAAGGATGCGGAATATCAGGACGGTCAGTCCTGGTTTGATTACCTCATGGAGCAGACAGAGACAAACTTAAACGAGGTTATTGCTCTTTATGAGGCTGGCCACGCCGCAGGATTCGAACTCACAGAGGAGCAGGAGGCTCTTGTCGACAAGACGGTCGAGGCTACCGATATGAGCAATTTCACGGGCATTGTAAGCAAAGATGACGTAAGAAAGGGCGTTGAGCTCTCCAATTACGCCGGTTTCTACAAGCAGGAGCTTATAAAGGATTATTCTTACTCGGACGATGAGATAAACTCTTATTTTGACGAGCACTCCACAGATTTCACAACGGTCAGCTACCGTTCGTACACAATTCCGTATGACGAGACTGTTGAAAGCGATGATTCTTCAAGCGAAGTTTCTGACGAGGCTTCAAGCGATGAAACCTCGAGCGAAGAAAGCAGTGAGAGCGAAGAGGTCAAGCTCAAGAAGGCTGAAGCCGAGATGTACGCAATGCAGCTTTCGGGCGCAGACAGCGAGGATAATTTCCTTGAGATTGCCGAGGAGATTGAGAGAAAGCTCAATCCCGATTCATCCGATTCCGACATCGAGACAGCCATGAGCAATACTCTTTCCGAGAACGTTTCTTACTCTGAGAGCAACGACGCACTTGTTTGGGCTTTTGACAGTGAGAGACAGGTAGGTCAGGGTTATATCCGTGACACAGGCGAGGACGGAGCAACAAGCGGCAGCCTTATCGTTTACTACATGACTGCTGTTGCGACAAAGGACGAGACTAAGACCGTAAACGTAAGACACATTCTCTTCACAGCCGATACTTACGGCTCCGAGGACGCCGCAAAGGCTAAGGCCGAGGAGGTCAAGGCTGAGTTTGAGGCGGGCGACAAGACAGAAGAGAGCTTCGGCGAGCTTGCACTCAAGTACACCGAGGACACGGGTTCCGCTTACACAAACGGACTTTACAAGAACGTTACAAACGGTCAGATGGTCACGAACTTCAACGACTGGATTTTTGACGACTCCAGAAAGAGCGGAGACATCGACATCATAAGCACGGACTACGGTTATCATCTCATTTACTATGTATCCGACTCTTATCCGGAGTGGGAGGCAAGTGTTATCGATACTCTTTCCGATAACGAATATGACGAGGCTCTTGACTCCTTAAAGGAGACATACTCCGTCACATATGACGACGATATAATCAGTTCTATTCCCGCTACCGCTTAAACTTAGATAAAAAAAGGCTGTTCTGTCAGTAAGCTAACAGAACAGCCTTTTGCGTTATCCGTAATTTTTCACGCCCGCAACCCACATCACTCTTTTTAATGTGCGTTTTGAGCGGTAAAGCGCCTTGCTCACGCTCGATGGTGTTTTTCCCAGAACCTTTGCAATCTCGCTTGTTTTCATTCCCTTGTCGTATTTCATTTCAACGCACTTTGCTTCAAGCGGCGTCAAAAGGATTCTTGCCCTTCTCATAATCGAATAAATCTCCCTTTTTCTCTCTTCTGGAGATTTTGTGTTTTCTTCCTCCTCAAAATCGTAGGTATCTTCCGATGAAAATATCGCCGAGTAATCGTCATTCGTATCAAAAAGCAGTCTGTTTCTGGACATTTTGTCACAACCTTCCGTTCGTTATTCAAGTAAAAATCCGTGTTTCGTTAAAATTGCTTTGATCGTATCTCCTTATTCAATATATCTTTTTGCTTGTCGAAAGTATGTTTAGAACAATCGTTCGATAAAGATGATATCACATATAATCTTTTATTGCAAGAGTAGATTTATAAAAAGGGCTATTTTTGTGGCAGAATTGCAGAATAAGTAAATTTATTTTCTCTCTGGGAATTTTATGCGGCTGGTGTTCATTTGGCAATTTGCACAATTTAGAAGGAAACTCGGCGTTATCTTCGCCCTTTGTTCACCTTAATTTCACTTGAAAAAAAATTAACATTGTAATATAATAAGCTGTACGGTTAGGGATAGTTATACCCTTTTGCCCCCCGAAAATTCACAAGGAGCCTTCCTCTATGAGCGAAATTAATGAAAAAACAAATGAAAAAGAGTTTCATCATATTCCCGTTCTGTTCGAGGAGACCATAAACTCTCTTAACATAAAAGAGGACGGCATATACGTTGACGGCACGGCGGGCGGCGGCGGACATTCCGAGGCGATACTCAAAAAACTCACCACGGGAAAGCTTATTTCGATAGACCAAGACCCCGACGCGATAGAAGTTTGCCAAAAAAGGCTGTCAAAGTACCCCGGCTCGATAATTGTCAAAGGAAATTTTTCCGATATGACGAGACTTGTGAATGAAGCGGGATTTGACGCCGTGGACGGAGTTTTGATGGATATAGGCGTTTCGTCTTATCAGCTCGATACTCCAGAGAGAGGTTTTTCCTACCACAGCGACGCTGTTCTCGATATGAGAATGAGCAGAAGCGGTCAAAGCGCAAAGGACCTTGTTAACAATCTTTCGTGGCAGGAGCTTGCGAAGATAATTTCTGATTACGGCGAGGATAAATCAGCCGTGAGAATAGCAAAGGGAATTGTAAGTGCAAGGCAGGAAAAAGAAATAGAAACCACAACCGAACTTGCCGAGATAATAAGGCAGTCCGTTCCCGCGGCGGTAAGACGAGAGTCGGGCCACCCGGCAAGAAAGACATTTCAGGCACTGAGAATTGCCGTAAATTCCGAGCTTGACGTCTTGAAGGACGGAATGAAAGCCGCATTCGAATTGTTGAATCCGAGCGGCAGACTGTCGATAATCACATTCCATTCGCTTGAGGACAGAATTGTGAAACGGCAGATGAATGAGTGGACGATAGGTTGCACCTGTCCGCCCGATTTCCCGATTTGCGTATGCGGTAAAACGCCGAGGGGAAAACTAATCTACAAAAAGGGTCTTGCGCCCACACCCGAGGAACTTATGAGAAATCCGAGGGCGAGAAGCTCGAGGCTTCGTACAATTGAGAAAATTAAGTAAATTTTGATATACGGTAATTAAAGGGGAAGGAGGAGACATATGCCAAACAGTCAGAGAGCGAGAAGATACCGAACAGACGCTTATGATAGCTCGGCAAGAAGAATCCAGAGGGGAAATCTCTACGAGGGCAATGCTGTCAGAGCGGTGGATGAAGTTCCCGCAAGAGAGCCAAGAAGAAGACCCAAGCACGCCCAGACGAGCAAACAGCGTGAGAGACTTATAAGACTCACCGAAAAGCAGATAAGAGCGGCAAGATTTTCCGGCGTTAATCCCGTCAAGGCTTTTTCTTCGGCGGCACTTGTCGTTATTGCGTTTGTTCTTGTCTTTGAGGTTATATTGGCTAATGTCAAACTCAACGAGGTATCCACACAGATTAACTCGGCGCAGACCGAGCTTGCAGAGCTTCAGGGAACGGAGATTCAGCTTCAGATGAAGGAATCTATGGGAACAACAGGCACACAGCTCGAGGATTACGCCAAGAACACACTCGGAATGACGAAGGTCAAGAACGACCAGATAATCTACGTCAATCTGAACGACGGGGATACAGCGATCATAGAGGATGGGGGTTCCGAAAATTTCTTTCAAAAGATATGGAATACCGTTTCATCTTGGTTTGAATAATCATAAGAGAGCCGAGAGTAATCCCGCTCTCTTTTCTTTTTTGGCGAAAGGAGAATAAATGGCAAGAAGTGACAAGCCGACGAACACCAAAAAACAGATGAATAAGAGAATTTTACTTCTCGCGCTCATTGTTTTGGCGGTTTTTCTGTGGGCTGTTATTAATCTTTTAAAATGGCAGGTTTTCAGAAGTGAAGAGATGAAAGCCGCCGCGCAAAGCCAGAGCCTCACCTCAACGGCTTTAACCGCGTCAAGAGGCACAATTTACGATGCCTCTGGCACAAAGGTGCTTGCACAGTCGGCTCAGGTTTGGACGATAGCGCTTGAACCCTATTATGTCGATGACGACGACAAGGAAGCCCTTGCCACGGGCCTTACTAATATTCTCGGACTTGACTATAACGAGATGAAAGATCTTCTCGATACCGACTACCAGTACTGGGTGGTCAAGAGAAAGGTGGATACTTCCGTTAAAGACGAACTTAAAGCGTACTGCTCTCAGTACGGAATAGGCAGAGGTATCATCTATGAGGAGGACTACAAGAGATATTATCCGTACGGCACGGAGATGAGCGTTATTCTCGGCTATGTCGGAACGGACAACACGGGCCTTGCGGGCATTGAGCTTAAATACGAGTCTCAGCTTGCCGGCACGACGGGCAGAAAAGTCGCTTTGCTTGACGGTAACCAGAATGAGATGCCGTTTGACTACATCACATATGCCGAAGCTCAGGACGGCTACGATCTCGTTCTCACGATAGACGAGACGGTTCAGGCGATAGTCGAAAAATATCTAAACGCTTCGATAGAAAAATATTCCGTTCAGAATGGTGCGGTAGCCATTTTGATGGATGTTAACGACGGTTCGATTTTGGCGTTTGCTCAGTCGGGCACTCCCGATTCGAACAATCCCGATACGATAGTCGATGAGGCTACGCAAAAGGCTCTCGATAAAATCAAGACGGACGATGCCTACAATGAGGCTTACAGCACAGCTTATTACAAGCAGTGGAGAAATAAGGGCGTTTCCGATACCTATATGCCGGGTTCCGTTTTCAAAATGGTCACGGCGTCTATGGCTCTCGACAGCGGAGTTATCACGGATAAAACCACATTTAACTGCGCCGGTTACTACGAGCCGTTCTCGGGAAGCATAATCAACTGCTGGGTTTATCCGTCCTACCACGGCACGGAGACAGTTTGGGAAGGAATCGCAAACTCGTGTAACCCGTTCTTTATGCAAGTCGGCGAGGCACTCGGCAGTCACCTTTTCTATAAGTACTTCGAGGCTTTCGGCATGACGGAGCTCACAAATATAGATCTTCCCGGTGAGGTCACGGGTCTTTATTACACAGAGGATAACTTAAATCCCGTTGAGCTTGCAACCGAGACATTCGGTCAGAACTTCACAATCACACCCGTTCAGATGATAACGGCGGCTTGTGCAGTTGCAAACGGAGGCTATCTTGTTCAGCCTCACGTTGTCGATAAAATGCTTGATTCTGACGGAAACATAGTTTACACAGCGGATACCACCGTTAAAAGACAGGTAATTTCCTCCGAGGTTTCTTCGCTTATGAGTGAAATTCTCGAGGCAAATGCCACGACCGGTTCGGGAAAGAACGGCTACGTTGCGGGTTATCATGTTGCCGGTAAAACGGGTACTTCGGAGAAAATCACCGAGTACAACGAGGCAATCGCAAACGGCGAAAAGGACGCACTTTTGCAGTATGTTGCATCGTTCTGCGGTTACGCTCCCGCAAGCAATCCGCAATATGCGCTTCTCGTGTTCCTTGACGAGCCTGACCGTGACACCGCTTCTGGCGGCGGCATGGCGGCACCCGTGTTCTCGCAGATAATGAGTGAGGTTCTGCCTTATCTCGGAGTTGAGAGAGACGGCGAGGAGGTAAGCGAGGATACAAGCGTTCTTGCGACAAACATAACGGGAATGACCGTTGCCGAGGCAAGAGAAGCTTTGGACGGCACAAACATCTCGCTTAACGTGTTCGATTCGGATTACGAGGATACGGACGTTATATCGGTTCAGATTCCTGCGGCTAACGCAAGTATGCCGGATAACGGAACAATCTGGGCTTACATCAACACCAAGATTGATGACAGTGAGCTTGTGACGGTTCCCGATTTCTCGAGTCTTGACTATGACAACGCAAATTATCTTGCGGCTATAAATAATTTACAATTACTCGCTTCGGGCGGAGAATCGGGCGACACCTCCTCCACGGCTACAAATCAGAGCGTGGCGGCAGGCGAAAAGGTAAGACCGGGAACGGTCGTATCCGTAACCTTTATTGATTCAAACGCATCGGAACGAAATTAGCGAAGGGGAAATTAGAATGAGCGGTAATATTTATTCTGCGGTTGCGGCACTTGTTTCGTTTGTCGTAACGGCTCTGTTGGGATTTGTTATGGTGCCGTTTTTGCACAAGCTTAAATTCGGCCAGACCATTCGTGAGGACGGCCCCAAGTGGCACGCTTCAAAGCAGGGCACGCCTACCATGGGCGGACTTATGTTCATCATCGGCATTGTTCTTGCCGTGGCTGTTCTCGTGCCGATTTATGCGGTGAGAACGGGCGGAATTTCCACACTCAATACCGTGAAAATCGTTGCGGGACTTGTTATGAGCCTTGCCATGGGACTGACGGGATTTCTCGATGACTTCATCTCGATTAAAAAGCACAGAAATTTGGGACTTACAGAGAAGCAGAAACTTGTTCTTCAGTTTGCGATTGTTATCGCTTATTTGGTGAGCGTGAGCCTTGCGGGCGGCACGACCGAAATTCTCGTTCCGTTTGTAGGTGCAGTAAACCTCGGCATTTTCTACTACATCATTTCCGCAATTTTCATCGTGGGTATGATTAACGCAGTTAATTTCACAGACGGCATAGACGGACTCAACTCCACCGTTACCGCCGCAGTGTGCGTCTGCTTTATGGTCACGGCATTTGCACTTTCCAATGCGGGCATGGCAATTTTCGCTTCGGCTGTTGCAGGTGGATGCATAGGCTTTTTGGTTTGGAATTTCCACCCCGCAAAGGTTTTCATGGGAGATACGGGATCGCTCTTTTTGGGCGCCGCCGTTTGCGCAGTAGCTTACGGACTCGGACTTCCGCTTTTGCTTTTGCTTTACGGCATTGTTTACATTGCGGAGATAGTCTCTGTTGTGCTTCAGGTAAGTTACTTCAAGGCTACCCACGGAAAGAGACTTTTCAAGATGAGCCCAATTCACCACCACTTCGAGCTTTGCGGCTGGAGCGAGGTTAAAATCTGCGGCGTATTTGGCGCAGTTGCACTTGCGGCAGGCATAATCGGTATTTTGCTTGTGGCATTCGGACTAAGATAATATAATTTTGACACAGCGATTGTTTTGAAAAAGAAAGTAAGGAGGACGCCCGCGTGAGCGACAGATATCAAAGCCGTAACGGTTACGGCAGCAGAACAACAAGAGGACTCAACAGGGTTCCTCCATCGAGTAACTATGAGAGGCCCTCAAAAAAGCAGACGCCGAAGGCTTCAAAGGCAAGCAAGTCGCCAAAAAAGCGTGTGAGAAAAAAGGTTAAGATTAAAGAGAGACTTTTCGGTCTTGGAATCGGCCTTGACATGCAGCTTCTTTTGCTCGTGCTTTTGCTTCTCGGAATAGGACTTTCCACGCTTTTCTCGGCAAGCTATTCGGACGCTTATTATCAGGACGGCTCAAGCTTTGAGTACATCCAAAAGCAAGGTATTTTTGCCGTGGTCGGAATTATTCTTATGCTTGGAATTTCAACCTTTAACTACAACAACTTCAAGAAAAAATGGTGTTGCGGTGTGCTTCTCTTCGTAACAATTGTTATGCTTGGTGTAGTTATAGTTTTGAAGGGCACGGCTTTCGTTCCGACAATCAACGGTGCAAACCGATGGATTAACATAGGCGGTATTTCGATTCAGCCGTCGGAGATGGCAAAGTTTATGTCGATTATGATGATTTCGATGACGCTTTCTAAGTACGACGGTAAAGACGTTCCCTTTTTAAGGGGAGTTGTGCCATGCTTTTTCTGGTTCGGACTTTTTGCCGTTTTGGTTGTTTTGGAGCCGCACGTTTCGGCTACAATAATCATTGCGTTCATCTGCTCGGCTGTAATGCTCTCCGGCGGAGTTAAACTTCGCTGGTTCCTCTTAATCGGCGTACCCGCTGCTGTGGGAGGCGTGTTCTATATTCTCTTTTCCGGAAAATTCGCTCACGTTATGCCGAGAATTCTCGGATGGCTCAATCCGTTTAATCCCCCCGACGGAGTGGATACCTACCAGACAAGACAGTCGCTTTACGCAATCGGTTCGGGCGGACTTTTCGGCACGGGCATCGGACAATCCAAGCTTAAGCATATTTTCCTTCCCGAGCCGCAGAACGACTTCGTTTTCGCAATTTTCTGCGAGGAAATGGGCTTGGCGGGAGCACTTGTCGTGATTTTGCTCTTCCTTTGGCTTGTTTGGAGAGGAATTAATATTTCCGTTCACGCAAAAGACCGTTTCGGCACGCTTCTCGGAATAGGAATTACATTTACAATCGGAATTCAGGCGGCGGCAAACATCTGCGTTGTCACAAACGCTTTCCCAAATACCGGAATAAGCTTGCCGTTCTTCTCATACGGAGGTTCGTCTCTGTTGGTTCTTTTAAGCGAAATGGGCGTTCTGCTGTCGATATCGAGATATAACTATCGTCAGGACGCTATGGGAATACCCGAAAAAACTTTAGAGTGAGGTAAAAATTATGCGAGTACTTTTTTCAGGCGGCGGAACAGCCGGCCACATAAACCCTGCTTTGGCGGCTGCCGGCTACCTTAAAATGAAACAGCCCGACGCCGAGATACTTTTTGTCGGCAACAAAGGCGGCATGGAGGAAAGACTTGTTCCACCCGCAGGCTACGAGATTAAGACAATTCACATCTCGGGCTTTCAGAGAAAAATCACACCCGCAAACATTGTAAGAAATATTCAAACCGTTAATAAGCTTGTCACGTCAACGCTTGAATCGAAAAGAATTATCAAGGAATTCAAGCCCGACATCTGCGTCGGAACAGGCGGATATGTGTGCGGCCCCGTTCTTCGTGAGGCTGCAAAGCTTGGCGTTCCGTGCGTTGTGCATGAATCCAATGCTTACCCCGGAGTTACCGTTAAAATGCTTGCAAAGAGCGTTAAGACCATAATGATTTCCGTCGAGGACGCAAAAAAGCACCTCCCTGAGGGTGCAAACGTTGTTGTAACGGGAAATCCTGTTCGCCCCGAAATTTTGGCGGCAAACCGTGACGAGGCAAGAAAAAAACTCGGCCTTGACGAAAGACCGATGGTTCTCTCCTTTGGCGGAAGCCTCGGTGCTGGAGCAATCAACAATGCCATGATAACTGTTTTGAAGGACAGCGCCGAAAAGGGAACGGTTCAGCACATTCACGGCTACGGCACGAGAAACACAGAGTACCCTGAGATTTTAAAGGAAGCTGGCTATGATATTTCCGCTCATCCGCAGATAAGAGTTTTGGAATATATTAACAATATGGCTGACTGCCTTGCGGCGGCTGACGTTGTTATAAGCCGCTCGGGCGCAATCACGCTCACAGAGATTGAAGCTATGGGCAAGGGATCAATTTTGATTCCATCGCCGAATGTCGCGGAGAACCACCAGTATCACAACGCTATGTCGCTTGTTAACCGTGGTGCGGCTGAGATAATCGAGGAGAAAGACCTCACGGGCGAGAAGCTTTTGGAAGAGCTGAACAAGATTTTGGCAGATCCCGAGACAATCGCACGCTACGGCAGAAACGCTAAGGAAATGAGCATTCCCGATGCAAACGAGAGAATTTACAGAGAGATTCTCAAGGCTGCGGGCATGGAAGAGACTGCCGAAACCGAGGAAAGCACCGAAGAATAAAGTCTTGAGAATTTTAACGGAAGGAGGGGAGAAGTATGGGTTTGTTTAAAAAAATAAAGAACGCCGCCATGAAAGACCTTGACGATGACGCCGAGATTAGCCGTGAGGAAAGCGAAGCCGATGTGCGTTCGCAAAGAAGAGAAACCCGTGAAAGAAGCGCACCGCGCCGAGTTGTAAGACACGAGGACGACGATTTCGACGAGTATATCGACGACGATGAGGACGACGGTTCCGTCGTTATCCGTGAAGGCGACTATAACGATGACGAGGACTTCTCCGCTCCGAAAAAAACACATAAACTGCGTGCCACACTCATACTCACGCTTATTTCGATAATCACACTTGTGGTTTGCGAGATAGCGTTCTGCAGAGTAAAAGTTATTAAAATGTACGGAGTCACGCAGTACGATACGAACGAGGTTATTGCGCAGTCGGGAGTTGCCGAGGGACAAAATCTTCTTTTGGTCAATGCGAAAAGCATCGAGAGCAATCTTTATTCGCTCTACCCGTACATCGAGAGAATAAAGGTGAGAAGACTTTTCCCAACAACAGCGGAGATCACAATCACCGAGGCAACCGTAAGATACAGCATTGAGTACAACGGCGGCTATGTTTATGTCAGCCAGTACGGAAAGTTGCTCGACAACAAGACGGATAAGGACGAAAACTCCATTCTTCTTGTCGGCGGCGAGATAACGGACAATGAGGGCTACCTCAAGTTCAACGATGAATATCAGCAGTCGGCTTACGAGGAAATTAACACCTGTTTGAACGAGCGCGGCGACGAGATAAGCAAGGTTACGAGAATAGATATAAGCGATGTTTACAACATTAAGCTTCTCTATGACGGAAGAATACTTATGAATCTCGGCGGCATAAGTGATTTGAGATACAAGCTTAATTTCGGCTTGCAGATTGCTATGGGCAGCGGTATTTCGGAGAGCGAGTACGGCACGCTTGATCTTTCGCTTTCAAAGGAGAACAACCGAGCTTACTTCAACCCGTCCACACAGGCAGAGGTTGAGAGCGGCGCCGTTACAAGTTCGAGCGAGGATTGGACGCTCACATTTGACGGTGCGGGCAGAATAGTAGACGGTGTTGACGCCGTTGACGGCACAAATACAGAATCTTCCTCATCATCTGCGGAGTCGTCAGTTTCGACAGACAACGGATACGATACGGGCGATGACACAACTGGAGATTATTACGGTACCGACGACACCGAGTCAAGTGAGGAGTCAAGCGCGACACAAACAACCGTCAACTCGCGCGGAGACGATATCCCTGATTTCTGATAATTAACGCGAAAATTTATAAAACTTAAAAATCGGAACGCACTTTGCTTTTCACAGCTTAATGAGTGCGTTCCTTTTTGAGAAGTTGTTAATAAAATGCAAATTATCTTTATAAAATCGCTTTAAACACTTGAAATTTGAGGTGTAAAGTGTTAGATTATTAGATGTGTAAAGCTGAAATTATGTAAAGCAATCTACCTTTACTCACTTTACCCCGAAGATACCCTATGGTTTATTAATATAAGTTTACATTTAAGGAGGAATATATCAATGCCTTTCGCAATTGATAATATGCTCGATGAAGCAGCCCAGACTATAAAAGTTATCGGCGTAGGCGGCGGCGGCGGAAACGCAGTCAACCGTATGGCTGAGGAGGGCGTTCAGTATGTGGAGCTCATCTGCATGAACACCGATAAGCAGGCTTTATCACGCACTCAGGCTCAGACAAAAATCCAGTTAGGCGAAAAGACAACAGGAGGCAAGGGTGCAGGCGGAAACCCCGCTAACGGCCAGAAGGCAGCCGAGGAGTCAAGAGATATAATCGCAGACACCTTAAAGGGCGCAGACATGGTTTTCGTCACCGCAGGTATGGGCGGCGGAACAGGCTCAGGTGCCGCACCTGTCGTTGCAGAGGTTGCAAAGGACATGGGCGCACTCACAGTCGGTATTGTCACAAAGCCTTTCGCATTTGAGGGCAAGAGAAGAATGGAGCAGGCAGAGGCTGCTATCGAAGCTTTGAAGCAGCACGTTGACTCACTCGTTGTTATTCCGAACGAGAGACTTAAGTTTGTCTCCGATCAGAAGATTACTCTTGCAAATGCTTTCCAGGTAGCCGATGACGTTCTTCGTCAGGGCGTACAGTCCATCTCCGACCTTATCCAGCTTCCGGGCGTCGTTAACCTCGACTTTGAGGATGTTAAGTCCGTCATGCAGGACGCAGGCTATGCGCACATGGGCGTTGGCTCGGCAACAGGCAAGGGCAAGGCAGAACAGGCTGCTTTACAGGCTATCACAAGCCCGCTTCTCGAGACTGCAATCGCAGGCGCAAAGGGCGTTATCATCAACATCAAATCTTCCCCGAACATCGAGCTCGAGGAAATCGATGAAGCTTCCAACCTTATCAAAGAGAGAGCAAGCGAGGATGCAAACATCATCTGGGGTGCTACATTTGACGAAACCATGGAAGATGAGATCAAGGTTACCGTTATCGCTACAGGCTTTGGCGGCATGAACGGCGAGAACACAGTAAAGACTGTTCCTTCCGTTTCCGCAACACCTGCTGAGACAGCTGCCGCTTCAAAGGCAGAGTCAGAGTCAAGCTATGTCGGCACATTCAACATTGACGGCAGAACAGCTACTCAGACACCTGCTGTTCCGACAAGCACACAGGCTCAGGCTTCTGCTCCGACTCCGACTCCCGCACCGACACCGAAGCCGCCGGTTGAAGAGGATTCCACCTTCACGGATATTATGTCTATTTTTGGCAGAAAGTAATTAAAACTTTACATCTCCGGTTTGTTTTCAGATCGGAGATGTTTTTGTAAATCAGCTTTTGGAGGAATTGTTATGAAAATCAACGGAGTACACCATATCGCACTTTATCCCAACGCAGAAAACCTCGAGAAGGTTGTTTCTTTCTACAGAGACGTTCTCGGTTTCCCCGTCAAGAGATCTTGGGATGACGGAAAATGCTGCATGCTTTCTTGCGGCGACAACAGCGTTATGGAAATCGTTTACCACCCCGAGCTTGACAACGCTCCCATTGACGGCAGCTTTAACCACCTTGCATTCGCAACGGACGATGTTGACGAGTACATCGAGAAGGTAAGAGCTCTCGGTTACGAGGTCACAAAGGAGCCTTCTGATTTGGTTCTCGGCGATAATTTCCCGATTAGAATCGCATTCTTCCGCGGTCCTCTCGGCGAGCACATCGAGCTTTTCAAGGAGTGCTGATATGTCCGATCTTCGAGTAAACACAAGGGATATTGCTTCTGTTGCCCCAACGCTTAAGGCGGGTCAGAGAATACTTTTAAGCGGTACGGTCTACACATCGAGAGACGCCGCCCACAAGAGAATTAAAGAGATGCTCGATAAGGGCGAGAAAACTCCTTATCCGCTTGAGAACGCAAGCGTATACTATGCAGGCCCAACGCCCACACCTCCCGGAATGGCTATCGGCTCTTGCGGCCCCACCACAAGCTCCAGAATGGATAAGTTCGCTCCCGAATTTATGGACAGAGGACTCAAGTGCATGATTGGCAAGGGCAAGCGAAGCGATGAAGTTATCGAGGCAATCAAGCGAAATAAGGGCGTTTATCTCTGCGCAATAGGCGGAGCGGGCGCACTTGCCGCAAGATGCATTAAGTCTTGCGAGGTTATCGCATTTGAGGATCTCGGCTGCGAGTCTGTCAAAAAACTCGAGTTCGAAGATTTTCCGCTCATTGTGGCAATTGACTGCAACGGAGGAAACGTTCTTTCATGATTGAAACCACGGTAAGGCTTCGACGAAATCCACTCCCCGAGGAAATAAAGCTTACTTCAACCGCCGCTCTCGTTTTAGAGGGTGGCGGTATGCGTGGTTTATACACCTGCGGAGTTTTGGATGCTCTTTTACAGGCGAGAATTATTTTTAAGCGTGTTATTGGCGTTTCTGCCGGCGCATGTAACGCTTGCTCCTATCTTGCGCTTCAGGCGGGCAGAGGGGCTCAGGTTATAATCGACCACATCGACAAGGATTACTACTGCGGAAACAAAATGCTTTTAAAGACGGGTAATTTCTTTTCCGAAGAGTTTATCTACCACCGCATTCCCGAGGAGCTTTATCCGATAAATAATGTTGCGTACAAAAAAACCGGAGCAACACTCTATTCGTGCGTCACAAATCTCGAGACGGGGAAAGCCGAACTTTTGCCCGTGCGTGATTTGATAAGCGACGTGGACAAGGTGCGTGCGAGCGCATCGCTTCCGCTTCTTGCACGCCCCGTGGAGATTGGCGGCAGAAAATATCTCGACGGCGGAGTTGCGGATTCCGTTCCGCTTATGAAAAGCGAGAGAATGGGCAACCGAAACAACGTTGTGGTTCTCACTCAGCCGAGGGACTACGTGAAAAAACAAAGTCCCGTTTACCCGCTCGTGAAGGCTCATTACCACGGCTACAAAGAGTTTTCCGAGGCTTTCAAAAACCGTCACACCGTCTACAATCACGAGCTTCTCTATTTAAAGGACAAGGAAAGACTCGGCACATGCTTTGTCATTGCTCCAAAGGAAAGCCTCGGCATTGAAAGACTTGAGCGTGACCCCGAAAAGCTGACGGCGGTTTACGAGCAGGGATTTTATGACGGTATGGCAAAAATACCCCAACTAAAGAAATTCCTCGGCATGTGAGCTTCAAAGGGTAGATATTGCCCGTGACTGTTTAGTAGTATATATGTACAAACAAATGAATAGAAAAATAAAAACAATTGTTCGAAAAAATTCGCTCAAGTTATTGCTTTTTCGATTGTTTTCATTTATACTATTCTCATAAAAAGACAAACATACAGATACTAAACAGGAGAAATAAAATGGCAGACGAAAAAAACAAGGCGCTGGAAAGTGCGCTTAATCAGATAAGAAAACAGTTTGGCGACGGCGCCGTTATGCGTTTGGGTCAAACTCAGGCATTGAACGTCGAGGCAATTTCGACAGGTTCGCTCACTCTCGACATGGCGCTCGGAATAGGCGGACTTCCCAGAGGAAGAATCGTCGAGATTTACGGCCCCGAATCCTCAGGTAAAACAACGCTTGCACTTCACTGCGTTGCCGAGGGACAGAAACTTGGCGGAAATGCTGCATTTATCGATGTCGAGCACGCACTCGATCCCGTTTATGCATCTCACCTCGGAGTTGATATCGACTCGCTTCTAGTGGCTCAGCCCGATACGGGTGAACAGGCTCTCGAGATAACAGAAAAGCTTATAGCATCTGGTGCGATCGACGTAATCGTAGTCGACTCCGTTGCCGCACTTGTTCCAAGAGCCGAAATCGAGGGCGAGATGGGCGACAGCCATGTCGGACTTCAGGCAAGACTTATGTCACAGGCAATGAGAAAGCTCACGGGCGCAATATCAAAGTCTAACTGCGTTGCTATATTCATCAACCAGATTCGTGAGAAAGTCGGCGTTATGTACGGCAACCCCGAGACAACATCTGGCGGACGTGCACTTAAGTTCTACGCTTCCGTAAGACTTGACGTGAGAAGAGTTGAGTCCATTAAGGTCGGCGGCGAGGTAGTCGGTAACCACACAAAGGTTAAGGTTGTCAAAAATAAGGTCGCACCGCCATTCAAGGTAGCCGAGTTCGATATTATGTACGGCGAGGGAATCTCCAAGATGGGCGAGATTATGGATGCCGCCATAGATATGGATATCATTCATAAGTCGGGTGCATGGTTCAGCTATGAGGGTCAGCGCCTTGCACAGGGTAAGGATAACTCCAAGAAGCTCATCGAGAGCAACCCCGAACTTCTCAACGAGATTGAAACCAAGGTGAGAACGAGGTTCATGGAGCAGTACGGCCCAAAGAAGGACGAGGAAGAGCCGAAGGCTAAGGGTGCCGATGTGAAAAAGGTTGAGGAAATTCCGCAGAGCGAGCAGAAACAGCCGGCAATCACAACCGACATCGATATCACTGTTGACGACTGATGACGATAACGGACATCAGACCGAGACGAAAGGGACTTTCGCAGCTTTATATCGACGGCGAAGAAGCCATGAAGCTCGATACGTTAACGCTTGAGGCAAACGGAATATCGGTCGGACAAAGTTTCACGGACGAAGAACTTTACAAACTTATAAAAAAATCGGAAGCGCACAGAGCCTCGCAGAAGGCTCTGTACCTTCTCGAATACAGGGCGAGAAGCAAAAAGGAGCTTATCGATAAGGTAAGCGAGGTGGCGCCGAAAGAAACTGCCGAGCAAACGGCGGATCGAATGGAGGAATTGGGCCTCATCGATGACCGAGAGTTTGCCCGGAATTTTGTGCGTACGCTTTTCTCCGTGAAAAAATTCGGCAAAAGACGGGTTATTCAGGAGCTTAAACTGAAAGGAATAGACTCTCTGATAATCGATGAAGTCATAGAGGAATATGATGACGAGCCGATTGAGAAAATAAAAATAATTCTTGATAAGAAATATAAGGGCTTTGCCGAGGACGAGAAAATCAAAAGAAGGGCGGTCAGCGCACTTCAGAGATACGGCTACAGCTTTGATGAGATAAGAGAGGGCATGAATGCCTTTGATTTCGAAGATTACTGAATAAAACTTAAAACAAAGGAGAAAATCTATGTCCGTTAAGGTCGGAATGATATGCCTCGGCTGTGCAAAAAACCAAGTCGACGGCGAAATGCTCATGGCGGCGCTTCGAAACGGCGGTTTTGAAACGGTTGACAGTCCTGCAGAGAGCGATATTGCAATAATCAATACGTGCGGGTTTATCGACAGCGCAAAAAAAGAATCTATAGGTGAGATACTCGATCTCGTCGATTTGAAAAACGAGGGAATAATCGAGAAAATAGTCGTCACGGGATGTCTTGCAGAGAGATACAAAGACGAGATAAGACGCGATATTCCCGAGGTGGACGCCGTTCTCGGTATCGGTGCAAATGCCGAAATCGTCGAAAAATTCAAGGAGCTCATAGGCGGCGAGGCTGTCGAGAGCTTCCCCGACAAATATCAAATGCCCCTTTGCGGCGACAGAGAGTTGAGCACGCCTAATTATTATGCTTATCTCAAAATTGCCGAGGGATGCGACAACAACTGCACCTACTGCGCAATTCCGATGATCAGAGGAAAACAGCGTTCACGCACGATTGAAAACATCGTGGAGGAGGCTGAAAATCTCGTGAATGGCGGAGTAAAGGAGCTTATAGTAATCGCTCAGGATACTTCACGCTACGGAATAGATATTTACGGAGAATTTTCTCTTGCAAAGCTTTTAAAAGCCCTTGCCAAAATTGAGGGACTTAAGTGGATTAGAGTGCTTTACTGCTACCCCGAGGCAATAACGGAAGAGCTCATAGATGTTTTTGCAAACGAAGACAAGGTTGTTAAATATCTCGATTTGCCGCTTCAGCATGCGTCGGGAAGAGTTCTCAAGAGAATGAACCGCCGTGGTGACAGAGAAACCCTCACGGCTCTTATCAATAAGCTTCGTGAGAGAATTTCCGGTATTGTTCTTCGTTCAACCTTCATTGCGGGATTCCCCGGTGAGACGGAAGAGGACTTCACCGAGCTTGCAGAGTTCGTCAAGGAGATGGAGTTTGACCGCATGGGCTGTTTTGCTTACTCTCAGGAGGAGGGCACGCCAGCCGCAAGAATGAAAGAACAGCTTGACGAGGAGACAAAGGAAGAGCGTGCGAGAATAATCATGGAGAGCCAGATGGACATCATGGATCGCATCAACCGTCGTCATATCGGAAAGACATTTGAGGTTATGGTCGAGGGCTATGACGAGTGTGGCGAATGCTATTACGGCAGAAGTTACATGGATGCTCCCGACGTTGACGGACTTGTCTATTTCAGCTCGGAGAAGGAGCATAACCCCGGTGACTTTGTTACTGTTTTGATTGAGGACGCTTCCGACGCCGATCTCATGGCAAGAGCGCTTGATTGATTTTGAAATGAAAAGGGATGCCCGTGTGGACATCCCTTTTTGATATTCGGTTAGGTTTTAGCCGACGTTACCGCTGTTGATACCGCTTGTGGCGTCATCGAGAGGAAGCCATGCGAGAACTTTCTGAATGTACGTATCCCAGAAATCCCAGTCGTGGTTGCCTTTGCCGTACTCCCAAGTTACATCTGCACCGAGCTTAATGAGGTAATCTTTGAGCTCGACATTCGGAGCGAAAAGGCCGTCCTCGGTTCCGCAGCACATATAGATTTTCGGAAATTTCTTTCCGCTTTTTGCAAGCTTGTCGGCAAGAGCGTAGTAGTCCTTGTCGCTTCCCTTTACGTTTTCCATCGGGCCGAAGAAAGACTCGTAGTAGTAGCGGTTCTGGAGGTTCCAGCCCTTATCGTCATAGACGGAGTTGTAAGCCTGATCGAGAATGAGAGCTGCAGAGAGAGTTGCGATGCAGCCGAAATTATCGCTGTACTTAAGTCCGTTTGTCATGGCACCGCAACCGCCCATGGAAAGGCCTGCGATAAATGTATCCTCGGGCTTATCGGAACAGGGGAAGGTTTTCCTTGTGAATTCAAGAAGTTCTTCGCCGATGAACTTTGAGAAATAGTCGCCGGATTTCGGGTTGTCGCAGTAGAATTTGTTTTCGCCTGACGGCATGATTACGATGAGATCCTTAGCTGTTGCCCAACGCTCGATTCTTGTGCCCGAGAGCCAATCGACGCAGTTTCCGAAAACGCCGTGAAGAAGATAGAGCGTTTTATACTTTTTCGGTGCTTCCTTTTTGTCGGCGTCAGGGCCGAATTTGAGCTTGTCTGTCGGAATTACCGCTTTGATCTGAACTGTGCGCATGAGTGATTTCGAGATAAAATCACAAGAAATGATTGCCATAAAAAATCCTCCCAAATACTTGATTGATACAAGTGTCTTAATTAATATAATAATATCTTATTTTTTGAAGTTTTACAAGCAGTTTTTAACAAAAACGGAAAGAGAGGTTAAAAATGCATATTCCCGAGAGCGAAAGCACGAAAATTAAAATACTCACTTTTGACGAGGCAAGAGTTTCAAAAGCGGACGAAACGGAGAAATCTTCATACGACCGTGAGAAGTGGATTTATATACCGGATTTTTACTCGGAGTATCGTTATATTTTGGGAACAAGGGGAAAAAAGCCTTTAATCACGATAGGAATAAATCCGTCAACAGCCGAACCGGATAATCTCGACAATACTTTGAAATCCGTTGAGAGAATTGCTTACGGCAACGGTTTTGATTCTTTTGTTATGTTCAATGTTTACGCTCAGCGTGCCACAAACCCCGACGATATGGACAAAATTTTCAATGAAGCACTTCACGAGGAAAATATGAAAGCTTTCCGCTGGGTGCTTGAAAACAGCGGAGAAAATCCCACGGTCTGGGCGGCTTGGGGCACGATAGTAGAAAAGCGTGACTACCTGAAGAAATGCCTTTCCGATATGGTGAAAATAGGCGAGGAGTTCGGCGCACGCTGGGTGAGCGTGGGTAAACGCTCCGTCAAGGGACATCCGCATCATCCGCTTTATTTGAGAAAAGATTCTCTCTCAGAGGATTTTGACATGAACGAATATTTATCGAAAATCTGAATATATCGAAAAAAGCTGCCCGAAAGGGCAGCTTTTTTCTTTGTAAGTTATATCAGAGAAGTAAAATGCCTGCATCCGAGCAGATTTTCTTTGTGTTTTCGTCCCAGATGGAGGACTGAACCTCGCCGATGTGTGCTTTTCCCAAAAGCAGCATGCAAAGACGGGACTGACCTATGCCGCCGCCGATTGTGAGCGGAAGCTCGTCGTTTAAAAGTGCCTTGTGGAACGGAAGCTCGCTTCTTTCCTCGCAGTTTGCCAGTTTTAACTGCTCTGAAAGCGACTGACTGTCAACTCTTATTCCCATGGACGAAACCTCAAAAGCGATTCCGAGAGTATCGTGCCAGAAAAGAATATCGCCGTTTAAGTTCCAGTCGTCGTAGTCGGGCGCTCTGCCGTCATGCTTTTCGCCGCTTTTAAGTGCGCCACCGATGTTTCCGATGAATACGGTTTTGTGCTCCTTGACAAAGGCGTTTTCTCTTTCTTTCGGCGTGAGATTCGGGTACATATCCTCAAGCTCCTGAGAAGTGACAAATGTTACTTCTCTTTTTAGCTCGGTGTTAAGCTCGGGGAACTGCCACTTTATCTCGTCAAGCGTTCCGCAAATAGCGGAGACTATTCTCTCGACAGTAGCGTGAAGATACTCGATGTTTCTCGTATCACGGTCGATAACCTTTTCCCAGTCCCACTGGTCAACATAGACGGAGTGAATGTTGTCAAGCTCCTCGTCACGGCGAATTGCGTTCATATCCGTTATAAGTCCGTTTCCGACAAAAAATCCGTAACGCTTGAGTGCGAGGCGCTTCCACTTTGCGAGTGAATGAACCACCTGAGCGTCCGTGTTTGCGGCGGGAATATCGAATCCTACGGGGCGCTCGACGCCGTTTAAATCGTCGTTAAGACCTGTTTTCGGATCGACAAAAAGCGGTGCGGTAACTCTCTTAAGGTGCAAAGCCGCACTTAATTTTACCTCGAACACGCTTTTTATGAGTCCGATTGCCTTTTGGGTTTCGTAAAGTCCGAGAGCCGGTTTGTAGCCCTTGGGGATGAAAGTCTGCATGTAATCTCTTTCCTTTCTTTCGGTTGTATGACATAAAAAAGAGGAACACGGCGTTTGCAAACAGCAAAATGTGCTCCTGCACTTTTGAGTATATTCTTTTTTTCGGCTTTTGTAAAGAAGCACAAAAAGAGAAGCGGAAACCGCCGTGGTTTCCGCTTTGAAATAATTTGCTTTTGTTCTTTTAAATCAAGTTTTATCAGATTTTGTGGTGAATTTTCCGCCCGCAAGAAGTATGAACAAAAGAACGGTTCCGACTGCCGTTATAACCGTTCCGACGGTGAGGGTAAGGCTGACGCTTGAGACGTCAAAGAGCATACCGCCGATTTTATTGAAGAGTATTCCGCTGATGACAAGGCTCATATCGAAAATAGATATTCCTTTTGCTTTGTTTGCGGGGTCGATTGCCTCGTTTACAAAGAGAACGCCGCCGGGGATTATCACCGCAAATGAGAAGAACTGGAAGCACTGAGCGATATAGAAAACGAAAATGTTCGGTGCGATCAGGGTTATAAGTGACTTTACTATCATGGCAATCGCAGAGAATTTTATCAGTGCGGCGGCAGATCCGAACTTTTTGCGAAGCGTGGGAACAAGCGCCATTCCGGGCAATTCGAGAACGGCGGCAATTGCAGTGCCGATTCCCATTTCCTTTTCGGTACCGCCCAAATTTCTTACGATGTTAATTGTGTAGGTGTTAATAAACTGGTGCGATGCATAGATGAGAACAACGGCAAAAACAACTGCGATGAAGCGAGAGTTGCGCTTGGCAAATTCGATAAGGCTTATTGCCTCCTGTTCGGTTTCGTCGCTTATTTCGGATTTGTTACCAGTAACACGGGGGAAGAAGAGGACAAAAACAGAGCCGAGACCGAGGCAGATAATGAGTAAAATCATGATGACGGCAGAGCCGAACCAATTAACAGCATAGCCCATGAAGAACGCCATGGCGGCATAGCCGATTGAACCGAATCCGCGGCAAAGGCTGAAATTGAGATTTTCTCCGGCATAGACGTGCTCCATGCCGAGAGTTGTGAGAAATGTTCCCTGAGTTCGGCTCATGGCGTAAAGCACAACAGTGATTACGGCAACGGGAAGAAAAAGTTCGGGCAAAATCAGAAGAAGCAAGCCGCCCAAAACAGAGACGAAGAACAATGCCGCCGTAATGTTCCTTAGGGGAATTGCTGTGTGTTTATCGGAAAAAGAGGCAAGCAGGGGGCTTATGATAATTCCGAAAAGACTTCCGAGGGCGAGAACCGTGCCGATTTGAGAATCGGTGAACATTCTTGAGCCGTCAGATTTTTCAATCGACTGAAGATACGGCGTGATGAAAGCGAGAATCGAGCAAAGCGATGCGTTGTGCAGAAATTGCAGAACGGAATACTCGATATTCATTTTTTTCTCTGAGTTCATAAAAAATCCTCCACACATATATATAATTTGATTTTAGCACAGAGAACGTTATTTTTGAACAGCTTTTAATAAAAAATAAAAAAAGTCTGTACCCGAGATAATAAGGTACAGACCGATAAGTTTTGAAATTATAATTTTAGATGAAATCAGATTTTATCGCCCGCCATAAGCTTGTTGATAACGGGGATTTTGAAGAGTATCGAAGCGCCGATAACCGTTGTTATGCACTCGGGGAGCATGTAAGCTCCATTGTAGAGGAGCGAGTACCAGTAGGGGCCTTTTAAGGTGAACGAGCCGAAGCTTATGCTGAAATCGAGGTATGTCCAAAGTGCGAAGCCGGTGATGAAGTGGCACACAAAGCGGAGAAATACCGCAAGGGCAACTCCGAGCACGATTCCGCCGATTCCTTTATTTCTGAAAAGACCCGCAACGCCGAGCACCGAGAAAGCTACGATGTAATCGAAAAGTATCATTACGATTAAAAGTCCGCCCGTGAAGCCCCAGCCGAGGCAGCCCTCCTGGACGCCGAAGCCGAACTGAATGAGCGAGAAGATGAACGAGGAGACAAGTCCCCATTTAACTCCGTACTCGATGGAAATCATACATACGGGGAGCATGGAGAGAAGTGTTATGCTTCCTCCGAACGGCATTTGCAGAACTTTAACCATGCTGAGCACTGTTCCGAGTGCGAGGAGCATGGCGGTTACAGCAAGCCTTCTTGTGCGGTTTACTGAACTTGACATTTATATTTACTTCCTTTCCTACGGCGGCATTATCCGCATCAGGTTCTAAGGGTATTATCTCAGCCGACTTTGCTTAAGTCAGCACCCCGAAAATTATATTAGCACATAAGAGCGTAAAAATCAACAGAATGAAGTCAGTAGCAAGAGAATGACGGTATTCATTTGCGGTATTACAAAACCATACGGACGCCAAAAAGCCACCGCTTTTGGCAGTGGCTTTTTAGCTATATAAGGTGTGGATTTTCACAACGCGTACTCTAAATTATTTGCTGATAGGGGATACAACGCCGCCAATGTTAACATACATAGCGTGGTTGAACTCTGCAGCCGGGCTTGTCATTTCAATCTCTCTTACGTCTGCGAAAGCTCTTCTTGTGTGCTTTGCGGCAGCTCTTTTATTTTCCATTCTTGCAGTTAAAATTGTCTGAGGCTTTCTTGTAAACATAATCGTGATTTCCTTTCATCAAACTCGAAACCGCATCGGTTTCCCTGATTTAAGCTTTTTTCTTTTCTCTTTAAGGTTCTTGAGGTTTTTTGTTTTCCCTTACCTTGTGATTGTATTATAAACCGCCTTTATAAAAATGTCAAGCGTTTTTATAAATTATTTTTCAAAAATTTCTGAATTATTTTTTTACGCACTGTAAATCTTCAGTAAATTTAATATATGTGAAGAAATGCTGCATTTAAAATTGCAAAAAATGCAGAAATAAGCGTGAAAAAGACTTGATTGCGCAGAAAAATGAATAATTACAGATTGTAACTCTTGTAAAATTCATGTAAATAATTTTTGCTAAGAATTTTACAAGAGTATAAGAAAAGCTCCTTCATAAAGCGAAGGAGCTTAAAATAATTATTGTCAAGAAATAAATATAAATTTTTAAAAATTCAGTATTTTTATATCAATCGGCAATACCGAGTTTGGAGAGCTTAATGATGTCTGTCGATGCCGCAGCGGTTGATTCTCTCTTAACGAGGTCGACGCCTATGCTTACTTTATAAGGCATACCGTGGAATCCCGCCTGCTTCATATTTATAATATTGAGAAGAAGCTGAACGGACTGTCTGCCCATTAGGTGGCAGTGTATTCTTACGGTTGTGAGCGGTGGATCTGTCCAGTGGGAAACGCTTCTGTCGTCAAAGCCGACAACGGAAATATCGTTCGGAACACGAAGACCCATTTTGCGAAGTGCACGAATTACCTGAACGGCAATTATATCGTTCTCGCAGAGGAAAGCCGTTGGAAGTTCTTCCATATTCTGCCACTTCTCGAGAAGTGCGGTGTAGACCTGAGTGGGCTTATTCGGCTCGGTGTTCGTGTAGATGCGGAAATCGTCTCTGTCGACAAGATGGAACTCACGAAGAGCCTGGTGGTAGCAACGTCTTCTCTCGGTGAGAGTGTTCACGTCGGCGCCCGATGTGATGTAACCGATGTTGCGGTGGCCGAGCTCAAAGAGATGCTCGATTGCAAGATAGATACCGTCCTCGTTGTTTACGCAAACGGAGGAGAGGTTCGTTGTGTAGTTGTAGCGATCTACTGCCACAAACATAAGTCCCGTGGAAACAAGGTCCTCGTACATCCAACTGCTTATCTGATAAGCCTGAACGATGATTCCAATGCATTCGTCGGCGTTTATGCAGCCCTTAATTCCGCAGCTGCATCTTGAATCAATATGCACGATCTGAATATCGTAGCCGAGTTCTCTTGCCTGAATTTCACAGCCCTCGAGAACGTGGGCATAAAGTCCAGATTCGTCCGTTCCGAGATCGTCAAGCGTATAGATGGCATAAACGATTGTGTGTCTCTTTGACGGAGAAGCCAATGTTTCGCTCGCTTGTTCGTTTTGGTTGGTTTTGAGCATATCGCCGTAGCCGAGTTCGATAATTTGCTTTGTGAGCTTTTCGCGCAGACTGTCGCTGATGCCCGGTTTGTTGTTGATAAGAAGTGACACGGTAGCGGGGCAAACGCCGAGCAGCTTAGCCAAATCCTTGCTTTTAATGGTCAAAATCAAGTCCCCTTCACTTTAATTCGGCTGTGAGCGCAAGTTTGTTTCTGCTTTTTTGCTGTGCAGCCGGGTAGAAAAATCCGATTATCCTAAATTTATAAATTTATTATATTCCAAATTGGTCGAATTTGCAACAATGGTTTGCAATTTCGTCAAAATACTAATGAAACAGTTGATGGAATTGGAATTTCTGCACAAAGATAACTTTTGAGAAAAATCATTTGAGCCACTTTAATTATAAAAGTATAAATTGTATACATAAAATTTATAAGCAAAGTTAAAATATAAAAACCTTCAAAAGGCAGTAAATATACAAAATAGTGCATTTGTTCTCTTTTTATTTCCCGTACGGAATATAAATCCATAAAAATCCGCATTGCGTGAAATTATTGACAGATTAGATAATTATTTCACAAAATTAACTTTCGACAGGCAAAATTAAAAGTGCCGTCGTGCGATTATTTTTCAAGTGATTATGTACCTTACGGCGCGAATATGATATAATTAAAATTAAGCGTGAAATCGCGCATTAAGAATTTACCTAATGGGGAGATAAAGTTTATGGCAATGAATTTTTTGATAGCTAAATTTGCACCGAAGGGCATGAAGAAGATAAGCTACATCGATACGTCCACACTGAGAATTTACCGCAACCTCACCGAGGCGGGATTTAAAGATATTTACTTTGACGACATCAAGACGGTTCGTTTCAAGGAGAACAGCGCACTTCCTTATTTTTCCGAGGTTACTGTTATCGTCAAGGAGGAGGAACTTCCCGAGATAGCAAAGGTTATAAATGCGTTTGAGACTTATCTTGAAAAGGAATATAATTCCGACTCGCCAGAGTATAACCCCGAGATTACATTCGAGGCATACGAGGAACTTTTGGGCGGTTATGTCGATGACAGACTCATCGAGGCCGGTTACGGTATAGAGTAAAAAAAAATCGGAGCAGCCTTTTGGGGCTGTTTTTGATTGTTTGCGGAGACAAAAATGGAAGAAATAAAAAAGCTTTTTGCCGACGATGATATAATCGTGTGTTTAAAGCCGGTCGGACTTGATTCCGAACAGGATATGCCAAAAGTTCTCTCGAATGAATTCGGCGGAGAAATTTTCACGCTTCACCGTCTTGATAAAAACGTGGGCGGCGTTATGGTTTATGCAAGAAACAAGAAAACGGCGGCTTATTTTTCACGGCTTATCGCAGACGGCAAGCTTTCAAAGGAATACACGGCGCTTTTGCACGGCAAAGTGCCCGAGGGCGGAGTTCTTGAAGATTTGCTTTTCAAGGACTCGAGAAAAAACAAGGTTTTTGTCGTAAAGCGTGAGAGAAAAGGCGTGAAAAAAGCAAAGCTCGAATATAAGCTTTTGTCGTATGACGAAAAAGAAAACACAAGTCTCGTGAGAATTAAACTTCACACGGGCAGAAGTCACCAGATAAGGGTGCAGTTTTCTTCGCGCGGATTTCCGATAGTCGGAGATCACAAATACGGCTCGCGTGACGAGAAAAAATCGCCCATGCTCTTTTCGTGCGCGCTCGGCTTCCCTTATAAAGGAAAGAAAGCTTATTTTGAACAATTGCTCGAGGAGCTTTTCTGCGGCAAATAAAATGCTAAATTATTGTGAACGCACAAAGCTTGCTTGACTAAAAATGCCTAAACAACTATAATCTTAGTACATATGCCGCCTAAAGGCGTCATAACAAAGTTTTGGCTTGAATTTTCAATTCTTAGCCAAAACTTCTCGGAGCTACGCTCCGATATGCAGACGGTCACTTTGAAAGACTTACAGGAGATTTCAGTAAGGGAGGTCAATTCTTGTTTAATAATAAAGATATAAATAAGTACGGCGTCACGCACACAAGAACGGGTACGGCGGCTGCCGACGATGAGTTTGCCGTTTCGGCGGGAGCAACTGCGAAAAGCATTTTCGGAATGGTATGGAAGCTTTTCATCACGCTGTTCGTAATACTCGTGGTTGCCGGATGCGTGGTTCTTTTTGCCGTTGGCAAATATGTGTGGAGCCAGAGAAACACCGAGATAGCGTCGCTTTCTTCGTTCAAGATGAACCAGTCGAGTACGGTTTATGTCGATGACGGAAGCGGAAATTACACCGAGTACATGAAGTTCTACGCTTCGGAAAACAGAAGCTGGGTGGATTTCGCCGATATACCCGACGCCATGAAAAACGCCATGGTCGCAATCGAGGACAAGCGTTTCTATGAGCATAACGGTGTTGACTGGAAAACCACATTCGGAGCTGTTGTCAAAATGGCAACGGGAAAAGGTGGAGCCGGCGGTTCTACACTGACTCAGCAGCTCATCAAGAACATAACAAAGGATGACGAGGTTTCCATTAACCGTAAGATTAGAGAGATTTTCTCGGCTATAAATCTCGAGAAGAAATATTCCAAGGATGAAATTCTTGAGTATTACCTCAACTATGTTTATTTCGGAAGCGGATGTAATGGCGTTCAGGCGGCGGCTCAGACATATTTCGGCAAGGACATCAAAGATTGCGATATTGCCGAATGCGCAGCAATTGCGGGTATAACCCAGAACCCGTATGCTTACACACCGATGATTTTCCCGGAGAACAACAAGGCTCGTCAGCAGATAGTTTTGGGCGAGATGTACTCTCAGGGTTACATCACAAAGCAGGAGTATGACGACGCTATGGCGGAGTCCGAGAATATGAACTGGGCGTTCTCGTTTGTTTCGACAACAGGTGAGCTTGACGCCGAGGAGGAGACGGACGATACCGACGGCGTTTGGAACTGGTACATTGAGAACATGTACTATGAGATGATAGACTCCATCGCAGAGAACATGAACATCTCGAGAAGCTATGCCGCTCAGATGATAACAAACGGCGGTCTTCAGATTTATTCTTGCCTCAACGAGGACATTCAGTCCAACATCGAGAAAATATTCACTCAGACATCTTATGATCTTATAGATGATTCATCCATGCAGTTCGGTTACTACATGATGGATTATTCCGGTAAGATTTTGGCGATTGTCGGTTCACGATACACAAAGAACGCAAACCTTCTCACAGACCGTGCAACACAGACAACAAGACCTGCGGGATCTTCATTCAAGCCGATTTCCGTTTATTCGCTCGGCCTTGAGACAAACACGATAACCTACGGCTCTGTTCTTAAAGACCAGGGAATTGTCGGTTACTTTGATGACGGTTCTGCCGGCCCGAACAACTTCTCGGGAACATACACGGGTTACATGAATGTCGATACGGCTATTGAGATTTCTCAGAACGCGCCTGCCGCTCAGCTTGCTCAGGAGCTCACAACTCAGAGCTGTTACGAGTTCTTGACCGACAGACTTCACTTTACAACTCTTGACGCCGCAGTTGACCAGTACTCTCTCTCGGCGCTTGCAATCGGCGGTCTTTACAACGGTGTAACCGTTGAGGAGATGACAGCCGCATTCCAGATTTTCGGAAACGGCGGTATTTACAACAAGCCGTACTCTTTCTACTACATCAAGGACAGCGACGGAAACGTTATTGTCGACAACAGAGACAATGTTGGCGAGAGAGCAATCTCCGAGGATAACGCAACCATCATGAACAAGCTTCTTCAGAACGTTATCTACGGAAACAACGGTACAGGTTATCAGACTCAGATTGACGGTTGGACAATTTACGGTAAAACAGGTACAACGGACGACTACTCCGACGTTTGGTTTGTCGGCGGTACTCCGATAGCCGTTGCGGGCTGTTGGGCAGGTTACGATATGCCGTCCACGGTTTCAACCGATACTGCCGCAAAAACCATGTGGCGCCAGGCAATGCTCTATATGACGGAGAATTACGGCTACAACTATTCGACAGACTTCACATATTCCGATAACGTTGAATACAAGTACTTCTGCCGTGATTCGGGACTTCTTGCTTCGAGCTACTGCTCGAATGTTGCCGGAGGTTGGTACAGTAACGATAATCTTCCCGACGTATGTAATGCGGGAAGCGATCACCTCCACTACAACAAGACATCCACTGCCGCTTACGCAACGGCAACACCGGATCCGAATGCAACAGCAACGCCTGATCCGAATGCGACGGAAACGCCCGATCCGACAATTGAGCCGGATCCGACTTACGAGCCAGATCCTACAATCGAGCCGGATCCAACTTACGAACCGGAACCAGACCCAACTTACGAGCCGGAGCCCGATCCTACGTACGAGCCGGAGCCCGATTCTTCGGATGATTATACCGATGATGATTCAATATATTTGGGCTAAAGCACGCGCAAATATATACTGTCGCATAATTAACAGAAATTTTATTCCCAAGTGGGGATAAAGTGGGCAAATCGACGATATTAAGCCGCTGAAGAAAATTCAGCGGCTTTTTTCTTGATTTTGGCGTACGGTTATGATAGACTGTTTACCGTTACGATACAAATGTTTATAGATGGTGGACGATACACAGATGAAAAATAATTCATATCTTGTGATAGACAAGTCTGTACTGCCGGAGATTTATGAAAAGGTAGTTTATGCCACATCGCTTTTGGAAAGCGGCGAGGCGGGCAATACCAGCGAGGCGGCACGAATGGCGGGCATTTCCCGCAGTGTTTATTACAAATATAAAGACGGCGTTTTTCCGTACAAGAAAGACGGAGGCGGCATGGTTTCCATGCAGGTCGTGCTTCAGGATAAGCCGGGAGCACTGATGAATCTGCTTCAGGTTTTCTACGAGGTGAACGCAAACATTCTTACAGTTAATCAGAATATACCCGTAAAGGGGAGAGCCTTTGTCACGATAAGCGCAAGCTCATCGGATATGACGGTTGAGGCGGATGAACTTATAGTCATGCTTAAAAGCGTGGACGGAGTAATAAAAATAGACAGTATAATCGGTTGATTATCCGAAAGGAAGAAGATAAAATGGCAAAAATAGCAATACTTGGACACGGCACAGTCGGCTCCGGTGTAGCCGAGGTTATCCTCACTCACGCCGAGAGCATAAAGAGAAGAGCGGGCGAGGAGATTTCCATAAAATATATCCTCGACAGAAAAGATTTCCCCCAGCTTTCGTATGGGAATCTTTTCGTAAAAGATTTTGACGTTATTTTGAACGATCCCGAGGTCAGCACGGTTGTTGAGGTTATGGGCGGACTTCATCCCTCATTCGACTACGCAAAGGCTTGCCTCGAAAACGGCAAGAACGTTGTCACATCCAATAAAGAGCTTGTAGCCGCAAAGGGCAACGAGCTTCTCAAAATCGCCAAGAAAAATAACCTAAACTTCCTCTTTGAGGCAAGCGTTGGCGGCGGTGTTCCCATCATCAGACCGATTTCAACTTGCCTTGCCGCAAACGAAGTCAGTGAGATTGCCGGTATCCTCAACGGAACCACAAACTTCATTCTCACAAAGATGATTCGTGAGCAGATGGCTTTTGAGGACGCTTTGAAGCTCGCTCAGGAGCTCGGTTATGCCGAGAGAAATCCCGCAGCCGACATTGAGGGTCACGATGCTTGCAGAAAGATTTGCATTCTTGCTTCTCTCACATTCGGAAACCACGTTTATCCCGAGTCTTGCTACACAGAGGGAATCACAAAGATAACTCTTGCGGACGTCGATTATGCCGAGGCATGGGGCGGCGTTATCAAGCTTATCGGTTCGGTTAAAATGCAGGACAACGGCAAAATTCAGATAAAAGTTTGCCCGATGTTCGTTTCACGCGAGTCTCAGCTTGCAAACGTTGACGATGTTTTCAACGGAATTATGGTTCGCGGTGACGCAACAGGCGACGTTGTGTTCTACGGCAAGGGCGCAGGTAAGCTTCCCACCGCTTCCGCTGTTGTTGCTGACGTTATCGATTGCGCTAAACAGCAGACCTCAAGAAAGTTCCTTTACTGGGAAGACGCCAAGGAGGGCTTTGTCGACGACATCAAGAACGACGTGAGTGCTTTCTTCGTAAGAGTTCAGGCTGACAGCGAGGAGCATGCGCTTCAGAAGGCTGACGAGGTATTCGGCCCCGTAAGAGAGCTTGCAAGAAAGAACCGCGAGGAGGGCGAGGCAGGATTTATCACTCCCGAACTTCCCGAGTACGAAATCGAGGAAAAGCTTGCCACACTTGAAAAGGACGGCGTAAAGGTTCTCTCAAAGATAAGAGTATCCGATTATTAATAAAGGATGGGTAAAAGCATGATAAGAATAGATGTACCCGCTACAAGCGCAAACCTCGGCTCCGGCTTCGATTCGCTCGGAATCGCGCTCACAATGATGAACCGTGTTTGGATGGAAGAATGGGACGAAATCGACATTGAGTCGGTGGACGATACCGTCGTTCCCACAGATGAGTCAAATCTGATTTTCCAGGCTGCAAAAGAGGTTTACGATTTATGCGGCAAAAAAATACCGGGACTTAAAATTCGCCAGGAGAACAACATCCCCATGGCAAGAGGCTTGGGCTCTTCTTCGGCTTGCATCGTTGCGGGAATTCTCGGTGCAAACAGACTTTTAGGCTCTCCGCTCTCAACTCACGCACTTATCAATCTTGCTTGCAAGATTGAGGGACACCCCGACAACACCACCCCCGCAATTTCCGGCGGACTTGTAGCTTCGGCAATGGACTGCAACAGAGTTTACAGCGTGAGCGTTCCCGTTTCGGAGAAAATCGCATTTGCCGTGATGATTCCCCCCTTCGAGCTCAAAACGGAAGAGGCAAGAAAAGTGCTCCCCGAGATGTACTCCCGTCAGGACGCAGTTTTCAATCTCTCAAGAACAGGACTTATGACGGCTTCGCTCTTCTCAGGCAACCTTGAAAATCTGCGTGTTGCCGTTCAGGATAAAATTCACCAGCCGTACCGTTCGGGTCTTATCAACAACTACGAGACCGTTTTCAGAATGAGCTATGAGCTCGGTTCTCTCGGCACGTATGTTTCCGGTGCGGGCCCAACAATCATGGCTATGATTGAGGCTGACAACACCGATTACACTGAGAAGGCTCTCGAAAGACTTGAGGAGCACGGAATTAACGGTTGGAGAGTTGAGGTTTTGAAAGCCGATCCCCACGGAGCAAGAATAGTTATTGAGTAAAACCCTATCAAGAAAGGAAAGAATAAGATGTCTTTGATAGTTCAGAAGTTTGGCGGATCATCGGTTAAGGACGCCGAGCGTATATTTAACGTTGCCGATATCGTCACGGGTGCATACAAGGCGGGCAACGATGTTGTCGTTGTCGTTTCCGCTCAGGGCGACACAACCGACGATATGATCGAAAAGGCAAACGAGATTAATCCCAACGCATCAAAAAGAGAGATGGATCAGCTTTTGACAGCCGGCGAGCAGATGAGCGCATCGCTCCTCGCTATGGCAATCGAGAAGCTCGGTTACCCCGTTGTTTCTCTTTTGGGCTGGCAGGCAGGATTCCTCACAACCTCCAACTACGGAAACGCAAGAATCCGCAGAGTTAAACCCGAGAGAATCCGCAAGGAACTCGACAAGAAGAACATTGTCGTCGTCACGGGATTCCAGGGCGTTAACCGTTTTGATGATATGACCACCCTCGGCAGAGGCGGCTCGGACACAAGCGCAGTTGCAATCGCATGTGCAATGCACGCCGACAGATGCCAGATTTTCACGGACGTTGACGGCGTTTACACAGCCGATCCGAGAAAAATTCCGGGTGCAAGAAAGCTTGACGTTATCTCCTATGACGAGATGCTCGAGCTCGCAACTCTCGGCGCACAGGTTCTTCACAACCGCAGCGTTGAGCTCGCAAAGAAATATAACCTTGAGCTTGAGGTTCTTTCAAGCTACACAAGAAAACCAGGTACCATCGTTAAGGAGGATGCTAAAGTGGAAAAAATGCTCATCAGTGGCGTTGCCAAGGATACAAACGTTGCCAGAATTTCAGTTATCGGTGTTCCGGATAAGCCGGGTCTTGCTTTCAAGATTTTCTCAAAGCTTTCCGCAAAGAACATCAATGTCGATATTATTCTTCAGTCCATCGGCAGAAACGGAACAAAGGATATTTCCTTCACTATCGCTCAGGACAGCTTAAGTGAGGCTATCGAGGTTCTCAATCCTTACATTGAGGCTATCGGCGCAAACTCTGTCTCTTATGACGATAAGGTAGCTAAGATTTCAATTGTCGGCGCAGGCATGGAGTCTCACCCCGGTGTTGCAAGCGATATGTTCGAGGCACTTTACTCAAGCAATATCAACATCAGAATGATTTCCACATCCGAGATTAAAATCTCCGTTCTCGTTGACGTTGAGGATGCTGACAGAGCTGTTAAGGCTGTTCACGATAAATTCTTCGAGTAATTTGATATAATTTTTCTTTTGAAAATATCTTAAATAGTTTAAGAAAGAAAAGAATATATCCCAAAAGCCCGTTTTTGTGAAAAAATCGGGCTTTTTCTATTGCAATTTAATACTTTTCCCGATACAATTAAATCATACTGTATACTATATTAATCTCTTGATAAAAAACGGAGTGTAACAAAAATGAGACGACATTTAATTTTGACGACTGTAATTCTTGCGGCGGTGCTTAGCTTTTCGGCATGCTCTTCGTCGAATAAGGTAAAATCCGACGATTTGAATTTTTACCTGAAGGACGCTGTGAGTTTCGGCGGTGCGGAAGGTTACGGAAGAATTGAATTTGAGGACAACAACCTCGTTCTCGAGAGAATTATTTTCTTCTTGGGCGATAAGGACGACCAAACTGCGGCAAGAGCCGATCTTGCGGGCCATTTTTCTCTCAAGGCAAAAGATGAGAACAAAAACCTCAAAAACGGCGACACTGTAAGCGTGGTTCTTGATTATGATGAGGATGTTTTTGAGCAACACGGAATCGAGCTCAAAAATAAATCGGGAGACGAATTTGAGGTTGAAGTGAGCGGTTTACCTGAAATCGAGGCATTTGATCCGTTTGAAAAAATGGACATTTCTGTGAACGGATATAACGGATACGGTGTATTTAAAGGTAATTTTGATTATAGTGAATACGCCGAAGTCTATTATTTTGACGTAGAAGACGGTATCGTTTTTAAAACAGATAAGGACGAAAATCTAAAAAACGGTGACAAGGTAACAATAACGGCGGTTGCCAATGACTATGATGGTGAAGGACTTTTAGATGAAGTTACAGGCGATGCTTTAGTCGACTATTGCATCGAAAAATTCAATAAAGTTCCGACGAGAACCTCTATGGAGTTTGAGGTCACGGGACTTAAAGATGCAGATACAATCGATCTTTTCAGCAATGATTTCATGGAAATAAGCGTTTCGGGAATTAACGGTTCTGGTAAAGTGAGCGCTAAGAGCAAAAAGGATGGACTTTACTACACAGTTTTGAAAGACGGCGAAAGTACTATTTGGGATTCATCATTATCTAACGGCGACGAGCTTTCTATAGTCGTGAGCGATTACCAATACGGATACAGCTATAGTGATAACAACGAAAGAGTCATAGACTACTGCCTTGAAAACTTTGGCGCAGTACCGGAAAAAGTCAGCATGACCTATACCGTCAAGGGGCTTTCGACTTATGCCACAAAGGTGGATGAGATTTCGTCTGAAGCTATGAATATAATGAAAAATGCTGCCGACGATATAAGAACAGCAGAGTTTGTTTCAAGTAAAAAGGAGTCGCTTATAAGCAGTGATTACGTCGGAGCATACCTCCTTTCAAACAAGGATCTCTACTCTTATCCCTCATACGGAGAGAATCACAACAAGTTGTATCTCGTCTTTAAGAATAAGGTATCGAATCCCGACGGAGAATTCACATATTACTGGTATGTACGTTACACTGATATACTTATAAACGGCGATGGAACAACAGCGGATATAGATGTAAGCCAATGCTCTTATCCGAATAAACAAAACGAGGGCTGTTTATCGACAAAATCAGGCTACTATTATCCGGGATACGAAACTCTTGATAAATTAAAAGGATATTTGATAAATTCTCAGTCCGACACATACGATTGTGACAGCACCGTAAAAGATTAAACACAGAATTAAGTCCCGCACAAAAAAGTTCGGGACTTTTGCTTTTACACCCCTTGCATTTAAATTTTAATTGTGCTAAACTTCTGTTGGTTCATCGGAGGGCATAAAACGGAATACCGTAAGTACCGGATAAGATGTCGGCGAAAGTCGGGGTCTTATCCTTTTTTTGCAAAAAAATAAGGAGTGATCTAAATGAAAACAGAACAGAATTTTACAAGCGGAAAGATTTATCTGCCGTTCCTAACATTCTGCCTGCCGATTTTGGCGGCTCTTGTGCTTCAGGCATGTTACGGAATGGCAGACCTCATGATAGTCGGGCGTTTCGGCTCGGCTTCGGATGTCTCGGCGGTATCGAGCGGAAGTATGATACTGCAAACCATTCAGTCGATTATCACGGGTCTTTCAATGGGAACGACGGTTCTCATGGGCAGAAATATCGGACTTAACAGGCACGACGAGTGCGGAAAAGTCGTTGAGGGAAGCATCTGGATTTTCGGCATTATCGGAATAGTGCTTGCGGCGGTTATGGTTATTTTTGCCGGCGGTATAGCAAAGCTTATGCAAGTGCCGGATGCGGCTATGACCCAGTGTGTGTATTACGTGAGAATTTGCGGTGCGGGACTTATATTCATAACGGCTTACAATATCCTTTCGGGTATTATGAGAGGTATGGGAAATTCTAAAATGCCGATGATTACCGTTGCGATTGCATGCGTGATAAATATATTCGGCGATTTGCTCTTGGTCGGAGTTTTCCATATGGCAGCTGCCGGCGCAGCTATTGCAACTGTTGCCGCTCAGGGCATAAGCGTTTTGATTTCAATTTTGCTTTTGAAGAAGATAGGTTTGCCGTTCAAGGTCAAAATGAAAGGCATTCAAAATTACGGCTCGGAGATTAAAGACGTTGTGAAAATCGGACTTCCGATTGCTTTACAGGATCTGCTCGTTTCACTTTCTTTCACCGTAATTACAACAATAGTAAACGGCCTCGGAGTTGTCATCTCGGCCGGCGTTGGAGTAGCTGAAAAGCTCTGCCAGATAATCATGCTCTCGCCGTCAGCATTCTCTCAGGCTATGAGCGCGGTTGTTTCACAGAATTACGGCGCGGGAAAAATGTACAGGGCAAGAAAATTTTTGCTGTATGCGATTTTGTCAAGCCTTGCCATCGGCGTGATTATGGCTTATGTCGCTTGGTTTCACGGTGCGGCAATGGCTTCGCTGTTCTCGAACGACAGTGACGTTTGTATTGCGGCAGGCGAGTTCTTAAAGGGCTATGCGATTGACACGATACTCACTTCGTTTATGTTCTGCTTCTCCGGTTATATGAACGGTTACGGCAAAACAACATTCGTCATGCTTCAGGGAATACTGAGCGCATTCTGCGTGAGAATTCCCGTGGCTTACGCCATGAGCAAAGTGATTCCGACATCGGTTTTCTTGATTTCTTTGGCAACACCGTGCGCTTCCGTTTGCCAAACGATAGGTTTTGTGATATTCTTTGTTTATCTTACAAAGAAAGAAAAGCGTATAAACGCACCGGAAAACTAAAATGGCAAAGAAAAAAGAAGATACGGAAAAAACGAACGTCATGCGGATTTTGGACGCCGCAGGAGTAAAGTACACACCTCATTCATATGCAAATACCGACGCGGTTTCTGGAACAGAAGTCGCAGGAGTAATGGGCGAGGGAACGGACAGAGTGTTCAAAACACTTGTGACCGAGGCAAAATCGGGAGAACACTACGTGTTCGTGATACCTGTCGAATGTGAGCTCGACTTAAAGAAAGCAGCGCAGTCCGTGGGCGAAAAAGCGGTGGCAATGCTAAAAGCAAAGGAGCTTTTGCCACTGACGGGATACGTGCACGGAGGATGCTCGCCGATAGGAATGAAGAAGTTTTTCAAAACAACCTTTGACGAAACAGCTATACTGTACGATACGATATATTTCAGTGCGGGAAAAATCGGCTATCAGATAGAGATGAACGTGGAGGATTTAAAAAACGTGATTGAATTCGAATTGGCGGATATCACAAAAGCAGTTAATAATTAAAAAACGTACGAAACCAAAAGCTTTTAAAATAAAAGTTTTTGGTTTCGCTTTTTACAAAAAGCGAACGGGTGTGGGCGGAGCCCACGAATAATTAATTATTATATGTTGTGTGAAGCAAAAGAGGCACGAAGTGCCGATTTATAAAAAGGTAGGCTTAAGCAGTCAACCAAAAGCACGCGGTGCTTTTAGGGAGCAAAGCGACCGTAGTTGGCTGTTTAAGCCGACTTAATCACACGGGAAAATATAAAGAAGAGGAAATCAAATAATCAAACAAAATAGAAAAATCAGACAAGGAAAATACGGCGAAGCCGGGCATTTTCCTTGTCTGATTATTTACACTAAGAAAGATAAGAACAGGAAATTCAATAACCCACCCAAACATAAAAAGAAAGGCACAGTGAATACGTCAAAAACGCGAAGCGTTTGAAGACGGACATTCACTGTGCCGAACTATTTATACTAAGAAAAATAAAGAAGATAAAATCAAATAGGACAGTTTAAACTTTAATAAAGGACATTTCAAATCAGAAGAATACGCCCTTAATCCAAATCTCAAGACCTATGCCGATGAGGATTACTCCGCCCAAAATTGCGGCTTTGTTGGAAAGCTTGGTGCCGAAAGTCTTGCCGATTTTGAGGCCGCCCATGCAGATGAAAAATGTGACAACGGCAATGATTACCGAAGCTACAAATGCCATGAGGGTGCCGTAATCGGATATTGTGAAACCGACGGAGAGCGCGTCTATACTTGTTGCAATGCCCTGAACAAGAAGTGCCGCAAACGAGAGAGTTTTTACTTCCTCGGTGTCAACGTCGTTTTTAATGCCCTCAATGAGCATTTTTCCGCCGATGTAAAGAAGCAAAATAAGTGCTATCCACGGGATGAATTTCTGAAAAGCCGTGAAATACTCAACCACCGTGTGAACGCATACCCAGCCGAGCATAGGCATGAGAAACTGAAAAGCTGCATATACGCCCGCAATGCCGCTCATGCGTTTTATCTTCATTTTCGGCTCGTTAAGTCCGTTTGCCATGGATACCGAGAATGCGTCCATCGCTAGGCCCACTCCGAGCAAAATACTGTTTACATAGAACATAAGACCCCATTCCATAAGTCTTCCTCCTGAATAAGTGAAATAATTTGCCGTACACAACAAAAAAATCGGCAACGTTAAAGGCGTCACCGATGATACTCAAAATATAAAGTGAGACTTCGGTTTGCCAAAACCATGAGTCTCGCATTTTAAAACAAGCCAGGGCTTTCTGCCCAGTATGTTGACTTGCTACGGCTTTTGCCGCATGCTACTCCCTCAAGAGCGTACGATGATTTTATCACAAGGGTCAAAGGTTAGTCAACTGTAATTTTTCTTAATCAAAAAAAGTTTTGTTACTATATTGTTACCATATTGCACTGTATCAAAATAGATGTTATTATCTGTTTAAAGTGATAAGATTTTATCACGGATAGAATTTATTTCTTATTGTAAGGCGGAGGATTTTTAAGGTGAACAAAAAGGTACTGAAATTTACATTTGTCCAGCTGTTTTACTGGAGCATTTGGGCAAGCTTTGCGGCGTTTGCGATAACATTCGGACTTGCAAGAGGATACAGCCAGTCAGCCTGTTCGATAATGGTAGCACTTTACTATGTATTTGCTTTCATAGGTCAGTTTTTGTGGGGAAGTATTGCCGACAAAATGCGAACTAATAAGATAGTGTTTCTGATCGGTTTGATTACTGGCGAAATCATGCTTCTCGGAATGTATTTTTCGAACACCATGGCGGTTTACCTTGCTTTTTACCTCGGTCTCGGTCTGCTTATGGCACCGATGAGCTCGATTCTCGATACCTGGACGCTTAAAAGCCTTAATTTCGATGTCGGTCTTTACAGCCGTGCCCGTTCTTTCGGAACTGCGGGTTATGCCGTGTGTATCCTTATTATGGGCAAGGCGATTTCTGCCCTCGGCTACGGAATTATGCCGATAGTCTCGGGCGTAATTCTCACTATAACGGTAATTCTTGCGCTTACCACTCCCGACGCACCAAATGCTGAAATTGTCCGTGAGAAAATTTCACTCAAGGATATTTCTTCGATATTCAAAATTCCGATTTACGCGCTCGTCGTTGCGACTGCTTTCTTTGTGGGACTTAGCATATCCCCCGCAAACACCCTCAAAATTATGATTTTGCAGTCGGTCGGCGGAGACGTTTCAACTCAGGGTATAGACTCGTTTGTGGGCTGTATCTCGCAGTTTTTGATGTTCTTCTTCTCATCGAAACTCACATTTATAAAGCCTAGAATAAGACTTCTCTTGGGTGCGGTGCTTGTTTTCTTTGCACTTTTAATCGATTTGCTTGCGACAAACAGCATTGTGGTAATTATGTCCACATTCCTTCTTTACGGAACTTACAGCCTTATCATTCCTGCGGCAAGGGAGATAGTCATAAAAAATATCGACTACAAATATCAAACTACGGCTAACGGCCTTGTGGACTCGACTTATTCATCGCTTGCCGGCACGCTGGCACTCATTTTCGCCGGAAGTATCGCAGAGAGCTACGGCATCAAATTTATGCTGGGAATTACTCTTTGCATCTCTGTACTGCCAATTTTGCTTATGATATTCGCAGTTTTGAAGTCAAAGAAGCAAAAACGAGGATAAATTCATACTTCTTTGTTTCATCTGCACAAAAAACAAAAATATAACAAAAACAAATTCATAAAAAATCGAGGGACGACAATTTTGCCGTCCTTTTGTTTTGCTCAAATTCTGAATAATCATAGATTAAGTATTCATATATCGGTTGTCTTGAATTAACCGCCAAAAGCGGCAAAATCTGTCAACTTGCATGTAAGCGAAAGCTTACATTATGTGTGTTTTGGTACAGTGAAATCAGGGGTTGAACTTCAAGATTTTAGCATAATAAAGCGGTTTTTCGTAAGTTATTTTCTAAATAATCAATAAAAATTATATATAAATCCGTTCGTCGTCTATTCGGCGGTTCTAATCGTCCGTTTGGCGGTTTGCCGTTGAAATGTTTCAATTAATCCTTATAATAGTAATTGCTAAAAGAAAAGTATGAATTTAATGTGTGTGTAAAAGTTTAAAAATTTATTTAGGGGAAGGGGATTGAAGTTTATGAAGAAAATTCTGTGCGTCTTATTCGCAGCGGCTATACTTTCCTCCGCCTTACCCTTTGCGGCTTATGCCGAGGAGACAGAGAACAGCGATTCTTTCGATTTCAGCTTTGAGTATGAGGACGAGGAGCAGGGAAACGGAATCGAGAGCACTCTCCCGACAGATTTAGACATAGATTTCACATTTGACGACGAAGAGTCTTCAAACGGAACAGAAGATACAGAGATTGAGTTCACGACAGAGGACGAAGAGTCTTCCAACGGAACAGAAGATACAGAGATAGAGTTCACGACAGAGGACGAAGAGACCTCGAACGGAACAGAAGATACAGAAATCGAGTTCACGACAGAGGACGAAGAGACCTCGAACGGAACAGAAGATACGGAGATAGAGTTCACGACAGAGGACGAAGAAACCTCGAACGGAACAGAGGATACAGAAATCGCGTTCACGACCGAGGATGAAGAAACTTCTAACGGAACAGATGAAATTGTTGAAAAAGCAGAAGTCACTGAAAACACAGAGAGTGCTGAAGAAATTGAGAGCACAGCTGTAGAAAGCGTACCTGCTTATTCTTATGTAAGCCTTCAGGCAACAAACGAAACACCTGTTTACACAGAGAGCACAGCTTCCGAAGATGACTTCGGCGTGGTTATACTTTCTTTAAAGGCAGTTGTAAAGAACGACAAGAAAACAGTTAAGCTTTCTTGGAAAAAGGTTGAAGACGCTACCGGTTACAAGGTTTGCAGAACCTACACTGATGAAAACGGCAAGAAGACAACAAAGGTTTACGATACAAAGAAGCTTACATTCAAGAACACGACAAGCGCAAGCGGCAATTACACATACAAGGTAAGAGCTTACAAGACAGTAGATGGAAAGAACGTTTACGGCGCTTATTCAAAAGTTGTTAAATAACTGAATTTATTTGGTACGGATAAGTTAAAACCAAAAGGGCAATCGGATGATTGCCCTTTTGGTTTTTTGTTTTCTGTTCTTTATATTATCTTGTGTGATTAACTCGGCTTCAGCAGTCAACTACGGTCGCTTCGCTCCCTAAAAGTACTCCGTACTTTTTGTTGACTGCTTAAGTCTACCTTTTTAATTAATAATGTATAATTAATATTTAATAATAAATAATGAAGTTTAAACCGCTTTATCCGCTTTTAATTATCTTTGTTTGAAAACATAACGCTTTTCTGTTTGTTGGGTATAATATTTTGTTTTCTTTATTTTGTTCAGTGTAAATAATTCGGCTTTCGCAGTCAACTACGGTCGCTTCGCTCCCTAAAAGCACTTCGTACTTTTTGTTGACTGTTTCAGCCTCTCTCTTTTTAATCGGCACTTCGTGCCTCTTTACCGTTCATTATTAATTATTATTTATTAATCATTAATTATTCGTGGGCTCCGCCCACACCCGTTCGCTTTTTGAAAAAAGCGAAAC
>CAVFCW010000014.1:0-60377 GCA_963621245.1 uncultured Prevotella sp. | reverse complement strand
CCTTAGCATTAATCTTCTTTGAGCTTTGTTCAGTTTTCAGGGTTTCATCCCTTTTTTATACAGTCTTACCTATCGGTAAGACTGTTTTTTTGCGTTGGGGGAGTTTTTTAATTGGTTTATTGAAAATGGCACGGATTAATTTCCGTGCCGTTTTTGTTTAGCTTATTTTATTCCTATTTCTTTGAAGTGCAGTTTTCCCTTGCCCTCTTTTGTAAGAATATTTACATGGTCAAATCCACACGCCAAAGCGGCTTCGACTGCTTCGTCAAATGCGCCGTTTAAAAGTTCTTTCTGATGTGCGTCCGAGTTTATCATTATCTCGCCGCCAAAATCGTTGAGGCTCTTCAAAAGGAACATATCAGGGTAGAGTTCTTTTTTTCTTCCTCTGTTCACCGCCCCGCAGTTCACCTCAAAAGGTATTTCTTTGCTCACAAGATATTCCATCGCTTCAAGTGCGGCTTTTCTGTATCTTATGTCGCTTGTGTCAAAGAATTGATGCGAATCTGTGTATCTCGTCACAAGGTCAAAATGTCCTATAAAAGTCGGGTGAAGTCGGTCACATACCGTTGCCTCATCTTCGTAATATTTTTTTGCAAACTTGTAAAAATCGCCGTCAAAATATTTTTTGCAAACCTCAAGCGTCTTTTCTGGGGAATAATCCACCGGGCAAAGTTCTTTTAAACCGGGGAGATTGAGGTAATGATTCGATCCGATATAGTATTCCGTGCCTTCCGCCAGTTTTGGATCAAGCAGATTATCGAGTTCTACACCGCAGATAATTTCGATTTGATCTTTATATTTTTCCTGCAAACGGTAAATTTCCGTGAGATATCCCTTGTAATCTCTGATAGAAACCGTCGGGTCGGGGTCGAGATGGCTCGAAAATCCGAGAGTCGTGAAGCCGTAAGCTATGGCTTGCTTAACTATGTCTTCGGCGCTGTCCGTGCCGTCACAAAAATCTGTATGTGTATGGAAATTTGCTTTTATAATGCTCATCGATAGAATTTCCTTTCGTGATTTCCTAATACAAAACCAAAATATCATAAATATCTTTAATCGTCAAGAATTGTCGGATTTGCAAGTTTGACAAAAAAGAGTATAATCTAAGTTGAAAAATACAGAACTTTAAATCGGAGGAAATATGACAAAGGAACAATACGAAAAATGGACAGCTCCATTAAGAGAGGACGATAACGCAAGGGAAAGCTTGCTTAAACTAAATAAAACACTGACTTATTTGTGCTACTTTCTGTATCCGCTGTTGTTGGTGCTGATGTTTTTTACCGATAAGAAAATATTTCTGAGATTGCTGCTTACAGCGGCAGTGCCGTTTGTTATTTTCAGCCTTGTAAGAAGACTGCTCAACTTCAAAAGGCCATATGAAGAGCTTGATATTGAGCCGCTAATCAAAAAAGACACTAAAGGAAAGAGTTTTCCGTCAAGACATGTCTTTTCTTGCTTTTTAATTGCCATGTGTTGGCTTAGATATTCGACCGTAATGGGCGTGTTTCTGCTGGTTTGCGGAGTATTTTTGGCGATTGCAAGGGTTCTCGGCGGAGTGCATTATCCGAGGGATGTTTTGGTCGGAGCGATAGTTGGAATTCTATGCGGCTTAACATTGTTTATATAAAAAATAAAACCAAGGCTCTAAAAACGCCGAAAAGCAAAATTTTGCTTTAGGCTGTTTTTAGGGCTTATTTTTATGCTTGCAAATATGTAAAATTTATCCCAAAAAGCAACGATTAAAAAATCTTTTATTCCATTTAGAAACGCTTTTTGCCCAAACGGAAAAACCGCACGAACTTTCATTGACTTGAATTATTCGAGGGAGTATATTATAGCCACAACGATTAAACAAACTTTTAATCGTAAACAGAAACGAACATAAAATTATCGGAGGATATAAATTATGAAAAAGTCTTACAAAATCGATGTCGACTGCGCTAACTGCGCTCAGAAAATGGAAGATGCGGCTAATGCAACAAACGGCGTAAAGAATGCCGTTGTAAACTTCATGTTTCTCAAGATGAATGTCGAGTTTGACGAGGGTGCAGATCCCAAGGCAGTTATGCCCGAGGTACTTAAAAACTGCAAAAAGGTTGAGGACGACTGCGAAATCTTCGGTATCTGATTTTTCGTTAATTTGAATCAGCTGTGCCGGAGTGGTTCGCTCCGGCATATTTTATATCGAAAAATATACAATATCGCATATAGAAAAGAGAAAAAATCATGAATAAAAAGCAAAAAAAGGTTCTTAAGAGAATAATTATTTCGGCGGTGCTTTTGATTGCAATAACCGTTGCTTTCAAATTTATAGATTTGCCCGATGTGAACATCGGATTTATGAGCCTTGAAAATCTTGTAAAGTTTGTGCTTTATCTGATTCCTTATTTTGTTATCGGCTATGATATTTTGATAAAGGCGGGAAAAGGTGTAAAAAACCGCCAGCCGTTTGACGAGTGCTTCCTTATGGCGGTCGCGACTGTCGGCGCATTTGCGATAGCGTTCGTTGAGCAAAGCGGCGACTATAATGAGGCTGTTGCCGTTATGCTCTTTTACCAGATAGGCGAGCTTTTCCAGTCCTATGCGGTCGGAAAGAGCCGCAGAAACATAAGCGAGCTTATGGATATCCGCCCCGATTACGCCAACATCGAGATTGACGGAAAGTTGACCCAAGTGGATCCCGATGAGGTTGAAATCGGCTCGGTGATAACCGTTCAGCCGGGCGAAAAAGTGCCGATTGACGGTGTGGTTGTTTTGGGTTCGTCAACGCTCAACACCTCGGCACTTACGGGCGAAAGCCTTCCGAGAAGCATAAAAGAGGGCGAAGAAGTTGTTTCGGGTTCGATTAATCTTGACGGCGTTCTTCAGATTAAAACGACAAAGGAGTTCGGCGATTCCACCGTCTCCAAAATACTCGAGCTTGTTGAGAATGCTTCCTCGAGGAAATCACGTTCCGAGGCATTCATAGCAAAATTCTCGAGAATATACACGCCCGCAGTTTGTTACAGTGCATTGGCGCTTGCGATAATTCCCCCAATTGTATCGCTTGTCATAGGAGTTAATCCCGCTGTCGGCGACTGGATTTATCGTGCACTTACATTCCTTGTTATTTCGTGTCCGTGTGCGCTTGTCATCAGTATTCCGCTCTCTTTCTTTGCCGGAATCGGCGGCGCAAGCCACGAGGGAATTCTCGTCAAGGGCTCAAACTATCTCGAAACGCTCTCTCAGACAAAGTATGTCGTGTTTGATAAAACGGGAACTCTCACAAAGGGAACATTCGAGGTTACGGGCATTCATCACAACAGCATGAGCGAAGAAGAACTTCTTTATCTTGCCGCACACGCTGAGAGCGCATCGAGCCATCCGATTGCAAAGTCGATAAAGGCGGCTTACGGCAAAGAAATTGACAGAAACAAAGTCAAGGATATTAAAGAGATTAGCGGTCACGGCTTGACTGCCGTAGTTGACGGAAAAAATGTTGCCGCCGGTAATATGAAGCTTATGGATATGCTTGGAATCAAAGCGGATCCGTGCCATAAGGTGGGAACGATAATCCATATGGCGGTTGACGGCAAATATGCGGGTCACATAATCATAAGCGATACCGTCAAAGAGACCTCTAAGGAGGCAATTAATACGCTCAAAAAGTCGGGGGTCAAAAAGACCGTCATGCTTACGGGTGACGCAAAGGCAGTCGGCGAAGCTGTTGCAAAGGAGCTTGGCATCGACGAGGTTTACACGGAGCTTTTGCCAGGCGATAAAGTCGATAAACTCGAGGAGCTCATCGCAAAGAAGGGCGAAAAAGAAAAGCTTGCCTTTGTCGGTGACGGCATCAACGACGCTCCCGTTCTCTCAAGAGCCGATATCGGAATTGCCATGGGCGCAATGGGTTCGGACGCGGCAATAGAGGCGGCGGATGTTGTGCTTATGGATGACGATCCAAAGAAGATAAGCAAGGCTATAAGAATATCCAAGAAGTGCCTGAGAATCGTTTACGAGAACATCTGGTTCGCAATCGGCATCAAGCTTATTTGCCTTTTGCTCGGCGCTCTCGGCATCGCAAATATGTGGATGGCGATTTTCGCCGACGTCGGCGTTATGGTTCTTGCCGTTCTCAATGCAATCAGAGTTTTGTTCGTCAAAAATCTTTAATCAAAGTTAAGTTTACAGAAACTCCCTCTGCTTTAATCGCAGAGGGAGTTTTTCTTTTGGCTTTAAAATTCAGTGTCCGATATTTGTCCTGTTCGGCTTGATATACTCTAATCACAACAAAGGAAACAACAAAAAACAAACCTAAGAAAAGGAGAACATTATGAATCCCGAAATCAAGAGAACGGATTTTACAGGAATCGTGGATTGGATGGACATCTGATAAAACAAAAGCTTGTCCCTAAATTGTCCCAAGTGATTTGATAAAATACAATCACAACAAACGAAAGACAAAAGAGAAGGAGAAAACAATGAGTCAGTTAACAGAAGCCTGTTCGGCATTGGCCGGAAGAATATCGGGAATGTTTACAGGTGCTTGGCAATTTGTAACAAACATCATCTAAAAAGAAAATTAAAAAGCTTGTCCCTAAATTGTCCGAGACAAGAAGTTATAATCAAAACATAAAAACAAAACAACAAAAACAAAAAACACAAATTTGAAAGGAAAAAACAAAAATGACAATCATCACAATCGCAGCAGTAGGATATGTATTAGTAGCTGTAGGAGTAGCAATCAAGCTCAAGAAGTTTGAAACCAAGAGCCACCCCATAGCAAGCTACATGTAATAAATTAAAAAACAAAACAACAAAAGTAAAAAGGAGAAAGAAAATTTATGATTAAGGCAATGTCAATTTACACAACAAATCTTAAGAACGCAAAGAACGCCAAGCTGGCGGGAATCAGACAGGCAAGAGAAGAATTCGCCGAGAGAAGAGACGTAAGAATGGTAAGCTTCGGCAATATGCTCACACCCGTCACAATTTAAAGAAGGCTTAATATGGCAGGATTAAACAACAGACCGAGATTAATAAAAAATAACGGTCGATGGGGCCCACCGCTCCCAATATGCGGATATATGATTAAATCAAAACCAAAGAATCGAGAGGAGAAAACATTATATGGCAAGATCTAAAAAAAACAAAAAATCTTTATTGGACGAGTACTTCGCATGCTTTGCAAGAACAAGCGTTCCGGCAAGAAAAAAGAGAAAGTAAATAAACTACTAAGGCGGAAAAGGAAACCGCAGAAAAAGGGAAATATGAACGTAACAAGTATTATAGCAGTTGTTTTCTGTGCAGTCGTTGCATCGGTAACGATGTTCAAATCAGATAAAGACAAACCAGTAAATTGCAATATGTAAGGAGAGAAAAGATTATGTTATTTAATTTAATGATTATCGCTATAAGCCTGAATGCAGCTGTCACGGTAGCGGCACTGATAAAGAAAGCTCACGATAAAAATAAAAACGGCAACATGTAGTTAAAATAATAAAACTAACAGCATAAGAAAGGAGCAAAAATGATTTCAGCTATTATTGCGGCTCTTGCAGGAGCCGCGGCGGGAGCTCTGGCAGCCGAGTACCTATAATATAAAACTAAATTGATAAAATAAAAAAAGGAAGGAGAACAAGCAATGATCAAAGCAATGTCTATTTTTTCTACTAACATGAAAAACGCTAAAGACGCGAGAATGGTAGGCATCAGAAGTGCAAGAGAAGAGTTCGACAACAGAAGAGAAGTAAGACTTGTAAGCTTCGGCAATATGCTCACACCCGTTACAATCTAATAAAACAGCAAATTTCGCCTATAAATAAAAGACAAAACTTAATATAAAAATAAAGGAGAAAATGATGGATAATCAGCAGACAGAAGGTCTTCGCAAACTCTATATTTGGATTCCGACAAATATGTAAAAATATATAAAATCAAAGAATAACAGTCGGCGGTTAAAAGTGATGTAGTGAAATAACTTCGATTGTTTAAATAAATATGAGAAAGGAATAAAGGAATATGGATAATTTTTTAGACCATTTAGTAATTTTTGAGCCGAACGGCAATATGCTTTAAGAGAGGAGAAGTCCAATGGAAACAGCGACATTTATGATTATCAAAGAGCTCGAAAACACGCTGAACGATAAGCTTCAGTGATTAAGAATATATAAAAAAGAAAGGAGAAAAGTTATGTTTAAGAAAAGACCCCCGGTCATTTTCCTTATGAACGCCGACGATACTTTAAGACGTTTCTGACAGCGTAGAAATAATCCAACGATAATAAAGGAAGGAGAAAAAATATGAGAGGCGGCGCAACACTGACTCCGTGGAACCTGTGTTTGAGCATGTGGTTTGACGATATTACAAAACTTCTTTAAAATTGCTATATAAAATATTTTTACGATACAAAGATATTTAACAGGAGAATTCTAAATGAAATGTTCCGATTATTGTAATATAGCATTAATAATGGCAAAATAGAAAGGACAAACAGCGAGATGTGTTTGTCCTTTTTGTTTTGCTTAGTTTATTTGTTTCTTCTCGGTTTAATCGGTGCGCTCGGCGGCGGAGTTTTTCTGTTTGCCCGTCTTGATGCACTTGAAGAACCTGACGAACCGGATCTTTGATTTCTTGAGGAACTGCCCGATTTTGCGCTGCTGTTTTGCGGCTTTCTGTTTTTGCTCTGCTGCTGTTTGCGCTTGGCTTCGGCAAGCTTTTTAAGCTGGAATCTTCTCCAAACAAATACGCCGACAATCAGTGCCAAAATAATCAGAATGAATATGAATATCTTCAGAATAACCGAAAGCACGGCTTTTGCGTTTGTATTTGTCGAGGAGGAATCGGCTGCCGACGAGGCGGCGGAAGCGTCGGAAACCTCGCTCGCGGCAGAAGAAGTTACCGTTTGAGCGACTGCGTTTCCCGATCTCTCCATGTAAGCTTTAACTTTTGTGACTATCTGCGGATAGATGGCGTTCACACCGTCGGAATATTTTCCTTCGGCAAAGCTCGGCTCGAGGTAGGTGGTGTTAAGGTTGGAAAGAACCGTGTTGTCCACGCTGTTCATAAGTCCTTTGCCGGACATGGTGTAGTAAAGTTTTTCGTCTGTTGAGAGAAGAACAAGCACGCCGTAGCCGTCGTCGCCGCCTATGTTCCACTTGTTAAAGAGAGTGTAAGCGTAGTCCTTGAGGTTTACGCCGGCTGATTTAATCGTTACAACAACAACCTGTGCGCCCGTATCCTTGTAGAGCTGTTCGCCCTGAGATTCTATGGATTTCACGACGTCGCTCTCGATAACTCCCGCTTGGTCGAGAATATAGAAGTTTGTTCCGGGCGAGGGAACGCTGATGTTGGGCGTGGGAGTTGTGCTTGCCGTTTTGCCCGAAGAGGCTGAGCTTGAGCTTGACGACGAAGACGAGTCTGTAGAATCGGTAGTTGTTGTGCCGTCCGTGCCTTGTGTAGTTGTTGTGGTGGAGTCGGTGGTGTCCGTTCCGTAGCTTGCCGAACTGTCGGACGAAGTTGTATCCTGATAGTAGTCGGTAGTATCAGAACTGTCGGTCGTGGTGTCCTGATAATAATCGGTATAGTCGGATGAAGTATCGTCCTGGTAGTAATCCGTGTAGTTATCATCCTGATAGTAGCCGTCAGTGCTGTCGCTGTCTCCGTAGTAAACCTCATATCCGTCGTAGGTATCGCCGTAGGAATAATCGTCGTTATAATCCTGATAATAATAATCATCGGCAAAAGCTACCGTACTTAACGAAGTAAGAAGTACTGCACACACGGCGACTGCCGCATATTTTTTGATTTTCTTTTCCATAATTTTCCTCTGCCTTCTGTGCTGTCAAAAAAGCCGACGTCATCAGTCGGCTTTATCTTATGCTTTTATTTCGAGAAGTTTCTGCTTAAGCTCGTTTTCAAGCTTGCCGAGTTCGGCTTCAGCCTCACGGCGCTTTGCTTTGCCGTCTTCCTGAATCTTCATAACCTCGTCAAGCGTTGAGATAAGCGACTGGTTTGTCTGCTTGAGCGTCTCGAGGTCGATAATTCCGCGCTCCGATTCCTTTGCGGTCTCGATTGTGCTCATCTTGAGTGCCTCGGCATTCTTCTTGAGAAGTTCGTTGGTCATATTAGTAACCTCGCGCTGAGCCTTTGTGGCTTGCTGAGAGTGAGAAAGTCCCATAGCGAGAACCATCTGGCTTTTCCAAAGCGGAATAGTGTTGACGATAGTCGACTGGATTTTTTCCGCCATTATGCGGTCGTTGTTCTGAATGAGACGAATCTGCGGACTCATCTGAACGGAAACCATTCTTGTGAGCTCGAGATCGTTTATTTTCTTCTCAAAGTTATCGCACTGGTTTGCAAAATCGTTTGCCGCCTGAGCGTCCTCGGCAAGACCCGACTGAAGAGCCTTGTTTTTGAGCTCGACCAATGTTGTCGCTCTCTCCTCGGCAAGCTTCTTTTTGCCCGCGATTATGTACATTGAAAGCTCCTTGTGATACTGAAGGTTCTCATCATAGAGTTTATCGAGAATTACAATATCTTTCATAAGCTGAACCTGATGATTTTCAAGGCTCTCCTGAATTTTCTCGACATTTGTTTCTGCCCTTGAGTATTTAACCTTCATGGCGTCAAGCTTGTTCGACTGCTTCTTGAAAAGTCCGAAAAGACCGCCCTTTTCTTCCTCCTGAGCGTCAAAGCTTTTAAGTTCCACCACGAGATTTGAAATCTGATCGCCTATTTCGCCCAAATCCTTAGTCTTAACATTCTCCAAAGCCGTATCGGAGAATGTGGACATTTTTTTCTGAGCGGCACTGCCGTACTGCATGATCACACTGCTGTTTGTGATGTCGATTTTCTGAGCGAAATCATCCACTACCTTCTGTTCCTCGGGAGAAAGCTTCGGCTCGTTTGCAAGCGTATCGTCCACGGGAGCTGCTTTTTCTTCTTCCGTCTCGAGCGTGATTGCGGGAGCTGCCGGCTCCGGATCAAGAGTCAATACCGGCATATTATTTTCTGCCATTTTTTGTTACCATCCTTAATTTCAATATAGTTCTTTTATCCTTAGGCTAATTTGTAATTGCTTTTATTTTGTGAGCGTTATGTTTTTTCCGTCGTCGGTGAGGCCTTCGCTTGCCAAAAGATTTTCGAAAACCTTGATGTCGGCGGCAATATCGAGAGAATCGCTCTCAAAGAGCTGATCAAGCTTTTTCTCGAAAGCCGATGCAATTGTGACGGTCATGCCCTCAATGTCAAACATAGTCGAGGTGATAGTCTCGCCCTTAACAGCCTGATCCTGAAGCTTTTCGTAGCTTTCAAGCAGCTTTAACGTGGTGGGGAGATAGTAATTCATAAACTTCTTTATCTCGCCTGTCTTGGACGGATGCTCTCTTATATACTCGAAAATGCCCTTGCAGGCTTTTTCTATTCGGTCTATCGAATTTGATATATCTTCGCCCGGAATTGCATCATTTGCCTCTCTTAGCGCAATGATATAGCTGTTTCCCTCGTCGATGATTTTGTCGATTTCGGGATCGCCCGTCTTTTTAACCGATATATCCGCGTATTTCTTTTCCTTCTCGGCTTTTTCTTCTTCCTTGCGCTTTTTCTCTTCGGCGCGCGCCTCGGCTTCTCTTATTCTCTCCTTTGCGGCACTTTCGGCGGCGGCTCTCTCTTCGGCACGTCTCGTCTGTTCCTGCAAATCGGCTATGTACTCTTCGTGTTCCTTTTTAGCCTTGCGCTTTGTCCACCATTTTTTGACGGCTTTTGCGCCCTGGTATGCTCCCACGGCAAGTCCTGTCGTAACAAGAGCAGCAAAAATACTTGAATACCAGAAGATGTTCGAGAACATCGGGTAAATGATTATTGCACCCGCAACAAACGCCCATTTCGGAATAGAAATATCGTCCGCTTTTTTCTTTTTCTTCGGACGTACTACGTTCCGGTTAACTGTCGGTGCGGTTTTGTTTATCGGTTCACCCGTGTTTGGGTCAAAGTTATAGCCGTATTTTGGTGCGCCTCCCTGAGGGTTATAGCCGCTTCCGTTGTAAGTGGTGCGGTGGGTTGTTGTTTCTCTGCGGTAATTGTTTCCGCTTGTCTCAACTGTTTTTTGAACCTCGTTTATCACGGTTCCTATGCCCCTGCCTACCTCACGGCTCACGGCGTCGACGCCTTTTTCAAGCTCTTTTGCCACTTTATATGTATATGAATTTCTGAACTCTTCATCAAGAGGATTTCTGTTGTTGTCACTCAAGATTTTTCCTCCTTTTTGCGGTCATTTTTTCCGCATTTTGACAATCTTTCACAAAATATATTGTACTTTGATTAGGGTATATTGTCAAATCAATAATTGTAAAATATTCCTTAATAAATCATTGACTAAAGTTAATAAATTTCTTATAATACTAAGGCAAAAGCACATTGTTATGTGCTTAATAGTTTTGTGATTAACTTAACAATCGGGCGCTGCAAAAAAGCTGTTAAAACAAGGTTTATCAAAACACAATTTTATTATCCGCAATTTTGCGTAAAATAAGGAGGAAAGAAATATGAATGACAAGCAGGATTTCACCACAGGCTCCATTCCCAAGAAGATGATAGGCTTTATGATGCCCATTCTCGGAGCACTTATACTTCAGGCTATGTACAGCTGTGCCGACCTTTTGATAGTCGGACGTTTCGGAACAACCGCCGGAATCAGCGGCGTTTCAACCGGTGCCAGCATTATAAACATGGTAACTTTCGTTATTACCGGTCTTGCCATGGGCGTCACAATACTCATGGGCAGATATATCGGTGAGAAGAGAAACGACCGTCTCGGAGACGTTATCGGCGGCGGTATATTCTTCTTTACAATACTCACAATCATCCTTTCGGCAATGCTGTTGATTTGCGCAAGACCTTTTGCGAAACTCATGCAGGCTCCAGAGGAGGCACTCGACCTTACAGTCACATATATAAGAATATGCGGCGGCGGATTTATATTCGTTGTTGCCTACAACCTCATCAGCTCGATTTTCCGCGGTCTCGGAAATTCGACTTTGCCACTCGTTTTCGTCGCAATTGCTTGCGTCGTTAATATTTTCGGCGATCTTCTCCTCGTTGCCGTGTTCCACATGAATGTTGCCGGTGCGGCAATCGCAACCGTTGCGGCTCAGGCTGTCAGCGTTGTTCTCTCGCTTATAATCATCAAGAAACATCCGCTTCCCTTTAAGGTCTCGGCAAAGAACATCAAGCCTAACCCCGAAATCGGCAACTTCGTCAAGCTCGGCGCACCGCTCGCTTTCCAGGAGCTTCTCACCCAGTTCACTTTCCTTGCACTCAACGCATTCATCAACAACCTCGGACTTGACGCAAGCGCAGGCTACGGCGTTGCTCAGAGAATTCAGACCTTCGTCATGCTCATTCCTTCGTCCATCATGCAGTCGATGTCCAGCTTTGTTTCTCAGAATATCGGTGCCGGCAAGAAGAAGAGAGCAAAGAATGCCATGCGTTTCGGTATGATTTTCGGCGGTTGCATAGGTATTTTTGTCGGAACAGCCGTTTTCCTCTTCGGCGACAAGCTCTCATGCCTTTTCTCAACCGACTCCGCCGTTATCGCAAGAAGTTTCGAATTCTTAAGAGGTTTTGCTCCCGAGGCAGTTGTCACAAGTTTCCTTTTCAGCTTTATGGGTTACTTCAACGGCAAAGGAAAGAGCATGTTCGTTATGCTTCAGGGCCTCGCACAGAGCTTTATCATCAGACTTCCTATGTCTTACTTCATGAGCATAAGACCGAACGCAAGCCTTACATATATCGGTATGGCTGCTCCGACGGCAACGGTATTCGGAATTATTCTCTGTCTTATCTACTTCATCGTGATCGAGAAGAAAGAAAAAGAGAAAAAATCTCCGCTAATTGCGGATTAAAAACTGAATCATTTTATGAAAGAGTCCGAGAAATCGGGCTCTTTTTTCGTTTGCGGAAAAATATTGCGAATAAAAACGAAAAACTTTCGTAATTAACTGCTTTTTTGTTAAAAAAGGACAAAAATCTTGTCCAAGGTTTGTCCGTCTCTGTCTCATATAATGTAATCACAACAAAGGAAAACACAAAGAACAAAAAACAACAAATCTTAAATTGAAGGAGAACAAAAATGGCAACCTTAGCAACAATTCTCGCATTATTATCAATAATCGGAGTCGCAATGGAAATTCATGATTTCACATCACAGAGAGGATAAACAATGAAAGATTTTTGCAAGAGACTTAAGGTAAAGCTTAGAAAGGCTATGGAATACTATGATGAGATGTATTCCTACCAAGAAATGATTTAAAAAAGCTTGTCCCTAATTTGTCCTTACGGACACGATATAATGAAATCACAAAAACAAAAACAAATAAATCACCAATCAAAAAGGAGAAAACCATGAACATTTTAAAGAGAGCAATCGAATCAATAAAAAGAGACTTAAAAAACGCTTCCGACGGCTACATTGAAATGTACGCTTACAACTAAAAGAAAAGAGGCTTAAATAATGGGAGTTTTCAGAAAAGCAATAGAATCAATCAAAGCTGAAAGAAAAAGAAAAGCAGACTACTACATAAAGATGTACGCAAACAAATAAAGAACAAAGATAATTAAAGGAGATTAAAAATGAGCATTTTCAAGAAAACATATCAGATGGCAAACAGAGCAATCGATTACCTCGCAGTCGGATACGAGAGAATTTATCAGGCAGACCCAACACTGCTGGCAAGAACCGGAAGATACATGTAAAACAAAAGCGGAATAAATAAAGGGGATATTTAAAATGACTAAGTTTGAAAGATTCAAAAAAGGCGCAATGAGATTTATCGACGCAATGGCAGACGGTTACGCAAGATCACAGGACCCGATGATGGTAATGTACAGATAGAAATAACAAAAAAAGGAGAGGAAATTATGAAAAACGGTTTTGACAGAAAGATCACAACAACAATCAAAAGATCAGCTAAGTGCTGCGAAGATTTCTATGTAGATCTCACTTAGAATCAATAAAAAAGTTTGTCCCTATTTTGTCCTTAGGGATACGGTAAAATATAATCACAGAAACAAAAACACTTCAAAAACGAAAGGAGAACAGTATGAAGAACAACACAGGAAGAAAGATAATGTCCACAATTAAGAGAGCGGCAAAGTGTTGCGATGATTTCTACAAGGATTCAATTCCGTACTAAACAATAAAAAACGAAGAAAAAATAAAAGAAAGGAGAACAAAAATGCTTACATTTGATTTTTTTGCACTGCTCGCAAAGATTCCACGCCCGTGGATTAACATCTGAGTTAAACAGCTCGGTTAAATACAAAACTTAAAATAATACAGAAAGGAAAAACAGAAATGCTTGAAGTTTTTAATTTCTTGGCAGCAATCGTAATGGTTCCGCACGGTAAGAGATAGTTTTAAGGTAAAACAAAACAGAGAAAGGAGAAAAATGCTTTAGCAAATTAAATACAACCAAAGAGAACAAATTTAAATACAATAAGCAGAAAGGAAAAAATATGGAGAATAAGCTCGCAATGATCACATATACGGCAGAAATTCCCGAGACTTATCTTTGCTGTATTATTTAAGCAAATTTAAGCAAAAATATAAAACGAAAGGAGAAAGATGGCAGGATTTTTTAATTCGGTCGCAAGCGAGGTAAGTGACTTTTTCGGGGGCGTATCAGATTGGTTTGCCCATATGTTCTGACGAACGGATAAATTTAAAAAGAAAGGCGTGGAATAATGTAGAAAAAACAAAACTTACAAATATATGAAAGGAAACACGTACAATGAAGCATTAGAAAGGCTCATCAAAACCAAGGGGAAAATTAAACAGTATATAGGTTACTGAAAACAAAAAGCAAATGAAAAAGGTTTTTGAAAAAGGATAAAGAACAAAACAAAAACAAAACCTTTATGATATACCTTAGGCTGTATATCACATAAATCAGAAAATTACTGAAGTTATTACTTTTTATAAAAATATATAATCAGAAAAAGGGAAAATATAAATAATCGGCATATATTTTGCAGAAGATCAGCGATTTTCCCAAGGATAGGCAACACTAAAATTAAATTGAAGACAAACTATTTTTTAAACAAAGGAGAACCGATATGACAATTGAGGCAAATGTACTTCAGAAAATCAGAGACCTTCTTGAAAACACAGGAATTTGGCCGAGAGTTGGCTAAATCGAAAAAATAAAGTTGAAAACAAACTAATTTTAGAATAAAGGAGAACCGATATGACAATTGAGGCAAATATACTTCAGAAAATCAGAGACTTTCTCGAGAACACAGGAATTTGGCCGAGAGTATTTTAGCCCTAAAACGAGGGATTGACCCGTGCGTCAATTAAGCGGCAACGCTTTAATAAAACCAAGGAGGCAAGCTTATGCATGCACATGTACATGAAACCGGTATATTTTACATGGTAAGAGACTTCTTTGAAAAAATCGGTGTTTGGCACAGGTAAAACTGTGCCAAACGTCAAGATCAATTTGCTTATGACACTTTTTTGATTAGGTGAAAAGATATAGTAAAACGGCAGCGTGAGAACGCTGCCGTTTTACTTTTTGCTGCTTTGTTTAAGATTTCTTTTTGAGCTTGTGTTCTTTTCCGTCCTTGTCAACGATGTACATGTTGTCAAGCTGAGAGCGAAGCGATGCACGGTAAGCCTCAATGTACTCGGACCTAAGGCGGATTTGTTCTTTTTTCTCCTCGGCGGTCAAGCCCTCCGATTTTTCTTTTCTTGCAAGCTCGTTTATTCTTTTGAGTTTTTCGTCTGTCATACTTTTTCCGTCTCCTTATCGTTTACTATGTTGTTAAGCCAGAAATCGTTTTTGAGAAGGATTAATCCGACTGTAAGCTTGATTACATCTATGAACTGAATTGCCGTGTACATCCAAAGTATGGGAAGATCAGTGAAATGAGCAAGGCAAAATGCAAGCGGAACGCTTACAACCCAGGTGTAACCGCCGTCAAAAAGGAACGTGATGACGGTTTTTCCGCCCGTTCTTATCGTGAAGTAGATGCAGTTGATTATCGAGTGCATAGGCAGTGCAAAACCGGCGGCTATGAGAAGCTTTGAGGAGAGTGCACGAACCGATGGTTCAACGTTGTAGAGCAGAGGAATCACGCCGGAGCATGCAACCAAGAGCGCACCCATAAAAACATGCGAGGCAAGAGCTACGAAAAGCATTTTGTTGTCGGTGTCTCTTGCGCCTTTTTTATCGCCCGCACCGAGCTTTTGACCGACCAAAATAGAAACACCGTTGCCCGTTGCTATCATGCAGATGGAGAACATATTCCATATGGTGTTGGTTATGTTCACGGCGGCAACGGCAGAAAGTCCTCTTGTGGAGTAGCACTGAGATATAACCGTTATGCCGAAGCTCCAGATGATTTCGTTGACAAGAAGCGGCGAACCCGTTCTTGCGATTTTTTTGATGAGAGAAGAGGGGACATAAAGACTTTTGAAAGCTCCCTTGAGGAACGGATATTTTTTCGTGTGAAAGTGAGCATAGATTGCAATGAAGAAAACCTCGAAAAATCTTGCGATTATGGTTGCGATTGCGGCACCCTCAACTCCGAGTTTCGGAAAACCGAGCTTGCCGAAAATCAAAACATAGTTAAGGCAAAGATTAATGATAATCGCTCCGCTTGAGCCAATCATGGGGATTAAAGTCTCGCCGTACTCACGAAGTGTGCTGGTGTAGGTCTGCACGAGTGCAAACGGCAAAAGGCCGATTATCATAACGGTCAGATATTCTTTTGCAAGCGAAAGGGCAAGGGTTTTGTCGCCGCCGTCCGAACTTCCCGTGAGGAACATTTTGATGAAGCTTTCGCCGAAAACGGAGAAAACCGCTATGCCGATTACGGATATTATCACGGCAAAGATAATTTTGAATCTGAATGTATGTTTCATTCCCTCAAAGTCACGCTTGCCGCAGTACTGGGCACCGAAAATGGAAACGCCCGAAAGTCCGCCGAAAATGGCAAGGTTGAAAACGGTGATTATCTGGTTTATGATAGCCACCGCACTTATGGCTTCCGTGCCGAGCCGTCCGACCATGACGTTATCAAGAAGGCTGACGCTGCTTGTTATGCCCTGCTGAACTATGAGCGGCAAAACAAGAGAGACGAGCATTTTGTAGAATTCTTTGTCGCCGATGAATTTTTTCTTAAAACCGTTCATTCTTATACCTCCTCACATACATAATAAATACACAACATAATCTATTTTTACATAATTTCCGCATAGTCCGATATGTAGGCGTCGGCTATGGCTCTTAGGTTTTCACGTTCTTTGTTATCGTGGCAGTTGTCCTCCATGATTATGACGGGAAATCCCGCACGCTTTGCGGTCGATGCGGCATAAAATGCGTCCTCCACAACCACGGATTTTTCAATCGGAACGCCGAAATGATTTAAGCAATCGAGATAAACATCCGGATGCTCCTTGCTTTTTCCGACAGTTGCGCACGAGGCGGAGTACTCTATAAATTCGAGCAAGCCGAGTTTTTCAAGGCAAGGCTCAAGCGCCGAAATATCCGAAGCCGTGGCAAGTGCGATGTGTTTGCCCTTTTCACGCAAATGCTCTAAAAAAGCACGGGCGTTTTTCTTTTCGGGAACTCTCGTCACGTATCCTTCTGCGGCAAAATCCGTGATTTCCTGTGCGACGGATTCGGGTGTTCCGTCTGCGTGGAGTATATCCACATAGTACTGCGCACACTGGATTAGACTTAAGTTATTCATAATTGAAACCAAGTTTTCGGGCGCGTCTATTCCCTTGTATTCGGCAAAGTCAAAGGTGAGATTTCCCCACATGGGCATGGAGTCCACTAAAGTGCCGTCACAGTCAAAAATATATAGCTCAAAATTATCTGTATTAAAATTCATAATTTGTCCCCCTAAATTGCGTAACAAAAATAATTCTATCATATGAAACTTATTCTTTCAATAGGTAAACAAGCCGCTTTTAGCCCGTTCTCACGGCAAAAATAAACGCAGCCAACGGTTAAAGTTGACTGCGTTTTTGAAAGTGTGCCGTTACTTGTTTTCAAGTGATTTCAAAAGGTCTATTGATTTTTTCATGTCGGCAAAAATGTTTCCGCTTATCGGCATGTCCTGATCGATTATAACGGGGAGTTTTCCGTCTTCGTTCACGTCAAGGCAAGCCTTTACGTCGGTTCTGCCGTCACCGAGAACAGCGAACATTTTCGGCGTTCCGAGCTCGTCAAAATTCTCGTAAAGATCTTTGAAGTGAATGCACTTAAGCTTGGAGATATATTTTCTCATGAAGTCCTGCGGCTCTATTCCGCCAACCATAACCCAGCCCGTATCAACTTGGGCGAAAACATCCTTGCTCTTTCTTAGAAGATACTCGTAAACGAAAACCTCTTCTCCGTCAAGGAGCGTTTTCTTTCTGAAGTCACCGCCGCTGTTGTGAAGCCAAAGCTCCACGCCGACTTTCTTAAGTTCGGCGGCAACATAGTTAAGAGTATCCGAAAAGGCGGCGGGGTTATCTATTGCCTCTTGCGGCGTATTGATAACATAGGCTCTAATTCCGACTTTTTCGGCGAGCTCTTTAAGTCTCGGCATGGATTTTTCGTAGTCCGAACAGAAAATGTGCGCCGAATAAATCTCAAGGCCGTATTTTGCCATTTGATTTACATAGACGGGAGTTTTGTCAAAGTCCCAAACTAAATTTGCAAGTTCGCTTCCCTCGTCAAAAACTATGCACGGTTCTATTATCTTGTAGCCGTAGCCGCTCATGGTCTTGAAAAAATAATCGGTGTCTTTGTTAAAATCGGCAGAACAGCCGAACATCTGAAGTCCGTATTTGATATTGCTTTTCATATAAAAATCCGCCTTCCCTATAATGTGGTATCGTTGCCATATCTGAATTATAGCGGATGCTTAAAGAAAAGTCAAACAAAAAAGGAGATGATAGTCTTGAATTTTTCTTGACGGAAAAGCAGAGCAAAACAGAGACATACATACGAAATAAGTGTTAAACGGAAGTTTGTCCGGTATCTGTCCGTAGTTTGTCCCCCTTAACCGACTATACTTTAGCCATAGATAAAAATCAACGACCACGAAGGAATGAAAGGAAGAATATTAATGATTGAAACAACAGCATTTATTATAGTAACACTTGTCACAACAGCTATCGGATATGGGGCGTTTGCCCTTATGAGAATAGTGGACAGACTTTATTACGAACACGAAGAAAAGTGTCAGGTGGAAACTCAAAATTAACATAAAACAAAGGGAGGAGTATCATTTGCAAGCAAAATTCTTGAAAAAAGTAAGTAAGCACTTTTCTTTTTAGTTGAAAAGTGCTATATTTATGACAATGGACGGGGGATAATCGTCTAACTATCACCTAATCAAATGAAAGGAATTATTATGAAAAAGAGTGCATCAAAATTAACTTCGGTTATAATGGCGCTGATGCTCGTGGTGTCATGCTTTACGTTTAACACCTTTGCGGCGTCATCAATTGAAGCAAGCGACTTTGCCTTCGACGAGGGCGAGTGGACTCAGACGTTTACTTTTACGGTAAGCGGTGTTTCTGCCGGAGAAACGGTAGAAATCGGCGCAAGCCAGGAGGATGTTTGCTTTGTTACGGATTATACTTCCGTAGACGGCCTAACATACGGTGACGGTTTTACCGTCTCAAACAGCGGTTCCGGCCTTAGCATTACAATCAATGAGTCAGGAGATTTTGACATAACCACACTTGCGAGAATGTCAAATCATGACCTTGACGGCTCATCTACAGGCAGAATTTCCATTTCTTGCGGCAGCGCAAGCACTGAAGTTTACGCAAGCGGCGATCTTCCGAGCGGATCTTATCCGGGAGTATCAACGGGCGTTATCTTTGAAACAGGCGTTTCCGGAGCAGTTGTTTCTATAAACGGCGCAACATATACCGCAGACGAGGACGGCACAGCTGCGACTTACGATCTTAGCTCATATACCGTTTACACGGCTACATGCTCGGCAGACGGCTATGATTTCAGCGATCAGTCGTTCACGTTCTACATCGGCTCGACTGATATGTCAGGCGCAGGCGGTGCGGACAGAATTGATGTCGGCGACACACAGACCTATACCTTTACGGGAACAGCCACAGAGACCACAGGAAGCCTCACAGTTTCTGTAAGCGGCGGTGACGGCGACGAAACCGTTATGGTCACAGACGCAGACGACAACAATACAGAGTTTGCTAACGGCGAGACAAAAGAGCTCTCCGCAGGAGATTACAACGCAACCGTTATTTATGACACGGACAAATATGACATTGACGGCATTGATACGGTGAGCGTTACCGTTGAAGAGGGAAAAACCGCGACAGTTTCATTTACTCTCAAGGAAAAAGAAACCGTTTACGGAACAGCCGTAATCGCAGTTACAGATACTGAAGGAAATCCGATAAGCGGCGCAGTTGTAACTCTTGACGACGGTCAGACCGATACAACGGATGACGCCGGACAGGCAAGCTTCCAGATTGAGGTAGGAACAACATATTCCGCATCAATCACAGTTCCTGACGGATACACATACGACGGCGGCGACCTCGGCGGAATTAAGATTGATTCCGAGGGCGACACATATAACGGAACTGCTACGGCAACAAAGACCAAGGCTGATCCGACAGAGAAGCCGACAGATGAACCTACGGCTACCCCAAAGCCGACAGAAAAGCCGACGGCAGAACCCACAGAGAAGCCGACGGCAACACCAAAGCCGACTAAGGCTCCTACAGAGAAGCCGACGGCAACACCAAAGCCGACAGAAGCCCCGACGGCTACACCTGCGGCAAAGAGAACAATTAACGTTAAGCTTGTCTGGAACGACGACAACAACAAGGCTAACAAGAGACCGAGCTCCGTTGAGGTAGTTCTTAACGCAAACGGTTCCAAGTATGCAAGCGAGAATCTCTCTGACGGCAACGGCTGGGCAAAGACATGGTCTGACCTCGACAGAGGTTCATCTTGGAGCATTTCGGTTAACAATATTCCGAGCGGCTACTACAAGCAGACATCGCTTGACAGCGCAACCCTCACATTCACGATTACGATGACATACAGCGGCAGCAGTGCAACACCAACACCCGAACCGACAGCCGTTGTAACACCGAATCCGACAGCAACCCCGGCACCAAACAACAATAACAACAATAACAACAATAACAATAATAACAACGCAACACCAACACCTAGGGCAACTCAGTCGCCGAAGGCTTCCGCATCGGCTAAGCCGACATTCAAGCCGGCTCCGTCCACAAGCCCCTCAACAAGTCCTAACGGCAATTTGACGAACTCGCCGAGCCCGTCACCGAGCCCGAAGAACACAGAAAAGGGCGGAAGCAACATCTTCCTTTGGGTATGCATAGTTCTTATCATACTCTCTGCGGCAGGTATTGTGACGGTTATCACGATAGTTGTTATCAATCAGAGGAAAAACAGACGCTGATAAAATCAGACGGAAAACTCTGAAATAAGCTAAAATTTAATCCCGACCCGATAAAATCAGGTCGGGATTTTTTCTTTTGTGTTCCGAATATATATTTATAATTGTAAAACTTCCGATTTGGTGTTAAGATTATATTCGATTAGTTTTATCAAAACAAAAATATAATTTAACGGAGAAATACTATGGGATATGTTTACGGAATTATGTTCGCCGTATGCGGACTTATTCTTATCATCAAACTGAAAAGCGAAAACAAAATCTTTTTGCCGCTCGGAATTTATTTTATTCTCTTGGGCATAATCAGAATTATTCAGACCATATGTGTGATAGAGGCGCTCACTTGGGTCAGCCGTGTTTTGAGCGGTATCGCTCTTCTTTACTGCGTTGTTTTCTACGTGAAAAACGGTTCGTTTAAAAAGAACAGCAACGTCACTCCGTCCGCACCCGAGAAGAAAAGCAAGGACGATTCAGGTTTGTTCTGATTTTTAAATCGAGGGGGTAAAATTAAATGACTGCGTTTTTAACCACCTTGCTCAAGGTGGCAATTATGCTCATACTTATATCTGTCGGATGGGTACTTTCCAAAATAGGAATGATAACCGACAAGGGCTCAAAAGATATAACCAATCTATTGGTTTATGTCGTTGCGCCGTGCCTCAGCGTGTCGTCTTTTTTAACCGCCGATACCTCCAGCATTACGCCGAGGGATTTGATTATATCCTTTGTGGCGGCGGTTCTTGCAATGGGACTTGCCATAGTTTTGAGCTTTTTCTTTTACGGAAAAAGTTCCGATGAAGAAAAAAGAGTTATTCGCTTTGCGATAGTTTTTTCAAACTGCGGTTTTATGGGCTTGCCGCTTGTGCAGAGCATAATCGGCGCACAGGCCATTGTTTATTGCACTATGTTTTTGGCGGTATTCAATATTCTCACATGGACATACGGCTACATTATGATGAGCACGGGAAATTTATCCGTTCTCTCCACAATCAAGCTTGCGTTCATAAACCCCGGTACTATCGGAATTGCCGCAGGACTTCTCGTGTTTATCTTTAACATCAAGCTTCCCGATGTTATTGAGGCGCCGATAGATTATTTTGCGGCGCTTAATACTCCCCTTGCGATGATAGTTGTCGGAAACAATATCTCCAAGGTAAAATTCAAGGATATATTCACCGACAAAAAGGTCTATGCCGTATCGTTTCTGAGATTGATAGTCGCACCGATTATTCTGCTGCCGTTTTTGTGCCTTGTGCATCCGATTCACGATGTCTTTCTGACAACGGTGCTTCAGGCGAGCGCACCCGTTGGGGCAACCTCGGTTGTATTTGCGGTTATGTTCGGCAGAGACGCCAAGCTTGCCTCAAAGCTTGTTGCGGCTTCAACAATAATTTCGCTTGTCACAATACCGATTATCACATCGATAAGCGAGATGTTAATCACAGCATTCTGTTAAATTAGGAGATAAATTATGGGCCCTTATTATTATATCGTGGACAGCATAAACGGAGATTATGCCTACTTGAAGAGAACCGACATCGAGAGCGACGAGCTTTTTCAGGTTGCTCTTGCGCTTTTGCCCGAGTCAATGGACGAGGGAACACGCCTCAAGTGGGAAAATCTCATCTATGAAGTAATCGATTGATTTGAAAGAGGAAAGGATATAAAAATGCTTATTGCACCATCAGTTTTAGCGGCGGATTTCTCGAAACTTAACGAGGAAATGCAGAGAATATCAACGGCGGATTTTGTTCATCTCGATGTTATGGACGGCGATTTCGTGCCGAACATAAGCTTCGGCTTCCCAGTCATAAAGGGAATAAGAAAAGCTACCGATGTTCCGTTTGACGTTCATCTCATGATAAGCCATCCGCTTAAGTACATAGAGAACTGCAAGCAGTCGGGAGCTGACGTTGTTTCGTTCCATGTCGAGTGCTTGGACGACACCGAGGCTGTTATCGATAAAATTATCGAACTCGGAATGAAACCCGCCCTTGCCGTAAAGCCCGGCACGGATATAAGTGCGGTCTATCCCTTTGCCGACAAGCTCTATATGGTTTTGGTAATGACGGTTGAACCCGGTTTTGGCGGACAGAAATTCATGCCCGAGCAAATGGAGAAGGTCAAAACCCTCAAAGAGAAATACCCCAATCTTTTGGTTGAGTGCGACGGCGGAATTAACGAGAGCACGATAGATGTCTGCAAAGCTTCCGGCGTTGATATAAGCGTTGCGGGAACGGCTGTTTTCGGAGCAAAAGACCCCAAAAAAGCAATAGAAATGCTAAGATAAATTTAATGCGTATAAAAAATCTCTCAAGCGGTAAGCCCGTTTGAGAGATTTGTTTTTATTATCAGTCAAGTCCGAGAAATTTTAAAACATCGTCCACTTTTCCCGAGGCAACTTCCTCTTTGCCGTAAATTACAACCTTTCCCACTCTCACGACAGCCTGATATTTGTCGCCGTTTCTCAAGTAGTACTTGCTGTAATAAGAAGTGCTTATGTCTTTTTCCACGTTTGCCGAGTTGTTGCTTATGCTGTTTTCAATCGTTGCATAAAGCTCGCTTGCGCTCGTCTCGTTGTCGTACTCCATGAACTCTATTACCTCGTTGTCGCTCTGAGCGATGTAGAGCTTTATCATGTGCTCCTGGTCGTTTCCGCCCGTGGACTGAGCCACTGCCGAAAGTCCCGCATCGTCACAGGCAAGCATGAAGTCGCCGTCTGAGGGTTCGCTCATTTTTGAGCATCCCGTCAGTGTGAGAGAAAGAAGAGTGAGCATAAGTATAAAAGCGAACGCTTTTTTTGAGAGTCTGAGTGTTTTATTTGATTTTATCATCGTGAAAAGTCCTTTCCGTTTGAATTCGGCATTTTGAGAAAACTTAAAATGCCACATAAAAGTATACTACCGTACCGCCAAAAAGTCCAATCAAAGCTTAGAAAAGCTGGGGGTGCATTCTGCTGTAATGAAAAATATACTGCTGGGCAATTCCCGCATCGCTTCCGAAAACACTCGGATCTACGCCCGGGAGCAGTTTTTCCATGGCTTTTTTCATCCAAACATCGACGGGAAAACACTCCGTTCGGTGAAATCCGTACAGAAGTGCACAGTCGGCTACCTTTGGGCCTATGCCCTTGACCGTTTTTATTTTCTTTCTCGCTTCGTCAATGGGCAGCGTGTACATCGATTGCAAAAAGTCCGGTTCAAGTGCGGCTTTTGCTCCCGCAAGAATGTATTTTGCTCTGAAACCGCTTCTAATTACGCTCAAATCATCTTCCGTGAGAGCGGCAATTTTTTCGGCACTCGGAAAGGAATAAATTTCCGTCCCGTCTATTTTGTCGCCGAAATTCTCACAAAGTCTTGAGATAATCCCTTTTATTCTTGGAATATTATTGTTTTGCGATATGATGAACGAACACACAGCCTCCCAAGGCTCCTGCTTTAATATGCGGATTCCCGGGGCAAACTCTGCTGCTTCTTTCAGTACGGGGGATATTTCTGAGAGCCGCTTTCTTATCTCTTCGTAATTTTCGGAGAGATCAAAGTAATCGTACCAAACGCTTTGAAATTCTTCTCTATCGCAATGAAATGTGATGGTTCCGTCTTTGTTTTCGCCGAGCGTGAGTGCTTTTCCGAACGCAGCGCCGCTCCAAGAGCCGTCTTCGTTTTCTGCCCAGCGGAAGGCCTGACCGCAGTCAAGCGTTTGCGGCAGACTGAAAATTCCTTTTATGGTTACGCTGTCGGCGGTTTCGCCGACGATAATATTTTCGATATTCTCGGATTTTATTTTAGAGTTGGTCATAATAGCTTAAAACAGTTTAAAAAATATCGTTGTTTGTATGTTTTAACTTGAATATATTCAAAAAGCACGGCATAAATATTCAGATGGCAAATTCGAATTTTCAACACGGTGAGAAAAATCGAGGGTTTTCACCGCGTGTGGATAACTCCGTGAATTTGTTGATAAAATCACCTTGTTTTTAGTGAAAGTATAACACGCACAAGTTAATATTTAAAGCAAAAACTTACATTTTCGGCATTTGAGAGTGAGTTTAAACAATATTCTACCGAATTCAACCGAGAAAAATCGAAAAATGTGGAAAACTCCGTGAAGAAGTTGAAAAAATGTGCTTTAAAACCACCTTCAAAAATTAGCCAAACAAGAATTACAAGATGTTGTGTACCGAGTTACCTGAAACACGAATTAAGGGACGAACATTCTATCGGTTTTTGACCGATTTGCGCGTGCGGAAAGCCTCCAAAATTTTGTGGAAAACCGTTTTCAACAATTTAAAAAGGCTGAAAAATGCGGTTTTCGATTCAAGTTTTCAACTTTTTCAACGAGTTATTCACGAAAATCGAGTGATTTTTCTCTTTGCTTGGTGAAAATTTGAAACGTCTCCTTAAAGTCGAAAATATCGATTTCAAAACACAATTTTTGTGCAATAATACCTTGCGTTATTTTTATTTTTATTCAAAAAACACTGCACGAAACGCGCGAATAAACGTGTGAATAAAGCGTATACTGCGCATAATGTGAAAATTTCCTGAATTTTTGCATTTTGTCGGCATTTTCGGCTACAAAGTATTTGAAGTTATTCCCGTTTAGTGTTACAATATCTAATATCTATGCGATAGTAAAAAATAAATTTTGATCAGGATAATACTTATTAATGGAAAATAGAAATTTGAGAGAAGAGAGAGATTCTTCTTACGGCGAGAGCATAATAATCGGCAGAAATGCCGTGACGGAAGCAATAAGAAGCGGCAGAGCAATAGACTCCGTTTACGTTCAGAAGGGAAACCGCCACGGTTCCATTACAGCCGTTATTGCAAAAGCGAGAGACAAGGGCATCAACATCAAAGAGGTTGACGTAAGAAAGCTCGACAAAATGTGCGGCGGCGCAAACCATCAGGGCGTATGTGCTACTGCGGCGTCTGCCGAGTACAGCGAGCTTGAGGATATATTTAAGCTCGCAGAGGAGAGAAACGAAAAGCCGTTTATCATAATCTGTGACGAGCTTAGCGATCCGCACAATCTCGGTGCGATAATAAGAACCGCCGAGTGCGCAGGTGCTCACGGCGTAATCATTCCAAAGAGAAGAAACGTTGGCCTTACCTATTCCGTCGGAAAGACAAGTGCGGGTGCGGTTGAGTATGTTCCCGTTGTGAGAGTTTCAAATCTTCCGAGCACGATAGACGACTTAAAAAAGCGTGGCCTTTGGGTGTACGCTGCCGATATGGACGGAAATCCTTGGTGCGAACAGGATTTTTCCGGCCCCGTGGCACTGGTTGTCGGCTCCGAGGGTGAGGGCGTAGGCAGACTTGTAAAGGAAAAGTGCGATTTTATCGTTTCGCTTCCCATGAAAGGCAAGATAAACTCCCTGAACGCTTCTGTTGCGTGCGGAATTATCTGCTATGAGGTTTCACGCCAAAGACTGGGACTTAAGTCCAAATAAGCCCGAAAATACAATCGGCGATTAAGCCGTCAAATAAAAATTCCTTGAAAGGGATGCAGAGAATGAGAAAAAAGAAGAAAAATCGTGACGAAGATTTCGATTACTCGGTAGCGGATCAGAACTTAGGCTGGTCGCTTCCCGAGGTTGACGGTGACGACACCGAGAACGCTCACGATAATTACGATACAGATAACGCAAACGGCGAAGAGTTTGTTTACGAGGGTACCGATGAGAACGGCGAGGAGGAATACGACGTTCCGAATGATGCGGAGCGTGATATTTCCGACACGGTCGACGAAGAAGACTCGATGACAAATTATGACGATTACTACGCTTCCGACGAAGAAAACGGCGAGCCGGAGTATGAGAAGCCGAAGAAAAAGAGAAGAGGTCTTTTCGGTCTTTTTGGCAGAAAAAAACAGGCTGAGGACGATTTTGACGAGTCGGAGAACACCTATTACGGCGTTCAGGTTAAGCCGATAGACGAGCTCAAAATGGATTTTGATCCCTCGAGCCACAATCCGATGGAAGATACTTACACCAAGCTTTTCGATACAAGCGTAACCGCTCTTGACGATGAGATTGAGGAAAATTTCAATCAGATTCAGCGTGAGAGAAGAAGAAGAGTTGCCGAGGCGGTCGAAAATGCCGGCGTGGACATGAATGAAGTTGCCGATGAATTCGGCGTTATTGCGCCTCCGCCCGTAACATCGTACACGGGCGAGATAGATCTCGGCTCAAACGATGAGGACGATGAGTTTGCAAAGGCAATCCGTGATTCCGCAAAATCCAGAACCATGGAGATTAAACTCAATGTTTTGAACGATACTGTCGAGCTTCAGAAAGTAGTCAACGTTCCCGAGGTTGATTCCGACAGTATAGACGAGATTGAGCAGCAGGCAAAAATCTACAATACCGCAGAAATTGATATTCCCGAAACTCTGCCCGATAACGGCGAAGCATCTGACGATTCCGATGGCGCAGAGGACGGCTATGAATACGATGAAAACGGTGAGGCAGTCGAGCCTATCGAGGCTGATGAAGACACGCCGAACTACTACCGTGAGTTCCCCGTTCTCGAGGATGTCACGAGGTACCGCGATTTGAGCCTTCCCGTTCACAATATCGATCTTGACGTAATTCAAAGTGCGGTTCTTTCCGAGGCTGACGATTACGACGAGCAGACGGGTGAGTACCGTGGCAGAAAAGTTAACCCAAAGAAGAGCCGTTTCAAGCTTTTCGAGGGAAAGGACGAGCCGCAGGACGAGACAAGCGAATCGATAGACGATTACACGTCCCCCGAGGATGCACCGTCTGTACTTTCAGACCTCAAGGGCACAATTTCCAAGCTTGGCATGAGAACAGCCGCAACGGGATTTGCGACGATAGTTCTTTTCTTCTTGGGTTTAATTCTTGAGGGCAGAGGAAGCACGGTCGCATCGGGAAGTTACGTGATAATTTCTCTTATCCTTACGGGCGTTGCAATAGCACTTTGCCCGAAGAATATTCTTGACGGACTTAAGGGTCTCGTCCGCTTTGAGCCGACAAGCGACAGCGCACTTGCAGTGGCTGTTGTGGCTGTTGCGGTTCAGCACATAGGCGCATTGTTCTCGCTTGACGGAGTTTCAAACGGAAACATCCACCTTTACGGCGCTTTGGCGGTAGGCGCAATATTCTTGAATTCTGTGGGCAAGCTCTCCATGGTGAGAAGAATTTACTCCAACTTCAGATTTATCACCGCACGTGAAGATAAATATGCCGTCAGAATTTATGACGATTACAACAATTCTTTGAAACTTGCCGGAAACAGCGTTTCGGGTGCGCCGAAGATTGTTCATCAGAAAAAAGCGGGATTCCTCAAGAGGTTCTTGGAGCTCAGCTATGAGCCGGATCCGTGCGAAGAGGCAGGCAGAGCGATTGCTCCTTACGGACTTATTCTCTCGCTTATAATCACATTTATCGCAATTTTGCTCAACACAAGCATAAGCTCGGGCATATCCACATTTGCTGCGTCAACGCTTGCATTCTGCGTTATGACCAATATGATGGGCTTGAACATTCCTATGAGCAAGTTCTCGAAGAAGGTTAAGCGTGCGGGCGCCATGGTATCGGGTTACCGTGCCGTTGAGAGCGTATCCGACGCTACAAGCGTAATGCTCTCTGATACAGATCTTTTCCCCAAGGGAACCGTAACAATCGGCGGAATCAAGGCGTTTGAGAGCGAAGGCCTCGAGGAGGCTGTTACGGCGGCTACGGCTATGATTAACGAGGTCGGCGGAACTCTTGCCGATGTTTTCGAACAGGTTATCACCGAGAGTGGCGTGAGCCTTCCGAAAGTTGAGGAACTCTCACTTGAGGGCGACAACGGCGTGAGCGCAAAGGTTAACGGTAAGCAGATACTTCTCGGCAACAGAGACATTCTCATAAGCCACAACATCACTCCTCCCGAGAGAGAGGACATTATGAAGTACCTCGACGGCGGAAAGAGACCGCTTTTCATCGCTGTTGACGATAAACTGAAGGCAATGATTGTTGTCGGTTACAAGGCAGACAGAAGAAGAAAGGTTGAACTCGGCAAGCTTAAGAATAACGAGATAGGCCTTATCGTTTATTCCACTGATCCGAATATAACCGTTGGTTTTGTCTCAAAGCTCTTTGATATAGGCGAATCGAGACTTAACATCGTTCACGGCGAGCTTGCAAGCAGCTGCATAAATGACGAGAAGAAAGAAATCGCAAGAGCCGATGCTACTATTGCGACAAAGGGAAGACCCGAATCTCTTCTCAGCGTGGTTAACGCTTGCGTAAAGCAGAAGAAAGTAACCAAGGCGATAATCACTGCACAGTTAATCGGAGCGGTGCTCGGATTTATCATAGTTGCTTTCGTTAGCCTCGGCTCTGCCGGTGCGGGAATATCGGCTGTTTCACTCTTCCTCTATGAGGTTTTGTGGACGGTAATCGTTATGATAATCCCCAAGGTTATGGAGAAATAAGCGAAATAAATCGCAAGAACAGAAGTAATTTAAATGCGTTTCGGATGAATATTCGGAACGCATTATTTTTTGCTTGCAAAATAGTTTGCTAAGAAGTATTATTTCCTCGTGATAATTTTTATAGATATAATAAAAAACATAGAGGTGTTTTATGAGCTTAAAGGAAGAATTGAAGCAGAGAGTTACGGGAGACAGAATAGTGATGAGAATCATCGTTATGGTGGCGGCATGTTCGCTTATGGGATTGGGCATAAGCTTTTATTCCCATGCGGCAATGGGTTCGGATCCGTGCTCGACCATGAACCTCGGTTTGGCTAAAATCTTGGGAATGAATTTGGGCCCCGTCATGGTGTCCACCAATATAGTTCTTTTGATTTTTGTGCTTATATTCGACAGAAGTATGCTCGGCCTCGGCACAATCGGAAATATGGTGCTTTGCGGCTTCACGTCCGATTTTTTCAATATTTTTCTTGATAATCTGCCGCCGACGGAAGAAATGAGCATAGCTTTCAGAGTTCTTCTCACGCTCATCGGTGTGGTTATTCAGCTTTTCGGCATATCTTTTTATATAACCGCCGATCTCGGTATGGCGCCTTACGACTGTATTCCTTATATAATAGAAGAGAAAACTCATTTTAATTTCAGAATAATCCGCGTCATCTGGGACTGGGCTTTTGTCGCACTGGGATTCTTCTTCGGCGCAAGCTTCGGCATCGGAACGATAATTATGTGCTTTATGATAGGCCCAATAATTCCCGTGCTTAACAAGTACGTTGCGGGCCCGCTTCTTAAAGCGGAAAATGTGCGTGCCTAAAATAAAAAGGTAAATGAAATGAAGATTAAAAGAAATAAAAATAATTTTGGTAAAGAGCTTCTCGCCCTTGCCGCAGCGTCTGCTTTTCTCGGTGCGGGAACTTCAATGTTTCTCTATGACGAGAACAATCTGATTGAAAAAACATACTATCGCTTGGGTCGCGAAAATTCCGACGGTGATATTTTCAGAGCGGTACAGGTTTCCGATCTTCACGGAAAGGGATTCGGCAAAAACAATGTGGTTTTGCTAAACGAAATTGTTTCGCTCAAACCCGATTTAATTGCCATTACCGGCGATATAATCTGGGGATATGAGCCTGATTTTGAGAGTGCCCGTGCGTTCTTGAAAAGAGCGGTCAAAATTTCTCCCGTCGTTTTCGCCACGGGAAACCACGAGGAGTGTTTTTCAGGTAAAGCGCTCGATGAACTTCTTGAGAGTTTTGCGGACTTAGGCGTGAGCGTTCTTGATAACGACAGCGTGATTTTCGAGAAAAACGGCAGAAAAATAAAAATCGGCGGAGTCAGCGAGAAAAATCTTGTGGCAGGAAACATCGTGCCGAATGAAGACGAGGTTTTCAGCGTGCTTTTGGCTCATGTGCCGCATTTGCGTGAGTTTTATGAGGACTGCGGTTACGACGCTGTTTTGACTGGTCACGCCCACGGCGGTCAGTTCAGACTTCCGCTTTCCAAAAAAGCAATTGCCGCACCAAACCAAGGACTTTTCCCAAAATACACCGAGGGAAAGTACACGGCGGGAAAAACAAGCGTATTTATTTCGAGAGGACTCGGAAAAAGCGTTATTCCGCAAAGACTATTCAATAAGCCCGAGCTTTGCGTTTACGATATTTCCCTTTAAACGTCTTCACGCTTGACAAATACCCTCTTAAATGTTATATTTTCAAGTGCAAGAAAATTAAGGAAACGCTGTGACGATGAGAGTAACCGCGTCCGAAAGCTTCAGAGAGCTGCCGTTTGGTGCAAGGCAGTGCGAGTAAGGCTCAGCGAAGATCACATCCGAGCGGCAGCGCAGAAAAGAATGTAAGCGCTGACGGAACCTCACCGTTAGAGGAGGCACATATCGAGAGTATGATGAAGACCGGGTGGTTAAACGATTATAAGTCGTCCTGAGTTGGGACGGCTTTTTTATTTTTTTTAACAGAAACTGTTAGTCTTTCATATACGCTTTATTAAAGAAAGGAAAGTCGCTATGTACAAGAACGTTTCAGCGTCTCAGAATGTGGTCGAGAGAGAAAGAGAGACCGTTAAATTCTGGAACGAAAACCATGTTTTCGAAAAGACAGTCGAGGACTGCAAGGGTAAACCCACATATACCTTCTATGACGGCCCTCCGACGGCTAACGGAACACCGCACATCGGTCACGTTTTAACCCGTGCCGTTAAGGATCTCATTCCGAGATACAGAATTATGAAAGGCTATGACGTTCCGCGTAAAGCAGGTTGGGACACACACGGCCTTCCCGTTGAGATTGAGGTCGAGAAAACTCTCGGCATCGACGGCAAGGAGCAGATTGAGGCTTACGGTCTTGATCCGTTCATCACAAAGTGTAAGGAATCCGTTTGGAAGTACAAGGGAATGTGGGAAGATTTCTCAAAGGCTGTCGGCTTCTGGGCAGATATGGAAAATCCTTACGTAACCTATGACAACAACTTCATCGAGTCCGAGTGGTGGGCTCTCAAAACCATATTTGACAAGGGCCTTCTTTATAAAGGTTATAAGATTGTTCCTTATTGCCCGCGTTGCGGAACTCCGCTTTCCTCTCACGAGGTTGCTCAGGGCTACAAGACCTTGAAAGAGCGCACCGCCGTTGTACGCTTTAAGGCTGTCGGTGAGGACGCTTATTTCCTCGCATGGACAACAACTCCGTGGACTCTTCCCTCAAACGTTGCACTTTGCGTAAACCCCAACGATACTTATGTTAAGGTAAAGGCTGCAGACGGCTATACCTATTATATGGCAGAGGCTCTTCTCGATAAGGTCCTCGGCAAGCTCGCTGAGGATGACAAGCCCGCTTATGAGGTTCTCGAGACATACAAGGGCACAGACCTTGAGTATAAGGAGTATGAGTCCCTCTACAAGTGCACAGCCGACAAAGCCGCAGCACTCGGCAAAAAGGCTCACTATGTCGTATGTGACGATTACGTCACCATGAGCGACGGTACAGGTATTGTTCATATCGCTCCCGCTTTCGGTGAGGACGACGCAAAGGTCGGCAGAAAGTACGATCTTCCGCTCGTTAAGTTCGTTGACGAAAAGGGTTGCCTCACAGAGGAGACTCCGTTTGCCGGCATGCGCTGCAAGCCGTCCGCTCACGAGATTGAGAACGGCGCAGTAAGCGCAGACTCCGAGGTTTTGAAGGATCTTTATAACCGCGGCGTTCTTTTCGATTCGCCGAAGGTCGAGCACGATTATCCGCACTGCTGGAGATGCAACACACCTCTTATCTATTACGCAAGAGAGTCCTGGTTCATCAAGATGACCGCAGTTCGCGAGGACTTAATCAGAAACAACAACACCGTAAACTGGATGCCCGAGTCCATCGGTAAAGGAAGATTCGGCGACTGGCTCGAGAACATTCAGGACTGGGGCATTTCAAGAAACAGATACTGGGGAACTCCGCTCAACATCTGGGAGTGCTCATGCGGTCACCTCGAGAGCATCGGTTCCATCGAGGAGTTAAAGAGCAAGGCTGTATCTTGCCCCGACAACATCGAGCTTCACCGCCCGTACATTGACGAAGTTACAATTCCATGCCCCGAGTGCGGAAAGATTATGCACCGTGTTCCCGAGGTTATCGACTGCTGGTTCGACTCCGGCTCAATGCCGTTTGCTCAGCACCACTATCCGTTTGAGAACAAGGATAAGTTCGAGGCTCAGTTCCCCGCAGACTTCATCTCCGAGGCTGTTGACCAGACAAGAGGATGGTTCTATTCCCTTATGGCTATTTCAACTCTCCTCTTTAATAAGGCTCCTTACAAGAACGTCATCGTTCTCGGTCACGTTCAGGATGCTGACGGTCAGAAGATGAGTAAATCAAAGGGAAATGCCGTCAACCCGATGGAAGCTCTCAATACCTACGGCGCAGACGCAATCCGTTGGTATTTCTACTCCAACTCCGCTCTCTGGCTTCCCAACAAGTGGCACGAGAAGGCAGTTATGGAGGGTCAGAGAAAATTCCTCTCCACTCTTTGGAACACATATGCGTTCTTCGTTCTCTATGCAAACATAGATAACTTCGACGCTACAAAATATAACCTTGACGAGTGCAAGCTCACCGTCATGGACAAGTGGCTCATCTCTAAGCTCAACACTGTTATCAAGACATCTGACGAGTATCTTGACGATTATAAGATTCAGGATACAACAAGAATAATGACCGAGTTTGTCGACGAGCTCTCAAACTGGTATGTCCGCCGCTCAAGAGAGAGATTCTGGGCAAAGGATATGACAGACGATAAGATTGCCGCTTATATGACTCTTTATACCGCACTGGTTGAGTTCAGCAAGGCTGCCGCTCCGCTCACACCGTTCATCACAGAGGAGATTTATCAGAACCTCGTCAGAACAAACGATAAGAACGCACCGGAGTCAATTCACCTTTGCGCTTATCCTAAGTATGACGAATCTAAGATTGACGCAGAGCTCGAGCAGAACATGGAAGAGGTTCTCACAGCCGTAACTCTCGGCAGAGCCGCAAGAAACGACGCAGCAATCAAGAACCGTCAGCCGCTTGCAAAAATGTATATCGCTGGTGAGAAGGAAATCCCCGAGATTTACACCGATATAATCACCGACGAGCTCAATGTTAAATCGCTTGAGTTCACAAACGACGCAAGTATGTTTGTAACTTACACGTTCAAGCCGCAGCTCAGACTTCTCGGAAAGAAGCTCGGCAAGCGTTTGGGCGCAGTCAGAACAGCTCTCGCAGAGCTTGACGGCTCAAAGGCAAAGAAGGAGCTCGACACAACAGGCGTTCTCAAGCTTGAAGTTAATGACGGCGGCGATCCCGTTGAGCTTACAAGCGAGGAGCTTCTCATCGATACAGCTAAGGCAGAGGGCTTTGTTTCTGCAACGGAGAACAACGTAACGGTAGTTCTCGACACAACTCTCACACCGGAGCTTATTGAAGAAGGTATGGTTCGTGAAGTTGTAAGCAAGGTTCAGAACATGAGAAAGAGCTCAGACTTCAACGTAACCGATCACATCGTTCTCGGCGTAGCTGATAACGATAAGGTTGCCGAGATTATCAAGAACAACGAGGAGAGCATCAAGAACGATGTTCTTGCCGACGAGATTACTTACGGCACCGTAGACGGAAACGTTGAGGAGCAGGACATCAACGGCGAGAAGACAAAGCTTTCCGTTAAGGTTGTCGGTTGATTTTCCGCAAAATAAAATTAGATAAAATCAAATAAATTTAACTCAGGCATTCGGTTTTCGATTGCCTGAGTTTTTTTGCTTTTTTCATCAAAATTAAAATTTATATGAGAAAACAGAAACATAAAAATTTATAAAGTTTTTGTAATGAAAAAGCAAAGGAAATGTAAAAATACAGCCATCGAGGACAAAGTTTGCCTAAATTCCACCAATGGGATACAAATATCTACTACAGAGATACATACATAGGGTTATAAATATCGTTCATAAATATTTATTAAGAAATATAAAGAAAAATAAAAATTAATTTATAAAACGCTTGACAAATTTATAAACCGGTGCTATAATGCAATCGTAAGGTGAAGAGAAAAAGAAAACACCGAAACAAAAACAACAAATATTACGAAAGGCAAGGCACCCGATATGTACTCAAGAAAAGCAGAAACAATCTACACAACAAATCTTAAGAACAGCAAGAGATTATCAAAGAAAACAGAACAGGTTATGAACGACACAGAGCTCGATATTCCGGCATACGGATGTTTTGGCAGACAGTATGTTCATATAAACGGTATCACAATGCCGACCATGTAAGAGAGAAAGAAAAAAACAAGAAAGAACAAGAGAACGAAAGGAATAAAACATTATGATTAAGCCCATGACAATATATACAACAAACCTCAAGAACGCAAAGATGAAGAAGACCGCAGTGAGAACAGCTCTTGAGAACGACATCCCCGCTCCCGAGGCAAGAAACAAAAACCTCGTATATGTAAACGTAGGCGGAGTTATCACAGCAATCAACGCTTAAAGAAAGCAAAAAGAAAGAAACAAAGAGAAAGAAAGCAAGTACGAAAGGAATTGATATTATGTTAAGACCTATGACAATATTCACAACAAATCTTGAAAATGAGAGAGCAAGAAAGGCTGTTGCAAGAAGAAGCGCAGTAGAAAACGATATTCCGGCACCTGAGGCAAAGAGCCGCAAGATTGTATATGTCAACATTGCAGGCGCTGTAATGCCGATCGAGGTTTAATTAAAAATTAAATTAAATCTTATTAGGAAAAGGTAAAGAAGAGAGAAGAAAAATAATGATGAAAAAGGCAGTAAAGTTTTTAACAGACGCAACAAGAACAGCAGACACAAAGTCTTCAAAGAAGAGACACTTTATGTATGTTAATGTAGGCGACGGCATTGTAACACTTTGCCCGGACAGCAAGTTCTACAAGTAATTTAAATAAAACACAAACCAAAAAGAAAGAGTAAGAAGGTATAAGTTATGATTAACAATAAGAAGAATACAGTAAAGAAGAACGAGAACAAGAAGAGCTTTATCGATACATTCGGCGAGATGATGATGCCTGCTTCTCCCAAAAAGAACCAGAGAATGCTCTATGTCAACGCAGGCGGCGGAATGACATACATTATCGGCTGATTATGACCGAAAACAAGAAAGCAAATTCCTCAAAGCAGAACAAAAGAGGCTTTTTCTTGAAGTTTATAGAATCAAGTATGCCCCGTTCGGCGAGCGGTAACGTAAGAATGCCTTATGTTTCCCCTGGAGGATATATAACATATATCGTCAGATAATTTTAATCGGCGATGAGAAAGAGGGATGCAATATGAAAAAATTCACAGAATTTCTTTTGAATTCTTCTAAGACAAAGAATGCGGCTACTATCACAGCCGTAAAGGATGACGGCTCAAAAAGAAAGCATCATCTCATGTATGTAAATGTCGGCAGTGCTATCGTAACGCTCTACGACTGATACATTAATTTAGGATCACATCTTTATCACACACACCTCATATACAATGCAAGAAATTCCGACTCGTGAGAGTCGGAGTTTTTTGTTTGCGGCAAAGAGAAAAATGCGGTAAAATATATTTTAAAATATGTGGTGTTGAAACGGAGAAACAATTTGGATAAATCAAATAAAGCAAATCAAATAGATGCTGTTGTGATACTCGGCAAAAAAGTTGATACCGACAGAGCGAAAAAAATAGCGAGAGATTTCGGCGTGCCGCTTTTAAACGAGGTTCCGAATGGCAAGGAGTCAAAATATTTTGTTGCCGATAAAACGGGAATTTCTTTTGTAAGCGGCGGAAAAACACTCAAAGGGGATTTTATCCCCTTGCTCAAAAGAGTTGGCGGCGGCCACTTGGCGCACGAGATAATCTTAAAGGCGGCAAAGCCTGAAAAGGATGGTCGAGCTGTGGATTTTACGGCTGGCCTCGGCGAGGATTCGTTTATTCTGGCGGCGGCAGGCTACCGTGTGGAGATGTTCGAGCATAATCCGATTACGGCTTTGCTTCTGAAGGACGCACTTATCCGTGCGAAAAAAGATCCGAAACTAAAGAATATTGCCGAGAGAATGACGCTTTCAGTCGGTGACAGCAAAGAGCTTGCGGAAAAAATCGGCTATTTGCCGGATTTAATCTATCTTGACCCAATGTTTCCCGAAAAGAAGAAGAGTGCCGAGGCCAAAAACAAAATGCAGGTTCTGCACACGATAGAAAAGCCGTGCGATGACGAGGAAGAGATTATGAAAGCGGCTTTTTCGGCAAACCCGAAGAAAATTGTCGTAAAGAGACCGCCCGAAAGTAAATTTTTGGCTGGGCTTGAGCCAACTTATTCCGTCGAGAGAAAAGCTGTGAGGTACGATGTCTATGCGGTGAGAGGCGAAAAAGACTGAGTTTGACGCGCATTTTCCACTTACGGTTGATAAAATTTACACTTGGTGATAAAATAAAGCAACCGAAAAATAAGGAGATACATCTTGAAAAATAAGAAGAATAATCTGAAATTTACACGCTTTTTCAGTGTGATTTTAATTGCGTGTGCGGTTTTTATAAGCTTGGTATTCTCAAATGTTTGCTTTGCCGACACGACAAACGATGAGGGCGAAACTGTCGGATATAACATCACTGACGAAACAACGGGGGATTATTACTCCGACGATGACAATAACGATTACACGGACGACACAACCGATACGGGCGACGGCGATTATTATGCCGACAATTCGGACGAAACAAGCAGTCAAAGCGAAAGCGCCGACACGGCCGGCGCAGGAAGAACGGGAGTCGCTTCGGGTTCGAACGGTTTAACCACCACGGCGACAAGCGAGCCGACGGAAAAAACTTTTACGGATAACGCTAAGCAGACGGGACAAAGCAAAAAGAGCACTAATGTCGTCGGCGTTGTTATGTGGATTTTCGTTTTGATATCCGTTTTGCTGATAATCGTTTACGCCATATTTGCGAGCATCAGAGACAAAAAGGAGAGAAGACGCGCCAAGAAGAAGCCCAAGCTTGTTTTTACGAGCGGCTACGTGAAAGATCCGAAGAATTTTGACGATTACGACGAGCTTTAATCGATTTTGGAGGAATTTTGGCGGGAAACAGAACAAAATACCGAAAAGCGGCGGCTTTGCCGTTTGACGGTGGTTTAGTAAGAAAAACGGCTTTTTAAAGCCGTTTTTTGCTCGTTTTGCAAGCTTTTTGCCCTTGCAAAATAGTTGCAAATTTCTTTTAAAGAAAAATAAATAGGGCATGTACCTTTAAAATGTTAATGTTGAATAAAGCGACCGAAAACAAACTATTGATATCTCTAAGCTTATTTTTGAGCTTTTAGCATAGAAATACAGAAAAAGAGGTAATTTTATGAAATTGAAAAATAACAAAAGAAAATTATCCGCGTTTCTTATGAGTGCGGTAATTTTTGCCACAAGCTTTGTGTATTCCGCTCCGACGGCTTCGGCAGACGAAACCCGCAGCGTTGATGATATTGCAGCCGATCAGGCAGCTCTCGAACAGGAGCAGGCTGATATTCAGGCTCAGATTGACGCACTCGATTCCGAGACGGCAGACGCAAACGCAAAAGCCGAGCTTTTGGAGGAACAGCTTCAGTCAATCTCCAAGCAGATTGCGGCGGCAAACTCCGATATTGAGGAGCTTGATACAAGCATAAAGGAGCTTAACGAGAAGCTCAGTGCGGCAGAGGAAGAGTATGCCGACACATTGGCACTTTTCAAAGAGAGAATTAAAGCTATCTACAAGACAGGCTCTGTCGGAACACTTGAAATTCTTCTCAATGCCGATTCTTATTCCGACTACATGATGAAACTTCAGACCATGCAGAGCGTTTCAAAGCACGACAACGAGCTCATGGAGAAGATGAACGAGTTCATGGAGGCAACCAAGGACACAAGAAGCGAGCTTAAGTCCAAGAAAAAAGAGGTTGCCGAGCTCAAGGTTACACTTGAGGACAAGACAGAAGAGATCAACACGCTCTATAGCGAAAATCAGGAAGCTTTGACAGAGCTTGCAAACAAGCGTGCAGAGGCTAACTCCTCGCTTGACGAGGCTAACGCTTATGCGGATCAGCTTTATGCCGAGATGATTGCCGCAATGGCAACACCCGAGCCGACTGCCGCTCCGACAGCTCAGCCGACATCAAACAGCAGTTCTTCGAGCGACGATAAGAAGACTGCCGACACATCTTCTGATGATGACAGCGGAAATGCCGACGAAGATTCAAACAGCTCCGACAGTTCTGATAGCTCAGATAGTTCCGATAGCACGGATGAGGATGTTGTTATCGACGATGACGACAACGGCTCAAATACCGATGACAGTTCGAATACAGACGACAGCGGAAATTCCGATAACGGCGGTTCAAACAACTATGACGGCGGTCTTTACCTCACATGCCCGTGCCCGGGATATGTTTACATCTCGGCAGGTTACGGCGGATATGAGGGCCACTACGGCACAGACTTTGCTGCAAGCTATGGCACGGCTATTGTTGCGGCTGCGGACGGAACCGTTTCTGCCGTAAACGACACCGACGAGTGGGGTTACAGCTGGGGTTACTACGTTCTTATCTACCATAACGATGAGTTCTCCACACGTTACGCTCACATGAGCTCGATTATTGTTTCACCGGGCGAATACGTTACGGCGGGACAGGTTATCGGTTATGTCGGACTTACGGGTAACACAACAGGCCCGCACCTTCACTTTGAGCTTTACCAGTGGGGTTCAAGAGTTGACGCTCAGGCTTACCTCTGATAATTTAAGCTTTTGAAAGACAGATAATCCCAAGCGGATTAAAAGCGGGATACCGACAGACCTCAGGCGTTTCTTCGGTATCCTGTTTGTTTTTAAAAAAGTGATATATCTTCAAAACTATCACTATAAACTATATTGAATAATAATGTCTTCTGTGCTAAAATATGATTTCGGAAGACAAAAAGTCATACTTACGGCTTAGCAAAAAAGGGATGATTATTATGAAAAAAAGAAACAAATTAACAGCATTGGTTATGGCGGCGCTTATGGTATTCTCAGGCATGAGCATGGTGGCATTTGCCGATGATTACTATGCCGATTCCACAGACGACGAGACATATTACAGCGACCCCAATGACGATTATGATTACAGCAGTCAGCCAGACACGGGAGAGTTTGCCGGACAGGACCTCGACGATGAGGGCACCAATGGCGATTACAAGGGTTATGACGGCGGGAACGACAATATAGATGATTTAAGCCCCGATAATAACGGCGGTGACAGCACGGACTATTATCCCGATAACGGCGGAAACAGCGATAGCGGAAATACAAACACGAACAACGGCTCCAATAACAGCAGTTCTTCGTCAAGCACAAATAATTCCACATCATCTTCTTCCGATTCCACTGCGTCATCTTCCTCTTCTTCCTCTTCTTCCACGACTGTTGGCAGACTTACAAAGGCAACAGCCACACCGTCTGCTTCAACATCTCCTGCCGCAGGCACATCCGAGGCAAGCAAGAGCGATAACTACCAGACCATCGGTCAGGTTAAGAACAGCAAGGGTGGCGGAATCAGCTCGTTCTCCATTCTCGGAATTATCCTCATTGCAGTCGGCGTAGTCGGCATTCTTTCTGTTATCGTTTGGTCGATAGCCTCCAAGGCTCGCGATAAGTCCGACGTCGAGGAAATTTACGAGACAGTCGGCAACGCTTCAAGAGACAATGCGATGAACGCACAGGGCTCAAGAGGCAGACGCTCGGGCGATCCGTATTCTTACGACGATAACTACGCTTATGTTTCCGCTAAGGGCAGAACAGCTCAGAGACCCGTTAAGCAGCAGAGACCTCAGCAGGCTCGTCCGCAGCAGAGCGCACAGCGTCCCCAGCAGACTTCACGTTCTTCTGATGCACCCGTAAGACCGAGTGCGGCAGTTAACAACAGAAGACCGTCTGCATCAAATCAGAGACCTCAGCAGTCAAGACCGACTCAGAGCCGTCCGCAGAACACACAGAGACCAAGCCGTCCCGCACCGAAGAAGGATATTTCTTCCTACGATACAAAGGACATTGACGCACTTCTCAATGATGTTCTGAACGATAAGTAAAAAATTAACGGTGCTCGTTTGAGCACCGTTTTTTGCGCCTTGCGGCGGATTTTTGAAGTGATTTTTAAAATCAGAGAAGTGTTCTTCTGAGTTCTTCGCCCGAAAGCGGAGAGAGATAAGCGGGAGCAATGTCAAATACGCTCATAGCTCCGCTCTTGCCCTCTTTTGAGAGTTTGTAGGCGGCTCTTGCGTAAGCCGTGAGAACGCTTGAAGTAAACTCGGGGTTGGAATCAAGCTTGAGAGAATATTCGATTATGTGCTTGTTCTCGCCCGTGTTTCCCGAACGAATGACGAAACCGCCGTGGGGAATGCCCGCGTGCTTCTCGTTTAACTCCTCCTGAGAGATAAAGGTTACGGTTGTGTCGTAATCGGAGAAGTAGTTCGGCATGGTTTTAATTTCTTCTTCGATTTTCTTGAGGTCTGCGCCCGGCTTTGCGACAACGTAGCACTCTCTTGTGTGCTTCTGACGTGTGCTGAGCTCGGGGTTTTCGCCGTTTCTTACAGCCTCGATTGCCTCGGGAACGGGAACGGTGTACTGTCTTGCGTCCTGAACGCCCTCAATTCTGCGGATGGCGTCGGAGTGTCCCTGAGAAACGCCTCTGCCCCAGAAGGTGTAGTCCTTGCCGTTTGGGAGAACGCAACCCGCCAAAAGTCTCTGAAGTGAGAACATTCCCGGATCCCAACCGACGGATATAACAGATACGTTTCCGCCTTTTTTTGCCGATGCGTCAACGCTTGCAAAGTACTCGGGGATTTTTGCGTGAGTGTCGAAAGAGTCGATTGTGTTGAACATTTCTGCGAATTTGGGGCCCTGTTTGGGTAAATCCGTTGCACTTCCTCCGCAGAGAATCATAACGTCGATTTCTCCCTGCATCTTCTTTGCGTCGTCAATGTGAAGCACGGGAACGTTTTCACTCTTGATTTTGAGTGAAGAAGGATCTCTTCTTGTGAAAACCGCCTTAAGCTCCATGTCGCTTGCCGCATTGACTGCTTTTTCCACACCACGACCCAAGTTGCCGTAGCCGATAATTCCGATTCTTATCATGTGAAACATCCTTTCTTTGGTATGACATAAAATACAATTCCATTGTAGCACAAGGTGGCTTTGGTTAGCAACGGCAAATCTGATTTACATAATAACGGATTTTGCATTTTGTTGGCTTTAATACGCTTGACTGATACCGCTTATTGATATAAAATGTAATTTGCGTTAATATGGGCAAATTTAGGTTAAGTGCAGAAAAAGTTGCGTCTTAATCCTATTGATTAGATTGAGGAAATAAAAAATGGTTTTTGCGGATCTGTTTTTCATTTACTGCTTTTTGCCGGTATGCATAATCTGCTATCTGTGTGCCAAAAAGCTAAAGGCAAAGAATATTGTTCTTTGCGTTTTCTCCGTGCTTTTCTATGCATGGGGCGAACCGACTTGGGTTTTGCTTCTCATATTCAGCTCGGCGTTCAACTGGTTTATAGGACTACAAATAGGGAAGTATCGGGGCAAGGTTTTGTCCAAATGGATGGTCACGTTCGGTGTGGTTGTCGATATTGCCTTACTTCTTGTGTTTAAATACACGGGATTCTTTGTCGAGAACCTCAATGCGCTTTTCAGAGCGAATATCCCCGTGCCAAACATAACATTGCCGATAGGCATTTCGTTCTTCACATTCCAGGCAATCTCTTATATTGTGGACTGCTACTGGGATGCGGTCAGAGTTCAGAAGCATTACTACAAGTTTTTGCTTTACCTCTCGCTCTTCCCACAGCTCATAGCCGGCCCTATCGTCAGATACAGCGTTATCGAGGACGAAATCGATCACAGAACCGTAAGCGTGAACGATTTGTGCGAGGGCGCCATGAGAGTTATTCAGGGTCTTGCAAAGAAAGTTATTCTTGCCAACAACTTAAACTCAATAGTCGATACATTTTTCGGCACTGATATTTCGAGCGTATCGGTTATCGGTACATGGTACACCGTTATAGTCTATTCGCTCTATGTTTATTTTGACTTCAGCGGTTACTCCGATATTGCAATCGGACTCGGCAGAATGTTCGGATTCCACTTTGACGAGAACTTCACGCATCCGTTTGCTTGCCAAACCATTGCAGAGTTCTGGCAGAGATGGCACATCTCTCTCGGTTCTTTCTTCAGAGATTACCTTCTCTACATTCCGATTTTCGGCAAGCCGAGAAAGTATCTCGGACTTTTCCTTGTTTGGTTCTGCACAGGAATGTGGCACGGCGCCGCCTGGAACTACATCATCTGGGGTCTTTATTTCGGCGGCTGGATCTTCTTCGAGCAGAAGCTCGGCAAGAAGGTCTTGAAGAAGTGGCCGGTTTGGTGGAAGCACATCTATTCAAAGCTTATAATCGTTATCGGATTCGGCATCTTCAAGTTTGAGGACTTGAAACAGCTCGGTCAGTTCTTCCTCAACATAACGGGAATAAATATGATCGTAAATAAAGCGCCGTTCTTCGATATGGTTGTTTTCTCAAATATGAAAGACAATCTTTTCCTCGTGCTTGCGGCAATGATAATCTCTATGCCGGTACTGCCGAAGATTAAAAGCTTTGTCCTTGACAACAAGAATCCCACGGTTTATGCCGTCGGCAGATTCAGCGCACTGGCAGGCTGCCTTGTGTTGCTCGTGGTCGTAAGTATTCTTCTTGTCGATACAACAAACAATGTTTTCCTCTACTTCAGATTCTAAAAGGTAATTTTAAATGGACGATAAATTCAACAACTCCGGCGACGATTTGATAAAGGTGAAGGATCTCTTCTCCGATTTCAGTTCGTCAAAAGATAAAAAAGAGACCGAGACGCCGCCTGTCGATTTGGACAGCATAGATTTTGGCGTTCTCGATGAAAAGGACGAAAAAAAGACTGAAGAAAAAGCTGAAAATACAGCTGAAATTACAGTGAAAAATAAAGTGGCCGAAAAAGCCGAAGAGACAAGCGAAGTCTATACTACCGATACGGTAGCCGCTTCCTCCGACGATTACAGCGACTTTGACTTTGGCGATTTCGACATAAACGATATGCCGGATTACGATACTCCCTCGAGTGCGTCCTCTTCGGGCGGCGCAACCGATTACGACGACTTTGATTTCGGCGATTTCGAGCTTGAAGAAAAGCCGAAAAAACAGAAAAAATCTCCCGCCGAGAGAAAGAAAAAGCTCATGGAAATGAGAATTTCCCTTGTTTCCGTTGCGGTGATTATTCTGTTTTTCGGAATAGGCATGATTTACATGCTGTTCTTCCCCAAATCAACCGTCTCTCAGATTGAGAAAAGAACGCTTGCATCTTTCCCGAGTTTCTCGCTTTCCAACTGGTTCTCGGGTAGTTTCACAAGCGGAATAAACGAGTGGTTCACGGATACGGTTCCGAACCGTGACGCACTTAAAAATGCCGGCTACGACATTAAGGCTGTTTTCGGACTTCCGTCAAGCGATGATGATGTCATATTCGTTAACAACGCAACAAAGAAGACGGGCGAAACCGATACCACTTCTTCGGAAACAAGCGATTCGAGTGAAGTAAGCGCGGCAGAAACAGCCGCTTCCGATACTTCATCAGCCGAAACAAGCACGACAGAGACAAGCGAGACGGGCGGAACGGAAATTTCCGACGCAACACTTGAAGGCTCTGCAGGCAGAAGAAGCGTTCACATCACAATAGGAACAATAGCCGATACCGAAGAGGATCAGAAGGATTTCACAAAGCAGGACGACGAATTTGACTGGTCGGACGGTCTTATTATCGTTCAGCAGGAGGGCCATTACCGTGTTCTCGGACTTTTCGGAAACGGTGACGATACCTCTTATGTCTCGGCACTCAATGAGCTCAGAAAAGAGCTTGATTCAAGCATTAAAATTTGGAATATGCCTTGTCCTCTTGCAAGTGAATTCTACACGCCGTCCAATGCGCTCGAATACACGGCAAGCCAGAGCGATCGCTTTGATGAAATTGCTGGCGAACTCGACAGCGGCATCACTTCAATCAACGTATGCCCTGTTCTTCAGAAGCATACCGAGGAAGATATTTACCTCAGAACCGACCACCACTGGTCACAGCTCGGCGCTTACTACGCCGCAAGAACCTTTGCGGAGGCTGCGGGCGTTCCGTTTGCCGACAAGGATACTTTTGAGAGCGGTGTAAACGAGGGATACGTTGGTTCTTACTACGGCTACACTCAGGACTACCGTGTTCTTAACGACCCGGAGGACTTCCCGTGGTGGAAACAGAAGGAAGACGTAACAACCTACTACTACGACAGAAACTTCGAGTATCAGTACACGGGAAATCTTTACATGGAGACCGATACCGCCAACTCCTACATCATGTACATGGGCGGCGACGATCAGATTGTCAAGGTTACGGGTACGGCAAACAACGGCAGAAAGCTCATCATAGTAAAAGACTCCTACGGCAATGCGGAAATTCCGTGGTATGTCGCATCGTTCGATGAGATTTATGTCGTCGACTTAAGATATTTCAACCTGAACTTCGTTGACTTTATTGACTTCACGGGCGCAACAGACGTTCTATTCAGCATGTGTTCTTACTCGGTTGTCGGCGGAAATTCCGAGAACCTCGAGACTATGCTCACGCAGAACAAGGGCGCAACTATCGTGGACGAAGCATTGACAAGCAGCGATTCAAGCAACTAAAAGGGTGGACAGTATGAAAGAACTTGAATATCCGTTTGATTCCGGTTATATAATCAACAAGAAGAAGTCAATCAAAAAGGCTCTTCTTGCGGACGGAAGTAAAAGAATTAAGAAAAAAATAGCCGTTTTCGGCGGATCGACAACGGCTAATATAGTGAGCATTCTGGAGCTTTTCCTCTTGAACTACGGCATCGAGCCCGAATTTTACGAGTCGGAGTACGCACAGTATTTTCAGGACGCAATGTTCCCGGACGAAAGCCTCTTGAAGTTTGAGCCGGACATAGTGTTTATTCACACAAGCAACAGAAACATCACGGATTTTCCCGCTATGGCGGACTCTGCCGAAGAGGTTGACGCTAAATTTAACGCCGAGTGCGAGAAATTCAGAGCAATGTGGGAGAGCATCAAGGATAAATTCCACTGCCCGATAATTCAGAATAACTTTGAGATGCCGCTTTTCAGGCTTCTCGGAAACCGTGACGCTTGGGATATTCACGGCAGAGTTAATTTCATCACAAGACTTAACGAATATTTTTACGCTTACGCAAGAGAGAACGACAGCTTTTACATCAACGACCTCAACTTCATCTCCGCCGATTACGGCTTTAAAGAGTGGTCAAATCCGCTTTTCTGGAATATGTACAAGTATGCCATGTGCTTTGAGGCAATTCCGTCTTTCTCTTTTAGCGTTGCCAACATAATCAAGTCGATTTTCGGCAAGAACAAGAAAGCGCTTGCACTCGACCTCGACAACACCCTTTGGGGCGGAGTTGTCGGCGACGACGGCGTGGACGGAATCGAGATAGGACAGGAAACAGGCGTGAGCCAGTCTTACTACGAGTTCCAGAGCTATGTTAAAGAGCTTAAACAGCTCGGCATCGTTCTCACGGTCTGCTCCAAAAATGACCACGAAAATGCGATTGCCGGTCTTAATCACCCCGAGGGCGCACTCAAGCCCGATGATTTTGTCATAATAAAGGCAAACTGGGAGAACAAAGACAGAAACATCGCAGAGACTGCGGCAGAGTTAAACATCGGTCAGGACGCTATCGTTTTTGCGGACGATAATCCCGCCGAGCGAGCAATAGTTTCGGCTCAGATAAGCGGTTGCGCCGTCCCCGAGATGGAGGGCGTCGAGAATTACATCACTACAATCGACCGCTCGGGATTTTTCGAGGTGACAAGCTTCACCGCAGACGATTTGAAGCGCGGCGATATGTACAAGAAAAATGTTCTCAGAAACCGCCAGATGGCTTCATTTGCGGATTACGGCGAGTATCTCAAGAGCCTTGAGATGGTAGCCGAGATTGCGGATTTCAAGCCCGTTTACATCGCAAGAATAACCCAGCTTACCAATAAATCGAATCAGTTCAACGTCACCACAAAGAGATACACTCAGACAGAGATGGAAGAGGTTTTCGAGAGCGGCGACTACATAAGACTTTACGGCAAGCTTATAGATAAATTCGGCGATAACGGCGTTGTTTCCGTTGTTATCGGAAAGAAGGACGGCAAAAACCTCAATATGGATTTGTGGCTTATGTCCTGCCGTGTGTTAAAGCGTGATATGGAGCTTGCCATGCTCGATAAGCTTGTTGAAAAAGCAAAAGAGTGCGGAATCGAGAAAATCACCGGCTACTACTATCCGACCGCAAAGAACAAGATGGTTAAGGAGCTTTACGGCACCTTCGGCTTTGACAAAGTGAGCGAAGACGAGGACGGAAATTCCGTCTGGGTTCTCGATATAAGCGATTACGAAAATAAAAACAAGTATATAGAAGTAAAAGAAGAAATTTAACGGAGGTTTTACCATGGACGCAAAGGTTCTTTTTACAAGACTTAACAGAGTTTTTCAGGATGTTTTCGATGATACAAGCATCAGAATAACACCCAAGACAACAGCAAACGACATCGACGATTGGGATTCCCTCGAGCACATCACACTTATCTCTGCCGTTGAGAGAGAGTTTGGCATGAAGTTCAAGATGGGCGAGATTTCCTCCATGAAGAATGTCGGCGAGATGGCTCAGATTATCAATCACCGTGCAACAAAATAAAAAAGTATAACGAAACAGGGTGCCAAGTTGAAGTTGGCACCCTGTTTTTATGTTTAGCTTCGTTTAGCTTCTTTTGAGCGTTCCGTCCGCAAGATCCTTTTCGGCAAGGCGTCTGAGTTCCGCTCTTTTTTTCTTTCCCGTTGGGGTGTAGGGGAGATTATCCGTAATTTTTATGTATCTCGGTCTTTTGTAGGCTGACAAATCAGGGTGACGGTGGCAAAATTCGGAGATTTCCTCTGCCGTTACGCTCGGGTCTGTAACCTTAACGTAAGCGGCAACCGCCTGACCGCGCAATTTGTCGGTAACACCGATAACTATGCAGTCGTCCACTTTATCGTGCTCGAGAATTGCATTTTCCACCTGAGTGGGATAAATATTCTCGGCGGCGCATACTATCATATCGTCTTTTCTGCCCTTTATCGTTATGTAGCCGTTCTCGTCCCAAACACCGAGATCGCCCGTGTACATCCATCCCGAATAGAATTTCTTTTGTGCCTCTTCGGCGGCGTCAAAATAGGTGTAGGTTCCCTTTGCGGGACTCCAGATGATAACTTCGCCCAAGGCCTCACCGTCCTTCTCGACGGTTTCGTTCGGCTCGGCCTTTCTGTCGTCATAAACCTTGACCACTCTTGTCTCGTCATCGATACAGCTTCCGCCGACTGAGCCGGCGTGCTCGGGGAGGTCGTACGGTCTCAAGAAACTGTTCCAGAAAGTTTCGGTCGTGCCGTAGCCGTTGAAAATTCTCGGCGTGAGAGTTTTCATATATTCCTCGCACGCGTTCTTTTCAAGCGGCGCACCCATGGTTACAAGGCCACGAAGTGAGCTGAGGTCAAAAGAATGCTTTTTCTGCGTTCTTGCGAGCATTTCGAGGGTTGAGGGTGCACCCATAAGGTAGGTTATGCCGAGCTCTTCCGTCCATTTTAGGCACTGCTTCGGCTGGAAGTTTCTGAGAACCGTCACAGCCGCACCGACATAAAGTGAGGGGCCGGGGCCGCCGCTGTGCGCACCGCCTCGGTGGAACCACGGAGTCATGTTCATGGTTATGTCGTTCGGCTCAAGCGGATACTGCATGATTACATCGTGAGCCGAGAGAACCTCGTTTATATCGTTTATGGGGCAGCTTTTCGGAAGTGCCGTTGTGCCGGATGTGCAAAGTCGTAAAACTTCATCGTAAATGTGAGGGACAAAGTCCTTTTCGGGGTTCTCTGCCGATGCGTTTTTAACGTACTCGTCATATGCGTGATGGCCGCTCGGAACGTCCGCTCCCTTGAGGTTATCCACCATTATAAGAACTTTCGGCGGATTTTTGGCAAGAGAAACCGCCTCGACTATCATATTTCTGTGCTCCGGCGAATAGAGAAAAGCCTTCGGCTTGTTGTGGTCGATAAGCTTTGCCATTTCTCCCGGGGCAAGGTTGAAGTTGGCGGGATTGAGTATCGCTCCGATTTTTCTCGGGCCGATATACGAAAAGACAAACTCGGGGCAGTTGAGCATAGCCGACATAACAACATCGTTTTTGCCGATTCCGTCAGCTTTGAGGGCGTTTGCAAGTTTGTTAGCCTCCTCGTTAAGCTCCTTATATGTCCATTTTCTCGATGTGAGCGGATCGAGAACGGCGGTTCTGTTTTGATATCTTCCTACATTTCGCATGAAACCGTTAAGCCACGTGTATTCATGCTCGAATGTCTCTATGAACATTCTGTCGTCATAGGTTCTTGGCATAATTTTCTCCTTTATTTCCTCTTGTGTGTTGTTAGGTATATTCTTTATATTCTTTCAAAAATAGTTTCAAACAGATAATTAGTTTCGCTAACTATTTTACCAACGATGAGGTCTTTTGTCAATATAGTTTGTCCGATTGAGAAAAACGAAAAGAGCCCCCCTAAGGGAGCTCAAAACTCATTCTGTCATATTTCAAGGGTGACGCAGTTTTCATCGCCGAGTACTTCCTCGAGAGAAATCTCGGAGTTGTCCGCTTTCAGAAGAAGAGAATCATCCTCGTCCGAGCGGTTTTTGTAGTCGGCGGCACTCATCTCGTTCTTGTCAATTTTCGAGTAGGTTATGGTCGTTTCTGACGGCTGCTTATCGAATACGCTTCCGACAAATGCGGCTGATACCATAACAAATACGGCGGTCAGGATAAATGCACATTTCTTGGTCAAAGTAGATCATTCCTTTCTTGACGCCTTTGAAAGACGTCCGATTGACACGATTGAAATTTACAATACCATTGTCTCATATTATCGACAAAAAATCCGCAGAAAAATACAAAGTTTTTGCAAAATCGACAGATGAGCCTTTTTCTCTCGGTGAAATATCTGACAAATCTGCCACGGGCAAAAATGACCAAAATTCATTTTTGTTTACACCAAGTTAATTTTTTACGAATTTTGTTGTGCTATACTGTTATTTGCATTTTGAAGGGCGCAAAAAACGAGTGCGCCCATATATTTTTGGAGGATTCCGAATGGAGAAGAAAAGATCGGGATTATATAAGGGTGCGGTTTTTCTTGTAAGAAAGTTTTATAAAAAGCCCGAGCTTATCGGAACGGAGAATATTCCGCCCAAGGGAGCGGTGCTAGTTGGCAACCATTCCAAGACTAACGGCCCGATTATCAGTCAGCTTTATTTGCCGGGGAAAAACACAACCTGGTGCATAGGTCAGATTTTTGACAAAAAAGAGTGCAGAACCTACACATACAGCGACTTCTGGTCAAAAAAACCTAAGGCGGTTAGGTGGTTCTTTAAGATAGTCTCTGCGATAATAGCGGCGCCTTTATCCAATATGATAAATTCCGCCGACACTATTCCCGTTTATCACGATTCAAGACTCAGGTCAACTTTCAGAGCGGCTGTAGAGAGCCTTACAGAGGGAAACAATGTGGTTTTCCCCGAACAGAACATTCCGCACAATAATATCGTGTATGAATTTCAGGATAAATTTGTGGATACGGCGAAGTATTATTACAAAAAGACAGGCGAAAAGCTTGTTTTTGTACCTATGTACATTGCGCCGAGACTGCACAAGGTGGTTTTCGGAAAACCCGTGGAGTTTAATCCCGATGCGCCGATTGCCGACGAGAGAAAACGCATCTGCACTTATCTTATGAACGAGATAAGCGAAACGGCTTATTCGCTTCCAAGGCACACCGTTGTGCCGTATCCGAACATTCCGTCAAGTAAGTATCCGCAAAACATAAGAGAGGAGGCGGTATTATCAGAAAGCCCGAGGTCGATTACAGAAAACTGAGACTGAACAACATAACAAGCCCCGAGTACAGGCACCTTTTGCTTTTGTCGGGCTGGCTTGTCTATTTTCTTTTTTATTTTTTAACCGAAAATCTAATTCCATATGACAGCTGTCACGTTATTCACTGTGCGCTTGACGATATAATTCCGTTCAACGAATATTTTGCCGTGTTCTATGTATCGTGGTATTTTTTGATAGCGGCAAGCCTTTTGTATTTCTTGCTTTATGATGTCGAGAGCTTCAAAAAGCTTCAGACCTTCATCATCTGCACGCAGGTTATCGGAATGATATGTTACATCGCATATCCGAGTATTCAGAATTTGCGGCCCGATGAATTTACAAGACACAATATTTTTACCGCACTTATGGGAATGATATATGAATTTGATACACCCACGGGGGTTTGTCCGTCTCTGCACGTGGCGTACTCCATGGGAATTATGTCCGTCTGGCTAAAGCAAAAGAGACTTAAACCGTTCGGAAAATTCCTTATAGCCGTGCTTTGCGTGATGATATCGATATCCACTGCATTTGTCAAACAGCATTCGTGCGTGGATATAATTGCGGCGCTGATAATGTGCGTGTTTATCGAGCTTTTTGTGTATAGAAAACGATATTTCGGGGCGAATCGAAGAATTTTACAAAAAAACTGATGCCGATTATCCAAAACCACAAAATATTTTTCTCATATAGATTTTTAATGCATTAAATGGTAAAATAAGCTTAACAGAACAAAGGAGGAAACCTTTATGAAACTTATTTTGGCTATTGTAAGCAACAATGACGGTGCAGCTGTTCAGTCGTCATTGACCAAGGCGGGATTTCAGGTAACGAAGCTTGCCACAACAGGCGGATTTCTTATGGCGGGAAACACAACGCTGATTTCGGGCGTTGAGGACGATAAAGTTCAGGAAGCTATTGATATAATCGGAACACATTCAAGTAAGCGCACGCAGATAACACCCACAAACACACAGATGAATGTCGCTTTGTGTGCTGCAATGCCCGTTGAGGTATCTGTCGGCGGTGCTACCATATTCGTTCTTAACGTAGACAGATTCGAGAAAGTCTGATGAATTTTGACGGTTTTGTCGGCAACGACGAGGTTAAAGAACGACTTCAAAATCTGGTAAGCTCAAAAAGACTTCCGCATGCACTGATTATTCAGGGTGCGGACGGACTGGGAAAGCACACCTTGGCGGAGAAAATTGCCGCTTATCTCACATGCAAATGCGAGGACGAGAGCCTTCGCCCGTGTGGAAAATGCAAGGCTTGCGCCGAGATGAGGGCGGGAAGCCACCCGGACGTGCGCTCGATTGCTCCGCTCGGATCTGCAAAAACGGTGAATGTCGCTCAAATTCGTGACGGTGTGATTCTCGATTGCTACGAAAAGCCGATTGAGGCAGATTACAACATCTATCTGCTTGAGTCGGGAAAAGCGTTTACGCCTCAGGTGCAAAACACGCTTTTAAAGGTTATTGAGGAGCCGCCGGAGGGAGGCATGTTCCTCATGCTTGTTCCGAGTGCGGAATCCATGCTTACCACGATAAGGTCGAGAGCGGTCACGCTCACTTTGCGGCCGCCGAAAAAAGAAGAGGCTGTTTCTGCATGTAAAAAAGCTAAGCCGGAGCTTGACGATGAGAAAATCGAGAGGGCGGCTAAACTTTTTAACAACAACATTGGCAGAATGCTCGCTTATCTCGGCTCCGATGAAGAGAAAAGCTCAAAGAAAAGCAAGAAGAACTCGTCTCTTGCCTTTGAAACGGCATCGTTAATTGCAAGATGCATTGACGCGAGAGAATCAAACAAACTGCTCGAAAAGACTTTTCCGCTCATTGACGACAGAGCCTTGTTTGACGAAACGATGAATATGCTCGAGGAAATTTTCAGAGATGCATGCGTGCTGAAAATGGGCGGAAACAATCTGATAAGCACCGACCCCGAGGCGGCAAGAAAAATTGCCGACGCAAGGCCGAAAAGAAGAATTATAGGTCTTCCGGAAATCTGCTCACGTTACCGAAAAATGTGTGACGGCAACGGAAACATGAAGCTTATCGTCACAAGCCTTTGCGCAAAATTGAGAGAATAAAGATTATTTGAAGCCGAATGCCAAAATGCACTCGGCTTTTTTGGGTGCGGGAAAGACGGGAGATTTTTATGTTGAATAAATATCGGTTTTCTCTTATAATAAATAATGCGTTATCGTGCGCCTTAAAGCCGCGCAAAATGTTTTTAATATACTTAATATCATAAACTTACACAAACGAAAGGTCCGTTTAATCGGATAAGGATAAAATATGGCAGAAGTAATCGGAGTAAAATTTTCAAGCACCGGTAAGGTGTATTATTTCGACCCCGACAAGAGAATTCTCGCAAGGGGAGAGAAAGTTATAGTCGAAACGGCAAGAGGAGTTGAATGCGGCGAGGTTGCCCTCGAAAACCGTGAGGTTGCGGACGACAGCATAGTTCAGCCATTAAGAAAGCTTATCAGAATAGCTACCGAGGACGATTTCAAAAAAATCGAAGAGAACAAGCAGAAAGAAAAGAAAGCTTATGCCCTTTGCGAAAAGAAAATTGCCGAGCATAAGCTCGATATGAAACTTGTTGACGTGGAGTACACATTCGATAACAGCAAGATTCTTTTCTACTTCACATCTGACGGCAGAGTTGATTTCCGTGAGCTTGTCAAGGATTTGGCGGCTATGTTCAGAACGAGAATCGAGTTAAGACAAATCGGCGTAAGGGACGAAGCAAAGCTTTTGGGCGGCATAGGAATTTGCGGCAGACCGTTTTGCTGTTCAACCTTCTTGAACGGTTTTCAGCCGGTTTCAATCAAAATGGCAAAGGAACAGGGACTCTCGCTCAACCCCGTTAAAATTTCGGGAACCTGTGGCAGACTTATGTGCTGCTTGAAGTACGAGCAGGAGGCTTATTCCGACCTTCTCAAGACAACGCCTAAGGTGGGCGCAATCGTATCCACTCAGGACGGCAAGGGAACGGTTATAGAGGTTAACCTCATCACGAGAAAATTAACCGTGAGACTTGATAAATCCCCCGACGCTGCGCCGACAATCTATAAGGCAGATGACGTAAAAGTTATCCGTGACGGCAGAATAAGCGTGAACAAAAAAGAAATAGAGGAGTTTAAAAAGCTCGAAAACTGAAATAACGGCGAACGGTCAAAAACCGCTCGCCTTTTTCTTTACTCAAAAAATAATGAAATTCGAGTGTGAGAAAATGAGAGAAAAAAAGAGAAAAAGAGAGAAAACAAGAGAAACACAAATCTAAATTAAATTTCTTCAAAAATCTTGTTGACTTTGGTTTTCTCTTGTGGTATTATCATTAAGCGCGTAAAGCGAAAAAGGCTTTATCAAGCCAAGTTTTAAAGTTTACCCAAGCGGACGCGAGGGTTAAGATAACAAATTTTACGGAGGTACGCTATGTCCACTTATATGGCAAAAGCCGGTCAGGTAGACCGCAAATGGTATGTAATTGACGCTGCAGGCAAGCCGCTCGGCCGTGTAGCAGCTCAGGCAGCTATTTTACTCAGAGGCAAGCACAAGACAACATTCACACCACACGTAGATTGCGGTGATCATGTTATCATCATCAACGCTCAGGACGCAGTTCTCACAGGCGCAAAGCTCGATAATAAGGTTTATTATCATCACACAGGCTATATCGGTCACATGAAGGCTGTTAAGTACAGCACACTCATGAGAACAAAGCCGGAGCTTGCTATGAAGCTCGCAGTTGAGGGTATGATTCCTTCAAACACAATCGGACGCGCAGCATGCACAAGACTTAAGATCTATGCAGGCAGCGAGCACCCACATGCATCTCAGAAGCCTGAGACATGGGACAAGATCTAAGAAGGAGGAAATAGATAATGTACGAGACAGCTCCATATTTTTACGGTACAGGCAGAAGAAAGTCCAGCGTAGCTAGAGTAAGACTTTACGAAGGTACAGGTAAAATCACAATTAACGATAGAGACATCGACGATTACTTCGGACTTGAGACACTCAAGCTCATCGTTCGTCAGCCTCTCGCTCTCACAGAGACAGACGCTAAGTTTGACGTAGTTTGCCGTGTTGCAGGCGGCGGCGTTTCCGGTCAGGCAGGTGCAATCCGCCACGGTATCGCAAGAGCACTTCTCCAGTATGATTCCGAGAATCTCCGTGCTTCCCTCAAGAAGGCAGGCTTCCTCACAAGAGATCCGAGAATGAAGGAGAGAAAGAAATACGGCCTCAAGGCTGCAAGACGTGCTCCTCAGTTCTCAAAGAGATAATTTTTCGGTTCGCCGAATTTATCAGGAACGCACAAAAGCCCACGAATTTTTCGTGGGCTTTATTTTTTGCTCTTAATTTTGCTAACATAACAGATTAACATAGTCTACCAAAATGATTCTCTGATTGTTTTTGTCTTCTTTTATATGTGTTTTTGTCAAACATATCTCCTTTTCTTTGGTTTCGGTCTATCCGTGGTGACCGAAAAGACCCGTTAAATTAAATACCCCCAGTCCCGATTGATTCAGTGCGTCAAAAAGTCTCTCGAGTACATTTTCCATAAGCTCGCCTTTCTTTGTTTTATCTTATGAGTCTGCTGTCTCTGTGGTAAATCGGTGGGCTCAAAAAGTTCAAGCAGCCTTTAAATGTGTCCCTAAAAAATTCTCTCATAATGTTTCTCCTTTTCTGTTGTTTGTTGTTTTGTTTTTGATGATTTGATTTTATCAGACCGTGCGGGACAGATTAAGGACAAAGGCAAAAGCGGAAAACGGGGGATAGTTTTTAACTTTAAAATTCTATATGTTGAAAACTTTCGCTTGAAAGCAGAAGCAGAAGTCTCCGGGCAAAATACTCGGAGACTTCTGCTGTATATATTAGGAAATCAAGATGAAGTTATACTCAAATTTCATCGTGAGTTTCTTGTGGTTTTGTGAAAACTTCGGCTTCCTCGGCAACTACAATATCGTTTGTCGTGAGATTATCGCCGTTTTCGGCTTGGTTTCGTTTTCTCGTCAAAAGAAAACTGCTTGTGAGAGCCGTGAACGGTGCTACCGTGGCAAGACCGAATGAACCTACCAAGGTGTCGAGAATTTCGGCTGAAACATACTTGTAATTGAGAATGTGGAGAACGGGAGTTCCCTGAGCCATAAACACCATCAAAAGTGCGATGCAGCTTCCCGAGTAGGCGAGAAGGAGAGTGGTTGTCATGGTTCCCAGTGCGTTTCTTGCCACATTCATTCCCGAGACGAACGCTTCTTTCCAATCTATGCTCGGCTTTTTCTCGATAACCTCGTTGATTGCGGAGGTTATATCGACCGCAAGATCCATCATAGCTCCGCTTGCGCCGAGGAAAATGGAGCTCATAAATATCTGCGTGAGGTTGAGATTTTGGTATCCCGCATAGAGCAGAGTTTCGGAGTTGCTCATCACGGCACCATGAATTTTAAATACGGTGGTGAAGATTATTCCGAGTATACATGTCGTCACCGTTCCCAGCATGGAGCCTGAAACAGCCGAAAGGGTTTTGATGTCAAAGCCGTAAACAAAGTAGATTATCATTACGGTGAGAAGAGCCGTTATGAACAAACCGACGGGAATGGGGTTTACGCCCTTGAGGTAAAGCGGAACCATTATTTTCCAGATTGTGAGAACCGTTACGACAAACGAGAACACCGCGCGAAAACCGTTTGCGCCCGCTATCGCTATCAAAAACAGCGTGAAAACTATCGCTAAGATTAACTCTTTGTCAAGACGGTAGTAGTCGCTCATGGTAACTCTTGTCGGATTGCCGTCATCGTCCATGCTGATTACGGCAAGGGCTTTGTCTCCGACTGAGTAAATCTTGTCGGACTCAAGCGAGCCGCTTAGCATATTGACGCCGCTTAAGGTTTGACCCTTAAATTTACCCGTAAGAATTTTTACTTCGCAGTTCTGTTCGCCCGACTGAATGAGACCGTTTGAATAAATCGCACTTTCGTCCGTTGAGAGAACCTCAACCTTACAGCGCTCCGCTTCCTGATAAATTACTGCGTCTTCGTAACCTGTCGGAATGAGCATGAGAGCGATTATCATGAGAGTTCCCACTATCATGAACGCAAGCTCTCTTTTTTTGTTTACGTTTAAAAGCTTTTTCATCTTTCCCAATTCCCTTAATACATCCAAATGGGAAATGCTTTTTGCATTCCCCATTTGACCGCTGTCTATCTAACCTTAACTTGGAGGACGTGGATTTTAATTTTATTCAACACCTGTGAGAGCTGCAAGCTTGTTGTAAATCTCGGTGTTGTCGTAGAAACCGTCGAACTCGTCCTGACCGACACCCTCGACAAGAACCGCTACCGGAAGACCCGTGTGAGCGTAGGAGGCGAAGTTTACGCCTGACTTGTTGTTGAGAAGGTGAGTGATTGTGACGGTGAGCGGCTCGTATGAACCGTAGAGAACATACTCTTCCTGGCTGAAGGATTCCTCGTCGCCCGTTCTGCTCATTGTTGTCTCGTAAGCTGTTTTGAGTTTTTCGTACTCATACTCTGTGAGGACAAGGCTTCCTGTATCCTCGGACTCGGGGTGCTTATCTGCACTGTCCTTGGAGCTTGTTTTCTCCTCGCTTGATGTGGGAGCCTGAAGACCGAAGAGCTCGGTGATGTCCTTCATAACGGTATCGAAATCTGTCTTTTCCTCTTTGTATTTTGATACATAGTCGGTATCAAACTTAGCGTAGGAAAGTTTCTGATTTGAGATGTTTGTGAGGAATGTGTCGTAGTCTGTTCCGGCGTAACCGATTGTAAGACCGCCAGTTTCGTGGTCGCCTGTTACGATGATGAGAGTTTCGTCAGCGTGCTCTTTTGCAAAGTCGAGAGCAACCTTGACGGCGTTGTCAAGAGCAACTGTATCTGTGATTGTGGAGGCTGCGTCGTTGGCGTGGCAAGCCCAGTCGATTTTGCCGCCCTCGCACATCATGAAGAAGCCGTTTTCTGCATTGCCGAGAACTTCAATTCCCTTTGAAACGTAGTCGGCAAGTGCCCACTGACCGTCCTCAAGGTCCATGTCGTAGTTCATAGCGTCACCGTCGGCAAGGTTTTCGTCGATGATGAGTGCTTTTTCGGTGTCAGCATTGATTTTCTCTGCGTCAGCTTTTGTTTTAGCGACTGTGTAGCCCTTTTCTGCTGCAAGCTCGTAGATGTCTCTCTGGTCGCCGTTCTCGCCTGTTGCCTGCTTTACGCCACCGCCTGCGAAGTAATCAAAATCGGAGTTTACCATCTCGAGGGCGATGTCATAGTAGTCGTTTCTTGAAGCAACGTGACTGTAGAAAGCTGCCGGTGTTGCGTGGTTGATATTAACAGAGGAGACGATTCCGATTTCGTAGCCCTTCTGCTTTTTGAGTTTCTCGGCGATTGTCTCGTAGGATGTTGTGCCGGTCTCGTCCATGTTGATTGTACCGCTGTATGTTTTGTGACCTGTTGAAATTGATGTTGCGGTAGAAGCCGAGTCGGGGCAGAACGATGTGCTGTCATATGTCTGAGCGGAACCCGCTACGGCAAGCTGAAGCATGGAGAGGTTATCGTTCGGAGCCTCTAAGATGTCGTTGTCGTTTGTGTCTTCCTGAGCGGAGAGATAGTAGTTTGTGAGCTGAAGCTGAGGATAGCTCATTCCGTCACCGATGAACATAAAGATGTATTTCGGTGTTTTTGTCTCGGAGCTTTCCGATCCTGATTTTGTACTTACAGATGTTGTGGTTGTTGCCTGAGCCTTGATTGATGCCGTGTTTCCCAGTGTGGCTGCGCTTGATACAGTGAGAGCGAGAGCCATGCAAACGGAGGCAACTTTAATAAGTTTCTTGTGCATTTTTTCCTCTTTCTACAATTTAATGCATAGTTACGAATTTGCGAAAGACTGATTTGTTTCGCATATATAGAATATCATCCGATAAAAACTTTAACTACCGAGGTTTGGTATAGATAAGGTTAGATTTATGTAAAATTGTAAGAGGAGATTTTTTACTTTCGTTACAAAAAAAGAGCGAGGTCACACGATAGTGACTTCGCTCAAATTTACGTTTATTAATTTATTTTACTCTGTGACTTCAGAAGAAGCGGTATCGCTTGTCGATGTTGTGTCGGCTACGCAAAGCGTTGTGAGTCCGCTTGCGAGATCTCCCGAACCCGTAACTCCCATGCTCAGGCAGAATATTACGTCGGTCGCTCCCGTATCGGAGACGATTTTACTCAGTGAATCGGTCTCGTATGAGTAACGGTAGTCGACAATATAAGTATTTTTGTAATGCGTTGCGATAAAAGGCGCAATGCTTGTTCCGTTGGAGTCGATTACAAGCACGCAAGAGGAATTATCTTTTGCGTTGTTGTTCGTAATCTCACTTCTCGTGTGAACTCCGCCGAGGAACGCCTGATATTTCTGGGTGGCGGCGTAGTCGCTCACGTCGACAAACACGCTTCCGTCCTGAGTGCTGCCGTAGTCGTCCATATAATTGTAAGAGAAACTTGCTCCCGGATCATAAACGATCACGGTGTCCTCGTCAAGAGAAAGTCCCGTCGAGTTGGAAACATTGCCGTAAAATCCCGAGTAGCTTTTTTCTGTGCACGATGACAGAGAAATGGGGGAAACTCCCTTTACCGCTGCCCACTGCTGATAGAGATAATGTCCGCACAAACCCGATATGTGATTGTCCGTGTTAAAATAAAGATCCTGATCGCAGTAAGCTTTTAACTGATCGTAAGTGGCAACCGTTTTCACGGAAGCGTCAAACGATGTGAGGATATAACTTTCGGCCTTTTGCTGGTCACTCGTCACGTCGGCAAGCTCGTCAAGCAGAGAAAGCGGAAGCATTATATCTATTCCCGATGGAATCATCATGGCGTAGACGTTTTTATCAGAGCCGAGTGATGTCGCCGTGCTGTTGACGGCGTTTATTGTTGCTGCGGCATTGTCTTTGTTGAATTTATAGTATTCGTAAGCCGTGCCGTCAACGGTCAAAAGCGTATCGTATTTTGTTATTGTCGCTTCGGAAACGTCCTTTTCGGTCGCCGCTACGGGCTTTGGCGTTTGGGTCGGTGCCGGCGTTGCTGTCGGATCGGGCATCGGCGTTGCCGTCATACTCAAAATTGAGCCGCCGTTTGCTTTTATGGTCGTTGAAGCCGATCTCACTCCGATAATAACCACAACAACGACAACTATCGCAATGAACACCAAAATTATTGCCGTTAGACGGTTAACTCTTGCGCGTTCTTTATCGACGGATTTCGGCGCCGTTCTCTTTCTTCCCTGAGGTGCCGAACGGCTGTTTTTTCTCGGCTCGGAATAGGTGGAAGAGGATTTGCGCCTGTTTTGGTTATTTGAATTTCTTGCGTCGGTCTGCCTTGGTCGGGACGTACTTCTTTGATTACTCCTTCGTGAATCGGACGGACGCGACGAGCGTGAATCTCTGCTCGAAGGCATAAATAAAATCTCCTTTATGATTTTAGGTGAAAAGTTTTTACAATCTCAATATATAACTAAACATATTAATTGTAAAATACACCGCCTGTAAAGTCAATAAAAGGGGGTGCAAGAAAAATGCAAAAAATAAAAGCGGCTGTCAATTAAGACAACCGCATATCAGTGTTGGCAAAAACCTATTGTTCCGGGCCGTTGCCAGCCGAGTATCGTCGGCGCGAACGAGCTTAACTTCTGTGTTCGGGATGGGAACAGGTGGACCCTCGTCGCAATCAATACCAACTGAAATATGTTGGCAAAAATCTATCGTCCCGGGCCGTTGCCAGCCGAGTATTGTCGACGTGAACGAGCTTAACTTCTGTGTTCGGGATGGGAACAGGTGGACCCTCGTCACAATCAATACCAACTTATTTCTT
>CAVFCW010000013.1:0-65575 GCA_963621245.1 uncultured Prevotella sp. | reverse complement strand
CTTGTCTCTATCGTCATTTGTTATCTCCCTCTAAACTTTCGAGTGCCAACGTCAACGGGTCTTTTGATTTTTCTGCTTTGGTTAGTTCAGCTTCAAAATTATCTCTTTGCCCTAATATCTGCTTGCCTAAAAAGATTGCCATTGCGGCGGATTTCTCCGAAAGTTTAAATTGTGTTCGTCTCAACGACATTTTCCCAACTTCTTTATACTTTATATGCACTTGGGAAAAATTCATTGGTTTTCCGCGTGAATCTTTATAGTGTTCTTTGCACAATCTGTCAATTGTTTTGTGATCCACATCCATCACAGACTCAATTTCTGATACAGTGCATTGCATTGAGCAAAGTGCTTCAAATGCTTTATAATCTTTTTCGCTCCATGTTATTTTAGGTCTACCCTTTGCCATTTATTCTATAAGCCATTGTTTCCTTATTTGTTCTGCAATATGTTTCATCATTACTGGCGGTACAGACATTCCACAAACATATTGAACACTTTGACCGCAAAAATTATAATTTTGCGGAAATGTTTGAACGGAAACAAAATCACTATCTGAGAAGTACAACCATTTGTCGCCGTCTAAGCGGAAAAACTCTCCGCCGCTTGTAACTGTTGGGCATACTTCACTGTCCCGGACAAGAACGGAAGTAAAGCGTGATGTTTTTCCTCTCGTTCTTTGATTTATATCGGCTAAACATTTGTCTTTCCTCGAAGCATTTCTAAGCAAAAACTTAACATCCTCAGACTTAATTTCTTTGCCTTTTTCTGATTTTACCGTTCCAAAGCTAATAGGCTTTTCGGAAAAGTTGAGATTAAGCTTTTTAAAATTCAATCTGTTTGCAATAAAAAAGACTCTGGTTCTTTTCTGAGGAACACCCATCAAAGAAGAATCAAGCCTAAAGAGTTGAACATCATATCCGATACTGTGAAATTTTTGTATTATCTCCGTTACATATCCTTTTGCATTGCCTTTAATCAAACCTTCAACATTTTCGGCGACTACAACTTTCGGTTTTAATTTGTTCGCTGTATCGATGAAGTCAAAAAACAAATCATCAAGTCTTTGCTTAGCCTGTCCTTCTCTGAAAACTTTTTCAACTCCCCAACCTTCTTCACGCTTTCCCGCCGTACTGAATGTTGAGCATGGTGGTGAGCCGTCCAATATATCGAGCTGATAAAGTTCTTCTGGCAAATCTGTTCTTTTGTTAAAATCTCTTATATCACTCAGAAAATTATATTTTGGGTGCTGATTTTTAACATACATGGCATTAATGGCTTTGTCAATCTCACAATTACCTATAACGTCAAAACCGGCTAATTTATAGCCGAAAGAAGAACCGCCGCCACAAGAAAAACAGCTAAACACTTTCCCTTTTCTATTCGTAGGCAAATCTTCAATATTCCATTTCCACATAATTTACCACCTAAATCCGCAACAAGGACAATAATGCTCATATGTTTCTTCATCAAATGCAGACAAATCAATTTCTCCTGATTTGTCTGCTCTGCCCTCATCCAATACTCCCAAAATATTATTTATCTCATATTCCTTGAACCCTGTTTTAAGCAAATCAACGCCTAAACCATTTAATAAGTCCATTTCGTAGCTAAGCAAACCATAATCCCATGAAGACAAATCCTGAGCCTTGTTGTCGGCGATTCTGTAAGCTTTGGCGTCGGCTTCATTTAGAGAAACTACTATGCAAGGTAGTTCTTTCATACCTAACTTTTTGGCTGCCAAAAGCCTTGTGTGCCCTGTTATGATAACCTTATTTTTATCAAGCACAAGCGGAACTAAAAATCCGTAATTCTTAATACTTTCGACTACCGAATCAACAGCCTCAGCGTTGTTTCTCGGATTATTTTCATAAGGCTTGATCTTGGTTATTTCAATATTTACAACCTTGTTCATATTTCATCATCCTTTAACTCATAACCACATCTTGGACAAACAAGTTTATCAATGTTTTCTTTTGCCGCATTAGTGCTTGTTACACTTGATTTTATAGGGGTTTCCCGTTCGGCTTGTTCTTCACATAGAATATCTTTTATGGCTTCAATCTCAAATCCTGTTTTTGTAAGGTCGTAATCGGTACCTGACAGTTGTTCAAGTTCAGCTTTCAATTTGCTCGTGTCCCAACCTGATTCCTCGGCTACTCTGTTATCAGCAATTCTAAATGCTTTAACTTGTGCTTCGGAAAGCCCGTCTGCCACAACGCACGGAACATCTTTTAGCTTCAATTTTTTGGCTGCCAAATATCTTGTATGACCTGCTACAATCAGATTATTTGTATCTATAACAATAGGAACATTAAACCCATAATTCTTAATGCTCTCGGAAACAAAGAAGACTGCACCGCTGTTGTCTCTTGGATTCTTCTCATAAGGTTTCAAATCCTCGAGTTTTTTCATTACTATATTCATATCTGCCTCCTTTTGGGTATGAAAAAAGCCCCCTTTCGGAAGCTTAATTTTAAGTTAAGTATTTTTTCGTGTATTCCGTCTGCTTAATTTCTAAAGTATCGTCTTCTTTTATCCATACTTCAAGCGTTATTTTGCAAGGCGTTTCATCTAATAGCCCTAATCCATTATCGTTTTCATAATCAACATAGTAAATAAACAAAACAACTTTTGGTGTAAACCCTTTAGGCGAAAGTTTAACTTTCTCGAAATCAAGCCCATTATCTTCGCAATATTTTTTAATTGCAGGCATATATTTGCCGTAAGGCCTCATAAACAATCACCACCTAATTGCCATAAAACAAATGATACTGTCCTTTTGAGTTGTATATAACGGATCTCTCTTGCTCAAATGCGTTCAGAATTAATAGGTCTCCATCAGAAGCTGTTAGGCACAAATCAGTGTTTCCTGGATGCGTGTGCCCGCTCCACCTGTAACCATCAGCCATTAATTTCTTTGCTTCTTTCGAATTAATGTTAACCATTTTGCTGTTGCCTCGGATTATCAAACGTTTGTTGCCTTTTGTAAACATTGCATATTCATCACCTGTTTTTGCGGTAAGTGCCGATAAATCTTTAAAATTAACATTCTTTTTCTTTACTGTTGTTCGTGCATCAAAAGAATCCAACTTTTCAAGAAGTTGTTTTTGCCTCTTATTTAAGTCAACATTGAACAGCTGTATTGCATTGGGATTTCCCTTGCCTGTGTTTCTTTGCTCTATCGGTGCAGATATACTTAGACTTTTGCCTTCACCCTCAACAAACTCCTTCTTCCACTCCTCATAGCTCATGTTCTCGGGCACATAGTAATATTTGCCCTCTTTGTCTTTAGCTATCCTCTGCCCCTTGTAGTCCCAGTCCTCGTCATAAGGAACGGTCGTACATCTGCAGTTTGGGTGGAATGGCGGCTGACTTATTCCTTGCTTTAGCTGAGCTCTCGGGAATATCATTCCGTCCATCGAGCCGCAAAGCGAACAAGTCACGCTGTCGAGTGTGCCGAGTATCTACATCAATGTTACTATAATCTCCCTTGCCTGTCAACGATAAGTAGCGGTCAACGAACCATGAATTGATAACTGCACGGGCACGCTATCCAAGTGTTGAAAGCCAAGTGTTGAAAGAAAGAAACGAGGATAACGAAAACGGACGACACCAAAAGTGCCGTCCTTCTCGCCTCAAATGCTACGGTTTATCAAGTTTTTGTATCGCTTTGAAAGCCTAAGCATTATTTGGAATTTTGGTTTTACTATGCCTTAGTTTAATATGTATAAGAAAGTATGCATGTTGAAAGCTGAATAAAAGAATTATGCTTGCTCAATATAGTCCTCTACAGTTTCCTGCAGAACATAATTTTTGCTGTTTACATCATTGCTATTTCCCTGCTTTTTTGCACATAAAATTTCAAACTGTGTTTTCATAATGTAGCTTCCGAAAACCGATGTGAAATTAAGTTCTTTTGTTGCTGTCATAATAAATACCTCCACACAATTTAAATTTCATTTTTTCAGTGGTTTGTGATTTTCAGGAACACCATTTATTCCTGTTCCTTAATTAAAGTATAGCAGTATAATCTCAAAGAATCTAATTCAGAAAGATTATACTGCTATTACTAAAGTTTATTGAGTAATGTGTAAAGTTAAATTACTTGTTTTTGCCACGATTGTAATTGATGAGGCATCCAGCACGAACGATTGCCTTTTCTTCATTTGTCATAGGTGCAATGTAAAGTGAAATCTCTTTCATGTTTTTGCTTACGATGTAAGCTTTGATATTTTGCATATCACCGTTTAAAGCTTCCTTGATGTTCGGAATATAGATGTAATCGCCTACTTCAAACTCAGGAACTTCTTTCATCTGGAATGGGAGCATGCCCCAGTTCATAACATTTGAACGATATCTCTTGGTAGCGTATTCTTCGCAGATATTTGCAAGACCGCCTATAACTCTCTGGCAGCTTGCTGCCTGTTCTCTTGCAGAACCGTCGCCGGGTCTTACGCAGTAAATTACGCTTCCTACTTCGGTGCTCTTTGTATCGACTGTTCCGAACTTATCGGAAATCTTTGCATAAACATCTTCAAGTTCCGGCTCAACCTCTGTTACGGATTTGCCCGCTGTTCTTGCCTTCTCGATCTTATCAACTGCTTTTGTGCGTCCGACATACTCGGGATCACGACGGGAAAGAGCGAATTCAGCAAGGCCGAGCGGATTTGATCTGTAAGAAGATGTTTCACCTGAAGGAATTAACTCGTCTGTTGTGGTAACAGAATCCATTATCTTCGAGCAAACCTTTAAGAGAATATTATCTGTAAGTGCGCTCATCTCAGGCCAATCCTTGATGTTGGGACCGTAAACAAGAGATGAATCTTTCTCCGGTTTATCGTAGCCATTGAATATTCTTGACTCATAAGAGCTGTTGTCGTACTCGTACTCAGGAACAACATAATCATCGGCATACTGAGTTGCAGAAGTAAGAACTCCGCCGTTAGCAGCAGTAGCAGCGATTGAACGAGCGTCCATAAGTGCGACAGCTGAAAGCTGACCGACACCTGGCTTTGAACCTTCTCTGTTTGGGAAGTTTCTTGTTGTGTGACGAATTGAGAGAGCATTATTTGCAGGAGTATCGCCTGCACCAAAGCAAGGTCCGCAAAATGCTGTCTTCAAAATTGCACCGGAAGCCATAAGATCTGAAATAGCACCCTTCTTGACGAGATCCATATAAACAGGTAAGGATGAAGGATAAACAGACAAAGAGAATACATCGTTTCCTGTTTTTGCGTTTTTGAGAATGTGAGCGGCATCCATAATATTTGTGTAAGTACCGCCAGCGCAACCGGCGATGATTCCCTGCTGAACCATGAGCTTGCCATCCTTGATTTTATCCATAAGGCTGAAGTGAATATCAGGGTTATCGGAAAGCTTAAGAACATTCTGCTCTGCCTCATGCAAAATATCCTCGAGGTTAGCGTTTAACTCATCAATTTCGAATGTGTTGCTGGGGTGGCAAGGCAAAGCAATCATCGGCTTAACTGTGGACAAATCTACATATACCATTCCGTCGTAGTAAGCACAATCTGCTGGATTGAGTTCCTTATACTCGTTCTGTCTGCCGTGAACGCTTAAGAAAGCTTCTGTTTTCTCGTCGGTTCTCCAAATAGAAGACAAACAAGTTGTCTCTGTTGTCATAACGTCGATGCCGTTTCTGTAATCAGCTGTCATGCTGCTTACTCCGGGACCAACAAACTCCATAACCTTGTTCTTTACGTAACCGTTCTTATAAACAGCGCCGATAATTGCAAGAGCGATATCCTGAGGGCCTACACCCGGATTCGGCTTACCTGTCATGTAGATAGCTATAACTCCGGGATAAGCTACATCATATGTGTCGCAAAGGAGCTGCTTTACGAGCTCTCCGCCGCCTTCGCCGATAGCCATAGTTCCTAGAGCGCCGTAACGTGTGTGTGAGTCAGATCCGAGAATCATCTTTCCGCATCCAGCCATTGTCTCACGCATGTACTGGTGAATAACGGCTACATGAGGCGGAACAAATATACCGCCGTACTTCTTAGCTGCAGAAAGTCCGAAAACGTGATCGTCCTCGTTGATTGTTCCGCCGACTGCACAAAGTGAATTGTGGCAGTTTGTCAAAACATAAGGAATTGGGAATTCTTTTAATCCTGAAGCCTTAGCTGTCTGGATAATTCCTACAAATGTGATATCGTGGCTGGCCATTGCATCAAATTTGATTTTCAGATTATCCATGTTGTCGGATGTGTTGTGTGCCTTTAAGATAGAATAAGCAATAGTGCCCTTTTTAGCTTCGCTCTTATTCAAAGAGGGCTGAGCTTCAGACTCTGTAACAATCTCTGTTCCGTTTAACAGGTACACACCTTCGTCGTATAATTTTACCATAACAATTATCCTTTCTCTTTTTTGAAGTTTTTACACGTATTTAAATTGAATTAAAATTACTTTTTAGGATAATGTTAAGCAAATAAACTTGTAATTATTTGTTTGCCTAACGTTTATCTCTAAGTTAAGTATAATAGAACAAAGCAATAAAATCTAATTCACAAAGATAATATTGTCATTACTAAATTGTATAGTTAAGCCAATTTAAACAAAATCACAGAGAAAGCGTGGCTCCCTCTGTGATGAAATTTTGCTTGAATAATAATACTGTACAGCAGTTCTGCTTTATGTGAACAGACCGTAAATTCCCAAGAAAGCAAATATTGCAAGTACGGCAAGTGCAATGAAGGATACGGCAAACAGCTCAACAAAAAGCTTGTTCTGAGGGAAACGCTCTTCGGCATTTTCCTGCTGAGCAACACCTGCCATGATAAGAGCACCTGTTGTTGAAATCGGTGTGAAGCCTGAAACAGTGCCGCCGATAACAATTACTGTTACGAGCTGAACGGCGCTAACGCCAAGACTTGATGCCAATCCGCTTGCGGTTGGTATTAAGGTTGGGAATACAACTCCAAGTCCCGAGCTGAAGAAAGACATGAAACCTGCTGTGATAGCCATAATCATGGATGCTGTGCGGTGACCCATGATTTTCTCCAAAGCAGAAACCATGATATCGATTCCGCCAGAAATAGAAACTATATTCATCAAGATTCCAACGCCTAGAACCATAAGGATAACATTCCAAGGAATACCGGCGATTGCCTTTTTTTCTTGACCGTCACCGAGAACAACCAAGATGCTTCCTACTAAGAATCCGGTAAGACCTGCATTCCAAGAGAAGAACAGAACGCCTACAGCAAGAACCAAAAGGCCGATTAACGAAAGCCACTGTCTGACATTGAACTTAGGTAAATCTTTTATGCGTGTTACTGAAGAGTTTGCATCAACTTTCCAGCCTTTGTAATAGATATAGACCAGAATACCTGTAACAATAGCTGTTATAATCATACCAATCATAATCGGTATTGTGTTGCCTGTTAAGCCCTGCTCTTCCATAAGCTCACGAACAACAGCACTTTCGGGAGTAAGCGGGCTCATACGGCCTGACATAACGCCTAAGTCGCCGATGATAGCGGTCATAATCGGGTTGATACCGGCTGATACTGCAACAGGAATTGCAATAACAGGTATAATTGCAAGGCTGGGAATGGCACCGGGGCCTACGGCACAAATAGCAAATCCGAGAATGTATATTACAATAGGGATAAGACGCTTTTTTGTTCCGACAAGAGCAACCATTTTCCTTGCAAGGAGCTCAAGAGTTCCGTTTCCGTTAATGATTGAGAAAAGGTAAGTGATACCGACCATCTGAACAAACAGAGACGAGCTGAAGCCTGAGATTATCTCTTTGGTGCTCAAACCGTAAATGATGCCAAGAATCATTGCAAATCCTGTGCACAAAATTCCGACGTTACAGTTTCTCCAGAAACCGACGGCAATTGCAACAAGCAACAGAATTAAAGAAATAAGACCCAAATTCATAATCAGACCTCCTTAAAGGTAATGCAAACAGGGCTTTCTGTGGGAATAATTTTTCCTGTGTAAGTCATAAGTCCTGTTTCGGAGTCGAGCTTCATTTCAACAATTGTATCGCTGTCTTCATTTGCAACATAAAATTTGCTGTAATCCAAATTGAAAGAAATAAAACGTGGGGTGAGTCCGAGTGTCGGATAGAATCCGAGTTCTTTCATGTATCCCGTGTTCTGATCGATTCTGTAGACTACGATTGACTCGTGAATACGGTTTGAACCGATTAATATTTCACCGTTTTTATCAAGAACGGATGCGCTTGCCTGTCCTTCGCCCGTATAGGTTTCCGGCAATGAAGGAAGATTCTGCCTTGCGGTAAGCTTACCTGTCTTATCGTCAAATGAAAGATAAGTCATTCTGTTTCCTTTTTCGTTAATGAGGTAAACAAAACGATTGTTGGGATGAATAGAAACATGTCTCGGCTCATCGTAAGTTCTTGAATAGTATGTGTCGGTTGTTGTTAAAGAGCCGTCTTCAGAATTAAAGCGGAAAACTCTTACCATGCCGTATCCCTGAATTCTTGCCTGAGTTACAACAAAAAGGTATTCTTTGTTCTGATCCCAAATGCACTGATGAGCAAAAGATATTTTACCCTCGCCCTGACCTTCCATACATGTCTTTGATGCGATATTGCCCAATGTACCGTCTTCATTGCGCTTGATAACATAAACTGCTCCGCCCTGCAATGTAGCGACTACAAGATATTTGTTTGTCTTGTCAACAGTAATAAATACAGGGTTTTTACCTCCGATATCTATTGTGTTAAGATGAGTTAAAGTTCCGTCCTCTGCAATCTTATAACTACTTACCATTGTGAAATCACCGTGGACAGAGTATAAAAACTGCTCTGTGAGATCCATTGTCTGGTACGACGGATTCTCCTCTGTTTTGAGGCACTGAATCTCGTTCCATTCACCGGATTCACTGATGTTGTAAACCTTAAGTCCCTTACCTCTTGCATTTCGCTCTTTTGTTGATCTGCATCCTACATATGCAATCGTCATGATAATCCTCCTTAGTACACCTGATCGGCACCAAAATTATTTGTGATTTTTTTAACATTGACTTTTCTGAACGTTGTCAAAATCAAGAATTTGTATACATTTATTATAAGACAGGACAAGTATAAAAAGGAAATTCGCGAACAGACAAGCCCAATATTCCAAATTGGAATGAGCTATATTGAAAATCAACAATGGATATCCCTTTGATTAAATTCATTAAATATACAGAGAATCTATTTTGCTAGGCTTTTTGACATTAAGAAAAAAGTGAACTGCCGTTCAGCAGTTCACTTGATAATATTGCTCAACAAAAGTTACAAAATCCATGATATCCGGATTTGACAGACATTCGTCCCCCACCATCATCCAGACATTTCTTGATACCACCTGACCGCTGCCATCGTATACAAGCAGTTTTTGTGCTTTTGTACTGTCAACCTTCCATTTGTCTCCGAAAACAAAGGTAACGCCAAGTCCGTTCTCCACCATTTCAATCGCAATATCAGAGTACGGCACACGATGCGTTTCCTGAGGCATAATGTTGAAATGATTTTTCCACCACTGAGTTACGGTCAATTTAACTAAAGTGTTAAAATTAGATTCAATCAAAGGATATTTAATGATATCGTCAATCGTGACTCCCTTAGGAGTTACCATATAAAGATTTTCGTTGAACAGACAAACTTTTTCGCCCAAGAAAGGAAAATCACCGCAGACAAAACCAATATCGATGTTACCGCCTGTGAGTTGATTGGTGATAACGTCACTTGTGTTGGTCGATGTTTCAATCTGAATATTATTGAATTCGCTTAAATATTCCTTTAGAAGCGCAGGCATATGAAGTCTTGCAACAGAATTTGGCAAGCCCAGACGAAGAAGAGGTTTCTGTGTGCGATTTTGAGCAAAGTGTTCTTCAATTTCATTGAGAAAGTCAAGCATTATCGTTGATTTATTGACAAGATATTTGCCTTCTTCGGTAAATATGACGCCGTGACTGTTTCTGCGTACCACTTTAATATTCCACTCATCTTCAATAGAGTGAATTCTTTTTGTAAGTGCAGATTGAGTCATATATAATGCTTCTGCGGCTTTTGTCATGCTTTTCTTTTCATATAATGTTATTAGTATTTTCCAATCAATATCTTTCATAGTTAATTACTGATATAAGTGAAGAACACGGCTCTTATTTCATAAAGTGTTATGTGGTTTTACATACAATTACAACTTGCAGTTTTTCTCAATGTAAGCGGCGAATTCTTCCAGTGTTCTTGAGGTTCGTTTGCTTTTGGGATAGAGAAACCAGGTGTTTCGCGTGATAAAACTTCCGTCTTTTCGTGTAAGCGGTGTTAAACAAAGATTATATTCGTTCACAAAGTTATCTGGAAGGTATCCCAAAGTATAACCGAGACCCTTGGCGACTACTTGCCATGCAACATCTACATAACCGACGGTCATACCCGCAGGCATATCAGAGTTAAAATTCTCGTGCCACCATTCCGAAAGAGTATCTCTTGAACGCTTGTTGGTTTTGTATGAGATATATTGCATTTGCGGCAACTTTTCAAGTTCTGTCGGTTCTTTTGTTATCAGATAAGCTTTGTTTACGGCTACAAGCGTTTTATTTACGGCACCTTCGTAATTATCACGCACAAATGCAACATCAACAGATTCGTCAAGCATTTTTTTAAACAGAATATCGCTTTGTTCATTTATGATTGTGAAATTTACACCGGGATGATTTTTGCGATAGTCTAACAAAAGATCCGAAAGAGTATATTTGCTGAATGTATATGAAGATCCTATAACAATTTCCGAATCGGAATTATCTTTCATCTCTTGAAGATGGCTTCGTGTGGATTCCAAAAAGGTTTTGTATTTTCCCGCTTGTTCGGCAAGGTACTCTCCTTCGGGCGTGAATTCCAATCCCTTAGGTGTGCGGTTTACTATTGTTATTTGGAATTCTTCTTCCATATGCTGAATTCTTTTGGTTAAAGAGGGTTGCGTGATATATAGCAGGTTCGCAACTTTAGTCATATTTGGGTTCTTGTGCAGTTCGTACAGTATCTCCCAATCTGTGTCTTTCATATCGTTCACCTTCGTTTTTGCAATTTGATAAAAGCGTTAAAGGCGTCCGTTTTTACACATAAGAAAAATGGACGCCTTTTTAATTAATAATTAAATACGCTCACATTACTGTTAATTATAACACAATAATGTACAAATTGCCATAGACAAAAGAAACGAATTTTATCTAATCTTTCGAATGGTTTCAATAAGATAATCTGTAAACTCAGCTGCGCTTGCATCCTCTGCAAAGGTTGTAACAACGAGCTTTTTCTCGGTTTCTGTGCAAATCTCGAGTGCTTTTTCAAGCAGAGCGTTACGGTCTGCATAGCCGATATGAATAAGCATCTGGCCGATTGCACGAATCAAGCTGCAAGGATTAGCATATTCACCTCTGCCGTGAGACATAAGGTAAGGTGCTGTGCCGTGAATTGCTTCAAACAGAGCATACTGATTTCCTATATTGGAAGAGCAAGCATTTCCGAGTCCGCCTGCATGTTCAGCGGCAACATCGGTAACAATATCACCGTAAAGGTTCGGAAGAACGATAACTTCTATTCCCTGATTAAATCCGGGATCAAGCATTTTTGCGCACATAGCGTCAACCAAACGCTCCTGAATTTCAATTTCGGGATACTCCTCGCCTACCTTACGAACTGCTTTGATAAAGTTCCCGTCAACAAGCTTAACAATGTTAGCCTTAGTGATAATTGTAACATTCTTCTTGCCGTTCTTTCTTGCAAACTCAAAAGCCGCTCTTGCGATTCTCTCACTGCCCTGCTTAGTCTGAACCTTGAAATCAACAGCGAGATCGTCGTCGACCTGGATACCCTTGTCTCCCCAGATGTATTCTCCCTCGATATTCTCACGGAAGAATGTCCAATCTATGTTCTTGTCGGGAATCTTAATGGGCCTTACGGCTGCAAAAAGCTCAAGCTCTCTACGAAGCAAGCTATTTGCACTGATGAGGTTGGGAAGTCCGTCACCGGCTCTCGGTGTGACCATTGGGCCTTTAACAAGAACATCACAAGCCTTAATTTTAGGGATGATCTCTTTTGGAAGGCTTTCCATTTTGGCTACACGATTCTCGATAGTCATTCCCTCAATAGTTCTGACTTCGATTTTGTTATCCTCAATCTCTTTGCTGACTAACTCATTGAGTACGCGGAGAGCCTGCTTCATGATGATAGGGCCGATTCCGTCTCCGGGAAGAATTCCTATGACTATCTTATCTTTCTTGCTAAAATCTGTGGGTGTGCTCGATTCCTTCATTCTCTCGATTCTTGAAGATTCGTTTGAAATGAGTTCTCCGAACTTTTCTTTTGCTGTATTAATATTCTGAACTGAAATACCGCTCATTTTTATTCTCCTAACTGTTTTTTCAAATAACGTAACTGTCCGCCGCTGAGCACAACTTCTACTTCATTATCAGAAAGATCAAGTCTTACCATAAAGCTGTAGCCTTTTGTCTTGTTCTTGACTTCTACTCTTCTTGTAGGTACCTGATCCAATAGGTTGTTTATCTCAAGCTCGTCAAAAAGGTCAATTTCATCATAAATTGCAGGATTCTCGAACAACATTGGAATAATGCCGTGATTTACAAGATTTCCCTTGTGAATTCTTGCGATGCTCTTGGCAATTACACATTTTACGCCAAGATACATCGGATTGATTGCGGCGTGCTCTCTAGAAGAACCCTGACCGTAGTTTTCGCCGCCAATTATAATGCTTGTTCCAAGCTCTTTTGCACGTGCGGCAAAATCGGGAGCATAGCGATGATAACAATACTGTGACATAAGCGGAATGTTGGAGCGCATGCTTGAGAATTCCGCACTTGCGGGAGTGATATCATCCGTTGAAATATTATTTCCGCCTTTTAAGCTGACCGGAGCGCAAAGGTACTGCTTCGGTTCTTCGGGAACCGGGAGAAACTTAATGTTCGGTCCTCGAACAATCTCGACTTTCTCTGCCTCTTTCTCCGGCAACGGCTTGATTATCATGGAATCGTCTACAATGTAGTTTTCAGGCTCGTGTACATCATTAAGAATTCCGATATTATCACCGAGAATCTCTTCTGCGGATGCAAATGTACCTTTAATAGCTGTTGCGGCTGCACTTTCGGGGCTTACGAGAAAGATTTTTGCATTTGGATTGCCGGCTCTTCCCTTGAAGTTACGGTTTGATGTACGAACTGCAATTCCTTCTGTCGGAGGAGTCTGACCGATTGCACAGCAAGGACCGCAAGCAATTTCAAGCATTCTTACGCCTGCGTCAAGCAGCATATCAATGTAACCATCACGAAGCAATTCTTTATAAGTCTGTCTGGATGCTACACCGCAAGTACAGCTTACATTTTCATTGACGTGATGTCCCTTGAATACAAGAGCCGCTTTTGCAACGTCCGAGTAGCTTGTGTTTGTACAACTTCCGATAAAGACCTGCTGAACCGGTTTTCTCTCAACCTCGGAAAGAGGAATAACATTGTCCGGCTGATGAGGGCAAGAAACCAATGGGTTAAGCTCGCTTAAATCAATATCGATACGCTCGTCATAAACTGCATCTTCATCGGGAAGAAGCTCAACATAATCCTCTTCTCTGCCCTGTGCTTTTAAGAACTTGCGAACCTGTTCGTCTGCAGGGAAAATTGATGTTGTGGCTCCCATTTCAGCGCCCATGTTCGTGATTGTGGCTCTCTGAGGAACTTCCAGTGCGGCAGCACCTTCTCCTGTATATTCATATACATTTCCGAGACCGCCTTTAATTGTCACGCGGCGAAGCATCTCAAGAATAACTTCTTTTGCATTTACACCCGGCTTCAGTCTGCCTGTCAAATTAACCTGAATAACTCTCGGCATTTTGAGACGCATCGGAATACCTGTCATTGCTGTTGCAACATCCATTCCGCCGACTCCAATGCACAGCATACCGATAGATCCGCCGTGAGGTGTGTGGCTGTCTCCGCCCATGCTGATTTTTCCCGGTTTACCGAATCTTGATACATGAACCGTATGACAAATTCCGTTACCCGGTCTTGAAACATATACACCGAATTTCTTTGCTGCCGACTGCAGATAAATGTGGTCGTCAGGCGTCTTGAAATCTACATATAGAAGATTGTGGTCAAGATAGCTTACACTACACTCTGTTTTAACACGCTTTAGTCCGATTGCTTCAAATGCAAGGTATGTCATAACAGCGTTGATGTCGTGCGTTAAAGTCTGATCTACTTTAATGAATACCTCTTCTCCGGGAACAGTGCTTCCGGAGACATAATGAGCATCAATTATTTTTCTGGTAAGTGATTTTCCCATATTATATTTCCTCTTTATTTTTTGTAATTTAAATCGGATGGGCACTCTGCTTTGCTTGCAAACGCAGAACCCTAGACAGATTGCAAGGATGCAGGGAACTTATCCATCCATGTTAAAACTCGTAAGGCTTTACCTGACGTACAACATCCATAATTGTACCGTCTCTTGCCTCGATAATACCGACTACTCTGTCTTCAAACTGAACCGGCTCTGGCTCTCCTGTGATGGAGTATGCAATATCTCTAAGTTCTTCGATTGTCTTGAATGGAATGCCCTTAACATCCTTCATACAGTCGATTAAATCCTGTCTTGCGGGATTTATTGCCACACCGTAATCCGTAACAACAACGTCAACGGATTCACCGGGTGTTGTGACTGTGGTAACATTTGTGCAAATTGCGGGTATTCTGCCTTGTAAAAGTGGGCAAATGACGATAGTGCATTTTGCACCCTGTGCTGCATCGGGATGTCCTCCCTGTGCACCTGTTATAACGCCGTCGGATCCTACAACAACATTTACGTTAAAGTTAACGTCGACTTCAAGAGCACCAAGGATAACAAAGTCAAGCTTGTTTACAAATGCACCTTTGTTAAATGGGTTAGCATAAGCACCTGCGCTGATTCTGTGATGGTTTGGTCTCTTAACCGATTCAACGGCTGAAGTATCAAAGTCCTGAGTGTCGAGAAGCATTCCGACGAGTCCTTCATCCAAAAGATCACACATACCTTTTGACATACCGCCAACGGCAAATCCCATTTTGATTCCGCGCTCTTTCATAACCTTTCCGAGAGATACAGCCGATGCAATTGATGCACCGCCGACACCTGTCTGGTATGAAAATCCGTCCTTGAAATAAGGAGTGTTGATAACGAAGTTTGTGCAGTAGTCAGCCATCATTATTTTTCTGACATCTGTTGTCGGCTTGGCTGCTCCCGTTGCAATCTTCTCGGGAATACCAATTTGATCTACAACGCAAACATAGTCAACCTTAGTGCAGTTGATATCTGCTGGGTAGTTCGGGAACGGTACGAGGCAGTCGGTAACTGCAACAACCTTATTTGCGTGGTTACCGTCAACAAAAGAGTAAGAAAGAACTCCGCAGTCACTTTTGCCGCCGACACCTTTACAGTTACCGTAGTCATCGCAAGTAGGTGCACCGATGAATGAAATGTCGATTGTTGTTTCGCCTGTCTGAATTGCTCTGATTCTGCCACCGTGAGAACGCATAATTGCGAGACCTTTAAGCTTGCCGTTCGAAATGGCTTCACCGATTTTACCCCTTACGCCTGATGACTGGATGCCTGTAATCGTGCCGTCTTCAATCATAGGAAGAAGCGGATCGTGTGCTTTTCCGAGCGAGCTTGCGCAAATGGTTACATCCTTAATGCCCATTTTGTGGACTTCTTCCATGACCATATTGACTACAAGGTCGCCCTCTCTGAAATGGTGATGGAATCCTAAGGTCATACCGTCATGTGCTCCGCACTTTACAAGTGCTTCATGAATTGAACCAACCAATTTGCTTGTGTTGTGATCCATTACAACCTTTGTGATAGGTCCCTGTTTATGGAACTCTGTTCCATCCTTATAAGAATTGCCTTGGAAAACTTCTTTTCCTGTTATTTTTAATATCTCGTCCGGTATTTCACGGCCTACTTTATTAATCATTTTATTGTCCTTTCGATATCTGCTGTTGATAAATTAAAGATCACCGTAATATACGCCGGATGCTTTAGCGAGCTCAATTGTTCTCTTAGCACCGTCATAGAAGGCAATGTCTATCATCTTTCCGTCAACTGTGAAAACGCCGATGCCGAGTGCGCTCTTTTCGTCGATTTCCTTAACGACCTTTTCTGCAAAAATAATATCTTTTTGGGAAGGAGTGAATATTTCGTGGACAATTGAAATTTGTCTTGGATTTATGATTGATTTTCCGTCAAAGCCCATGAGATGAATTGCCTCGACATCTTTTCTGAAGCCTTCCATGTCATTGAGGTTGGTGTAAACAGTATCAAAACACTGAACTCCCGCTGCTCTTGCAGCGATAATCATGTGTTGTCTTGCACCCATAAGCTCAATGCCGGTGCCGGTGATATGTGTCTGCAAATCCTTGGTGTAATCACCGCCGGATAAAGCAATACCAAAAAGTCTGTCTGAAGACTGGCAAATCTCAAGTGCATTGAGAATACCTTTAGCCGATTCAAGCGCAGCCATGATGAGAGTTCTGCCATTGGGAATATCAAATTCCTTTTCTGCCGTAATAATCTCTTTTTCTACTGCATATACATCGCTTGCACTTTCAGTTTTCGGAATTCGGATTGTATCTGCACCGCCAGCAACAGCACAGCGTATGTCTTCTTTCCAATATGGAGTATCCAAACCGTTTATTCTTACGACTCTTTCAACTCCGCGGTAATCAATTTCCTGAAGAGCATGGTAGAGTGAGAATCTTGCTACGTCCTTCTCTTTTTCTGCTACGGCGTCTTCAAGGTCGAGCATTATTGAATCTGGCTTGTATATATAAGGGTCTTTGATAAGTCCGGGTTTCTGGCAATTTAAGAACATCATAGTTCTTCTTAATCTTTTTTTGTTTGGATTGCTCATTTGATAGCACCTCCCCACGGCAAATTGTCTTTTTGACCGACTGCTCTGAAAACAGCACCCTCAACACGGGCTTTTAAAGTGCAGTCAAGAGCACCTTTATCGACTACTTTAATTTTAGCGTTCTCCACACCAAGACGCTCGAGAGTTTTTAAAACAGTGTTTTTAATGCTGTGACCGAACTGGTTGATAACCGAACTTTCAAGTTCAAACTCAACACCGTTTTCGTTCGGTTCAATTGTCACCAAAGCATCGCTTGATTCCAATGTACCTGCTACAGCCGATTTAGTAATTTCCATTTGTGGAACAATCCTCCTTGTTTCCTAAAGAATAAAAGGTTAATACAAATTCTTGATCTGACTTTATTATAAATCTGTATACATTATTTGTATAATTGCCAAAAAGAATGTTTTGATAACTTTTTGTCATAACCGATTATTTGCGATGTTTTTAAATTTAATGTTGACTTTATCCATTCAGGGTTATACACTATGAGTTGTTTTTGAGAGAAATACATTTTATATAGAATTGTCTCTCAATTAACAATCTCAAACCACTATTCTCAAGGCAAAAAAGGAGTATCTGACATGATACAAAAACTTAAAAATTTTCTGATTATTACCATCAGCATTTTTATTATGGCGGTCGGAGTTTATTTCTTTAAATTCCCCAATAATTTCTGCTTCGGCGGCGTTACCGGTGCGGCGGTTGTCTTTGCAAAAATCACTCCGCTCTCAGCCAGTGCATTTTCATTTGTAGTTAACTTTCTTCTCCTCGGACTCGGATTTATTTTTTTAGGTAAAGAGTTTGCTCTCAAAACTACATACGCAACTGTTCTTTTGTCAGCTTTGCTCCTTGTTTTTGAAAAATTTCATCCGATGGAGCATCCGCTTTCAAATGAGCCGATGTTGGAGTTGGTTTTTGCAATTACTTTGCCGGCAATTGCATCAGCACTTCTCTTCTATGAAGGCGCTTCAAGCGGCGGAACAGATGTTGTTGCAATGATTGTTAAAAAGTACACTCACGTTCAGGATATCGGAATTGCACTTTTCATTACCGACTTGATTATGATTATCATTGCTTGTTTTGTTTTTGATATAAAAACTGCGCTTTATTCTTTTGTCGGTTTAACTGTTAAATCTTTCTTGATTGATGCAATCATTGAAAATATCATGCTCCGCAAATCTGTTATGATTACTTGTGACGACAAAGACGCTATTTGCCAGTTCATTATTAAGGACTTAAATAAGAGTGCAACTATTGTCAAAGCTAAGGGAGCGTATTCTAACGAAGATAAGTATTTGATTTTTACTACACTTACAAGACAACAGGCGGCTGCGGTAAGAGCATATATTCACCGCAATCATCTGAAAGCTTTTATTTCTATGTCAAGCACAAGTGAAGTATTCGGAAAGGGATTTTCGTCAATTTAAACACTGAACTTATTGAATCCGATATTTTTTTACCCGCACGGGTTAAAGAAAATCACCGTATTCGAAAATTCGCACACGGTGGTTTTATAGAATAATGAAGTAATATAGACATAAAAACAGCTCCTCGCCACCGGAAATTATTCGGTGATGAGGAGCTTGTTTTGTTAAAATCTTTATTTAGGACTATAAGCACAAAAATACCTAAGTTTTTTGCTTATCTTGTTTTATCAATACCTTATCCCATTTGAATATAAGCCACATAATCAGAAACTGACATGAGTGGCATATTAAGATTTTTTGCCGTAGCCTCTGTAATTTTACCTTGTGCAGTCATTTCCCTTCCAGCTTGTTCTACTGCATTTAACCACGTGGCAACAGTTTCTGCAACTTCAGGCTTTTTGCATTTTAATAATTTGCCACAGTTACGGTAGATTTCAAGAGAAGGATTGCAACACGCAACGGCGGCACGAAGCACATCAAAATTGTTTTCGCCCGGAAAACCGCAATTTGAAATCACAACAAATTTTTGAGTTTTTACTTTAGAGTCTTGCAAATCAAAATTCCCGTTCTGTTCTTTTATTTTTGGCGATTTCAATGGAGCTAAGCGATCAACGAAATTTTTCAGCAAGGCGGTCATATTCCATGTATATACCGGTGTGGCAAAGCACACAATATCTGATTCATTGTATTTTCGCAACAGCTGCGCCATATCGTCTTGTAAGACACACTTTCCCGGCGTCTTAAACCAACAGGCAAAGCAACCCTGACATTGTGTAATATGATATTCGCTTAAAAATATATTTTCTGTTTCTGCTCCTGCCGACATCGCACCTTTCAAAAAAGCACTTGAAATGACATGAGTTGCACTGTTGCACCCTGCTGGACTTCCATTAAATACAGTTGCTTTCATCATTTTTCCTAAATCCTTTTCTTAAACAGTCCGTGATGATTACAATACCAAAACAGCGTTCCGTGTCCTCGGCTGAAAAAGCGAGCTTCAATATTGCCTTCCGGGTAGAGTTTTACAGACTCAAATCTCGCTCCGGTGCAATATGCCACAAAAGAAATATAATGTTCCTTTGTCATTGGGTGCTGCATGGATATGTAAAATTCATCTTCGATTCTTTCGCATTCTATTTGATGCTCATCGTCGGCTTGCTCTGCCTCTAAAGGCGGTAATGTGACGCCGCAACATGAAATCAAAGCTTGTCCGATTGAATTAAAAATGTTTCCGCAAATAGGACAGACATAAAGATTTGATTTTAAAATATTAGCCGAGCGGTTGGTATTGATGATTTGTTCTCCGGACAACAGTTCAGGTACAGATACCTGTAAAGTATTGGCTAAAGGCTCAATCAATGAAATATCGGGAAAGCCTTTGCCTGTCTCCCATTTTGAAACGGCTTTATCGCTGACACACAGTTTTTCTGCCAGCTGTTGTTGGGTCATGCCATTTTTTTCTCGCAGTGATTTGATAACTGCACCTGTAATATAATTATTCATTTCAAACATCTCTCCTTTGCGTATTCTAAGATAGCATTTTTTCGGCCGATAAACAACCTACGCAACGTAGAGTGATTGAGCGCTGTTATGAAGTAATCGCTGTTTATTGTATCCTCCACTTAATTCGAAATTCTACTGTAATTAATAGAGTTATACTCTACCGTGCCACAAATACCACATAAAAGAATCGTGTTTTACAAACTTATGCCTTTGCTTTTCTTTTTGTCTTTAATTGGAATATCGAGCAGTTCCCTTGTTCTTCTGTCAATTTGTTTTTCTATTGCGGTCAATCTTTCTTCTGGCAGATTTATATTTTTATGCCTTTTGAATTTAAAGCCTATCATTTGTCTTAGTTGTGCTTTTTGCTTTGAACCCATAACAAGTTTGCAAACATCTTCAAATTCCATGTAATATGGATTTGTTCGTTCTTGAGCGTAATCTTCTAAGTTTTTAATATCTTCTTCTATAGCAAAATTGAACAGAGACAAACCATTATCAAAAATAGGCGCAGGTTTGATAATTTTTCCACTATGATTATCTCTTAACACTCCAAAATTCCCAAAATGCCTGTCTTCATTATATATCAAGGCATCAAAAACAAGCATACTACATAATTCACTGTAAAAATTGTCACCCATTTGCTGATAATAATTTAAGCACTTTCTGATAGAAATATCATCAATTATATAGCCAATAGAAATATACGAAGTATTAATATCAGTAAAAAGTTTGCAAGTCGAAGCTAAAATACCTTTCCAGTTTTCCAAACCATATTGAACACAATTTAGTCCCATTTTTTCAGCTATTTGAGAAGCGTAAAATTCGCTGTATGGTTCATTGCCTGCATTGACAGCTCCTTCAGTTCCACCTTTGTAAAGATATATTCCGTCACCGTCAATAAACCGCCAAGCCTTTCTGAGCATACCATTTGTAGTAAGTTCGGGTGAAGTTTTAATTCTTTCCGCTGTTCCAATGCCAGTATAAGCTACAAGAGAAAGTGCTTCAGAAAACCTATTTTCATATAGGTTGTAATCGTTAAACTTCCCTTTAAAGTCGTTTGGAACTATCCAATAGCTGTCATTAAGCGATAAACCAAGGCAAACATCAATAATCCCCTTCGTGTCATTTAGTTTCAAATTTAAAGCTCTTAAAATATTATGTACAAACCTTCTGTTTCTGGGTATAACTCTTCTTCTTAACCATTTTAATAAACCATCGTTGGTTAATTCCATATCTAAAGGGAAAAGAATCCTCTTATCATAATTTACTTCAAGAATATTTGATACTAAATCACCATCCAAATCATTTTCAAATTCAAAGGTAATTAAAGTTTCGTCATAAAGTCTTATATCATATATATTTCTCAAGTCTTTTCTCCTCCTACCACTTTTTATTAATTATAGGCAAACACAACATACTTGTCAAAAACTATTGTGGTTTATACTTTTAACAAATTTATCGTACCAAGCGTTTTAATTCAATAAATTATGGAATTGTTTGATTCACGAAAAAAGCAAGCAGAGATTTCTCCATGCTTGCCCAAACTCGATTTTTATCCGATTGTTCTGAAATATTCTGCTTTTATCTTGTCCATTAAGTTTATAATCAAAAAATCACTAGAGCCACAGTATTTTATACGTGTGCGCTCGGATTTAGCACAAGGCTTTCGATATCTTCATAGTAAGATATATTTTCCCATTTGAATTTAAGTGGCTTTAGCGCTTTACTGCCTTTTTCGTTTAACTTTTTAATCGTTAAGGTATGATATTCTTGCTCTAAAGTATATGTGTCTGCAATTGTGTAACTGATGTATAAGCTGTCTTTGTAAACCGAAAAATCAGTTAAATCAAAAAGCAAATAAGTATAATTTTCACCGGTACACATATGACCGTCATCAATAATACAATCCAACTCTATAAGAATTGACGGCATATCTTTAAAGTATGAATAGCGTTCTGAAATCAGACAGTTTTCATCATATTCATAATGGTCAGATCATCCGAATCAGGTTTACTTTCTGAATATAAAGCATCTTGAACGATGTAACCGTAATTCATCCCCTCATCAAGTTTTTTTATTAATTCTACCGCTTTTTCTCTGCTGATTTTCATTATAATACAACTGCCTTTCTATTTTCTTTTCAAGCTATCATATTCTTATGATACTGACCAATAATCTTTTTTAGCATTCTACATTTAATGAAGTTACAGTATAACAGTATTGTATCATATCTCTCTATATTTTTCAAAATGTTTAGTCAGTTAAATGATACTTAAGTATTTAAATCAGAGATATTGATAGATTTTATGTTTTAATATTTGAATTAAACTAGCTGTTTGAATTTTAAAAATGTTTAAACACTTTTATTGTGTGTAAACTGTTGACTTTTAACAAAATATGTGCTATAAAGTACTTGATAAGTTTGTTAATTGCATTTGCAACGAGAGAGGCTTATCCCATAAACAAGAGTTTGTCTTCACTTTCAATAGGATCTTGCAGTAAGAGGTTACCCCAATTGCTGCAAGATTCTTATTTTATGCGAAAATTTGAAATCAATCAGCAGATTACAAATAAAAATCCATAATGGACTTATTTGGTAAGATTACTACACTAATTTATCAAAATAAGAATCATTATGGATTTTTAAAATTCTGTCACTCTTAAATTAAGCGAACAGTATTTAAATTTCCCACTCGTTTTAACATTGATAGCAGAGCGTTAGCTTGTGAGATTTCATTAAAGCCAATTATCACATCGGCCAGACGGAACCAACATCAAGATCATTTTCAGTCAACCAGATATCCTCTACCGAAATAACCTTTTCTTCGCCTAACTCGTTTATCAATGTAACTGTTACCTTTGGATTTTCTCCCGGCATCAGTTCCTCACAGCCGTAATCTCCGTCAAAAATATGTTTGATTTTCCATTCCATTATATTTTGCTCCTTTCTCACTATGTTCTTATTATAGCACAGTCAGGAATAAAATAAAATGCGAAAAACACTTTGACTTAATTATCAAACATCAAGTCAATATGTTTTGCAGAAAAAGGCAAGCAAAGAATTCCCCCCTACTTGCCTTATATCTTTTGCTTTGACGAATATCATCGGTTTAATGTTCGTCAATTATTTTTTGGAGCATGCCCAAAAGTTCACTTACCGACTTTTTGACTTTTTTGCTTGCGTCGTTAACTGTCGTGGTTCTCAACAGCATTTTTGCCATCGGAGATTTCAGCATCTTAAATTGAGGATTGAGTTCTATCAATTTATCAGTAAGCCATGGGTATTCTTTCAAAATATCGCTTATTTTAGTATTTCCGTTTATTTTCATATTTACCTCAGATATAATTTTGTGAGTGCTTTTTTACATTATTATAACAGAAACCGACATTTAGTTAAAGCTAATTATCAAGCTTATATCGACATTTGCAAAAACCGTGGTATAATTGCAAAGGAAAACTAATTCAAGAAGGATTTGATAAACATGGGAAAACAATCGACTAGAGAAAATAAAACCGTTTATCAGCTTTATCGTGAGGAAGCGGGATTAACCCGCTCTCAGGCAAGCGAAAAGATGGTTGCTGTCTCGGATTCAAAAATAGAGAAAATAGAATACGAAATGCAGGATCCAACCCCCTATGAAATAATTCAGATGGCAGATTGCTATAAAAGACCAGATTTGTGTAACTACTACTGTTCACATAAATGCGAAATTGGTCATCGTTATGTTCCGCAAATTGAAGTAACCGATTTATCTGATATCATACTTGAAACTATCGCAAGTCTTAATGATATAAATCCGCTTACATCAAGGCTCATTCAAATTGCACGAGACGGAAAGATAAGTGATGACGAAATCAAAGATTTTGCATATATAAGCAAAAAGCTCGATGAAGTTTCTTTGGCTGTGGATTCACTAAACCTTTGGGTCGATAAAACCGCAAGTGAAAACGGGCTTAATATTGATTTGCTTAATGAAGAAAAAGAAAAACTGAAATAATCCGCTTAATAATCAAAAATCGTAGCAAAATTCTTGCTACGATTTTTCTTAATTTGCTGATTTTGGGCCATAAACTTTGCTTTTGCCGGCTAATTTTATAGATGTGCTTACCAATCGCATTACAATAACAATAATTCCTGCAACTATAAGTATTGGGAAAGCAATATAGATTAATCCGCAAATTGCCATGGCTGCCAAAAAAACAGGAAAAATCACGGCACTGCATAGTAATCTAAATAGTCCCCAATAAGCTCTAATTCCTATGGCAAATAATCTTAAAGCAAAAACAACAAGTAAAACTCCAAATAATAATTCAAACATAATATAATCTCCTTTTTCAAACTAATTTTTGAAATGTAAATTATCGTCGGACGAGCATTTAGTGAATTTAGATTTGTCAAAAACACCTATTTCATCAGTCCGATTAATGTTTTTTATTCTCTCAGCCGTCCCACACGAATTACTCCTAGATTGTTGCTATGTGTATATTGTAACAGCTGAAGACAAGGAAATATATTATTACTTTGTGGAGATTAGTAGCTATAATCCTCTAAATTCGAGAATTAGCAAAATAAAAATCGAGTATCCACAAGCTAAATTACTTGTGGATACTCGATATGGTGCTGGTGACCGGACTTGAACCGGTACGGTGTCGCCACCGAGGGATTTTAAGTCCCTTGCGTCTGCCGATTCCGCCACACCAGCGTATATTCAACTCTGACATTATACAATGTCTTTCAGAAAAAATCAAGATTAATTTACGATGTAATCAAAAATTATTTAATATTTATCACACTTTAACAAAATTTGAGATATAAATATTTACTTTTTAATTCCTTTATTATATAATGAATACAATTAATGGGAAAAACCCAAAAATAAGGAGTGTATTACAATGTATTATCTTGGAATTGACGTTGGCGGAACAAACTTGGCTGTTGGCGTTGTGGATGAAGAACTCAAAATTATCGCTAAAGGTTCCGTTAAGTGCCCTGCACCCGGTGACGGATATAAGCTTGCAGATTGTATTAAAGAGGCTTGCGATATCGCTTGTGAAAATGCAGGCATATCTCTTAAGGATGTTACAGCTGTCGGAATGGGCTGCCCCGGCACTGTAAATCAGGATTCAGGACTCATTGAGTTCTCAAACAACCTCGGTCTTAACAACTTCCCTCTCAAAAAGGAAATGGAAGACAGACTCGGTGGTATTCCTTTCTATATGGACAACGACGCTAACTGTGCAGGATTCGGCGAGTACATGGCCGGTTCTCTTAAGGGAGCTAAAGATTCTCTTGCTATCACTCTCGGAACAGGTGTTGGCGGAGGAATTATCATTGACGGTAAAATTTACAGCGGCTTTAACTATGCCGGCGGTGAGCTCGGACATAATGTTATCGTTGTAAACGGACGTCAGTGCACTTGCGGACGTAAGGGCTGCTGGGAGGCATATGCTTCTGCAACAGGTCTTATTCTTACAACAAAAGAGTTCATGGAGCAGAACAAGGATTCTAAGCTTTGGGAACTTGTTGACGGCGATATCAATAAGGTTGAGGGTCGCACGGTATTTGACGCTCTCGATGCAGGCGATGAAACAGCTCAGAAGGTATTTGACGCTTATGTTGAAATGCTCGGTGCAGGTCTTGCAAACATGATCAACACATTTATGCCTGAGATTCTTTGCATTGGCGGTGGAATTTCCAAGCAGGGTGAAAGACTTCTCGTTCCTGTAAGAAAGTACATCGACGAGCAGACCTACAGCGTTAACTCACCGAAGAGAACAAAGATTGTTCCTGCAGCTCTCGGAAACGATGCAGGTATCATCGGTGCGGCTCTTCTTTGCAATCAGTAATCACGCAATTTAAATTTTATTTTCTTTTAGAATTAATATGAGTATCGAAAAAGTATTTTTCGGTAAGTCATCTGATGGTCAGGATGTATTTGAGTACATTCTGACCAATTCTAAAGGAGCAAAACTTCAGCTCCTCACCTACGGTGCAAGAATTCACAAGATGATTATGCCGGACAGAGATAATAAATTAGCCGATGTTGTTTTAGGCTATGATAAGCTTGAAGATTACTTCGGTAATGATTTTCAGGGTGCTTGCGTAGGAAGATATGCAAACAGAATAGGCAAAGCCAAATTTGAATTGAACGGTACCACCTATAACCTTACTGTGAATGATAACAGCAATACTCTTCACGGAGGACCTGGCGGTTATCATCAGATAGTTTGGGATGTTAAATCAATCGATGAAGATAAGAACAGTATAACTTTTTCTCATCTTGATCCTGATATGCATGAAAATTATCCGGGTAATGTCGATGTTACGGTAACTTACACGCTTACCGATGATAACGAGGTAAGCATTAAATATGAGGCAGAAACCGACAAAGAAACTGTTTTCAATATAACGAATCATTCATTCTTTAATTTGAGCGGAAATCAGTCTTCAGATGTTCTCGGCACTGAGTTGAAGATTTATGCTTCACATTACACACCTGTTACCGATGATCTCATCCCGACAGGAGAAGTCTTGCCTGTTAACGCTTATCTCGACTTCACAGAAGCTAAAGCACTCGGCAAAGATATGTTTGCCGATGATCATATGATTAGCTTAAACGGTGGATTTGACCACAATTTCTGCGTCGACGGTAAAGGCTTCAGGCTTCACGCCGAGGCTTATGAGCCGACAAGCGGCAGAGTGATGAAGGTCTATTCCGATTTGCCCGCTGTACAGCTCTTCACCTTTAATAAAGCACCTGATGTTGTCGGTAAATACGGCTGCAAAATGGTTGATCATGGTGCATTTTGCTTGGAAACACAGTTTTATCCTGATTCTCCGAACCATCCGAATTTCCCGTTTGAGACTCTTAAGCCGGGAAAGAAATTCGTATCGGAAACCAAATATTGTTTCTCTGTAAAGTAAATTAGCTTAACAAAAAAGCTTTGGCGCGGTTGTGCCAAAGCTTTTTTCAGTATTTCCAGAAGTAATTCATAAAAATAGGAATTTGCTTTTCCCAATCGGCTTCGCAGTGGCGTCCGCCGCACTGAAGGAACATTTTTGTTTGCGCTCCCTTTTGATTCAACATTTCAGCAATATCAACATTTGTTTCTGCGGTATCTGTCTCCCAGTGACCGCCTGATTCTTCACTGCCCCAAGAGAGATAGAAGATTGAGTCAGGGTTTATTTCTGAATTCTCTATATCCTTTTTCAGCTTAGAAGAACACATCATGATTGCACTTGAAAGGCAAGCTGCTTTAGAGAAAACATCGTTGTATTTCATACCTGCATACAGTGCCATTAAACCGCCCATGCTTGAACCGCCTATGCCCGTGGCTTCTCTGTGAGAATATGTTCTGAAAGATGAGTCGATATATGGTTTTACCTTATTGGTTATCCATCTCATTGTCTCATCACCCATTCCCCTTATGAAACCAGCAAATGAGCTGTTACAATCATAGGGGCAGTATTCGGAAAGGCGTTCGTTTCCGTTGTGACCGCACTCTATCCCTACAATTATCATTTTTTTGAACCAAGAGTTCATAAAATCAGCCATTCCCCACGACTTACCATATGTTGCGTCGGCATCTGAGAACATATTGTGTCCATCAAAAAAATACATCACGGGGTATTTTTTATCATTGAGGTAATAGTTTTCGGGTAAATATATATGCAAGCGGCGGTTGCTTAATTTAGGTGTGTAAATAAAATCTTGTTTGATTATCATAATATAAATTTTGTCCGTTCATCAGTTGATATGAACGGACATTTTCCTTGTGTAATATTAATATTATCAGAGCTCGCCGTTTTCGATTGCGGTAATTTTATCAACTCTGCGGCAATGTCTTCCACCTTCAAATTCTGTTGAGAGGAAAACATCAACCATTCTGAATGCGGTCTGCTTTGTAACGACATGCCCACCCATGCAGATGATGTTTGCGTTGTTGTGCTTTCTTGTCATCATAGCGCAGTAGTCGTCCGTGCAAAGAGCCGCTCTGACTCCGTGAACTTTATTTGCGGCAATTGAAATTCCGATTCCTGTGGAGCAGATAAGAACTCCGTATTCGTTCTCGCCGTTAGCAACGCTGTGAGCTGCAGCCGCTGCAATGTCAGGATAATCAACGGAGTTTGTGTCATAACAACCGTAGTCCTTAACTTCGTATCCATTCTCGATAAGATGTGCTTTTACGGCTTCCTTAAGTTCAAATCCGCCGTGATCGCATCCGATTGCAATTTTCATTTATTTGTTTTCCTTTCTTTTATTCAGCTCTCTTGTGGCTTGAGGCAGCTGTAAATATACAGGCTGTACCAAAGCTGAATCATAACTTGTATTAGTATCATATTCTAGTGAAGCCGCCATAGCAACAGAGGACGCCCTCTGATAGCATTGGTTGTATCCAGCAAACTTAACTTTGTCTTTAAGTGAAGAGAATAATTCTAAATTGTCTCCCACTAAAACGACAGAGTTTTTCTCCGGCAAAGCTTCTATTTCACTTATAATATCTTCGTTCGAAATAACACGAGGCTCACGCAAAACGGATATTTTTCCGTCAGTCAATTTGTAGACAGCATTATAAGATTGATTCACTCTTGCATCAATACATGAATATATGGTTAAATCCGATTCCGTATCATATAAATTGTGTGCAAGTGCCTCAAGAGAAGATATTCCTATACAGTTCGTGTTGTTCGGCAATGCAAGACCTTTGGCCGATGCTATGCCGATACGAACTCCCGTAAATGATCCGGGGCCGTTTGACACAGCAATCAAATCGACATCGGAAATCTTGACATCGGTTAACTCTAAGGCAGAATTAACCATAGGCATAAGTGTTTTGCTGTGCGTGAATGATGTATGAATATAAACCTCTGCTATTATTTTTCCGTCCTGTAAAAGTGATACAGACGCAGGATGTGCCGAGGTTTCAATTCCAAGAATTAACATATTTTATCTTTCTATTCTAATTATTCTGTCATCGTCGCTATCGCCCTTTGAAATTTCAACATAAATAGTATTTTCAGGCAACGCTCCCTCAATATTTTCGCTCCACTCGATAACCATCAAGGCACCTGTATCGAGATAATCAAAAAAGCCCGTGGAGTAAAGATCGTTCCAAGATGTTATTCTGTACATATCAAAATGATAGACTATCATCGTTGGAGTATCGTACTCATTTACCAAAGCAAATGTAGGACTTGATACAGTGTTTTCAAGGCCGAGACCAGAGACAAGACCTCTTGTGAAAGCGGTCTTCCCCATTCCCATGGATCCGCGGAAAGCGATAATATCGTTTGGTTTTAATTCTTGGGCAAACTGAGCAGCTAACTGCTCAGTTTCGCTCGCAGAATGTGTTAAGTATTCGATCATTTTATTTATCAGAAAAGGCCTGTGATTGTATTGTTCTCAACATCAATACCTTCGGCCGCCGGCTTTTTGGGCAGTCCGGGCATGGTCATTACATCACCGGCATAAGCAACGACAAATCCCGCACCGTTAGACAGTGTTAAATCTCTGATTGTAATATCAAAGCCTGTGGGTCTACCGAGAAGTTTTGCGTCATCAGAAAGAGAATACTGTGTTTTTGCTATACATACAGGAAGTTCATCACCGCCAAGAGCCTTAATGTCTTTGAGTGATTTTAGTGCCTTGCTTGCGAAAACAACCTTATCTGCTCCGTAGATTTCCTTAGCAATCGTATTGATTTTATCCTCTATGGACATATCAAGAGAATAGATAGGCGCATAGTTGTTTTTGCCTTCGTTTTCCTCGATAACCTTGACAACGGTTTCAGCGAGAGCAACTCCGCCTTCGCCGCCCTTTGAGAATACCTCTGAAAGTGCATAAGGAACGCCGAGAGATTTGCATGTGTCATCGATAACCTGTAATTCTGCTTCTGTATCTGTCGGGAATCTGTTGATAGCAACAACAACGGGCACGCCGAACTTCTGCATATTCTCAACATGAGCCTTGAGGTTAACTACACCGTTCTTGAGTGCCTCAACATTTTCATTTGATAATTCCGGCTTCGGTACACCACCGTTATACTTTAATGCCCTCACCGTTGCAATAACAACGACTGCCGAAGGGGTCAAACCAGCTTTTCTGCACTTGATATCAAGGAACTTCTCTGCTCCGAGATCCGAACCGAAACCAGCCTCTGTAATAGCGTAGTCACCGAGCTTAAGTGCAAGCTTGGTTGCTCTTACGGAGTTACAGCCGTGTGCAATATTTGCGAAAGGTCCGCCGTGCATAAATGCGGGGGTGCCCTCAAGAGTCTGAATAAGGTTAGGATTAATAGCGTCCTTGAGAAGTGCTGTCATTGCACCCTCTGCTTTTAAGTCCTTAGCGTAAACAGGCTCTCCTGTATATGAGTAAGCGACAAGAATTTTACCAAGTCTTTCCTTTAAATCGTCAATATCATTTGCAAGGCAAAGTATAGCCATAACTTCGCTTGCTACAGTGATGATGAAATGATCTTCTCTCGGAACACCGTTTATTTTGCCGCCAAGACCGACAATGATATTTCTGAGTGCTCTGTCGTTCATATCAAGGCATCTTTTAATAAGTATTCTTCGGGGATCGATTCCAAGCAAATTTCCCTGCTGCATATGGTTATCAAGCATTGCGCAAAGAAGATTGTTGGCAGATGTTATAGCGTGCATATCTCCTGTGAAATGAAGGTTAATATCCTCCATAGGAAGAACCTGAGCGTATCCGCCGCCGGCAGCGCCGCCCTTTATACCGAAAACAGGGCCGAGAGACGGCTCTCTGAGGGCAACTACAGCTTTCTTTCCTATTTTTGCCATTGCCTGACCAAGACCGATGACAGTTGTTGTTTTTCCTTCGCCTGCTGGAGTGGGATTAATAGCGGTTGCTAAAATCAGCTTTCCGTCCGGTTTATCCTTAAGTCTTTCAAAAAGCGTCTCATTTACCTTAGCTTTGTATCTTCCGTATGGCTCAAGCTCGGTTTCGCTGATTCCGACAGAAGCGGCAATCTCCGAAATCGGTTTCAACTTGGCCTGCTGTGCTATTTCGATGTCTGTTAACATAGTCTGAACCCTTTCTTTAAGTCAAATTAAACTTGAGAGGAAAAGAATCCCGCCGATTGTACGAGACTTTTCAAATGAAATCTTAAATCATTATATTATATTTATAAAAATAAGTAAAGATTAACACGGCTTAAATTTTGTTGAAGATATTTTATGTTTGTGGTAATATTACCTAAGTACGATAGTTATCAAAGTAAAAATCAATTTATAGATACGGAGATTTAAATGAACAAAAACAGAACTTCAAGTCCTGTTATCAACTACCTAAAAAATACGGATTATTTTCTGTGGCTGATAATCGGATTAATTGCCCTTTACAGTTTGTTGCTCTTAAAAAGTGTTACGCGTGCAACAAACTCAAATTATTTCAGCACTCAGCTTTTTGCTGTCATAGTAGGATTGGTTGCCGCCCTTGTCATTACCTTTATAGGATATGACACGATTTCAAATTATTGGTTTCTGATAGCCGCGGGGTCGTTGTTCTTGATGGTATATACGATTCTATTCGGTATTAACATCTCGAGCTCAGGTGGTATCAATGCTACCGCATGGATAAACCTCGGCGGAAGAACTTTCCAGCCGTCCGAGCTTGTTAAAATTTGCTTTATCGTCACATACGCCAAACACCTGTCAATACTAAACGAAAAAGGCACAATCAATCAGTTTAAGAACATTCTGATGTTGGCTTTTCATGCCGCTGTTCCTGTTTTGCTTTGTCATATGCAAGGTGACGACGGCGCAGGCGTAGTTTTCTTTGCCATTTTCATTTCTATGAGCCTTGCTTCAGACATTAAGCTCAGATATTTTATATTGCTCGGAGCTGTAATAATTTTGGCTGTTCCTTTTGCATGGAACTATATTTTAAGTGATTATCAAAAGCTTAGATTTACGGCTGTTTACAATCTTGACGACCCCGATGTTTCAATCAATGAAGGCTACCAGCAATATCAGGGAAGAATTTCTATCGGAAGCGGCGGATTGTTCGGAAAAGGCTTGTTCCACGGAAACCGAGTGGAAAGCAGTGCTGTTACTTTTCAGCACTCCGACTTCATTTTCAGCGTTGCCGGTGAAGAGCTTGGATTTGTCGGTTGTGCGCTCATTATGCTTTTGCTTTTTGTGCTGATGTACAGAATACTTAAAGTTGGCCTTTCCTCAAAGGATCAAATGGGCAAGTATATGTGTTTCGGATTTTTCGGACTTGTTGCTTTGCAGTCAATAAGCAACATCGGTATGTGCTTAGCTGTATTGCCCGTTATGGGCGTTACTCTCCCCTTTTTCAGTGCCGGCGGATCTTCTGCGGCTTGCCTGTATTTGGGAATTGGGCTTATAGAAAGCGTGTATATAAACAGGAATAAAAAGACTACACTTGAAACATATAAAGATGTTTCTTATAAAAAACTTGATTTGAAAAGGCTTAAAATAGCAGAAATTTCAGAAGAAATTGAATCAGAGTAAGAAAACACCCATATGAGCAATTTGCTACTCATATGGGTGTTTTTCTGCTTTCAAGACAATTGTAATGAAATTCTTACATTAATTTTACCCAATATTAACACACCTTAACAGATTTTAAGTTGACAGGTAGCGAATAAATGCTATAATATAATCACAATCGATTGTAAAACAACAGAAAGAAATCAGACTAAATTTATGTTTTCAGGAGGAAATTACTATGAAACATAAAAAAATATTTGCAATTATTTCATCGATTATAATTGCATCATCAATGCTTACTTTGACGGCAAGTGCAGCTAATACGGGTGATACTTACTATACTTACACATGGGCGAGCGGCCGTAGATATGATTTTACACCTGCAAGGCAGAAAGACAATACTACCCCTGTTTATCAGTGCGTTATTAACAGTTCTTTACCTTACGGCGGTTTTTACGCAAGCACTTTTTACGGCTATAATTCTACAAATGCATCGTATAAGGCTTCTGCTTCCGAGTACCTTGTGAATGATTATTACGGACACACCATTAGACCTAACGGCACATCAGTATCTCAAAAAAATAAATGGGTTCGTATTCGTGGACATTACAGTAACACAACATATTCTTGGGGTGATTGCAAAATAGCTTGGAGTCCTGATACAGCAAATGCATATAATTACTCTTCATTAAACTGATTTGTGGGCGTTGCATAGTGCTTTACTATGTAGCGCCTTATGTATTTAAATGTTAATGATATATGTAAAGGAGAATAATTATATGAAAAAAAGCAGCTTAACTGTCATTTTCGTTTTAATTGTACTGGTTGCTGTTTCATCTTTTGTTATGATAAAGAAAAATACAACAACTTCAAACTCTTCTGACGTCATTTCTGAAGTATCCGATGACACAAGTGAAGTTGAAGAAAGTTCTGTTCTTGATTCAGAGGAATCAATCGTCAGTGAATCTTCCACAAACACATCAACTTCCGCAGAAGCCGATGAAACATTAAAAACTTTCGGTAAAATCGGTGATAATTATATATTAAAAAGCCGACGCTATTTGCAAGGTGAGGTAGTAGATGAAGACACCGTTTCACTTGGTTGGGACGGAAACCTTGAAATATGTGTTAAAAATTCCGAGGTAATGGATTTCTCTGAAGATTTGGTTGACGACGAGGTTAAGAAAGATCAAATGGTTAACATGGCATCTTATTTTGAAAATCCTAAAATACTTCGTGTGAGTTTTTCCTTAAAAAATATAGACGCAGCCAATAAAGCAGGAGTTCAGCATCAATTTGATTTATGCCTTTTCAAGCTCGGCTCATATATCGATTTGATTCCCGAGAACTATAACGACCCAGAAAACTATATTTATTCCGGTAATGCATATGCTGGTGTAGACTTTATTGCGGATCCTCATGGTGAAGGTCAAGATTATTATATTTTTGAACTAAATCCGGGGGAAACAAAGGATTTTACATTGACATATATTGTGGATAAAGAATATCTTGAACTAAAAGATATATTTTTCGGCATTTCTGCTAACACGAGATTTAACTACGGAATTATGTTTGACGGGTTATCTGAAAAATAAGGTGTTTAGTACAATGAGAGAATTTTATCATTATTTACAAAATGAGATTTACAACATCTTCAGAAACCGCTCATTTCAGATTATAGTGTTAATTTTGTTGTTGGTAGCAGCAATTGACGGTTTTATGGCATATAAAATGTATAATTTAAATTTGGCTCAAACAATTGAGAACTGTAAAACAACTGAAGACGGAACATTTAAAGACTATCCATTTTTGCAAATCTACACTGTTTATAATTCCTGGATAGGAGGACGCGTCAACCAGACTTTACCGATGGTGTTTTTTTATACTCTTCCCCTTTACACCGTGATACCGTATAGCTATTCTTATCTTACCGAAGAAAAAAGCGGATACGATCGAGTTATTGTAACGCATCTTGGTAAAAAAACTTATTTCTGGTGCAAATATATTTCTGCTTTTATATCCGGTTTTCTCACTGTTCTTATACCAATGCTTTTCAGCTTTGTGTTTGTAAGCTGTTTAATTCCTGCTTATAAGCCTGATATAGACTTTGACCTTTATTATCAAATTCGCGGTGTATCTGAAATTCTTGGTGACTTGTACTATTCACATCCGTTAACAACAGTCTTTCTCAACATGCTTCAGGTAAGTGTTTTTGCCGGAGCATGGGCTACGGTGCCATATGCTCTTTCGTTTTTCGAGAAAAACAAATTCGTTGTAATACTGGCGCCCTATCTCCTGCTTATGTATCTTATAACCTCGATTGAAAGAGCTTTTGCCTATCACTCATATGCCGAGACCTCAATCATTGATTACATCTGGCTTGCGAGCGGCTCTATGACGCAATATTTATGGATTTATATAGTTCTGATGTTGGCTGTTATCGTTCCTCCGTTGGTTGTGGTGTCAGAAAGGAGCAAACATGCTGATGTTTATTAAATTTTTTAAGCATGATTTGGAATATGGAATCGGCCATGCGAAAAAGCGTTTGATTTTGACATTCGTTGGATTTTTTATTCTGTCTATTTACCATTTATGGGCGATAAGAATCTATGAGATAAATTCTCCAAGCTTCTTTAACACACCTGTCACGACAGCGGACTATTTTATTGCTTTGATAGGTGGTTGCGGAAAAGTTAATTTTATGTCCGGCTTGGACAGCGATTTTTCCATGCCGACCATGTGGTTTATGTTCATATTGTGGATGCAGTTCGTTTCGCTCTATTATCCTTTTAATGAGCTAAGCGGAATCGGCAAGCATTTAATGGTGCTATCAGGTGGCAGAGGCATATGGTGGCTTTCAAAATGTGTTTGGACAGCTGTTAATGCTCTGGTAAGCTATCTTTTGATATTCATTTCAAGTACCCTTTGCGGTTTATGCCTTGGTGCTAAATTAAGCATGAATGCAAGCTGGTATCTCTACAAAGAATTGGCAATGAACTCTGAAGATATAACAACTTCCGTTTCTTGGAATGTAACTTCTGTTTTCTTGTTTGTTGGTTTTGTTATGATCGCATTGGCACTGCTGCAACTTTTGCTTTCACTGCTGATTAAGCCCCTGTTCAGTTACTTTTTGCTTGTAGGATATTTCTTTGCCGGAGCATACATACAGCATCCCGCATTGTTTTCTAATTTCGCAATGCCGGCAAGAAACTCTCTGCTTGTAACAACAGGTCTCGATATGACAAGCGGAGTAATAATCGGTTTGTGGATTTCCGCTTTAAGTGTAATAATCGGTTACTATGTTTTCAAAAAGCGTGACATTTTAGACGCTTCATAACTGAGGTAGATTTATGGAAGTTATTATAGATAATGTAACAAAGGTTATTAAAGGCATAACCGTAATTCAGGATGTTTCGCTCACTCTTCACAGCGGAACGGTTTACGGCTTGCGAGGCGTTAATGGTTCGGGCAAAACAATGCTTATGCGTTTGATTGCGGGACTTATTCGTCCGACTAAAGGCACAATTACAATCGACGGAAAAGAGCTCGGAAAAGATATCACCTTTCCCCCTGACATCGGCTTGTTAATCGAAAATCCTGCATTTATCGATAATTATACAGCTCTGCAGAATTTAAAGCTTATAGCAAATATTCATCGTACGGTTGATGAAAGCAGAATTCGTGAAGTTATCGAACAGGTTGGTTTGAATCCCGATGACAAGAGAAAATACAAGCAGTTTTCTCTTGGTATGAAACAAAGGCTTGGAATTGCGGGAGCAGTTCTCGAAAATCCAAAGTTAATTTTAATTGACGAACCGACCAATGCACTTGATACGGACGGCATAGAAATGGTAAGACAACTCATTACCGAGCAGAAAGAGAAAGGCGCGTTAATCATCTTGGCTTGCCACGATTTTTCCGTTCTAAAGGAGCTTTCCGACGAGATTTACTTTGTGAAGGAAGGACGAGTGACGCCTTATGAGAGCGAAATCAGCGCATAAAAAAGTTATTCTGTCCATTATTCTCATAATTGCTGTAATACTTGTTGCAGTAAGAATTTGGTATGTGAATTCTAAAGCGTACAAATTTGTAACTGAAGAATACAGCGTCGGTGAATGGATTCCTTTGGAAGGAAATTATTTCATTGACATGGATGCAGAAAACAACGATGGATATTCCGTTCGCATAAGTAAAGCTGAAGTTCTTCCCTACGAAGAATTTATGAGCCGATTCGGAAAAACAGCTGATTATCTTGCAGATTATTCACGCTATGATGTTATTTTACTGACAGTCGATATCAAGAATGAAGATAACGAAAACGGCGGAGTTTTCATAAGAGATATGAATATTCTCACAAAAAGCCGATCCGCTTACTATAATAAAAATACTGATTATATGAAAATTGCCAATCCGAACATATCAAAAACTATGGACGGTGTAAGAGTAAAATCGGGCACGGAATCTACAATGTACTTCGTGTACCCGACCGACGGGCAAGTCGATAATATTACATATCTTGGTACTCTTCAAGAAAAGAACGTCAAAAATTTTACCATGTATGTTGATGTGACCCGTTATCCTATTAAAAAGACGGTTAGACTGGATTTGACAATGCCTCAGCAATAACGAAAAAATGCACCGAAACTTAATTCGGTGCATTTTCTGTTTACTGCGGATCTGACGGAACAGGAATTTTAAAATGTATGTATTTTTTCGTGGGATACCAACTGATGTTTAAATACACATCAGATTCGGTGTGCCCTTTAGCGGCTTCTTCTTGTAAAAATGTCACCTTATCGGCTCGAATGGCAGCCGTGTAAGCTATTTTTAAAGAGTATTCCGAGTTTGGCTTGATCTTGATAAGCGCCTGACCGTAGCCTGAGTCTATTTGCGGTTCACAAATTGATTCATAAGTTGAATCAAAATTATAGTAGCACGAAAAGTACTTGTTAAGAATAGTGAAAAAATTCAGATTTAAAAAACCGTCGCTGTTATCATTTTTGATATTTAACGTAAGAAGTATAACATTGTGCCTTGACGCCTCTGCCAGATAATCCGTTGATTTATCGTATCTCGACATAAATTCCTCGTAAGTCAGGGTTTCAGCGTCGCTTAGCTGAAGAGAGTATCCTGAGGTGTTTTCTGATTTAGAACTGATGTAATCGCCGTCAAGGTCTACCCAATCCCCTATCTCATATCTTTTCTCATAAACAGGAGCGGCATTTGCGTTAACATACCAAACTCTGAACGAAAATAAGGCGGTTAAAATGATAACTAACGGAAAAATGAATTTCTTATTTGATATTTTCATTTTCATATTCCGTAATTCTGCCCTCCTTGACAAAATAAATTACATCGGACAATTCTTTAAGCACCGAAAAATCATGGCAAGCTAAGATAATCAATGCGCCTTTCTCTTTCTGCTCTGCAATGAGTTGTCTTACCATTTCTATTCCGTCCGTATCAAGAGCGTTGGTCGGCTCATCAATTAAAATGAGCTTTGGATTTTCAAGCACCGCTCCCGCAATTCCAAGCCTTTGCTTCATACCGAGAGAAAACTGCTTGTATTTTCTCTTATCATTGGGATTTAGTCCAACCTGTTCAATAACCTCACGAATTCTGCTTTCATCAACCGTACGATGAATATTTGCTATAAGCTTTAAATTTTGCAAGGCGGTATAGTTATCTATAAAAGCGGGGTTTTCTATAAGCAAGCCTATATCAGGCGGAAAAGTAATATCTTTGCCAAGCTCTTTATCGTCAATTGTAATTGTTCCCTTAGTCGGGCGAATCAGTCCTGCAATTAAACGCATAAGCATTGTTTTGCCTGAACCGTTAACGCCTCGCAAGCCGTAAACTGTTCCGCTGTGAAGTGCAAGAGAAACATCTTGAATTACTGTTATTCCTTTAATAACCTTTGTTACATTATCTATTATAATTTCCATAGCTTCCTCTTTTTATTAATTTTCGGAACCTAAAATATCGCGACAGTTAAAAACAAAATAACCGACAGCTACACTCAGTAAGATTATCCAAGCACCGATAAGCAGTCCCAAATAGTTATTTAATCCTGTTGTCACTACTGCACTGTTTCTTGCACCAAGCACATAATTTGCAAAAAGGAAAGGACTTTGCTTGAATGTTGCCGCAAAAATATAAGCCGTTACCAGGAAAAAACTTATCATCGGTTTTGCCAAAAGCGATACAAGCAGCTGTAAGAGAGACAACACAATCAAAGAGAAACCTATCATAAGGAAAACGGAAGTTAAGTTCCAAACAGTCGTACTTGTAAGCGATGCTTCGTCAATATTGAGTGTTCGGTACAGATATGTGTTTGAATACATGTTAAGCTTTGCGCCAAAAAGCAAACCTACAAAAGTACAAGATGCAAAGACAATCAAATAATTAATAATCGTGTTTATTACAGTCCAAACACACTTCGAGAGCCACCAAACACCTCTGCTTCCCGAAAGAACAACCAAATGTTTTCCTACACCGTCAAGATCCTTAAAAGGATAGTAAAGGTTAGTGAACATTATCCAAAGTATAAATACAAGCCAAACAGACGGAACAGAATAATCGCTCGTTCCGTCACCAAAGAAGTTCGGCTTTCCGTAACCTCCCACAATCGACATAAAGTAATCGGCGGTTGTCACGGGAGAATTAAAATACTCAGGATTGGTTATTTGAAAAATTCTCAAAGTGAAAAAATGGTATAAAGCAAGGAACGCAAACATTAAAAAGGTTATAAGCAAACGCTTTTTATTACCTCCTATGCCGTACTTTAAATCATGATCAAGAAACTTAATAAACATCTGCGCGCTTCCCCCTTTCCAGTACTATTCCGAGAGGGACAAAAATCAACAGCAACGTAACTATTATATAAAACAGCCACGACTGCGTGCTGTCGGGACTTGTAAGCCAAATGTAATTGAGTATAGACGTTCCTACATACAGTCTGAAAGCCGACGCTTTTTCAAATAACGCTATTAAATAGATAAGCACAAGATAAGGAGCGAACAGAACGATGTATTTGTTTTTTACAAAAAAAGACAAAGCCAGTGGAACTGTTGCCCAGCTTCCAGCAAAAATGCCGTTCATCAGCACATTAATCAAAACCGCACACACAGGGTGCAGATAATATAAATCTCCGAGAAGCTTATTGTGGTTTACTTGATAATAAAGAGCTAAGTTGATATCCGGTTTGTAGGCGGGTATTGTTGCCAATGTTATTCCGAGGCTTATAAGTAACGGTATAGCGGCCGTAATAAAACCTGAAACAAAACAGGAAGAGTATTTTCCGAGAAAGTACTTTTTCTTTCCCAATCTGCAAGTCATAATTCTGTCATAACCGCATTTTTGCTCCGACAAAAAAGACCAACTGTACGGTATTACAACGAAAATCGGCATAGTATTGAAGAAAATTATCGTAAGTATCGTATTTACTCTGCCGCCTATCCAAGAATTGAAGACAGTATAAAGCTGTAAAAAAGGATAAGAATCATAAGTTCCGTCAGTTATTGAAATGGTTAAGCTAGCGGCTTTCAGATTTTGAATATAGTCAGCATTAGCCAAAAAACTGTCGATTACAACAACGATAGTCAAAATAGATAATACTATAATAAAGCTCTTTGAATGAAATATATTATATATTTCGTTTTTTAAATATCTGAAAAATTCTTTCATATATATCAGCTGTCTATTAATGTATCAGGCAATAATACACCGTAGTGATAATCATTGCCCGACGAAATTGCTAAAAATGGTTGCTTCAAAGAAAGATAAGAGCGATTAGCAAGAAATCTTATCACGAAGTCTTTTGTCTCACCTTTGTTCAATTCAAAAGCAGTGGAAGATTTTTCCGTGTGAGGGTAGAAATAAACATCACAAGATGAATAGCGCTCACTAACCGTAAAATAACCCTCCGCATTGCTTATGTTTTCGGGAACCAAATCCTCCCAAGCTCCAAGCTTGAAAATAGAAGAATCGAAAAGGTAGCTTTGCCCTGTCAACTTAGAAGCGTTATTGTTTTTAAGACTTACCTTAAATTCAATAATACACGGATTTTCAAATTGATCACTGTCGCTTTGCCACGAATCTCTTATCTCGTCATCGTTTTCAGAAAAATCAAGTACATTAATTTCTTTAGCGGATAAAACCATATCGCCGTCAAAACCGAGAAATACAGAGTTTTCTTCCTGTTGTTCTCCTTGGCTGTATTGTCTGCTGTGTAAAATTAATTCATTGCCTATAGTTGCAAACGAGGAAATAACTTCGTCTGCCTCCGCTGATTCGGTAATAACTGCACTGCTTTCCTGTTCTGTAATTAAATCATCTTCTTCGGAACTGTCTGTTGTGCTTTTTTGAGATAACACAAAATAAGTAACCGAAAAAGCTATCAGTGCGATAAAAATCGCACTGAAAAGCATTATCGTTTTTTTATTCATAAGTAATATCTGTCAGAAGAACTCCAAAGTTAGTATCTCTACCGGAGCTGATTGCTAAGAAAGGATCTTTTTGGTTTAAATAATCGCCGTCAATTATGAAATAGAAAGTGAAATCTTTTGATTCTCCTTGATTTAATTCAAAGTGATAATATGAAGTATCTTCGCCGTGAGGCTCAAAAGCAAATTCAGGATAGTAGAAATAAGCGCTTGGCTTTACATAATCAACACTGCTTGTATCAGCAGGAATTAAATCTTCATACATACCTAATTTAAATATAGTCGCATTGAATTCGTACTGAACATTTGACATTTGGTAAGCATCAATATTATCTAATGTTAAATTAACCTGCAGTACCTTTACATCATTATATAGGGATTTAACATCATTTGCAGATTCATTTAAACCTTCACTCGAATAAAAATACTCATCGGAGTAATCAAGAACTTTTGCTTCATTTACCGTGACGTTCATGCTGCCTTCAAAAAAACTGTCGGTTATTACATCAGATGAAATGTCTTCTCCTTGGTTATAGAAATGGCCACGCAAAGTATATGCTTCACCCATTTTTCCGAATGTAGCGATTTTTTCATCGGCTGTTGAATCAGAAAGTTCGTTGGTTTCTGAAGCAGCCGATTCCGACGATTCTTCGGATGAAGGGGTTGGGCTTGGTTCCACTGAGCTTTCATAAGCAGAACTTTCTTGCTTTGATGTTTCACTTGATGCAGTCACAACAGAACTATCATCTTTATTTGATTTATTCAAAGAGACAAATGCGATTGTAGCACCGGCAAGAACTATAATTAAAAATAAAACCAATATTATAGGCGTCTTTTTAGATTTTTTATTCATAAATTTCATCCTTTTACTAACAAGTGTTCTGTAAACAAGTGGCAGAGTTTACTGCCACTTGTTTACAATGATTTAGAAATTCAGTTTAAATAAATCAAACCGCTCTGAGGTGCTGTATCAGGACTCCAGGCAATCTGTGCATTGCCCCATGAATAAGTTGTATCGCTATAATGTCCTCTGATTCTTACATATTTGCCGGACATAGTAACACCTGTTCCGTTAGATCTAATCACATATGAGTTATAATCATTAATCCAATATTCGGATGCAGAAGCTCTTTTTGTTGCATTATATAAGCCAGTACCATAGTATGTGGATGCGTAAAATCCATTGTACGGTAAAGTATCATATACAGCTTTGACATAGGTGGGCGTAGCATTAGATTTTTTCCTTGCATTCGTATAATCATATCTGCTGTTTGAGTTCCAAGTGTAAGTATATACACTGTCACTGGTATTAGCGGCTGAAGCACAAATGCTAAAGCAAGATATAACGAAGATTGCAGCAAACAATAAGGAGACACTCTTTTTAAATTTCATTTTGAAAATCCTTTCTTCTATAAAAATTGTTTAAGATTTTGATTTAAGTATTTGGCACAGCTAGCATGCACTTTGTACTAAAATCAATTACTATAGTTTAATATTAACTAAAGCTAACCGATATGTCAATATCAAAGCCACAAATCTACCATTTGCATAATTAAAGAGGGTTGACATTGTGCAAAAAGATATAGATTATTAATAGTTGTTAAATTATTTAGTGTGTAATTAAGGCAACTGTAATAATTCACCACTTCATTTAATTGGAGTGGTGAAAATACTATGACTGATTTTTATCAAAGCGTACCCAAATAACAGGTCTTACACCATGCAGAAAGCTTATCCCAAAATCGCCAAGAGGAAAAACAGCCCCGGAAATGTGTATATCTGCGGCAAATTTCCTATTTGCACCGGGTGATCTGAGCCACCACCAGCTTGCGCCCGCGTATACATATGCCCCTTGTTGTCTTGCGTAAGGTGTGGAATCGCAAGCCCTTTCATTATTAACGTAAAAGTATTTCTGTGCTTCAGCTAAATCCAAAAAGAAGACCTTGTCGGTCGTATCTTTTCCTCCCGGAGTATTGTAAACATCATTTTTTGGAGTGTGTAATGCTGTTTCAATTATCCTCGTTTGTTCTTCAGCACTAAAAGCTTCGTTAATAAAAACTTCGTTTAACCATTTTCGTATTTCGCTTGTTGCCCAAGTTATTTCCGTGTGTTTGGGATTGAATTGATGACAGTCAAGACAATACCTTGATATTAACAATTTTCTGTCTCCCATTTCATCAAGAACAAGCCATTCAATTGGTTCTTTTTCCGTAGTGTTTGCCTTTTGAATATACGAACCAAACTTAACCATATCGTAATTAATGAAGTTAATATCGGATTTGATTTTTCTGAATTCTTCTCTCAAAGAAGGCAACAGTTTTTCTGCTTTATATTTTTCTTCTTTCGACTGAGCTCTTTGATTAGCAATAATCTCAGCCTGTTCAATTTTAAGTTGTTCAAGCTGGCGTTGAGCCTCGTCAAGTCTTATATTTATGTCATTTTCTGTTGCACGAATTTTGGCTTTTACCTTGTCAAGCTCAATCTGATAGATTTTGTTTTGCTCAAGGTACTTTTCTTTTTCCTTTTTTTGCCAAAAATGGAGCAGTTTAATCATTCCCTCGTTGGAAAGGATTTTATACTCCCACTGAGCCTCCTCATGAATTTCCGGGATAAAAATCAAACTTTTATAGAGATAATCTATTTCTCTGTTGACGGCATTGATTTGCTCATTTTTCTCGAGCATTAGAGTGTCGGTTTCGAGCTCGTCTATTTTTTCGCGCAGTTCTTCCCTCTTTTTTCTCATCTCGATAAGCTTATTTTTTTTTCGATTTCTTTTTGCTTTTGATATTTCTTTTTCTCTTCTTCCCAAGAAGTTAACATCTCGACCATTTCGCCGCTTGCGTATTTCAAAGCAAAATCGTAATAATCATTTTGCGGTAAATTTCTGTGAATTATTCTATCTTTCAAGACTTCGAAATTTTTAGCCTGTATTCTGTCTGTTGCCATGTAAGCCCCAAGATAAGCCTCTGCGTTTTCTGAGTCATTCGATAATACTTCTTCAAATAGTTTTGATGCCAAATCCCAATTTTTATTTGCAAGAGCTGATTTTGCTTGGTTCATTAAATCTGTCATATTAAATCACACTACCTTTTAAACATATATTTACAATAATATTAATATTGTTTTGCTTTTAAGTCAACGATTTTTGGGCACAAATAACAAAAGCCGCACTGATAAAACTATCAATGCGGCTAAATTTTTCTTTAGTCTTCTTCGTGTACGCTGCCACTGCAACGCTGACCGGAGCTTTCGCTGCTGATTATTTGTCCGAAGTTATAGGATTCGAGTTTGTCCCTCATCGACTGCGATATTTCTGCATAAACATTGTGCAAACGGCAGTTGATTTTGTTGCATCCTAACTCGGTTCCTTGGCACTTTGAAATGATGAACGGCCCTTCAACAGCCTCAATAACTCGTCTAAGAGTTATATCTTCCGGCTTACCGTTTAGCATATATCCACCTTTAGATCCTTTAAATGAGCGTATAATATCATCTGCGGCAAGCTTGCGAAGTATTTTAAGACAAAACCTAAGCGGAATATCCGCTTGTTCGGCTATTTTTTTAGCATCGATTTTGTCTCCCGTGTCTGCGAGAAGTTCAACTATGCGTATTGCATAGTTGGATTCCAACGTCATTCTCATGTCTGTTTACCAAATTAATCAAGAAAATCCTTGAGCTTTTTGGAACGGCTTGGATGACGGAGTTTTCTGAGAGCCTTCGCCTCAATCTGACGAATACGCTCCCTTGTAACGCAAAATTCCTGTCCGACCTCTTCGAGAGTTCTCGGTCTTCCGTCCTCAAGGCCGAAACGGAGCGTCAAAACCTTAGCCTCTCTCTCGGTCAGAGAATCCAAAACTTCTGAAAGCGTCTCTTTGAGAAGAGTGTGAGAAGCGGCGTCGGCAGGTGCCGGAGCGTCATCATCAGGAATGAAGTCGCCGAGATGGCTGTCTTCCTCTTCACCGATAGGAGTTTCGAGTGAAACAGGCTCCTGAGCTACTCTCAAAATTTCTCTTACCTTTTCAACAGGCATATCAAGAACATCGGCAATCTCTTCCGGTGACGGCTCATGACCGTTTACGTGAAGGAGCTGGCTTGTGGCTTTCTTAACCTTATTAATGGTCTCAACCATATGAACAGGAATTCTGATGGTTCTTGCCTGGTCGGCAATTGCTCTTGTAATAGCCTGTCTTATCCACCATGTTGCATAAGTTGAAAATTTGAATCCCTTTGTATAATCGAACTTTTCAACAGCTTTTATAAGACCGAGGTTTCCCTCCTGAATGAGATCCAAGAACTGCATGCCTCTGCCAAGATATCTCTTTGCAATACTTACAACAAGTCGAAGGTTAGCCTCGCTGAGTCTCTTTCTTGCGGCTTCTCCACGCTTGAGAATTTCCATGTCCTCGGGAGTTTTTTCTTTTTTCTTTTCAACTTCGGAACCTTCTTTTATTGCGATAGCAAGTCTCTTTTCTTCTTCAGCAGTAAGAAGAGGAACTCTTCCGATTTCCTTAAGATAGACTTTAACGGGATCGTCAATAGCGATGCCGTCCGTTCCGATTGCAACATCATAGTCCTCGGTGTCGGTGTCGGAACTGCCCAAGCCTTCACTCAAATTTACATCGGAAGTGATTGACTCAACGGTATCGTCAACGATTTCAACGCCGTTTGCTTCAAGTTCTTCGTAAAGTTTCTCAATGTGCTCGGGGTCCATATCGGAATCGCCCAGCATGTCAAGAATCTCGTTGGCTGTAAGTGAGCCCTTTGATTTGCCGAGATCAAGTATTTCTTTTCCGATATTTCTTTTTTCTGCCTGTGCCATAGGAATTTTCCTTTCTTTTTGTCACTTCTTAGATTCTCTTAACTTATTAAAATAGCGACTTAATTCATCGTCACTCATATTTTGTATATTTTCGCTGCTTGGGTTTAATGACTTAAGCTTGATAATATCAATGCTTTTTTTTAGATCTGCCTCAGAAATGTCTGCCATATTCATATATATGATTTTGGCAAAAGCTTTCATCTCATTTTGGTTGAGCGAATCCGAAAAATTAATCAATTCAATACCGGAGCTTTCATCGATTTTATCGATTAAAATTTCGTAAACCTTGCGGTTAAACGCAGTTGTAAAGTCCTCCGGTTTTAAATTTTCCTCAAGAAAATCTTTTTTCTCAGGATTCTTTATCAAATAACGAATAACATTTTCTTCTGCATTTGCAGTTTGAACATTCCGCCTTTTTTCTACATTAATATCATCATTTAATCCCGAAAGCTCTTTGTTTTGCTGTTGGCGCAATTGTTTTTGGTATCGGCTTCTGCGTTTTTTAATCTCTTGATTTACCTGATTCAAAATAGCCGACTTGTCAACATTAACTTCCTGCGCCAGTCGTCCCGCATAAACATTTCTTTCAATGTCATTGTGAATATCGGCGAGAACCGTACAAGCTTCGGTTAGATATTTGACCGAACCGTCAGCGGTTGTCGTATCGTATTTTGATTTAATGTTTCTGATTCTGTATTCGGTATCGTTTCCGCTGTCTTCAATCAGCTTTTTAAAAAGTGCCGGGCCGTTTTCACCGTTGCTTTTAAAAAACTCATCCGGATCTTTGTTCCCGGGGACGGTCACAACTCTCACATTCAAACCGGCTTCTCTGAGCATAGGAATTGCTCTTTGAGTTGCTTTTTGACCGGCTGCGTCGCTGTCATAACAAATAACGGCTTCCTTGCAATATTTTGCGATTATGGCGGCTTGCCTCGTTGTCAGAGATGTTCCGAGTGATGCAATGGCATTTGTGAAACCCGCCGCATGCAAAGCAATGACATCCATGTATCCTTCCGCAAGAATCAACTGATCGCTTTTATTATTCTTGGCAAAGTTCAACGCAAACAAGCCATCGCTTTTTTTGTATATCTCGGTATCGGATGTATTGATATACTTAGGCTTTTCATCACCCAAAGCTCTTCCGCCGAAAGCCAGAATATTGCCTGTCGTGTCAATTATCGGAAACATTGCTCTGCCGATAAACCTGTCCACGGTGTGCCCTGATTTTGATTTGAAAGCAACATTAGCCTGAACCATTTCAAAATCTGTGTATTTCAAATCACGAAGATGGTCGACAAGCGCGTATCTTGTTTCGGGAGAATAACCCAAACCGAAATGGCGTATAGTTTTAATCGAAAGACCTCTCGAGAGAAAATAATCAAGGCCTTTTTTGCCGTCTTCACTCATCATATAATTATGATAGAATCTTGCGGTTTCTCTGTTAATTTCTTTTAGCCTGATTTTCAGGTTTGCTTTCGATTTATCAGCATACTGATCTTCGGGAACGGTGAGACCTACTCGCTGAGCCAAGAATTTAACGGTATCTACATAATCCAAATTTTCGATTTTTTCAATAAAATTGATTACATCTCCGCTTTCACCGCAACCGAAACAATGGTAAAGCCCTATTGTGGGCGAAACATTAAAAGACGGTGTTTTTTCATTGTGAAACGGACACAAACCTATAAAATCTTTTCCGCGCCGCTTTAAATTCACATAAGACGACACAACATCTTCAATACTGTTTCTTGATTTTAAATCCTGCATGAAATAATCAGGATAAGCCATATCCGTTCACCTCCAAACTTCCGTCTAATAACAAAATACACCGATTATCTTAAAAACTCTTTTTTATTTTTCCGAAATACCATAATATCCGTCATTTATTTTCTCAAAAGTTGCCTTTCCTGAGGTCAAGTCGGCAAAATCGAGAGTTAATTTTTCAAAATGCTCGGGTTTGATGTAAAATATAAGATTTACTTGATCGTCATATTCCGTATTTGTAATCACGCCGTTATTATCCTGTATTAAAGACTGGGCTTTGGTAAAGTAAGAATAATCAATTCTCGCCTTATATTCTACACAGTAAGTCATTGTGACAGGTTCTGCCGCCGAAAGCGCAATTGATGAAGCGTGGCTGTATGCTCTCACAAGTCCGCCCGCTCCGAGAAGCGTGCCGCCAAAATATCTTGTGACAACTACAACGGCATCGGTGATTCCACTTTTTCTCATTGCTTCAAGAACAGGAACACCGGCTGTGCCTTGCGGTTCTCCGTCGTCAGAGTAACGCATTATCCCGTTCTCTCGCAAAATATAGGCGTAAACATTGTGTGTGGCATCCCAATATTTGCTTTTCTTTTCCTTTATAAAGGAAAGAGCCTCTTCTTCGTTTGATATCGGTTTGCAGTGACCGATGAATTTTGATTTTTTCTCCACAAATGAATCTGAGGCTTCTTTAAGTACTGTTTTATAGTTATCCATAAATTTTAAATTATATGTAATGATGAAAAAAGCCTCTCCGATCTCAGAGAGGCTTTATAACATTTTTCGTTACATTGCAACTAAAATCAGTTGAGACCGTAACGCTTCTTGAACATATCAACACGACCGCTTGTATCTACCAGCTTCTGCTTACCTGTAAAGAAAGGATGGCACTTGGAGCAGATTTCAACCTTGATGTCCTTTTTTGTGGAACGAGTGTTGATTACGTTACCGCAGGCACATGTGATTGTTGTCTCCTGATAATCAGGATGGATGTTTTCCTTCATGATTTTCACCTCTTTGGGTTAATATGTATCAACAAGCGGACTAATGTCACAACTTGTAAACAACAGTAAAAGTATATCAGATATAAATCTAAAATGCAAGTGTTTTTTGATAAAAATAAAATTATTTATCGTAAATATAATTGATGTATTCCTCAAGGCACATATCAAGTTGGCGCATTTTAATGGCATTATCCCTTCCGACATATCTAAGCACGGTTAAATCTGCTTCGTGACCCGTGTAGTCACTGTCATTTTCGGGATATCTGAATATGAAACCGTAATTTGCAGCATTGTTGGTAAGCCAGTTGTACTGGGATGTTTTGGTGAAAGTATCTTTTTTATCGCTTACTACAATACTGAGTCCCGTCTGCGCATCAGATTCACCCGGCTTTGAAACATTCAGTCCCGCCGTAAACTCGCTCATAAGGTGACTTGTACCTGCCCTTTCAAGCCTTGCAACTTCATCATCAAAAAGCTTCTGCTGATCCTCATAAGAAATATAACCGCTTACCAAATTGAACGAAACATTGTCTTCAGACGCATCCGACAACATCAAACTTAACGCATCAGAAATTCGTGAGTCAACCTCTACTCCGCCAATATTTGTGGTGGATACTGTAAATGTTTCATCTGCGGGTTCAGACGGAGAAATAACCTTTAAATTAAAGTCGTTAGAGTATACCGCCAAACCTGTTTCCTTATCGTAAGTAACCGCTTCATCACTTCCGAGATTCACGGTTCCGTCTGAGCTTTGCTCTTCAGTGGTGGCTTGCGAAATTTCGGCTTGCTGTTTCGTTTTGTAATAGTTTACCGTAAGTATAACTACTGCAAACACTATAACCAAAATCAGAAATATACCCGAAGAGCGGCGAAGTCTGACCCACATTTTCATCGCTTTGGGGTCTTCTGTCGCTTTTTCTGATAAATAAATCGGATTTTTCGGCTTTCTCACAAAAGATATATAGTCGTTTTTATCGTAGTTTTTGTCTATACTTAGAGTATCAGGAACCTCTGAAATACTTCTGTAGTAACGGGGTTTGTATTCTTTCCAACGGAAATCGACAAACTCTTTTTTTCTTTTTATGCAAATCCCTTCTTCCAAAATATCTTGCACTATGAATTTTATCACAATTTAGGCAAAAAATGTTTTGATTTTTCAAATTTTGTGTTATAATTTGAATATTGAACACGGCAACTTTTTGTGCAGTTTGCCACCGTACATATTTACCGTGTATTCTTATTTTGGGAGAACGCTGATGTCAGAACAAAATTTTGCAAATACAAATCATGAAAAAGATGCAGATGTTTCTTTAAATTCACTTCAGACTGAAACCGACAATTTCAGTGAAGAGAACAACGAGACATACAGAAATGAGCTTGACCATGCTTTTTCCGGCGGTATTGAGCCGGGAGGATTAAGAAATATAAGTGATATAAGAATTCTTGTTTGCTATATTTTGTATTCGGTAAAGGCTCCTATCTCTTCTGAGAATATAATCGATATTTGTCAACAAAAAGCTATAGCGAATTATTTTGAGGTAGCCGATGCTATTTCCGCTCTCGAATCAAGGGGCTGTATCAGCCGTGTGCCCGATGCAGACAATTCTTCTGCCACATATTATAAGATAGAGACTCCCGGTAAAGCAATAGCCGAAAACCTTGATGTGGCTTTGCCTATATCTGTGAGGGATAAAGCACTTGAAGCCGCCGCCCAGATGTTGGCTGAAGCTAAAATTGAAAAAGAAAATAAAGTCGAAATAAAAAAAGCAGACAACGGATATAATGTCACATGTCACATTTCGGGCGGAGATGAAGATCTCATGCAGTTTACTCTGTATGTTCCGGATTTGTATCAAGCAAGGATGGTCAAGCGCAACTTTTTAAGAAATCCCGGGGAAACGTACAAGATGATTCTTGCAGTCGTTACAGGAAACAGAGACCTCGCAAAAAGCTTTTTGCCGTAAAACACAAGAATAATTTAAAGAGCAATCATGTTGAAATGATTGCTCTTTTGTTTTTATTAAAGAATAGTTCCGCCTCCGACAACATAATCTCCGTCATAAATTACTGCGGCTTGTCCCTTTGCAACGGCTTTTTGCGGCTCGTCCAAAATGAGTCGGACATTTGTGATATCTTTTTCATCAACTTCAACGGTGCAGGAATATTCTTGCTTTTGATTGTATCTTAGTTTTGCCTTTGCTTTAAAGGTAATCGGTGGCTTTTCGTACATAATCCAGTTGAAAGAACCGACTTTAACCTCCGTTTTCATCAAGTCGCTTATGTCTCCCAATGTGACTGTGTTATCAGTAGGGTTCTTGTCACATACATACATATGCTTGCCGAGAGCTATGCCCAAACCTCTTCTCTGCCCTATTGTGTAATGGATAATTCCCTTGTGCTGACCCAAAACATTTCCCTTTGTATCGATATAATTACCTATGGGATAAGTTTTGCCCGTAAAGTGCTCAATAACCTTCGCATAATCTCCGTCCGGCACAAAACAAATATCTTGACTGTCCGGCTTTTCGGCGTTTGCAAGGCCTGCTTTTTCCGCCAAATCTCTTACCTCTGATTTGTCCGTAATTTCGCCGAGTGGGAATTTTGTATGAGCCAACTCCTCTTGTGTCATGGCATAAAGCACATAACTCTGGTCTTTTGCTCTGTTGACTGACTTTTTAAGAAGAAATCTGCCGTCTTTTTCCTCTATTCTCGCATAATGACCTGTAACGATATAGTCGCAGTCAATCTCCTTGGCTCTTGTGTACATGCGCTCGAATTTCAGATATCTGTTGCAGTCAATACACGGGTTTGGCGTTGCACCGTTTTCGTATGATTCAACAAACTTTCTGATAACCTTTTCATTAAAATCATCTCTGAAATTAAATACATAATAAGGTATTCCGAGCTTGTAAGCCACGCCTCGTGCGTCCTGAATATCATCAGCCGAACAACACGTTCTGCTTCTTGAAACTCCCACGTCATCGTTATCGTAAAGCTTCATTGTCGCTCCGATACACTCGTAACCGTTTTTTATCATAAGATAAGCGGCTACCGAGGAGTCAACTCCGCCGCTCATCGCTATAAGTGCTCTTTTCATTATTGAAAACCTTTCTCTGGGGTGATATACTTAACGTAGTCAAAACCCAGTTCGTTCTGACTTGAATATACTACCATAATAATCAGAATTTAGCAACAAAGGACGGCAAAACATGTCCGAGAAGAAGAAATTAAGAGCTGACATGCTCTCTCTCAGAAAAAGTATGTCCGAGGATGAAGTAAAATCAAAATCGGAAGCAATATGCAAAACGATAGCCAGAATGAAATTAACGCATAATTATGAAGACGTACTTCTCTATTATCCCGTAAACAATGAGGTTGATTTAAGATACCTTTTCCCTGTTCTGACAAATGAAAAGAAAAATATATGGCTGCCCGTTGTTAACGGAAAAAGTATGAGCTTTCACCTATATGAAGGAGAGAAAAATTTAAAAATCGGTGCTTATGGTATACCTGAACCAATCTCAGAAACTATATATAAGGGTATGGCAGAAAAAGCAGTTGTTTTTATGCCGGGGTTGGCTTTTACCGAGAATAAGGACAGGCTTGGTTATGGCGGCGGATACTATGATAAATTTCTTGCCTGTCAAAATTACCACACGGTAGCTGTTGCTTTTGAAACTCAAATTGTTGATTTTATCCCAAATGAGTCATTCGATATAAAACCAAACATTATTGTTTCAGATAAAAGGGTCGTTTCGTAAATTTATTCTGTCTGATTTTTGCATTTTTTATCTTATTTTACCAAAACAATTTTAGAACAAATCACTTGTAATTTTTCTTGAACAGGTATATAATATCAAAGTCTTTTTGACAAAATTCTCAAAAAGACTTTATTTTAAGTGTTCGGTTAGCTTTATCTAACTACATTTTGTGAGGATTTTTAATCAAATTTAAAGTATTGATAAAATTGTCTTGAACTAATTACATATTTTAGAAAGTACTAAAACAGTCCTTGCAAAAGTTAAAAATAAAAAAGTAAACAAAATTTATTTTTTAATGCAACTATTTTCTCTTGAATTTAGCAAAACCCGGACTTAAAATAACATTGAAGTGAAGGCGAACAAACTACATATTTCGGAGGTAACTACCTTGAAACGAATTAATAAGCTGTCACTATGCAGTGCATTGGTGTTGATGGCTTTTGTAGCTTGTTTAACAGCCAACGTAGCATTTGCTGACGAAACGAAAGAAATCACTAAAGAAACCACCATTTCGATTGACGATCTTAAACCGTCCCAGCTTTCTATGGCGTCATCCGGCGGAGTATACTACACTTCCTACCGTGACGGTTTGAGCGACAATCAAAAAATTCTTTATGACAATTTTAAGAGCTTTTTCTTAGGTTCTAACGGATTGGCTAAAGAATACACAACAAATAAGCTGAGCATTGTGCCCGCAAATGTCGGTATCACCTACTCGACTACTTATGAGGATGATTACAATACAGCTGCGAATACTCTTTGGGATGATATTAAACCCGATTTTTCGTATGCATTCTTCTCATTTATCTATGATTATCCTCAGGCATTCTGGACTAACAAACTTAGCATTAACGCAAGCTTTGGAATCAGCACCAGTGCTCATACCGTCAGAGTTAAGGCATGCAACTTTACCTTTACGCTTATAAGTGACAACTATGCTAATTTGGTTGATACTTATAACACAAATATCGTTGCCGCAGCATCTAAGATTAGATCTCAGTCCGCAACTACATATGATAAGGTAAAGGGCATCAACGATTATCTTGTTGAAACTTGCACCTATAACTCGAGTGCCGCATCAATAGGCGGAGACGCTTACAAGTATGCACATTCTTCCGGCGAAGTTTTTGCTTCTTCCACTCACTCTGTAGTGTGTGACGGATACGCAAAAGCCTATAAAGCACTTGCTAATTTGCTCGACGTCGATTGTGCGATAATAGTCGGCTACGGCAATGGCGGTACTCACGCATGGAATGATGTTAAGCTCGGAGATTACTGGTATCCCGTTGACTCAACTTGGAACGACAGTACAAATTCCGAAAAGTTCTTGCTTCAGGCCACATCATCGTTTTACAGCATGCACACCGAAGTGCCGAGTCAAATCAGCACCAACGGCAATATAATTTTCACTTTCCCCACACTTAATACTAAGTCATATAAGGAACAGTGTCAGGCAACGGGACACAAGTATGTTTTGTCGAGCAACGGCACCTATATTTGTGACTATTGTGATGAGACAAAAACTTCTACTCATGTACACTCCCCCGCTTCCGCTGTTATTGAAAATGAAGTTAAAGCAACCTGTACGACAGACGGCTCTTATGAATCTGTTGTTTACTGTTCTTCTTGTGGCGAGGAAATAAGCCGAGAGAAAGTTACAACACCAAAGCTAGGACACAGCTATAAGCTAACTTATGGTGAAGTGAGCGCAACTTGTACCAAAGACGGAAGAACGGCAATTTCAACTTGTTCTGTTTGTGGCGATATCATAGGTGGCAAGACCATTCCAGCCACAGGTCATACTGCCGGCACTCCAGTTGTTGAAAATAAAATAGAAGCTACTTGTACGACAGACGGATCTTATGATTCTGTAGTTTACTGCTCAGTTTGCGGCGAAGAAATCAGCCGAACAACCGTTAAGGTCGCCAAGCTCGGCCATAACTACAAAGTTACCTCGAGTGCTAAGTCAGCTACATGCACTGAGGACGGTCACACAGAAGAAAAGACCTGTACCCTTTGCGGTAACAAAATCGGCGGAGAAACAATAAAGGCAACTGGACACAAAGCCGCTACTGCCGTTAAGGAAAATGAAGTCAAGGCTACTTGCACTAAAGCCGGTTCTTATGATTCCGTTGTTTACTGCTCGGTATGTAAAAAAGAGATAAGCAGAAAGACTGTTTCCGTAGCAAAAATCAGTCATACTTATAAAAGCACTGTAGTTGCTCCTACATATAAGGCAAAGGGATACACTCTTCGCAAGTGCTCTGTTTGCGGTTATTCTTATAACACCAACTACACAAATATGCTAGCACTGTCTGCTCCTACTGTTACTGTATCAAACAAATCGACAGGAATACAGATTACTTGGAACAAGGTTACAGGCGCTACAAAGTATGTTTTGTACAGAGGATCCACAGGAATAAAGACATTCTCGTCAACTGCTACTCTCTCCTACCTTGATACTTCCGTTAAATCAAAGAACGGCAGCAAATACACTTATAAAGTAGTCGCTGTTGTCGCAGATTCCTCAAAGCAGTATCAGACATCTTCCACAACAAAAACTATCTATCGCTTAACCTCTCCCACTGTTAGCAAGGTTACAAATTCAGCAACCAAATCTCTTTCGGTTTACTGGAATAAAAATTCTTCAGCAACCGGTTATCAGATTCAGTATAGCTTAAATTCCAGCTTCTCGTCATCAACTAAACTGTATATAACCAAAAACTCAACTGTATCCAAACAGATAACAGGACTCACAAAAGGCAAGTATTATTATGTGAGAGTAAGAAGCTATAAAACAGTTAACGGAGTTAAATACTATTCTGAATGGACAACCTACAAAACAAGAGTAAAGGTAAGTAAATAAACCAACTCGAATGGCGCAAACTGATTTTTCGGTTTGTGCCATTCTTCTGTCGTTTGACATTTTTGAAGCTTTAACATATAATCAAGGCAACTATTATATGAAAGGTTGTTTTATGAAGTGAAAAAAAATAAAAGCTTTTTAGCTTTTGTTGTGCCATCTGTGTTGGGATTTGCCTTGTCGGGAATTTATACCATCGTGGACGGCTTTTTTATTGGTCAATGCCTGGGCGATAACGGCTTAGCGGCTGTTTCGCTTGGTTTCCCAGTATCCTCTTTTATTCAATCTGTCGGAACAGGACTGGGACTTGCAGGCGCAATTCAATTTGCCATTTTTAAGGCTCAGGAGAAATTTACCGAAGAGCAAAAGTGCTTTACAAGTTCCTCTTTGCTTATGTTAGCCGTTAGTATCGTTTTAACCGTACTTTTGTATATTGCTACCGAACCTTTAATTCATCTGCTCGGAGCAAGCGGAGAAATTTACACGATGACGGTTGATTATGTCCGTGTTATTGTATTCGGCACTGTTTTTCAGCTTATGGCAACCGGCCTTGTACCCTTTATAAGAAACATGGGCGGTTCTACTTTTGCCATGGTTTCAATGATACTCGGTTTCGTTGTCAATATCATACTTGACTATCTGTTTGTGTGGGTGTTCCCATGGGGCATGAAAGGCGGAGCCGCCGCCACTGTTATCGGTCAAGCAGTGACTATGCTGTGCGCTGTTGCTTACTTCATATGGAAAAAATACAAAATCAGATTTTCTTCTGTCGGTGAAATGTTAAGACTTTGGGGTAATATATTCAAAGTATCGCTTTCACCTTTTGGCATGAGTTTTTCACAGCAATTAACTCTATTAATCATGAATAAGTTCTTGATTACTTACGGCGATTCAGGAGCAGTTGCAATTTACGGCTGTATTGATTACATACTTTCAATTGTATACTTCTTGATTCAAGGCGTTGGTGACGGAAGTCAGCCGCTCATTTCTGAGTGTTACGGAAAATCCGATGCCGAAGGAGTTCGCACTATGAGACGAAAAGCTTACACCTTCGCCGAAATAATGACGGCTGTTTGTATGCTCATTGTTTTTGTATTTCGCAGTAAAATCGGAGTGCTGTTCGGTGCCTCTGCCGAATCAAACATCGGAGTAACTTATTATCTGCCCTGGTTTTTGGCAACAATTTTGCTTCTCTGTTTTTCCCGTATCACAACAACATATTTCTATGCGTCTGAAAAAACCACGTTCTCTTATGTTCTTGTTTACGGAGAATCTGTCGGCACGCTTCTATTGCTGTTCATACTTCCTAATTTTCTTAATCTCACAGGCGTTTGGCTTTCAATGCCTTGCGCTCAGGCATTAGTATTTATTATCGCAGTCATTCTTAAGCATAAAGCAGACAAAGAATTATTCAAATAATGCAATTAGTATATATTATCTATTGTTTAATCTGAAACTAAATGTTATAATTAAATTGTATCAGAAATATTTTAGAGCCGAATCAAATAAAGTTCGGCTCTTTTTTGCGAGGTATTATATGAGTTCAGATTGGTTAAACAATTTAAAACAAACTTTAAAAACCGACAGTAAGGAATGCAGTCGACACATTCTCATCTTAATAAAATGGATGGTAATGGGAATAATCACAGGCGTTATAGTCGGAATTGTGTGTAGCGGTTTTTCATATGCGTTAAAATACGCAAATGATTTCAGAGCCACCCACTCTTGGATTATGTTCGCATTGCCACTTGCCGGACTGCTCATCGTGTTTCTTTACAGATTTTTTCACGATACAAACGACACAGGCACAAATATGGTTATTGCCTCCATTCACTCTTCGTCGGAGGTTTCTCACAAAATGGCACCGCTTATATTCGTCACAACGGTTCTCACCCATTTGTGTGGCGGTTCTGCCGGACGAGAAGGTGCCGCAATTCAGCTTGGCGGAAGTATAACAAACGCCCTTGCAAATATTAAATGGCTCAAATTCACACCAAACGATCACAGAATTAACATTATGTGCGGTATGAGTGCGGGATTTTCAGCACTTTTCGGAACTCCCCTTGCCTCTGCTTTTTTCTCGCTTGAAGTAATAAGCGTTGGAATTATGCACTATTCGGCTCTTGTCCCTTGCGTTATTGCATCTTATGTAGCTCATTTTATCGCAGAGACATTTAAGCTTGAACCGGAGAGCTTTACCGTTCTGTCAATTCCGAATGTTACGCCTCTTAACATGCTTAAGTGTTTGATTTTTGGCGCACTGCTCGGAGCCGTCAGCATAATTTTCTGTTCGGCTATGCACAATGCCGGAAAACTTTATAAACGACTTCTCAAAAATCAATATATCCGTATTTTTGTGGCCGGTTGTTTGGTTATATTACTCACTCTCGTTCTCGGAACAAACATGTATCTCGGTTCGGGAATGAACATAATCAATGAAGTGTTTGAGACAAATTCTGCTTTGCCTTTTTATGTTTTCTTGCTCAAGATAGTGTTTACGGCAATAACACTTGGCGGAGGATACAAAGGTGGCGAGATTGTACCGTCGTTTTGCATAGGTGCAGCATTCGGTGCGGCTGTTGCGGGAATATTCGGCCTTCCTGTCACTCTCATGGCCGCATGCGGAATGGTTGGAGTTTTCTGCGGAGTTACAAACTGCCCTGTCACATCTTTGCTTATCGCATTTGAACTTTTCGGATTTGAGGGCATGCCTTTTTATCTTATAACCATAGCCGTGAGTTATATGCTTTCGGGCTATTTTGGCTTATACAATTCTCAGCGCATTATGTACTCAAAAACACAAACTCAATTCGTCAACACAAAAGCACATTAATAAAGAAAGACTTCGGTATTGATTTTACAAATACCGAAGTCTTTTTATATACTCTTGTAATACTTTTTATAATACATAGAAAAGCGCCAAAATACACATCCACAGAAGCAAAGCCAAAGGAACAAGAGTTGTAAATTTTTTATGGAGAGTTTTGTGATGGCATAACAGCATGCCAAACAGCGCACCGAGAGCTCCGCCTAAAAAAGCCCATGCGATCAATGTCTTTTCGGGGATTCGCCATTTGTTCTTTTTTGCCTTATGCTTGTCGATTGCATACATAAAAAAGGTTATAAGATTAACTACCGCAAGATAAACAAACAGCAGATAAATAGGCTTGAAATTAACTGCGATTTCTTGTAACGGCACGACTTTACCTCATATCCTTAATTCTGTCAAATTCATCAAGGAACCAAACATCCTTCACGGTATATTCTGTTCCGTCAAGATAATTGAGAATGCCCGCATCGCTCTTAAAATCGAACTTCAATTTGTATGAATACAAAGCCTGATAAGGGAATCCTATTTTCTTGTTTACTGCGTTTGTACCGTATTTTCCGTCGCCTGCGAGCGGATGTCCTATCGAAGCAAGATGAGCTCTTATCTGATGCGTTCTGCCCGTTAAAAGTTCAACCTCTAATAGCGAAAAAGCCTTGCCCTCTTTCAAAACGGTGTATCTCGTGGCAATCGAACGGGAATCCGCTTGTTTCCTATCAGAAATATACACGCGGTTTTGTGCCTCGTTTTTTTGAAGGTAGCCTGTAAGCACATCCGTTTTCTTTTTCATTTTTCCGCAAGCAATGCAGAGATACAGTTTCTCCATTTCCCTGTTCTTCACTTTGCTGTTCATTATTCTGAGAGTCTCGGCATTTTTTGCCGCCATAACTATTCCGCCGGTATTCCTGTCAATGCGGTTGATAAGTGCCGGAGCGAAACTTCTTTCGTTTTCGGGGTCGTACTCACCCTTGTCATACAAATAGTGCTGTACTCTTGCGATAAGAGAATCAAAGTGATAATTCTCATCGGGATGAACGATAAGACCGGGCTTTTTATCAAGAAGCATTATGTTCTCATCTTCATAGACTATATTAATTATTTTGGGAGCTTTCAAAAAATCATATTCCTTCTCTTTTTGCTGAAGGAAATCGTCATGAAGAAACATGAAAACTTCATCGCCCTCATTAAGTCTCGTGGAAATTTCACAGCGTTTTCCGTTGACTTTAATATCCTTTTTTCTTATGGCTTTATATAGCATAGATTGAGGCAAATTCGGATAAGTTTTCGTGAAGAACTTATCAACGCGCTGACCTGCGTCATTTGCTTTGATTGTTATTGTCTGTTTCATGATATACCTTTCCTTTTTTCACAAAGAAACAAATTGCAGGGAGTGAAAGCACAAGACCCATTCCAAAAGCAATAGCTACCGCCGCTTCAATTGTTTGAAGTCCGAGTGCAAGAGTTGTTGCGGAATTATCGTTCATAAAAAGGCTGTAACCCGTGTTGTAGATGCCAAGGCCCGGAACCAAAGGGAATATACCAGTAACAAGATATATTGTTGCGGGGTTTTTCCTTTTATATGAGAGCAGTCTTGCAATGTAAGCAAGTCCGATAGTTGCAATGAACGAGGACCAAACAACAGATAATCCCAAGTACATGAAGATAAGGTAAAAAAGCCATCCGAATCCTCCGACAATTCCGGCGGGCACAATCTCCGATTTAGGAGAGTGAAATATTATGGCAAACGCAGCAGATGCTGCCGAGGCAACTATAAATGCAATTATCCACTTAATAATCAACATGTGTCTGCCTCCTCACATTAAAGCAAGCATACTTGCAAGTTTTACCACTACGCCGGCACCTATGGCGATGCATCCGCCAAGAATTACCACATCAATAATTCTGATAGTTCCGCTTAAGTAATCGGAATTAAAAAAATCTCTGATAGCTGTTGTTAAAGCAACTCCTGGCACAAGTCTGATTAACGAGCCCGCAATTATATACTCGAGATTTTGACCAAATCCTATCTTAAGAAAAAATATCGCACCCGCCGCAGCTATGGAGCTTGCAATCAAATTTGAAGTAATTTTACCTGTTTTTCTTTTATCGGCAAGAGTCAAAAAAGCCTGAACTATCAAGCCGACAATAAAAGCCGCTATCGTGTCTCTTATGGTACCGCCGAAAACATAACAAAATCCGGCGCAGCCTATTCCGCTCGAAAGTATCATAAGCCAGTCGGGACTGTATGGAATATCCTTAATCTTCTGAGCTATCGCCATAGCCTCGGGAACAGAATGTTTTCCTTCGCATACCTCACGTGATAACTGATTAACTGCGGCTATTCTTCCGAAATGTATAGATGAGGTTTTTACGAATTTAATAGCCGTATGTTTCGAAATGCCGTTTTCAACTCCGTTCGCAAAAATACCGTTAGTCAGAACATAGACTCCGAACTCATCAACACCGTATGCTTTTACTACTCTTTCCATTGTATCCTGTACTCTGGAAATTTCAGCTCCGTTTTGAAGTAGCAATGTTCCCATCAAAAAGCTGAGCTCAAGTGCGCTTGAATTGTCTTCCATTAATATTCATTTCTTTCATTAAGTATTAGGCTTAATAATGGTTGGGGTAACTATAATCATAAATAAAACGCTTAAATTAGTCAAGTGATAATGTATGTTTTATGAAGCTTCAAAATTACTGTCAAATCAGAAAGTTAGGCTATTTTAACTATTTTGCTGTACTAAGTTAGCTAAAATAAACAGTCGTTAGTACATTATAAACAAAATTAGCGCTTTGAAACTATTGATTTTAACAGTTGGCTGATGTATAATCATTTTAACAAATGAAAATACTAAGGAGGCCTTTTATTATGGCAAAGGTTGATATGAAAAATTTAGGTTTATTTGCAGGCGGCGTTCTTTTTGGAACAGCAGGTATTAAGGCTCTTTCTTCCAAGGACGCAAAAAAGCTTTACACAAATGTAACTGCAGCTGTTCTCAGAGTTAAGCAGTGCGCTGTTAATACCGCTACAAAGGTTCAGGAGAACTGCGACGATATCTATGCAGGTGCAAAGCAGATCAACGAGGACAGAGCTGCCGCAGAAGATTGCGCAGTTGTAGAAGATGTAGTTGTTGAAGACGCTGAAAACGTAACAGAAGAGGCTGCAGAACCCCAGACAGAGGAATAATTTCCTATGAAATTTATTATTAAGCATGACATCAAGAACAGAATGAGAGTTCATCTCAATCTGAAGAGAATGACTGTTGTCCAAGCTGATACCTTAGACTACTATGTCAGAAATCTCGGCGGCGTTACTGATGTCAAAATATTTGAAAATACTGCTGATGCGGTTGTCGAATATAGCTGTGAAAGGGCTGAGCTTATCAAAGCTCTTGCCCGTTTTCACTTTGATGAAGTAATTGTCCCCACAGCAGTGCTTGAAAGCTCAGACAGATTGTTAAATGCCGAGTACAAAGAAAAGTTAATAAATCACGTTTTGATTCATTACGGCAAGAGATTCATACTTCCCTATCCCGTAAGAGTTGCACTCACATGTTTTAAATCTGTAAAATATATTTGTGCGGCTTTAAAGAGCTTAAAGAACAAAAAGCTTGACGTATCCGTTTTGGACGCTACCGCAATCACGGTTTCGATTTTGCGCGGAACATTCGATACAGCCGGTTCTGTTATGTTCCTTCTCGGTATCGGTGAGATTATGGAAGAATGGACTCACAGAAAAACCGTAAGCGATCTTGCTAAGAGCATGGCTCTTCAGGTTCAAAATGTATGGCTTTTAACAGACGGACATGAAGTTTTGGTTCCTTCAAGCGAGATAGTCCCCGGCGATACCGTTGTTGTCAGAATGGGCACAATTATCCCCTTTGACGGAACTGTTGTTAACGGCGAAGGAATGGTCAATCAGGCTTCCTTAACGGGTGAATCCGAGCCGATCAGAAAATGTGAAGATTCTTATGTTTACGCCGGTACGGTTCTTGAGGAGGGCGAGCTCGCGGTTCACGTGAGAGGTTCTTCTGGAGCTACCAGATATGAGAAAATCACAGCAATGATTGAGGACACCGAGAAGCTTAAAAGCAATATTGAGGGAAAGGCCGAGCATCTTGCAGATAGGCTTGTTCCTTGGACTTTGGGCGGCACGATTCTCACATATCTGCTCACAAGAAACATCACAAAAACACTTGCTGTTTTGATGGTTGACTTCTCTTGCGCATTAAAACTTGCTATTCCGATTTCAGTTCTGACGGCAATCAAACAGTGCGGAGATAACGGAATTACCGTTAAAGGCGGAAAGTTCCTTGAAGCGGTCAGTGAAGCTGATACTATTGTTTTTGATAAAACGGGAACTCTCACAAAAGCAACACCGACTGTTGCAAAGCTTGTTCCTTTCTGCGGTACAGATCCCGACGCTTTACTGAAAATTGCCGCGTGTTTGGAAGAGCATTTCCCCCATTCTATGGCTAAGGCTGTGTGCAAGGCGGCGGCAAGCAAAGGAATCAATCACGAAGAGATGCACACTAAGGTAGAATACATAGTTGCTCACGGAATTTCAAGCCACATCGGTGACAGCAAGGTTATCATAGGAAGCTATCACTTTGTGTTTGATGATGAGAAGTGTACTATTCTACCCGAATACAAAGAAAGATTCAACGAAATTCCAAAGCATTATTCTCCGCTTTATCTGGCGATTGACGGAATTTTAGCTGCGGTTATACTGATAGAAGATCCTCTTCGTCCCGAGGCGGCAGATGTCGTTAAAAAGCTTCATAAGCTCGGCATAAGCAAGGTTGTAATGATGACAGGGGATAATTTCAACACCGCGTCAGACGTTGCAAGCAAGCTTAAACTTGACGACTATTATGCAGAAGTTCTCCCCGAGGACAAAGCTAATTTCGTTCTAAACGAGAAGAAACAGGGACGCAAGGTAATTATGGTCGGTGACGGAATTAACGATTCCCCCGCTCTCTCTGCTTCGGATGCCGGCATTGCAATAAGTGACGGCGCAGAACTCGCAAGAGAAATTGCCGATATTACCATTGCAGCCGATAATCTTAATTCTATCCTTACCCTTGTTGAAATTTCAAAGGCAATGGTAAGCAGAATTAACAAAAACTACCGAAAGATAGTTGCAATAAACGGTTCTCTCATCGGGCTTGGCGTAGCCGGTATTATTCAGCCGACAACATCAGCAACAATTCATAATCTTTCCACTTTGGGCATCAGCTTAAAGAGTATGGATAAATACGAAACAGAGAACAACAAACTTAAATAATCAAGAGCAGCTCATGGATTTGTATCCGTGAGCTGTTTTTTACTTTTATGACTTTTGCCCATTCGGAGAATATTTAAGAATGTTCATTTGTTTCTCCTTTTATCAGAACAACCGTCTCTTGCTAAGCCTTTCAATGTAAGCAAGCCATCTTCTGTATATTAATTCATAGTGTTTATACATATTCAAATATCGACTTGTTTTAAATTCCTACAGTAAATAATATTATCGTTTACATTTTTAGCTTTTAGATTTATAATTTTCAGTAGGTATTCAGTACTTAATTGATATCAATATATAGAGGTGCATTATGTTACAGGGAGAAACAGTAGTTTTAACAGATATGCTTAATTGCCGTGAGAGACGTGCAAATAAACAAAATGAATATTTGGAGAAATATCACACGACAATAATTTCTTTTTGCATGAATATTCCCGGCCCCATTAAAACAAACAAAGATATTTCTGCTGTATTTGATGACGGCAAAAAAGAGATACTAAAGTTTTTAAGCGATAATAACATTAAAATTCTTGAGTCAGTCGAATATAACGACAAAACCGGAAACGAGCTTATTCTTGCTGTAGATCTTAAAAACAGCGTTAAAATTAAAGAGGCTATGACCGAAATAGAAGAAACTCACCCTTTGGGAAGACTTTTTGATATAGATGTTCTCGATGAGTTTGGAAACAAGATGTCACGAAACACATTCCGCAAGTGTTTTATCTGCAATTGTCAGGCTCAGGAATGCGCTTCAAGACGCAAGCACAGCGTTCCTGAAATGCAAGAGTTTATCGACTCCAAAATTAAGGAATATTTTCTGAACAAACAATAAAACCAACAAAACAGTTTTGTGCTTGAGATAAAATACCCTTTATGATAAAATGAAATTCGTTATTTTATGTGATTTCATTTTACTTTCTGAGGGGAATTATGAATTTTAAGGATACAAATCTAACCGAAGGCTCGATAGTTAAAAAGCTCGTTGCTTTTTCTCTGCCGATGATATTCGGCAACTTGCTTCAACAGATATACAACTTGGTCGACACTATGATATGCGGACATTTCATAGGAGCCAATGCGCTCGCCGCAGTTGGATCTGTCTACACTTTGATGACGTTTATCACATCAATCATAATCGGCTTATGTATGGGTAGCGGAGCTTTCTTTTCGACCGACTACGGCGGAAAAAACTACAATAAACTTAGTGAGGATATTAAGCTTTCGTTTATTTTTATCGGCATAGTTTCCGTCATTCTCGGCATTGCGGTATATCCGTTAACAGACAGAATTCTGCTGATTTTACAGACGCCGTCTGAGATTTTCGAACTCACCAAAGCTTATGTCAAGGTTGTATTCTCAGGTATTATTTTCATTTTCTTATATAATTTCTTTGCTTATCTCTTACGATCGGTAGGAAATTCTGTTATTCCGCTTATTTTTCTTGGAATATCTGCCTTGTTGAATATAATTTTAGATATATGGTTTGTAGTGGGTTTAAATCAAGGTGTAACCGGTGCGGCACTTGCTACGGTAATTTCTCAAATGGTTGCAGGTTTGGGATTGACCGCCTTTGTCTTAAATAGATACCGATACATTTTCAAACAATCGAGCCATAAAATCAATACAGCAAGACTTAAAGAAATTATTATAAATGATATTTCTACGGGCATTCAGCAATCCGTTATGAATTTCGGCATATTGATGATTCAGGGCTTAGTTAACAGATTTGGCACAACAATTATGGCTGCATTCACCGCCGCTGTTAAAATTGACACTCTGGCATATATGCCGGCTCAGGAATTCGGCAATGCCTATTCCCTTTTTGTTTCACAAAATTACGGAGCCAAACGAAAAGACAGAATTAAAAAGGGAACTAAAATATCTTTTCTCGCTTCTGCTTGTTTTTGCCTTGCGGTTTCTCTGATGATTTTTATATTTGCCGACAAGCTCATGGGGCTTTTTATCAGTCTCTCTGAAACAGGAATTATCACTCAAGGTGCAAGATATTTGAGAATCGAGGGCGCTTTTTATGTCGGAATCGGTATTCTGTTCCTGTGGTACGGCTACTATCGAGGAATTAACAAGCCGCAAATTTCACTTATTTTAACTGTCGTTTCTTTAGGAACAAGAGTTCTTTTGTCGTATACTTTAGCGCCGAACACTTCTCTCGGAGTTGTAGCAATTTGGCTTTCCATTCCTATCGGTTGGCTTTTGGCAGATGCCGTAGGAGTTTTCCTTTACAATAAAAAATAGCACAAGAACCGTATTTCAAATTAAGAAATACGGTTCTTTTTACTCATCTAATGGGAATGCAAATCTCGGTAACAAAATTATCTCTGTTGTCCGTTAAGCCGTTATCAATCAATGAAGTTTCTCTTGAAAAATCCGTAATTAAATGATTTTGAATCAAATAAATTTGCCATTAGTTAATAAATCTCCTTTTTTG
>CAVFCW010000012.1:0-67552 GCA_963621245.1 uncultured Prevotella sp. | reverse complement strand
GAATCCGTTTGTTATAAGAGACGGAAACGGACGTGCAAGATCAAATGCTTACATTGCTGGAGAAGCTGCAGATGTAGGCATGGACATTTTCGCAAGAGGATTATGTTTGCCGAGTGACAATAAGATGACAGAAGAGCAGCAGGACAGAATTATTGATGTAATAAAGGCTTGTTTTGAGTAAATCTGTGTATAGGAGAACTCAGATGATTAAAGGGAAGAACAGAATCTATTGCAGAGTATTCAAAAGAGTAATTGATATTATATGTGCATTACTTGCTATTGTTGTGTTTTTTTGGCTTTATGCAATAGTTGCGATACTGGTACGCATTAAACTTGGAAGCCCAATTATTTTCAAACAAGCACGTCCAGGAAGAATAGATCCGAAGACAGGAAAAGAGAAGACTTTCTATCTCTATAAATTCAGATCAATGACCGATGCGAGAGATGAGAATGGAAAGTTACTTCCGGATGATGTGAGACTTACAAAGTTCGGCCGTTTACTTAGATCTACTTCTATGGATGAATTACCGGAAGCTTTCAATATTTTAAAAGGAGATATGTCTGTTGTTGGTCCACGTCCGCTTCTGGTTGAGTACCTTCCTTATTACACAGAAGAAGAACATCATAGACATGATGTAAGACCTGGTCTATCAGGATGGGCTCAAATTAATGGCAGAAACGCTATTGATAGTTGGGAACAACGATTTCAGTATGACTTGGAATATGTGAACAATATTTCGTTTCTATTTGACTTGAAAATTGTTTTGGTGACTGTTGTTAAGGTGTTTAAACGATCAGATATCTTGGTTGGTAAGGAATTTAAGGTTGGCAAATTGCTTGATGAAAGAAAGAACTGGATACAAACACCGAAAGGTGCAATTAAGCCCTGAGAAACAAAGTGAAAATATAAGAAATGAATGGGATGGACAAAGGATGAATTATCAGTATGAAGATATAACACTTCGTTTATTCGAGAAAAGAGACATACAAAAAAAGGTAGAATGGATTAATAATCCAGAGAACAACCGGTATCTTCATTATGATTTGCCTTTAAGCACAGATAGAACTACTGAGTGGTTCGAAAGTAAGGACAACAGTAGAAGGTTAGACTGCGTAATTGAATATGATAGTTTGCCAGTAGGAATCATAGGCTTGCTACAGATTGATAAAGTCAATAAGAAGGCAGAATACTACATAACAATTGGAGAGAAAAAGTATAAACGGCGTGGCATTGCATTTAAGGCCACAAAAGCTATTTTAGAATATGCTTACAAGGAATTAAAACTTCACAAGGTGTATTTGACGGTAGATGCTAAAAACGAAAAAGCAATTCATTTATATGAAAAAGTTGGATTTAAACAAGAAGGATATTTTGTAGATGATTTGTACCATAAGAATTCCTCAGAATTTATTGATAGAGTAAGGTTCTCGAAATTTTGGGGGAGGAGAAAACTTTATTATGAAATTAGATTTTCCAATTTTGCGCTTTTCAATAGAACCATTATTCAAGATTTAGGTGAATATCAGAATAACCATCTATATATCAAACGCGAGGATTTAATTCCATTCTCTTTCGGTGGCAATAAAGCAAGAAAAGCTGAATTGTTTTTTGAAAATATAGACGAAGGGTGTTTTGACTGCGTTGTTACTTATGGCTCCGGTAGCTCTAATCATTGTCGCATTGTTGCAAACGAATGCTGTAGGCGAGGAATGGAGTGCTACATCATAAGCCCGGAGGAAGCAAGTGAACCGACCTTCAACAGCCGGATGATGGATCTGTTTGGGGCACAGATTACTACAGTTCCGGTGGTAAAGGTACACGATACGATAGACGGGAAGCTTGCAAAACTAAAAGCTGAAGGAAAAAATCCTTATTTCATTGAAGGCGGCGGACACGGTGATATTGGGACTGAAGCATATGTTCAGTGCTATCAGGAGATAAGAGAGCAAGAGAAAGAGTTTGGAGTTCATTTTGATTATATCTTCTTTGCTTCCGGTACAGGGACAACTCATGCGGGACTTGTGTGTGGCCAAATCAAATATAATGATGATCGTCATATTATCGGAATTAGTATTGCAAGAAAAAATCCTAGAGGTCGGGAAGTGGTTCTCGATAGTATTCGGAAGTATATGCCTGAAATTGCTGAGGAAGAAATTCAGAAGAGAACAGTTTTTCTTGATCAATATACAGGTGACGGATACGGAAAAGAAAACAGTGAAATTGAGGATACTATAAAAGAGTCAATGATTAAATACGGAATACCGCTGGATAGTACCTATACTGGAAAAGCTTTTCTTGGAATGAAGAAATATATCGAAGAAATGAAGATACAAAACAAAAATATCCTTTTTATCCATACAGGAGGGACACCTCTATTTTTTGATGACTTTAGAAAAATAAAAGATTATTAAAGGAATTGTATGATGAATATTTTACTTTTAAGTTCGGGAACAAGGAATAAAATTGTTCAGTATTTTAAGAAAACTTTAGCTGAAGAAGGGAAAGTTATCTGCACAGATATGAGCAATCTTGCTCCATCTATTTATGAGGCAGATAAATTTTATACAGTGCCCAGAATAACTTCACCTGATTACTTGGATATTATTATTGATATTTGTCGAAAAGAAAAAATAGATGGAGTTCTAAGCCTAATTGATCCGGAGTTGTCTCTTTTAGCTGAGAATAAAGATAAGTTTGAAGCTGTTGGAACAACAGTTATTGGTTCCTCTTATGAACTTTGTGAGATGTCTCTGGATAAGTATCAGATGTATAAATGGCTTACAGATCATGGATATAAGTGTGCAAAATCCTATACGGATAAGCAAAAATTCTATACCGATGTTGAGAGCGGAAAAGTAAAATATCCGGTATTTGTGAAGCCGATAAGAGGAAGTGCAAGCATTGCAATTTCTAAAGTCTATGATAAAGAGACAGTTGAACTTATGTTTTCGCATTCCGAAGAACTTATGATTCAAGAATTCCTTGATGGTCAAGAAATAGGTGCTGATGTCTATATTGACATGATTAGTGGAGAAGTTGTTTCTATTTTTACGAAAAAGAAACTTCTGATGCGAGCAGGTGAAACAGACAAAGCTGTGAGTTTTAAGAATCCTAATTTGTTCGAACTGATTGAGAAATTTGTGCTTGAGGCTGGCTACCGAGGACAAATCGACATTGATATTTTTGATGTGAATGGAGAGTGTTACATATCCGAGGTTAATCCGCGCTTCGGCGGAGGATATCCCCATGCCTATGAAAGCGGTTGCGACCATATGAAATTAATTCTAAATAATTTAAAAGGTATGGCAAATAAAAAGAACATAGGGTCTTATGACAATGACATCTATATGATGAAGTATAACGAAATTAAAGTGTTAAAAAAATAAAACGAATGATGGTGCAGAATATGAATATTCTTTTTTTGACAATGGGAAGATTTGAAAGCATAGAAGCACACTCAATCTATGCTGATTTATTGCGTTGCTTTCGTGATCATGGTCATGAAATTTATACTATAACACCTTGTGCGAAAAAAACAGAAAAGAAAACGGAATTAATCCACGAAAAAGGTGCGCATATTCTGTATTTGGAGACAGGAGATGTTAGAGGCTCGAACAACCTTATAAGTAAGGGCATAGCTCAAATGTCTATTGAGCCACTATACATCAAAGCTATCAAACGATATTTTCCTGAAGTCAAGTTTGAATTAGTAATGTATTCCACTCCACCGATTACTTTCGCTAAAGCAGTTGAATTTGTAAAGAAACGCGATGGAGCAAAAAGCTATTTGCTTTTAAAAGATATATTTCCTCAGAATGCAGTTGATCTCGGAATGATGACAACTAATGGCGTAAAAGGAATTATTTACAAATATTTCAGAGTAAAAGAAAAGAGACTTTACATGCTTTCGGATTACATTGGCTGCATGAGTCAAGCAAATGTTGATTATATAATAAAACATAATTCTGAGATTGATAAAAGCGTTGTAGAAGTTTGCCCCAATAGTATCGAAGTAATTGATAAAAGTGTAAGTGGAGACAGAAGAAAATCAATTAGAGAGAAATATGGCATTCCGATTGATAAAAAAATATTTGTTTATGGCGGAAATTTAGGCAGACCTCAAGGAATTCCTTTTTTGATTGAGTGTATCAAGAAATGCAACGATATTGAAAATGCATACTTTCTAATTGTTGGCGATGGCACAGAATATGGCAAAATTGAAAGATTTGTGAAAGAAGAGAAACCTGTTAATGTAAAACTGATGAAACGTCTGCCGAAGGAAGATTATGACACGATGGTAGGTGCATGTGATGTGGGACTGATTTTCCTTGATCACAGATTCACGATTCCCAATTTTCCAAGTCGCCTTCTTGCATACATGCAGGCAAAGTTACCGGTATTGGCGGCAACAGATACTAATACGGATATAGGCAAAGTTATTGTTGACGGTGTCATATTCTTCTACCCACGATATAAACTTTTTTGTCGCTTGTACACTTCCTCGACCGTCTGCGTCATAGAGCCTTGCTAATACGCCATGTGCCCTGACATCTAAATCATTACCTATCCTTACCGCGAATCTCTTATACCGCTCCGGTACAGTCTCTCGACCATAGGCAATTCTAACTTCATGTCCTTGCGCTTCCAACGCAGTTGCTAAGTCGGTGCATATACGACCTGTACTGCGTATTCCGCAGACAGAATTGATTATTAGTATCTTCATGAAAGTCTCCTTCAAATGTGGCTTATTATCTTCTCATAAGCACCTTCTGTACTATAGTTTTCAAGAAGATATCTGAACTCCGCCACTGAAGCAGCTTCTAAATCTAGTGAAATAATCTTCTTTGCCTTTGCAGCAAATTTCTCGCTATTATCACTCTCACACCACCAACCAAAGCCACCGATGTTGTTCATTTACATAACATACATGGATACTATATCAACACAAAAATTCTTTTTGATTATTTAATCAAGAGAAACAAGCGTGTTATATGGACTCTTCACGATATGTGGTCGTTTACAGGTCATAGCGGAACATGCGACATTGTAAATTGTGAAAAATGGAAAATGGGCTGTTCAGATTGCCCAGTCTATAGAGGATATCCTAAGTCATATATTGACAGATCCAAAGCAAATTACAATAGAAAGAAAAAGTTGTTTTCTGCTGTTCAGGATATGACTATAGTCACTCCGTCAAGATGGCTTGCGGGGCTTGTTTCACAGTCGTACTTGAAAGATAAGAAGATACAAGTTATTCCCAATGGAATTGATCTTGGACAGTTTTACCCACTTGAAAACGATTTTAAGAAAGTACACGGCATAGGAAATAAAATTTTGCTGATGGGCTGTTCCACTTGGTGGGGACAAGGAAAAGGATTGCAGGATTTCTATAAGCTTGCCAAAACACTTGATGATCGATTTGCTATTGTTCTTGTAGGACTCGATAAATCACAACTTAAGGATTTGCCACAAGGAATTATAGGGATTGAGCGAACTAACAGCACAAAAGAACTTGCTCAGATTTACAGTGCGGCAGATGTGTTTTTGAATCTCACCTATAGAGATAATTACCCAACAGTCAATCTTGAAGCACTTGCATGCGGAACACCTGTTATAACATATCGAACAGGCGGAAGCCCGGAATGTTTGGATGGACGAAATGGCATTGCATTTGAAAAAGGCGATATAGACGGTGTTATCAAATACCTTACAGAAGAGTATACAAAGAACAATTTTGCTGTGTCAGTTTTGCCAACTCTTGACAAGGATCTTGTGACAACAGAGTACCATGAATTAATTCTTGGGGGGGGGGTAAAGGCTTCTTCGAATTAAGGCAACGCTATGGCCTTACAGGTAAAATTGTGTTGCTTGGTGTAGCGGCATTTTGGGGAGAGCGTAAAGGACTTGATGATTTTATTCGGTTGGCTGACGATCTTCCAAGTGAATATTCGATTGTGATGGTTGGTGTTACCGAAGATATTAAGAAGATTCTTCCTAAGAGAATTATTGCAATTGAGAGGACAAACAGCCAAGCGGAACTACGTGAGCTGTATGGAATTGCCGATGTGTTTGTGAATTCTACGATTCAGGATAATTTTCCGACCACCAATCTTGAGGCAGTTGCATGCGGAACGCCTGTTGTTACATATGCAACTGGTGGAAGTCCTGAGAGTGCATATACGCCGTCTTGCGTGGTAGTGCAGAAGGATTATAAGGCATTAAAAGAGTGTCTTCTAAACAGAACTTTTGAAAATGCGCTGAAAATTGAATCCTTGGTTTTGATAGGTAAAGAAATGATGACTGAAAGGTACATGGAACTTTATCGGTTGTAAAAAAGGTGACAATATGAAAATAGTACACATTTGTGTGAGCGGTGTTTATACCGAAGGTTGGAGTTATCAGGAGAACCTTCTGTCAAAGTATCATGCAAAGCTTGGAAATGAAGTGACATTGATTGCTAATAAGCTCGTTTATAATGATGGGAAAAAAGTAGAAACAGAAGAGAGCGACTATATAAATGAGGATGGAGTAAAAGTAATACGACTTGCAGAAAAGTCGGGTAAGCCTCTTAGTAAATTTCAAAAGTATCCTGATCTGTACAAAACAATTGAAAAGGAGAAACCTGATATTCTATTTGTTCACAGTTGTCAATTTCTGGATTCAAAACAAATTGTCAAATATAAGAAAATACACCCAAAGGTCAAAGTGTACATTGACAACCACGCGGACTATTCCAATAGTGCAACTAATTGGATATCAAGGAATGTATTGCACAAAATCATTTGGAAAAGATGCGCGCAAAGTTTATTGCCGGTTACAGAAATCTTTTACGGTGTGATGCCTTCTCGCGTTGAATTTCTTGAGAAAATGTATGGGCTACCAAAGAGTAAAGTAAAATTACTTGTTATGGGAGCCGATGATGAAAAGACGGAAGCAGCTTTAAAGCCGGAAATAAAAGAGAATATAAGAGCAAAGTATAAAATCGATCCTGAGGACTTTTTGATTATCACAGGAGGGAAAATAGACGAAGCGAAGAAGCAGACACTTCTCCTCATGCAAGCTGTTAATGATTTGAAAATGCCAAATGTAAAGCTTTTGGTTTTCGGTTCTGTTGTGGATAATCTGAAGGACGAAGTGAACAAGCTGTGTTCGCCTAATGTTCAGTATATAGGATGGATAGACTCAAAGATGACGGATCAATATTTTGCGGCAGCGGATTTAGTAGTATTTCCGGGACGACATTCGGTTTTCTGGGAACAGGTTGCAGGGCTGGGAATACCTATGGTCTGCAAATATTGGGACGGTACAACACATGTGGATGTTGGTGGAAACATTAAATTCATCTATGAAGATAAGACTGAAGAGATAGCAAGTGTTCTTAAGAAAATTGTTGAAAACAAAGATGTTTACTTCCAAATGAAACTTATTGCCGAAGAAAGAGGAAGAAAGGCTTTTTCGTATTATGACATTGCTAAAAGAAGTATAGAATCGGTAACTCATTAACCTATCAATAGGAGATTTGTATGAATAAGAATATTCTTTTTTTGCTAAACGAATATCCTGCAAAAACCTCACCGACATCACTTGCGGCTGAAGCAGTAATTAAAGAAGCTAAAAAGAAATATAATGTTTTTTGCTTAGCTATAAATGGGGATCAAACTTATGAGGAAGGCGTGTATTCTCTATATAACAAACATGTCGGCGAGAATGCTAAAGGTTCAAGATTAGAAAAGCAAATATTCAACAGATTAAGACTTTTACTCTTTGCACCGTTTTATCCTAACACTCATCCTATAATGATGAGTAAATTTGAGAAAAAAGCTGTTGAGATTTGTGAAAAGAACAATATTGATATAGTGGTTTCTGTTGTTTTTCCAATTGAAACATTGGAGGTAGGAGCAAGATTAAAGAAAAAATATCCGAATATTAAGCATGTGCCATATTTTATAGACGGATATGCTTGTGGAAAGGTTCCTAAATATCTTCCTAAGCAGTTTGCGCAAAAGAGAAAAATAAAATTTGAATTAGAAAATGTGCTTAATGCGGATGTAGTTATAAGAATGGAAGCAAGCAGACAATATTATGATGAAAGTAACATAAATTTTAATGATAACACTGTTTACTTGAACCCTGCCTTTTTGCATAAGCCTGAAAATGGTAAAAAAAGTAGCAATGAGCAATCCATCTTTGAGAAAGATTATATCAATATTTTGTACACCGGATATCTTTGTATGCCCGAAAGAAACCCAAGTTTTATTATTGATGCATTTAGCGGGATTGATAATGTATGTCTTATTTTTATAGGTAAAAATGAGGCGAAGAGCATTATTGAAAAAAAGAAACAAGGGTTTAAAGGTATTATAAAGAGTTTTGATTTCATCCCGAGAGATAATTTGTTGACAATAATGGGCGATGCTGACTGTTTCTTGAATCTTGGAGCAAGCAATTCAAATGCGATTTCTGGCAAAATTTTCGATTATATTTCGTATGGCAAACCTATTATATCTTCTTATTTTATGGATGATGACGCTACATTGAAATATCTTAGAAAATATGAATTAGCTTGTTGCATTAATCAAAAAAGAATAAGTGTAGAGGATGCACGAATTATTCTCGAAGAGTTTTTAATAAGCAACAGGAACAGAAAAATCGATTTTAACGATATAGAACAAACATTCTACAATAGTTCTCCAAATGCAGTTTTGGATATTTTTGGAAAATTAATATGAAAGATATGAGATTATGAGTGAGTATTTTATTGTAGGAACCCTTTTTTCTTCATATTTATATTATTCTGTTACTTGCATTTTAGGATATAACAGTATTTGGGGGGATTTCTTTTCAAAGTATATAGGAATAGTTTTCGTAATTGTTATGCTATTTGGCCTATATAGTTGTTTGGTGGAGAAGAGAAGGTTAGTTATTTCTCAGTGGTCATTGGCGCTGGTTACATTTTTGATAATAAGTTTGGCTATTCCATCATATAGTAATGACGTGGACTCTTTTAAGTTTATTTCAGTTACTTATATAGTTCCCCCAATATTTTTAGGATTAATTAGATTTGATTCTTTTGATAAGAAAAAATTATATAGAGCATGCATGTTCTGCATGATCCTTTTTACAGTAGCAACCACACTGTTTTTGGCTAGATATATAATTTACGGATCGGTAACGCTTAGAAGAGGATTTGGCTCGGGGACTTATCAGAACGCAGGATATTGTGCAGCCTTTGCATTTACTTTGAATTTGTTTTTGTGCAAGTGGAACGAAATGGTTAAGTTTTGTTTATTAATATTACAGTTTATATCATGCATGGTATCATCTGCCTCCGGACCATTTGTTGTATGTATTGTAAGCGTAATACTGTACATGTTTTTTTATGAGAAGAGAGAATTTAACATAAAACGATTACTTAGATTTTTAATTATACCGTTAATTTTGATAGTGATGTTTAACATTCTGAAAAACGGCATGTTTAGAGAAGAATTTCAGAGGGTTTCGTCCATGTTTTCGTTAAGCGGCGGAATAGATTTGGAAGAAGCAGGTAGAAAGAATGTGTTTGATAGTGCAATTTCGATGATTAAAGCTCATCCGCTTGGATGTGGCTTGTTTGAATATTATAGTTATTTGGGATATTATCCACACAATCTTTTTTTAGAAGTTCTTTTACAAGGCGGAGTTTTATATGCATTGTTTATAGCAATTGCCTCGGGATTTATGGCTAAAAAATATGTCATTGATGCGAAAAAGGATAGCTTTGAGGAATTTATGCGTCCTATTTTTATTGTCAATTTTATTATGCTGATGGTGTCAGGAACATACATGTACAATCCTATTTTTTGGTTGTTCTATGTAATGCTGTGACGGAAGGAAAAGATAAATTTTCAAAAGGGTGAATTACTAACTTCAGTTAAGCGGATTTTTCAAAGTTCGAATGGCAAAAACTATCCTTTTGAATTAACAAGATGTAGTTTTGTTAGATTATATAGAGGCTGTTGAGACTGTTTTAGGAGGTAGAATGGATGAAAGTAGGAATTATTTACGATGACATTGTAAGAGATGGATTGGATTGCAGGCTTCCTAACAAGGGGAATCCCGGAGTTGGGGGGACTCAGTTTTGCTATTTAAATTTAATTTATTATTTACCTAAATTCTATAATGATATTCAATTGATTGTTTACCGCTATAAAGAGGGCTGTGAATCAATAGAAATGCCTACAAATAAAAATGTTCAATATATAAAAATAGATTGTGTAGTAGATAGTGTATATGAAGCAAAAAAAGATAATGTCGATTTGTTGCTTTTTACATTTGGCAATGTTCTTGAATTAGCTCCGGTTTTAGAAGAGTGTAAAGTTAATGCAGTAGTTTGGATACACAATTGGATTAGAGGAGATATTTTAGATACCATTTCTAATTGTCAATACATAAAAAGAACAGTCTTTTTAGTTAGAGAACATTATGATCGATATATTGACGATACGGTCATTAATAAGGCTGTTTATATTCCCAATATGTTTAATACTGATGAGTATACGATTCGTAATTCAAATTTGAATAATGTAGTTACTTATGTAGGAGCAATAGTACCGGGAAAGGGCTTTCATGTTTTGGCAAAAGCTTGGAAACATATTTTAGAGAAAGTTCCTGATGCTGAACTATATGTATTGGGAAAAGGGAATTTATACGGAAAAAAGACTCAATTTGGTGATTTGAATTTAGCTGAAAAATCTTACGAGGATTCCTTTAGCCAATATCTGCTTGGAGATGACGGTAAAATTCTTCCTTCAGTTCATCTGATGGGAATCATGGGAAGTGAAAAATCAGAAATATACGCACAAACTAAGGTAGGAGTTGTTAATCCAACAGGTCGAACCGAAGTATGCCCGATCAGTGCTTTGGAGATGGAAGCAGCCGGAATACCGGTGGTATCGAAAAATACTAATGGTATGCCCGATGTTATCGAGAATAAGAAAACAGGAATACTTATTTTCAAAGAAAGTGCATTGGCTGATGCAGTAGCAAAACTTTTAAAAGACAGTGAATTAAACAATATGTACTCTGAAGAAGCAATAAAACTAGTGAAAAATAAATTTAATCCCAAGTATATTTCTGAAATGTGGTATGAGCTTTTTTTGAGTGTTGTCAACGGTGACAAAGTAAAAATAGTTTCCCCAACAACAAATTATTCGAATAACTTCAAATGGTTAAGAGTTTTAAATTATAAAATCAAGAAAATCCCGTGTTTTAAAAGAATTCCGTCAATCATCAAAATGGAAGGAAAAATAAGCAAACTGCTGAGAGGGGTATAAATTAGTTTTACTAATATCATGTTATAGGAGGATTTGTATGAATTCGAAATCATACATTAATATATATGTCAAAAGATAATATGGGCGCAAAAAACTTATCTGTCAGCTTGATTGCCAATTTGTTTGCGCATGTTGTTTCGATAGTTATAAGCTTTTGGCTCACTCCGTATATTGTAAATAATCTGGGCGCAGAATTATATGGATTTTACAGTTTGGCTAATAGTGTTGTCAGTTATATAACAGTTATAGCAACAGCCCTTAATTCTATGGCTTCTAAATACATAGCGGTTGAACTTGTGCGTGGAAATGAGAGAAAAGCGAAAACTTACTTTTCTTCTATTTTCTTTTCAAATGTTATATTGAGCTTGGCGCTTATTCCTATACTTGCAATTATTGTTTTGAAGGTATATGTGATTTTTAATGTTTCAAATCAATATTTGTTCAGTGTTCAGGTTTTGTTTACACTGGTATTTGGCGCCATGATCATCAGATATGTGAGCTCTGTTTACGGATGTTCTACTTATGTAAAAAACAGGACAGATATAAGCGCTTATGTGAGTTTGGCAAAATCCATATTGAGAGTTTTACTGTACGTAATTATTTTCACACTGTTTAAACCATCTATTATTCAGATGGGAGCAGTGTTGTGCATAATGGAAATATTTAATTCCGTCATACAGATTTCAATCTCTAAAAAACTGATACCCGGATTCAATGTGAGCCGAGATTTATTTGATGCCAGACTTGTGGTTAAAACACTAAAAGTGGGGGTATGGAATTCTGTAAATCAAATTGGCGATTTACTTTTATCAAGCTCTGATATGATGGTTGGGAATATACTGCTTGGTGAGACAGCAGCGGGTAACTTGTCTATAACAAAGACTATGCCGACATTGCTAAGCGGAGTTATCACAACAATTAATGGCGTGTTTATGCCGAGGGTGGCTAATAAGTATGCCAAAGGTAATACAGACGAATTAGTAAAAGAGGTTAATCAGGCACAGTCTATTATGGGCACTATTGTTACACCTATAATCATGATTTTGATTATCTTTAACAGAGAATTTTACTCTTTGTGGGTTCCGGGAACAGATACTGATTTGCTGTGTAAGCTCTCCTTAATTGATATTTCGCGTATGCTTGTTATCGGTTGTGTCTGGCCTGTTGCGAATCTGAATATAGTAATGGACAGGGTAAAAATACCATCGTTACTTGTTATATTGGCAGGTGTTACCAATATAGGTTCAATGGTGGTGTTGATTAATTATACACCAATTGGAATATATGCTGTTCCGCTTACAACGCTCGTGCTTACAGTGTTGTTTTATGGAGTGTTTATTCCTATTTATCCGTGCAAGAAGATGAAAATTGCGATAACATCTTTCTTTAAACCCGTACTGAAAATGCTAATTGCATCTTTAGTTATATATATCGTCATTGCACCAATACATTCTGTATTAAATGCAAATACATGGATAAAATTTATTATTTTCGGAGGAACTTGCGGAGTGCTTGCGCTACTTATCAGTGCTTTGATTTTTGCGGGCCCAAAGAACATTAAATACATTATAAATAAACTAAAAAACAGAGGATAATTGAGGAGAATAAAAATGTCTTTATTTACAGGAAAAACATTAATGATAACAGGAGGAACAGGTTCGTTCGGAAATGCTGTTCTCAACAGATTTTTACAGACAGATATAGGGGAGATAAGGATTTTCTCCCGTGACGAGAAAAAACAGGATGATATGCGCCATGAATATCAGGCTAAAATGCCTGAGGTTGCAGAGAAAATCAAATTCTATATCGGTGATGTAAGAGATTTGCAGTCTTGCAAAAGCGCAATGCACGGCGTCGATTATATTTTCCACGCCGCAGCTTTAAAACAGGTCCCGTCATGTGAGTTCTTCCCGATGGAAGCTGTTAAAACTAATATCATCGGAACGGACAATGTTTTGACGGCGGCAATAGAAGAGGGAGTTGAAGCTGTAATTTGCCTTTCAACGGATAAAGCGGCATATCCAATAAATGCTATGGGAAAATCCAAGTCACTTGAAGAAAGCGTTGCCATCGCAAAATCAAGATATTCCGGTAAAACCAAAATATGCTGTACACGCTATGGTAATGTTATGTGCTCCAGAGGGTCGGTAATTCCGCTTTGGATTGATCAGATAAAAGCCAGAAACACAATTACGGTTACAGAACCCAAAATGACAAGATTTATTATGTCACTTGAGGAGGCTGTCGATCTTGTTCTTTACGCTTTCGAAAACGGAGAAAACGGCGATCTTCTAATCATGAAAGCACCGGCTTGTTCAATAGGACTCCAGGCAGAGGCTGTCACAGAAATGTTTGGCGGCAAGAAAGAGGACATTAAAGTTATCGGTATTCGTCACGGTGAAAAGATGTACGAGACGCTTCTCACAAACGAGGAATGTGCAAAGGCAATTGACCTTGGAGATTTTTATCGCGTTCCCGCTGATAATCGCGGCTTAAATTATGATAAATATTTCAGAGACGGAGATGTCAAGCGCAACACATTGACAGAGTTTAACAGCAATAATACAAGACTTCTTAACAAAGAAGAAATAAAAGAAAAAATGCTCAAGCTGACTTACATTCAGGAGAGATTGGCAGAGGATTGAGTGAATTCTGTTAAACATAGCATGGGACAACCGTCAAATTCGGCGGTTGCCCGTGTGCGCTGTTAAAGTAATGATATATGGAGAAATCGATTTTGAATAATCAATTCTGTACACCCCCCCAGAAAAATAAAAGATATGAGATATTGGACTTCTTTAAGGGAATTGCAATTTTAATGATAATTGCCGTTCATACATCACAAGTCTATAATTTGCCGACTCCATTAAAATCTTTATGTGCATTTGGACAAATGGGAACATCGATATTTTTCGTAATTTCCGGTTTTGCCTTGATGAAATCCCAAGAAAATAAGCAACTGAGCGTTAAAAAGTTCTATATTAACCGTTGGCTTTCGATAGCTCCCGGATATTATTTCTCCATTTTATTCTTTTTCCTTTTGAATTTAGTGAAGGCGCATTTTGGGAGCGGAATGGCAATAGGCTCGTATGTGAAGGGCAGTGCCGTCAATTTGCTGTTACTGAATGGACTGATTTCCAATTACAACAATAATATAGTACCGGGCGGATGGTTTATCGGAACAACGGTTTTGATGTATTTGATTTTTCCGTTGCTAAATAAAATCATAAAAAATAATCATGATAAGCACAAAATATATGACAGCTATTTGCTACCATTGATATGCGGCATTGTTTTGGATTTAATTATAGGCTTAATTAATTACTCACAAACAGGTACGTTGTTTCTCAAAAATAACAGTTTTTGGTATTTTTCTGTAATAAATCAATTACCGTGCTTTTTGTGCGGAGTGGTTTTATTTTACAGAACGAAAGACAATAACCATACAGTGAATTCTAAATATATAATTTCTGCTTGTGTATTGTATGTACTTGCATTCTTTCTGTTCCATTCATCATTGAGTATTCGATTCTATATACTCCCGTTTATTGTCGCCGTGGCAACATCTGTTTTGTTGGAATATTTGTTAACAAAAGATATTAAGGGGGTTAAGTTTGTGAATATTTATGGAAGAGAGTCATACGGTATTTATTTAATTCATTCGGTTTTTGCATATCAGTTATCTGCAGTTGCAAAAAAATTGCTGGGCTTAAATAATATCATCATTTTTGTACCGATGTATGTTGTTATAGTTTTAATAAGTCTGTTTGCAGGTAAATGTATTAATAACGTGTGCAATAAATTTAAAACACTTAAATATAGATAAGACTATAGGACTCCGATAAATTAAGCAAAGTTTTGTTTGATGCAAGATAAACGAATTTTTAAAAGATAACGAAAGCAATGAGGAGCTTAGATGCTGTCAGAAAATCAAAAGTACTTTATCAGAATAATAAGATCATATTTTACCGATGAGAGACTTGAAAACTCTTCTATTGTTGATTATCGAGAAATTGTAAACTTTGCAAAGAAACATGAGATTGTTTCGTTGGTTTACGGAATATCAAAAGTAAATAATATAACGGTATTGACAGAACTTTTGAAAGCTCAATTTGCAGGCTCGGTTTATTATTCCTTAAATAACATCAGTGAATATGACAATATTAAGAATGCTTTGTCTGCTTCAGATATTAAATTTGTTCCTGTGAAAGGAATTGTATTACAGCAGTATTATAAGAATCCTGTTGACCGTTCTATGGGTGACGTGGATTTGTTGATAGATATGAAAGATACGAATCGAATAGCTTCGGTGTTTGAAAAGAACGGATTTAGGCAGAAAAAAGATGCACTGGAAGAATTGAACTTTGTTAAGCAAGGCGTGCTATATGAACTTCATGGCCGGCTTGTGAATGATGCTTATACAGCGGATGAAGAATTGCAGAAAACTTTCTTAAATCAGTTTTGGAGTTTCACTAAAATAGAATCTGACGGATTTATGTTAAACTGGAATTTTCATTTACTGTATCTGTTTTTTCACTTGGCTAAACATATGCGAGTTAAAGGTGTTGGATTTAGACAGTTTATTGATATTGCTGTCCTGGTTCATTTTCATAATGATTTATTTGATTGGAATTGGATTGAACAAAAGGCGAAAGAAATCAATCTGTATGATTTTATCATAACTGTACTATCGTTTTGTAGGAAATGGTTTGGTATAGAGCTCCCTGTTAACGTATCGGATATAGATGATGATTTTTATGAATATGCTTCAGAAAGAATATTCCAGGACGGAGTCTTCGGTTATGAAAATGAAGAAAATGCGAACGCTACTATAGAAAGAACAGCAAACAAGTATCCTTTTTTTATTTCCAAATTGATAACGATTAAGAATTTGATGTTTCCCTCATATATAAATTTAATTGCTTCCAGTAAGTACTCAGGTTTAAAAGGGAAACCATTCTTGTTGCCGTTGTTTTGGATTAAAAGAGGCTGGTGTGCGTTAAAAGACAGAAATGCGAATATAAAATATCTTAAAAATACAGTTGCTGTGAGTTCTAAATCTGTAAAAAAGCGAAATGAGTACTTAAAAGACTGGGGATTGTAATCTAAACTTGACTTCAATATTTGATGAGTGTTATTGTTTTGAAGAAAGGAAGTACAGAATATGGGAATATATGGAAATGTCCGATGGAAAGAAAACGGAAAGCTAAAATTGTTAATCATTGTAGGCACCAGACCGGAGATTATCCGTCTGGCGGCTGTGATTAATAAAACCCGTAAGTATTTTGATGTGATTCTGGCACATACAGGACAAAATTATGATTATAACTTAAACGGTGTATTTTTTAAAGATTTGAAGCTGGAAGATCCGGAAGTATATCTGAATGCGGTCGGAGCAGATCTTGGAGAAACCTGTGGAAATATTATTGCACAGAGTTATAAGTTGATGGCGGAGATTAAACCGGATGCAGTTCTGGTTCTTGGGGATACAAATAGCTGTTTATCTGTTATTGGTGCGAAGAGGTTGCATATTCCGATTTTTCATATGGAGGCAGGTAATCGTTGCAAGGATGAGTGTCTTCCGGAAGAAACGAACAGACGTATTGTAGATATTATTTCCGATGTGAATATGGCGTATTCTGAACATGCACGCAGATATTTAGCGGATTGTGGTCTGCCGAAAGAGCGTACTTATGTAACTGGCTCGCCTATGGCAGAGGTGTTGCATAACAATTTGACCGAGATTGAAGCTTCAGATATTCATAGCAGACTTGGCTTGGAAAAGGGAAAATATATTCTTCTTTCTGCACATCGTGAGGAGAATATTGATACAGAAAAGAATTTCTTATCTTTATTCAATGCAATCAACAAAATGGCTGAGAAATATGATATGCCGATTTTATATTCGTGCCATCCGAGAAGCCGAAAGAGAATTGAGTCCACAGGATTTAAACTTGATCCGAGAGTAATCCAGCATGAGCCACTTGGTTTCCACGATTATAACTGTTTACAGATGAACGCATTTGCAGTAGTGTCAGATTCTGGAACATTACCGGAAGAAAGCAGTTTCTTTTCATCCGTTGGACATCCTTTCCCGGCTGTTTGTATCCGCACATCAACAGAACGCCCAGAAGCGTTAGATAAAGCCTGCTTTATTCTTTCCGGAATTGATGAAAAAGGTTTATTACAGTCCGTTGATACTGCAGTTGAGATGAACAGAGCTGGAGATTATGGAATTCCGGTTCCGGATTATATTGAAGAAAATGTCAGTTCAAAGGTTGTAAAGATTATTCAGAGTTATACAGGTGTTGTCAACAAAATGGTTTGGAGAAAAGATTCTAAGCAAGGAGAGTGTGTATGAACATACTTGTTACCGGAGCAAAAGGCATGGTCGGTACTGCCTTGGTAAATAACTTAAAGAATATCAGGGATAACAAAAACAGAACCCGTCCGAATATCGAGATAGAAGAGATATATGAATATGATCTTAATTCAACCGAGGAAGAGTTAGATCAGTATTGTCAGAAAGCGGATTTTGTATTTAACCTTGCGGGAGTAAACCGTCCCGAAAATTCCGAGGATTTTATGAAAGGAAACTTTGGCTTTGCTTCCGTATTGCTTGACACACTGAAGAAGTACGATAACAAAGCAACAATTATGCTCTCCTCATCGATTCAGGCTACTCTTGCGGGTCGTTTTGAAAATTCAGAATATGGCCGTTCAAAAAAAGCGGGAGAGGAGTTATTCTTTGACTATGCAAAGGAAACAGGAGCTAAAGTAGTGGTTTATCGTTTTCCGAACTTGATGGGACATTCCAGACCGAAATATAATTCGGCGGTATCAACATTTTGTTGGGCTGTGGCAAATGATGAAGAGTTTACCGTTAATGATCGCAGTACAGAACTTGAACTCTTGTATATCGATGATTTGGTAGAGGGCATGTTTGACCTCATTGAAGGCAAGGAAAAACACTGTGAATTTGACGGCGTTGAAACGGTTTTAACGGATAACGGAAAATACTGCTGTGTCCCTGTGACGCACAAAGTAACACTCGGAGAGATTGTTGATTTGTTAGAACAATTTAAAGAGCAACCGAAAACTCTTGTGATGCCGAAAATGCCGGAGGGTTCTTTTGCAAAGAAGCTTTATAGCTTGTATCTCACATATCTTCCGACAGATAAATTCAAGTATGCGCTGAAAATGAATGTGGATGATCGCGGAAGCTTTACAGAGTTATTGCATACCGAAGATTGCGGTCAGGTGTCAATCAATATCAGCCGTCCGGGTATTACAAAAGGTCAGCACTGGCACAATTCGAAATGGGAGCTTTTCATTGTTGTTGCGGGCCACGGACTTATACAGGAGCGCAATATTAATACAGGAGAAAAGGTGGAATTTGAAGTAAGCGGAGATAAAATCGAAGCGATACACATGATTCCGGGCTGGACGCACAATATCATTAATCTGAGCGAAACGGAAAATCTTGTAACGGTCATGACTTGCAATGAGATTTTTAATCCGAGTAGACCTGATACGTTTTTTGAGGTGGTTTGAAACTGAAATTATTAGAGACTTTAACTTATGTAACCGTCCCAAGTGTTTGTTAAGCAGACACTTGGGACGGCTTTTAGCTTCACAGGAATTGATTGATAAAATAATTTGTGTAGTACTGTTTACTTTTAAATTCACAGTGATATAATTTTGGTATACAAATTACAAAAGGTGGGGTTTGGTATGAAAAATGCAAAACTGAGAATCACAACATTTTTATTATCACTTGTGTTGATAGTTTCAGCTATCCCGTTTTCGGTGAGTGCGGATGAGACTGGGACGACATCTAAAGGCACAGTTATACTTAAGTTGACAGATTCAAGAGTTGTATCAATTCTAGACTACGGCTATATTGGTGATTTTATTTGGGTAGCTGATGAGGATGGTCAAATTTTTAATGATGATGGCATTTATACTTGTGAAATCGAAGCTAACAAAGACATAGAGTATTATTTTACAACTAAGTTTAGCGGTGACGGCTGTGAAGCGTATGGCACTGTAAACCTAGCTCCGGGTGAAACACAGGAGGTTTCTCTTGATTTAAAATATGCGGAATCCGATTCTAAAGGAGATACGGATAAAGGAGAAACTGAAGAAAAGCCGTTTGAAGTTACTTTTGATACTCAACATATAATAGATGACGACAACGAACCTGTAGAAAATGCGGTAGTTACTGTTAAAAATATGGATACAGGAGAAGAATACGGGCCTTTAGGTAATTACGGTGTTCTGTCGCTCTGTAAAGGAAAGTATATTTATGAAGCAAAGGCTGTTGGATATAAAACTTTTTCGGAAGAAATAAGCGTAACTTCAAATAAATATGTTACGGTTGTTTTGGAAGAATGCGATCATACCAACACAGAGACGATTGAAGACAGAACTGAGCCTACATGCATAAAAACAGGTAAACTGATCTCAACAATTAATTGTCTTGATTGCGGTAAACAAGTTTCTGTTGAAGAGAAAGAACTTGAAAAAGTTCCTCATTCATTTACAGAGGATTATATTGTAATTCAGGAAGCAGAATGCGATGATTATGGCTATTCAGCCCGAGTATGTAAAGTTTGTGGTGCGGAAGATCCTGACATCATTGTAATTGATATGACGCCTCACACAGAGGTTATAGACGAGGCAGTTGCACCGACTTGCACAGAGTCAGGTTTGACCGAGGGCAAGCACTGTTCCGTGTGCGGTAAAGTTTTAGTAGCACAGGAAGAAATTGAAGCAGGCCATACAGAGGTAACAGATGAAGCTGTAGCACCGACATGTACGGAAAAAGGTTTAACTGAGGGTAAACACTGTTCCGTATGCGGTGAAGTTTTAGTAGCCCAGGAAGAAGTTGAAGCAACGGGACATACTGAAGTAACAGATGAAGCAGTAGCACCAACATGCACAGAAAAAGGCTTAACTGAAGGCAAACACTGCTCAGCTTGTGGTAAAGTCCTAGTTTCACAGGAAGAAGTTGAAGCAACAGGTCATACAGAAGTTATAGACGAGGCAATTGCACCGACATGTACAGAAAAAGGCTTAACCGAAGGCAAACACTGTTCAGTTTGCGGTAAAATCTTATTAGCCCAGGAAGAAGTTGAAGCAACAGGTCATACAGAAGTTACAGACGAAGCTGTTGCACCAACATGCACAGAAAAAGGCTTAACTGAAGGCAAACACTGCTCAGTTTGCGGTGAAGTTTTAGTTTCTCAGAAAGAGGTTGATGCGACAGGTCATACAGAAGTTATAGATGAGGCAATTGCACCGACATGTACAGAAAAAGGTTTAACTGAAGGAAAGCATTGTTCAGTTTGCGGAGAAGTTCTAGTTTCACAGGGAGAAATTGAGGCTACAGGTCATACAGAGGTAACAGACGAAGCCGTAGCACCAACATGCACAGAAGCAGGCTTAACCGAAGGCAAGCACTGTTCAGTTTGCGGAGAAGTTTTAGTAGCTCAGTAAGAAGTTGAGGCTACAGGTCATAGCTTTAAAAAGTATGTTTCTGATAACAATGCAACTTATGTGAAAGACGGCACAAAAACTGCGAAGTGTGAAAACGGTTGCGGAGTAACGAACACAGTAACTCAAACAGGTACTAAGAAGGCAAAAACAGATCTCTCTAAATGTACTGTTACATTAAGTTACACAAGCAAAATTTATACAGGAAGCGCTCTTAAACCGACTGTAACTTTGAAATACGGAAGCACTACTGTCAGCAGTTCGTATTATGAAATAAGCTATACCAACAACACGAAAATAGGAACGGCGACAGTCACAATAACGGCAAAGAGTGGGAATGTACCTTACAGCGGAACTGTAAAAGCAAACTTTACCATTAAAGATAAATACTCTCAGAGTCTGAAATTTACTGCTCCGACATCTGTAAATATAGGAAAGGTTGTTTCTACATCAGTCAGCGGAGCAAAAGGAAAAGTAACATATTCTTCATCAAACAGCTCTGTTGCAAAGGTTTACTCTAACGGTAGAATTAAAGGATTGAAGCCGGGAACAGTTAAAATAACCGTAAAATCTGCCGAGACAAGCAGTTATAAAGCTGCAAGTAAAACGGTAACCGTGAAGATATTACCGAATGCAACTTCTATTAAAACTGTTTCAAGTCCAAAGAAAGGTCAAATTAAAGTCACTTGGGGAAAAAACACAAGTACGGATTATTATCAAATTCAGTACTCAACAAGCTCGAAATTTACTGATTCGACTACAAAAACCATTTATGTTTACAGTAATTCAACTACAAGCAAAACACAAACAGGTTTAAAAAGTGGCAAAAAGTACTATGTAAGAATAAGATCTGTCGATAAGTCGAAGACGGTTTATTCCTCTTGGAGCTCGGTAAAATCGGTAACAGTCAAAAAGTAAATTATAAGTAGACTAAGAATGAGCAATCGCAATAGAAGCGGTTGCTCATTCTTGAAGTCTGTGAGGAATAAATTTGTTACTGCTATCGTGCTTTCATTAAAATATTTGGGAGAATACATAGAGAAAGAAATATTGTAAAATAAGAAAATATGTGGTAATATCTATGTAAAAATAATTAATATAGATTAGGAAAATAACAATGGCTAAATCAAAGAGAAGAGAACAGCGAGAGACAGCATTTGTACTTATATTTGAAAATTCCGTAACAGGTGCCGAGCTTGATGAAATCATAGATAATGCACTCGATTCGAGAGAAATTTCTCTTGATCTGTTTGGCAGAAAACTTGCTCAGGGTGTTGTTGATAATATCGACAAACTTGATGAGGTAATTTCCGCAAATATAAGAGGTTGGAGCATTAAGAGACTTTCTAAGGTCAGCTTATCCGTCTTAAGACTTGCGGTCTACGAGCTTATGTTTGAGAGTGATATTCCTGTCGGAATAACCATAAACGAAGCTGTCGAGCTTGCCAAGAAATACGGTGACGATGGAGATTCATCCTATATCAACGGTGTTCTCGGCACAATTTCCAAGTCGGATGTCGTTTGCAAAAAGGACGGAGAGTAATTTGTATCTCGGAATAGACACAAGCAATTACACCACATCGGTTGCAATATACGGCGAGAATATTGAAATAAATGCCAAAAAGCTTCTGCATGTTAAAGAGGGAGAAATCGGCTTGAGACAGAGTGACGCTGTTTTCCACCATGTGCGACAGCTAAACGGGGTTTTTAAGACGGCTGTTGCTCAGTTGCAGAAAGGGGTATCACTAAAAGAGTTAACCTCTATCGGCGTATCTGTATCGCCAAGAGCAGTTGAAGGTTCGTATATGCCTTGTTTTTTGGTTGGGAAAATGCTTGCGGAAACACTGAGCGATACACTCGGTGTACCCTGTTACTTTTTTTCGCATCAACAGGGACATATTGCGGCGGCTCTTTACTCTGCCGACAGACTTGACCTTTTAAACGAGCAGATTTTAGCGTACCATCTTTCTGGAGGAACAAGCGAAGGACTCTTGGTTGAACCGGATGAAAACGGATTACCGAACGCCCGCCTTGTGTGTTCTTCACTCGATTTGAAAGCAGGTCAGGCGATAGACAGAATCGGTGTTAAGTTGGGGTTTCCATTTCCTGCGGGGAAATATCTCGACGAAATGGCAAGAAAAGTTGAGTTTAAAGAAAAAATGCATCCCTCTGTAAACGGAGCCGACTTTAATCTTTCCGGACTTCAAAATAAATGCGAGAACCTTATAAATCAAGGAAAATCCAAAGAGTACGTTTCAAGGTACTGCTTGGAGTATATTTGTGCAACGATTGATAAGTCCGTTAGCGCGTTACAAGAAAAATACGGCAAGCTCCCATTGCTTTTTAGCGGAGGAGTTTCTTCAAACTCTTTATTAAGAGAAAGAATGCAGAAAAAGTACGGTGCTCTTTTTGCAAAGCCAGCTTTTTCAGCCGATAATGCTTTCGGTATAGCTGTGCTTGCAATGCTTGCGGACAAAAAGAACAATGAATAACATTTTGACGGTTTCTCAGGTCAATACGTATATACATTCGATTATTGACGGAGATAAAATATTAAATAACATTATATTGACTGGTGAGATTTCCAATTTTACCGATCATTACAGAACGGGACACCTTTATTTTTCGCTTAAGGATTCAAAAAGTGTTTTGAAAGCAGTAATGTTTTCAGATTCTGCGAAACGTTTGAAGTTTAAACCTTATGACGGGATGAAGGTTATTGTTTCGGGAAGAATTACCGTTTATGAGCCAAGCGGACAGTATCAGATAATAGTAAAAAGCATGCAGCCTGACGGCGTTGGAGCACTGCATATAGCATATGAACAGTTAAAAGAGAAATTATATAAAGAAGGTCTGTTTGAACATTCAAGGCCAGTTCCTCAGTATCCTATGCGAATTGCTGTTATCACATCAGAAACAGGTGCTGCCGTGCGTGATATTGAGAATATAATTGGCAGACGATGGTCTATTGCAGAGATTCAGCTTATTCCTTGTTCGGTTCAAGGCGAATTTGCGGAAGGGCAACTTTGCAGAGCGGTTCGGTTTGCCAACACGCTGGATGATATTGATGTCATTATTATAGGCAGAGGCGGCGGATCGATAGAAGATTTGTGGGCGTTTAACAGTGAAAAACTTGCAAGAGTAATTTTCGATTCGAAAGTGCCTGTTATATCTGCTGTCGGACATGAGACAGATTTTACGATTTGCGATTTTGTTTCCGACCTCAGAGCACCGACACCGAGTGCTGCGGCAGAGCTTGCAACACCTGATATAAAGGAAGTTTTGGGTTCTTTGACTTCAACGCTCGATTATATGAGGGGCAAGACGAAAACGATAATAAATTCAAAATATCAGCAGCTTGATTTGCTCAGTCTAGACAAGACATTAAAATCCCCTCAAACGCTTTGGTCGGGATATAAGCAAGAGCTTGAAAAGTTGTCAGCGGAGATGAAACGTTTGATTTGTGCCAAAAGGCAAAGTGAGATGAGTTCTCTTTCCGAGCTTTACGGCAAGTTGGAGGCTCTTAATCCACTTAATACGCTTCTTAGGGGATACAGTGTTGTTTCTAAGGACGGAAAATATATTGCAGACGCCGATATGCTTTCGGTTGGTGACAGTATTGAGATAAAAATGCACAATGGCGATGTTACCGCCAAAGTTTATGAAATCTCTCTGAATGAGGAATAATATGGCAACAAAAAAACAGAATTTTGAAAACTCTATTGAACGAATCAGAGAAATTGTGTCGCTTTTAGAGGAAGGCACAAGCTCTCTTGATGAATCAGTCAAGCTTTATGAAGAAGGGGCTAAGCTTACTGCCGCCTGCTACAAAATGCTTGAAAATGCTGAACAAAAAATAAAAGTGATTTCATTGCCAAAGGAAGATACCGATAATGAGTGATATTATTGAAAGTTTATTAAAGTCAGCACTGAATAACAGCGGTTCACAGTATGCTCAGAATATTTATGATGCTATGTCATACAGTGTTTTTGGCTCCGGAAAGAGGGTTCGCCCAATGCTTACAGAGCTCTTTTACAAAGCTTGCTCGGGTGAAGGCGACGGATATGTGTTTCCTGCTGCTGCCGTTGAAATGATTCACACATATTCTCTTATTCACGATGATTTGCCTTGTATGGATAATGATGATATGAGAAGAGGCAGACCATCAAACCATAAGGTTTACGGTGAGGATATTGCGCTTCTTGCCGGTGACGGATTGCTCACAAGAGCTTTTGAGTTACTGTTAAGTCAGAACAGTGTCGAGGCATTGGGAACTGAGAGAGCGCTTAACTGTGCCGCTTATCTTGCAAAACGCTCGGGCGCAGACGGAATGATAGGCGGGCAGTGCATAGATCTTGCCTCAGAGAACCATGATATCAGTTTAGAAGAACTTAACGATATGGTAATTGGAAAAACCGTTTGCTTAATTATGGCAGCTTGTGTAATGGGCGTTATAGCTGCTGGTGGAAATACCGAAGAGATTGAAGCAGCAGAGAATTTTTCGATGGGTGTCGGACTTGCTTTTCAGATTCGTGACGATATTCTTGATGTTATCGGTGACGCCGACATAATGGGAAAGAACATTGGTGTTGACAGCACAAATAACAGAAAAAACTATGTAACTTTGTATGGACTTGATAAAGCTCAGGGGTTGGTAGAATCATTTACAGAAAGTGCTGTAAAGGCACTTGAAGTTTTTGACGAATCTAAAATTCAGAAATTAAAGTCTTTTGCCATTAATTTGGCTACAAGAAACAAATGAGCCGTATAGAATCTGAAATAACAGCTCAGTATGACGGCTTTTTAATTAAGGATTATTTGCGTAAGGTTTTGCAGATATCTTCCAGAAAGATAAAAAAATTAAAGGCTATGGAAGACGGTATACTTCTTAATTCCAAACATGCTATTGTTGTAGATAGGCTGTGTAAAGGCGATATACTTTGCATTAATTTTACTGACGAAGAGAAGACGTATGATTTTTCTGAAATCGAGCCTGAGATTATATATGAGGACGATTACTATCTGTATGTAAATAAACCTGCCGGTATGACAGTTTACAAGTGTGGAGATGTAAAGGAAAATCTCTTGTCGAGTGTTTGCGGGTGCTATGCTAAGCTTGGCAAAAGCTTGGTTTTCAGGCCCTTCTATCGTTTGGATAAGGATACGACCGGAGTTGTTGTGATTGCAAAAGATCCGCTGATTATGAATTCAACAGTAATAGAAAAGTTCTATTATGCGGTGTGTGAAGGGGAAACCCTTGGTGATGGCATGGTCTCGTATAAAATCAAATTGGCGGACAGCAGTAAAATAAGACGTGAAGCCGGAGAAGAAGGCGAAACAGCCATAACTGCTTTTAAGGCAGTAGAAACAAGCGAAAATCTGAGTCTTGTAAAGTTTAAACTCTTTACAGGCAGAACTCACCAAATCAGAGTTCATATGTCTTTTCTTGGCCATCCGCTGTGCGGCGATGATTTGTACGGAGGTTCTTTAGACCTCATTTCAAGACAAGCACTTCACTGCAAAACTGTATTGGTGAAAAATCCGGTTATCGGTTATGAAAAATTGATTGATACCGCTTTTCCTGACGATATGAAAAAGTCTTTTCCTAACTTGTGTAACGGAGAATAGGAGTATATAATGCCTGCTGCAATTGTACATTATCTTCACTCCGATAAGGTGCTGAAGAACATTAAGGTTAAAGTTAATAACAAAAAAGCTTATTATCTTGGAGCGCAAGGCCCTGATTTCCTCTTTTGTCACAGATATTTTCCGTGGATGAAAGGCGAAAGTTTGGAAAAACTTGGAAATAAAGTTCATGAAGCCGATGCCGATAAAGTTGTTATGTCAATGTATGGCTATTGTAATAACCATCCTACGGAGACATTATTCTCTTATTTTTATGGATTTTTGTGTCACTATGCGATTGATTCTATAACGCATCCCTACATAAATGCAAAGTCTGAGATTTTACTTGAGTCGCATCCAAAAGAAAACTTGAACACATTGCATAATGAGATTGAATCTGCGCTTGATACCATTATGTTACGCAGTGAAACAGGCGAATTACCGGGTAAAAAGAGTCTTAAGTCACTTGTGGAGTGTGATGTAGCCTCTTTAAATCAGATTGGAAGACTGTGGAAGTATGTGCTCGATGATGTGCTGAACATAAAAGTGAGCGATGCTCAAATGGTTGAAGCTTTTGAGGACACAAAAAAGGTTTTTGCACTCTTAAATGACAGAACAGGTATTAAAAAACAGCTTGTTTGCAAAATTGAGTCCGGTAAGGCTCACACAATCTCCTGTCATATCAGACCGATACTCGAGAGCATGGAAGAAGACTATGCCAATACAAACAAAGCCGAGTGGGGAAATGACAATAATACTGCCGATTTCTTTGAGCTTTTTGAAGAGTCTGCGTCTGCCGCAGAGAAAATTATAAACGGTTTTGTGAATAAAAAAATAGACGCCGATAACATCAGCGTCTATACCAAAAGTAGACCGTTTGGATAAAGAAAAAAGGAGCCTTTAAAAGGCTCCTGAACTTTTCTGCAATCAGATTGCGCGGGTAACTTTACCTGAACGTAAGCAACGGGTGCAGGCGTAAACATGCTTTGGTGTACCGTTTACAATTGCCTTAACACGTCTGATATTGGGCTTCCAAGTTCTGTTAGAACGTCTGTGTGAGTGGGAAACCTTGATACCGAAAGATACGTCCTTGCCGCAAAATTCGCATTTTGCCATAGTGCTGCACCTCCTTAAAGGTAACTCTCTAATTTACAACAGTTGATATTTTAACAGATTATTTATTAAAATGCAAGATATTTTTTGAAAGTAATTGAGTTTTTTTTTGATTTGTATTATACTTTTCGGGAACGAGGCTAAATTTGGTAAAATTTACTTTTGTTCATATCAGTTTAATATTGGAATGTGATAATTTCAGTACGAAATAAAACTTAATCTTTCATATTTAAGGAGACTTGCGATGCTTTTCAGTGCGATTCGAACAATGTTTTCCGGGGGTCATGTAGATCTTACCGCAATTTTAGCTCAAATTATATCGGTTCTTTTTGTTGCGATTGTAATTCTTCCACTACACGAATGTGCTCACGGCATTGTTGCTGTAAAGCTTGGAGATAACACTCCCAAATGGGATAAGCGACTCACTTTAAATCCGCTTGCAAGTCTTGATCCTATGGGTGCGCTGTGGCTTCTGCTTTTCGGCATCGGTTGGGCGAAGCCTGTACAGGTAAACGCAAGAAATTTCAAAAATCCAAAAAGAGATATGGCATTGGTTGCTTTAGCGGGTCCTTTGGCTAATTTGTTGGCTGCACTGGTAGGCGCAATTATTTTCGTGCCGTATGTGATCTTTATTCTCTCTAATCACACTAATGTCGTTACATATTTTCTTTATTATTTTTTGAGCTCTTACATAACGGTTAATGTTTCTCTTGCTGTATTTAACTTTATTCCTATTCCGCCGCTTGACGGTTCAAGAATAGTTGCAGCGTTTTTGAGCGACAATGGAATGTACACCTATTACAGATATCAGAATATAATCGTAATGGTTTTCTTTGTGATTTTGCTTTCCGGTGCTTTAAACACGCCGCTTAATATTGCGGAGAATTATCTGTGCAATGCTATGCTTTGGCTTGCGGAACGTCCGTATGTTCTGTTCGGCTTAATATAAGGTGAAATTTTGGAACAACTTTCTTATAAAATTGATGTTTTTGAAGGCCCGCTTGACCTTTTGCTCTCACTAATATCAAAAAACAAACTTAATATTTATGATATTCCTATATCGGAACTGCTCGATCAATACATGGAACAGATTGAAATCATGCAAAGCAACGATATGGATGTTGCCAGCGAATTTTTGGAGATGGCATCAAGACTTGTACACATAAAATCTGTTTCTCTTTTGCCCAAAAAAGAAGAAGCGGAGGAACTGAAACGAGAGCTTACAGGTCAACTTATTGAGTATAAGCAGTGCAAGGCAGTTGCTTTGAGATTGTCAAAGCTTATGAGCTTTGACTGTATTTCTCGAAATGAGGAAGCGATAGAGGTGGACTACCGATATAAGCAAAAGCATGAGCCGATTGTACTATATAATGCCTACATGAATGCGGTAGGCAAAAACAGAAAACCATTTGTATTAAATCGTGAAAAATTGGACAGAATAGTTACAAGAAATTTTGTCAGCGTGAATTCTCAGGTTATATATATACTCAGAAGTCTCTGGAACAAAATTCCGATAAGACTGAATTCGCTTATTTTTCACAAGAAAGATCATTCGGAGAGAATTGCGGCTTTTCTTGCTTTGCTTGAACTTGTAAAACATAAAAGAGTCAGAGTGCATGAGAATAATCATGAAACCTATGTTAGAATATATAACGGAGAAGACATAAATGAGTAATCTTCAAGCCGCAGTTGAGGCGGTTATCTTTGCAAGCGGAGATCCCGTGCCGCTTGACAAACTGTCTGCAGTACTTGAAATATCGCCGCCAAAACTTGATGAGATAATAGAGGCTATAACATTAGAATTTGATAAAGAGAACTCAGGAATACGTCTTATGCGACTGAAAGATTCCGTTCAGTTTGTATCAAAAGCAGAATATGCAGATACCGTTAGAACGGTTCTTGAAATAAATAAGAGTGCGCCGCTTTCTAATGCCGCTATGGAGGTTCTTGCTCTTGTGGCATACAATGAGCCTGTAACAAAGGCATATATCGAGCAGGTGAGAGGCGTTGATTGTTCAGGCGTTCTTGCCAATTTGATTCAAAAAGATTTGGTTGAGGAAAGAGGCAGATTGGAATTGCCCGGCAGACCGCTTCTTTACGGAACAACCGAAAATTTTCTTAAATGCTTTGGTATATCCTCTATAGAAGAACTTCCTGAAATTCCAAAGTCAGGTTCTCAAAGTACCGAGTAAATTATGATTGTATTAATTATAATTCTCTGCGTGTTGGCTCTCATTTTGCTACAACCGCTAAGAATTAAGATAAATTTTGAAGAGGAGCTGAGCTTTAAGGCTTATTATTCTTGCTTTTTGGTTTATACTTATCCTCGGACAGAAATCCCCGAGGAGGAGAAAGAGGAAGAACCAAAGCAAGAGCCTCCGAAAGAAGAAGAGAAAAGCGAAGGCACTGTTGATAAACTAAAAAGAATCATTAAGCAAACGGGCCTTAAGGGCTTCTTAAATATAATTTATGAGCTTTTAAAGATAGTTTTGTCGGGTGGATATAAATTTCTTAGAAGACTCAAATTGACAGATGCCGATATTTATATATGCACTACAGATGATAATGCTGCGGATGCAGCTTACGGATATGGCAAACTTTGCGCCGCTGTGTATCCGGCGATTTCTGTGATATACGACTTTTTCAGGTGCAAAAAAGGGAAAATAACCGTTGATATGGATTATGACGCCGAGGAATCAACCGTTAGGGCCTATGCGTCTTTCAGAATTACTTTGCTTTTTGCTTTGGCTATCGTGTTAAAGATGGTTTGCAAAGCACTTCCACGAATCATTAAAGTACTAAAGTCTGTGAAGAAAGGAAATAAAAATGAGCGAGAAAGTAAACAGTCTGCTTGAAACGACCGTTGATAAAATTAAAAGTGTTATTGATGTCAATACTGTAATCGGAGATCAAATAATTACCCCCGACGGTACGGTAATTATTCCGATTTCAAGAGTTAACTATGGCTTTGCGGCTGGAGGTTCCGATCTCCCGTCAAAAACGCCGGGTCTCTTTGGCGGAGGATCAGGAGCCGGAGTTACAATTACACCTATTGCTTTTCTTTCGGTCTCGAACGGAAATGTAAGAGTTATTCAGGTTGAGCCGTTTATCAGTTCTGTGGACAGAGCGATTCAAACGGCACCGGATGTTGTTGATAAAATTACTTCATTATTTAAAAAGGACAAGACTGAAGCGGAAGTTGAGGTGCCCGAGGCAACAACTGAAGCTGTGGTGTCTGAAGGTTAAAATATGGCAAAAGATTGCAGATTACAAAAATATATAGCTGAGTGCGGACTTGCTTCGAGAAGAAAAGCCGAAGAGATGATAGCTGAGGGTCGTGTTACCGTAAACGGAAGAAAAGCTTCTATCGGTGACAAAATTGACAGAAAGTTAGATCTTGTAAAGGTTGACGGTGAGCGCCTTGTTGCCGACAGCAAAAAGTGGTACTTGATGATTAACAAGCCAAGAGGATATGTTACCACGATGAGCGACGAAAAGGGCAGAAAGTGTGTTGCTGATTTGGTCTCCGATATTCCCGAGAGAGTTTATCCTGTCGGACGACTTGACAGGGAGTCTGAGGGCCTGTTGATTATGACTAACGACGGCGAGTTTTCTAATTTGATTTCGCATCCGTCGGGACACATTCCGAAGCTTTACAGAGTAACGGTAAGGCCAAATCCAACGGAAGACATGCTCGTTCAAATGTCTGTCGGTATGGTTATAGACGGAGTTAAAACAGCACCGTGCACAGTGAGAGTTTTGACGGTAGAGCCTGAGAGAACGGTGCTCGAAATTGTTTTAAACGAGGGCAGAAACAGACAAATCAGAAAGATGTGCGAACATTTCGGATTAGAAGTGCTTAGACTGAAAAGAAATGCTATCGGTCCCGTTAAGCTCGGTATGCTTCAGTTAGGCGATTATCGAGAATTGACAAACGAGGAGATCCTCGCACTCAAAAATTATGCGTCTAAGGTCAAGAGAAGAGGTACAGAAAAGAAGTCTAATACTTCTTTCGCTTCAAAAAATCCGAGAAAAGTTCACCGTAAGGCATAATTTGTCGGAACACTTTTAAAATACGATAAAGAGAAAACTCACAGCAGATTTGTTAAGTTTGCTGTGAGATTTTTTCTGTTCTAGTTTTTAGAATATTGCAAAACGAAAGCAAATATGATAATATAAATTTAAGGGTTGCAGAAGTGCAACTTTTTAACACCCAATAAGTTAGCGCAATCTAACCAAGCGTCTCTGAACATTTAATCTGTTGTGATTATAATCAACTGCTCTGCATATTGTTAGGAGTGAAAAACTATGAAAGGTAGGAAATTGAATTTTGATCGAAGTTGTCATGTGTTGTATTTAAAGCAGCGCGAAAAGGAAATCAGGGATAAAACTTCACATCATTATAGTTCTGATGAATGCGATGCGATTTGGGAGCGGATTCAGAAGCAATATGTCGATTATCTTGCGAAATGTCGCACAGATTTAGGCGGAAAGAAAAATTATCATAACGGTAAGGGTGGTACCTATGACTGCATTGCCATCATGTGTTACTTTTCTGTCTGCCGAGATGTTGCAACTTTCAGAGAGATTGAGGAGATTGAAGAAAATCTTGTTTTGCCATCGTTTCGTTTTCTCTCTAAATTCGTTGATTGTAACAAGCCGATTTGGCAAAAACTAATGTATAAAGCTTTCGCAAAAGCCAAAAAAGGTTGCGATGCGTGGCATGACTATGAAATGCATGTTGCACCTTATGAAAAGAATAAACCTATATACTATGAGTTCACAGCTTGCCCCGTAGCAGAATTCGCCAAGGAATTTAATCTAACTGAGATAATGCCGGCACTTTGCAATGTTGACTATGTATCAATGGAGCTTATTCACGCCCGTCTTGTGCGTTCGGAAATGTGTTCAAATGGATGTAAGTGTGATTATACAATTTGTGGCGATCTCGATACATATATAAAAGAACATCCTGAATATCGGGATGAGCATGGATATCGGAGAAAAAATAAATCGGATAAGAAATGAGGAAGTGCTAAATTGAAAATTTTAGTGTTTGGTGCGGGAGTGCTGGGATGTAATCTTGCGAATAACCTGTTTCGTGCGGGAAAGAATGTAACATTGCTCGCACGCGGAAAGTGGGCAGATGAAATCAAGAAAAACGGATTGAGAATTAAAAATAAGCTTACGAATCGGACAACCGTCAGTCATATTCCTGTGGTAACCGAGCTTTTACCTGATGATAATTATGATGTAATTTTTGTTGTATTGCGCTATACACAGATTGACGGTGTACTGGAAACTTTGCGAGCAAACAAGACTAAAAATATTATTTTTGTGGGCAATAATGTTCGTGCTTCAGAGTTGGTGGCACGTCTACCTGAAAAGAACATCATGTTTGCATTTGCACTGTCCGCCGGACATCGAGAGAAAGACTGCGTTGTTTCTGTTGACCTCAGAAAAATAACGATCGGACAGCTCAGAGGTGTGCCTTCAAATGAGAGACTTATTAAGCGTATATTCGTTTGCACAAAGTATAAGCTGGTATATGAGCCGAATATGGAGGACTACCTTTTGTGCCACGCCGCATTTGTTGTGCCGGTTACATTTGCTTGTTATAAAACGGGTGGAAATTTGAAGCTGATAAAAAGCGACAAAGCTTACTTGAATCGGTTAATTGATGCCAATATAGAAGGCTATCGGGCAATTAAAAATGCAGGACACGAGATTTTGCCTAAGGTGGATCAAAACTTTGAAAGTGATAAATACAGAAAGTTTATACTTCATTATTTTAGGATTATGAGCGCTACAAGTTTAGGTAAAATTTGCGTCTCGGATCATGCGATGAATGCGGTTGACGAAATGAGAGCTCTTAACCTGGATTTGAAAAGATTTTTTGATGAAAACGGAGCTGAATATCCGATTTGGAATGAGCTTGAAGCAGAATGCGAAGATTATATGAGATAAATCAATTTGTTTTGAATTGCTGTTAGACGAATAAAAATATTGGGGAAAAAGGTTACAAATTTGTAACCTTTTCTTGCTTTATATGTATATAATGGGTTAAAATACATTAATTAAAGAATGCTAAGTGTGAGAAAGGACTGATAAAATGCTCAAGAGTATGACCGGCTTTGGCAGAGCCGATGAGATTGTTGACGGAAGACATATTATTGTTGAAATAAAATCGGTTAATCATAAATATTTTGAGTTTAGCACAAGGATTACCCGAGGCTACGCTTTTTTGGAAGACAAACTAAAATCTTTTATCCAATCAAAAGTTTCCCGAGGAAAAATCGATGTTTATGTACACATTGAGAACATAGATGTTGATGATGTTGAGGTAACCGTAAATCACTCTTTGGCTGCCGGATATATTAACGCTTTGAGAGAGTTAAATGAAAAGTACTCGCTTTCCGGCGATGTAACTGCTGACAGCCTCACAAAATTTACGGATATTTTTTCTATTCACAAGGCTCCAGAGGATGAAGAGAGAGTTTGGAATGATGCAAAGGTTGTAACCGAGAAAGCTCTGTTTAACTTTATTGAAATGAGAGAGCGTGAAGGCTCAAAGCTTTACGATGACGTTGTGAGTCGTGCCGAATTTATTCTTGGCATAGTAGGAAAAATTGAAGTCCGTTCACCTGAAACCGTTAAGGAATACAGAGAAAAGCTTGAATCTAAGCTTAAAGAACTCCTCGCTGACAGAAATATCGACGATGCAAGAATTTTGACAGAAACTGCTATTTTTGCCGATAAAGTTGCTGTTGATGAAGAAACTGTCAGACTGAGAAGCCACATATCCCAGTTGAAACAATTTGCTGAGAGCAAGGACCCTATCGGAAGAAAAATGGATTTTCTTGTTCAGGAAATGAACAGAGAAGCAAACACTATCGGCTCAAAATGCTCTGATTCCGATATTGCATATATGGTGGTTGATATTAAAGCTGAGATAGAGAAAATTCGCGAACAGGTTCAGAATATTGAATAAGGTGATAAAGTGAATCTAATCAATATCGGATTTGGAAATATGATATCAAGCAGTAAGATAGTCGCTGTAGTCAGCCCTGATTCGGCTCCTGTGAAAAGAATTGTCCAGGAAGCTAAAGAAATTGGGAAAGCTATCGATGCGTCACAGGGAAGAAAAACCAAATCTGTGATTATTATGGACAGCAACCATGTGGTTATGTCCGCTCTTACTGCAGATGTTATCGGAAATCGAATTAATAATGGCAATGAAGGTGATATAAATGAATAAAGGTCTTGTTATTGTGGTGTCCGCTCCATCAGGAGGCGGCAAGGGCACCATTCTTAAGGAACTGTTCAAGAGAAATGCTAATATGAAATTCAGCGTTTCGGCAACCACAAGAAAACCCCGTCCGGGTGAGGTTGACGGTCAAAGCTATTACTTTACCGACAAAGAGCACTTTGAAGAGCTTATAGCCGAAGGTAAGATGCTTGAACATGCAGAGTACTGCGGAAACTACTACGGTACTCCCAAAGAGCCGATTGAAAAAGCGGTTGCTGAGGGATACGATATAGTATTGGAGATAGAAGTACAGGGCGGCGCACAGATAAAGAAGAAAATTCCTGACTGCGTATCTGTTTTCATAACTCCTCCTTCAATGGAAGTTCTTGAAAGAAGATTGAGAAATCGCGGTACAGAAACGGATGAGGTCATTAAAAATCGTCTGAATACCGCACTGCAGGAAATTCCACACGCAAAAGACTACGATTACATTGTGGTTAATGACGAGCTTGAAAAAGCAGTGGATGAGCTTGAAGCAATAATTAAAGCTGAAAAACTCAGATATGAAAGAAACAAAAATTTAGAAATATTTGATGATATAATCAAGGAGAGATAAATATGCTTAAACCATCAGCAAACATAGTAAAAACACCTCATAACAGCCGTTACTCACTTGTTATTGCTATTGCAAAGAGAGCAAGAGAGATTACAACCGAGATTGAAAATGCAGATCCGCCTGTTACTGTTAAGCCTGTTGAGCTTGCTTGCAGAGACTTTGTTGCAGGAAAATACATTATTCACGAGCCGGATCCGTTTGATTATGAATTTTGATTGCTGAAATAGCTTTAGAAAAAACATCATATTCTTTTGATAAGTTATTCTCTTACTTTGTTCCGTCAGATATGAAAGTCGAACCCGGAATGAGAGTTAGAGTCCCTTTTGGAAACGGTAACAAATCAAAGATAGGAATTGTTTTCAAGGTGCAAGATGTAAATCCAATCGGTACTGATAAGCTTAAAGGCATAATCGATAAAATAGACAACGAGCCTGTTTTATCACGGGAGCTTTTGGCTTTGGCTGATTGGATGACAAAAAAGTATTTTTGCACTTATGAAGAGGCGGTAAGAGTTCTTTTGCCGAGCGGCTTGACGCAGAAGTTGATTTTTTCGTACAGCTTAAACTCGGAGATTGATTCTGAGCTTTCAGAATTTGATTTATCAGAACTTCAGCAGAAGATTATAAAGCGTGCGAAAAGAGGGAGCTTCAATTCGAATTATATTATCAACACTCTTAAGCTTGATGATACAAATGAGGATTTCACTCGGCTTGTCGAAAACGGAATTCTTATAAAAAAGCAAGATACCATACAAAAAATATCCGACGCAACGGATAAAATGGTTATTGCAAAGGAATATGATGTGTCTGCGCTTAAGTCCAAACAGCAAAAGAAAGTTTATGAGTTCATCAGTAGCTGCGAAACGGCTACCGTGAATGAAATAACATATTTTGTCGGTTGCACTAAGAGTGTTATTGACAAACTTGTAGCTTGCGGTGCCGCAGAGTATTTTTTTGCCGAAAAGTTCAGAAGACCGACAGTAACTGCCGATAGGGTTAAGTCGAGCGGAGACTTTGAACTTAATGAGACGCAAAGATCGGTTTATGATAAAATATGTGACAGCTATTCAAAGGGTGAAAATAAGCCTGTTTTGCTAAATGGTGTAACAGGCAGTGGAAAGACCTCCGTTTACATTGCACTTGCCCGAAAAGTTATATTTGAAGGAAAGCAAGCGATTATTTTGGTTCCCGAGATATCTTTGACATCTCAGACGGTTCAGCTGTTTAAAAATTCGTTTGGAGATAAAGTTGCTGTTCTTCACAGCAAACTGTCTGTTGGCGAACGATACGATGAATGGAAGAGGTGCAAAAAGGGAGAGGCATTGATTGCTGTCGGAACACGATCGGCGGTATTTGCGCCGTTTGATAATATCGGATTGATTGCAGTTGATGAAGAACATGATAAATCTTACAAGTCCGACAAAAGTCCGAGATATGATGCAAGACAAATAGCGATTGTCCGAGCTTCACGAACAAAGGCAATTTGTTTGTTGGCTTCAGCTACTCCGTCTGTAGAATCTTCTTATCAAGCCGAATCCGGTAAGTTTTTATACTGCCAAATGAATTCAAGATACGGCAATGCAGATTTGCCCGAGGTTGAGATAGTTGATGCACTTGATTCCGACGATTTGAATAACGATTTGAGTGTTCGGACAAAATTTCTTTTAAAGAAAAATCTTGCCGATAAAAAGCAGTCAATCATTCTTATAAACCGTCGCGGCTATCACAGCTTTGTCAGATGTACAGAGTGTCGTGAAGTAAGACTTTGCCCTAATTGCAGTGTATCGCTCAACTATCACTATGATAACAATAAGCTGCTTTGCCATTATTGCGGTTACAGTGAGGACTTTTCTGTAACTTGTCCTGTTTGTCATCAAAATTCTTTGAGCACATACGGAACGGGCACTCAACACATAGAAGAGACGCTCAGAGCGTTTATTCCTGAGGCGAGAGTTTTGCGAATTGATTCCGACTCTGTGTCGCTAAGAAATAATCTTGACGATTTACTTGATGACTTTGCTGGCGGAAAATATGATATTATGGTCGGAACACAGATGGTGTCCAAAGGCTTGAATTTTGAAAATGTTACGCTTGTCTGTGTGCTTAATGTTGATCAGATGTTGTATGCCGAGGATTACGGTTGCGGTGAAAGAACTTTTGATTTAATCACTCAGGTTATCGGAAGATCAGGCAGAGGCAAATATAAAGGAACTGCTCTGATACAGACGGAACAACCCGGAAATGCATATATTCAATTGGCTAAAAGTCAGAATTATTCGGCTTTTTACGGGCTTGAAATTGATTTTCGCCGCAAGCTGTTATATCCGCCGTTTTGTGATATAAATGTTATAGGATTCAGCTCTGCGGACGAAACTCTTGTGAAAACCGCACCGATAAGTTTTGCAAAGCTTATGGCTGAAGTTTTCAGGGAGAGACTTCCGAATCATCCCATCAGAATATATCCTCCGACAGAGGCTTCTGTGTACAAAATGGGAAGAAGATTCAGATACAAAATCATTATAAAGACGAAATCTAACAAACAATACAGGGAGTTGTTATCAGATGTTTACAGGAGCTTTTTGAAACTAAGAGAATTCAAAAATGTATCTGTTTTTATTGATACAAATCCAAATGATAATTATTGAATGATGAAAGGAACAGTATGGCACTTCGTAATATTGTAAAAGACGGTGACCCTATCCTCACCAAGGTGTGCAGACCGGTAGAGAAATTTGACCACAAACTTGAGGTTTTGCTTGATGATATGTATGAAACAATGCAAGATGCTGACGGCGTGGGCATTGCAGGCCCTCAGGTTGGTATGATGCGCCGTCTTTGCGTTATAGATGTTGGTGAAGGCAGAATCGATTTGGTTAATCCCGAGATAATCGAAACATCGGGAACACAGGACGGAGTGGAAGGTTGTTTGTCTTTCCCCGGAGAATACGGAATGGTTGAAAGACCGAATCATGTAAAAGTAAGAGCTCAGAATAAAAACGGTGAGTGGTTCGAGGTAGAGGGAGAAGAACTCCTTGCAAGAGCATTATGCCATGAGATAGACCATTTGGACGGAATTTGCTTTGTTAAAAGAGCAAGCAGAATGGTTGATCCCGAAGAATTGAGAAGTGCCGACGAAAGCGAAGAAGAGGAAAACTGATTTGAAGGTTGTTTTTATGGGTACGCCTGATTTTGCCGTACCGACTTTAAAAAAGCTCTTAGACAAAAATTATGATGTTGTCTCTGTTTTTACTCAACCTGACAAGCCAAAGGGCAGAGGACATAAAATGCAGTTTCCTCCCGTGAAAGAGCTTGCTTTAGAAAACAATATAGAGGTATTTCAGCCGACAACTCTCAAAGACGAGGCAGTGGTTAACTTGATTAAGGAGCAAAACCCAGAGGTTATTGTCGTTGCGGCTTACGGTAAAATACTTCCGGAGTCAATTCTTAACATTCCCAAGTATGGCTGCATAAATGTTCACGGTTCACTTTTACCGAAGTACCGTGGAGCAGCTCCGATACAGTGGTCTGTCTTGAACGGCGATAAGGTTACGGGAGTAACTACCATGTATATGGGCAAGGGCCTTGATACAGGAGATATGCTTCTGAAAAAAGAGGTTGAAATTCTCCCTGACGAAACAGCCGGCGAGCTTTTTGACCGACTTTCTGTTATAGGTGCGGATTTACTTACGGATACTCTTGACGCTTTGGTTAATAACACAGTAACACCGCAAAAGCAAGATGAAAATGAATCAAGCTATGCGTCTATGATAACGAAAGCATTATCTCCGATAGATTGGAATAAATCGGCTTTGGAGATACATAATCAGGTAAGAGGACTTAATCCGTGGCCTTGTGCCTCTTCTCATTTTGGTGAGAAAGCTATTAAAATTCATAGAACAAAAGTAATTGATGGTAAAGGTCAAGCTGGTAAGCTGTTTGTTAACAATAAGCACTTATGCGTGTATTGCGGAGAAAGCGCATTACAATTGCTTGAAGTACAACTTGAGAACGGAAAAAGAATGACGGGAGACGCATTTTTGGTAGGACACCCGATAAATGATGACTCTTGTCTTTATTGAAAGTGAGAAATATGATAACAGGATCACGTGCAACCGCACTTGAAGCTTTGCTTCAAGTTTCGGAGAATGAGGGCTATTCCAATATAGTCATTGACAAATGCTTAAAAAAACACGGACTTGATAAAAGAGACAGTGCGCTTGCAAGCATAATCTTTTACGGAGTTCTTGAAAATAAAATAAGACTTGATTACTATATATCGTTGTTTCTTAAAAACAAGAGCATGAAGCTTTCCGAGACAACAAGGACAATTCTCCAAATAGGTTGTTATCAAATTTTCTTTCTTGATAAGATTCCTGAATCCGCCGCCGTTAATGAATGTGTTGAACTGGCTAAGCATTATAAATGTAACGCGTCTTTCATTAATGCGGTGCTTAGAAACATAATAAGAAAAAAAGATGAAATCACTCTTCCCGATAACCTTGAAATTAAGTTTTCGGTTCCGCATGAACTTATTTCTATGTGGAAAAAAGCTTACGGAGAAGAAAACACACTGAAGATTCTTGAATCGGTTCAAGAAAAGTCTAAAATCTATTGCAGAGTTAATAACACTAAGACGGCGCTGACTGATTTCTTGGCTTCATTTGCGGATTCCGCTATAACGGTAAAGCAGTATAAAAATATGCCATATACTTGCATGTTAAATTCAAGCGGTGATTTAACAAAATTACAGCAGTATGAAGACGGATTATTCCATGTTCAGGATTTATCTTCTCAGTATCTTTGTGAAATAGTAGATCCGAATGAGGAAGAAATACTGGTTGATGTATGTGCCGCACCCGGAGGAAAAAGCTTTACTTTGTCCGAAAAAATGAACAATACCGGAACTGTGTATTCTTATGATTTGTATAAAGGCAGAGTTAAGCTTATATTTAACGGTGCAAAGCGACTTGGAATTAGCAATATTCATGCATTTGTTCGTGATGCCGCTAAAAGCGACACTCACGGAATAGTTGCTGACAGAGTGCTTTGTGATGCCCCGTGCTCTGGCTTCGGAACTATTCGCAGAAAGCCCGAGATAAGATACAAGACTTTGGAGTCGGTAGAAGGTTTGCCTGATATTCAATACGAGATTCTTGAAAATTCTGCTAAGTTTGTAAAATCAGGCGGATATTTGTTCTATTCGACTTGCACGCTGAATCCAAAGGAAAACGGAGAAGTAGCCGATAAATTTCTTGCGAACAATAAGGATTTTTATCCTGAAGATATTAATTTTTCGGTTCCGAGATTTGTGGAGGAGCCGAAAAATCAGTTGACGATTATGCCATTTAATGATTGTGACGGATTTTTTGTTGCAAAATTCAGAAGGAAATAGTATGTATATAATTGACGGAAAAAAAGACATTAAATCGATGAATCTTGAGGAGTTGCGAGCTGAAATCAAAGAAGTCGGGCTTCCCAAATTCAGAGCAGATCAAATATACAAGTGGATTCATTCTTCTGTCGGGTCATTTGATGAGATGACCAATATTTCCAAAGAGTTAAGAGCAAAATTAAATGAGCTTTATGTTATTCCGGGTTGTCAAATAGAATTGAAGCGAGTCTCAAAGCTTGACGGAACGGTAAAATATCTCTATAAGCTTTATGACGGAGATTATATCGAAGCGGTAGTTATGAAATATCATCACGGAAATTCAATTTGCATTTCGTCACAGGTCGGATGCAAAATGGGATGTAATTTTTGCGCAACGGGAAAAAACGGATTCACAAGAAATCTTTTGCCGTCGGAAATGCTTTCTCAGGTAATGACGGCTCAAAAGGACATAGGAGAGAGAATTTCAAACATTGTTCTTATGGGAATGGGAGAGCCGCTCGATAATTATGATAATGTAGTTAAATTCTTGGAGCTTGTGTCCGATTCCAACGGGCTTAATATAGGAATGCGTCACATCTCACTTTCCACGTGCGGTTTGGTTAACAGAATATACGAGCTTGCAGATAAAAATTTGCAGCTTACACTTTCGGTTTCTTTACATGCTCCGAACGATGAGCTTCGAGATTCCATGATGCCGATAAACAAACGCTGGAATGTTGAGGCGCTTTTAGAGGCTTGCAGATATTACTGCCAAAAGACAAACAAAAGAATTTCTTTTGAATATGCTATGATAAGCGGCAAAAACGACAGTGATGCCCACGCTAAAGAGCTTGCATCGAAACTTAAAGGAATAATCGCTCATGTTAATTTGATACCTGTAAATGATGTTACCGGTACAGGATATAAAAAGAGCAATACTGACAGATTAAATAAATTTGTCAAAATACTTTCGGAACGCGGATATACCGCTACTATAAGGCGAACATTAGGATCTGATATAGAAGCGTCTTGCGGACAGCTTAAAGGCAAAGCCCTTGACACCGGGAGGATTTAATGAAAATTTACGGTGAAACAAATGTCGGATTTAAGAGGAAAAACAATCAGGACACCTATAGAAACAAACTTATAAACAATAACTTTGGTTGGTCTCTTGTTTGTGACGGAATGGGTGGCGTTAACGGCGGAGATGTTGCAAGCAATCTTTCTGCCGAGACAATAGAAGAATATTTCGATACCGAGTTGAGCGAAGATTTATCTGATGAAGAAATACTCGGTATGATAAACAACAGTTTTCAAAAAGCCAACTCTGCCGTTTGGCAAAAGGCGATTGAAACAAAGGAATATCGTGGCATGGGAACAACAGCGGTTCTTGCTGTCATTAAAGGAAATAAGCTTTTTATCGGACATATTGGAGACAGCAGAGCATATTTGTATTCGGATAATAACGTCACGCAGATTACAACGGATCATTCCTATGTACAAAACCTTGTTAATCACGGACAACTGACAAAGGATGAGGCAAGGCTTCATCCGCAAAAAAATATAATTACCAAGTCTTTGGGGGTTCATTCTTGTGTTGAACCCGAGGTTAACTCCTATGATTTAAAGCCCCGAGACGAAATTATTATATGTACCGACGGATTAGGAGATTATTTGACAGACAAGGTGCTGAAAGAGTTTGCCGCAAATACTGAAAGTGAAAAATTACCTGAGAAACTAATCAATTTTGCTCTCAGGTGTGGCGGTGTCGATAATGTTACAGTTACAACTATAGTTATTGAAGGGTGAAGCAGAATGGAAAACTATTTAGGCAAAAGATTGGACGGTAGATATGAAATCCACCAACTTCTCGGAGTTGGCGGAATGGCATATGTTTACCGTGCTTATGATAATCAGGAAAACCGATGGGTTGCCATTAAAATACTTAAGGAAGAATTTTCTGGCAATGCTGAGTTTTTAAAGAGATTCAGAAATGAATCCAAGGCTATCGCAGTACTTAACCATCCCAATATAGTTAAGGTTTATGATGTCAGCTTCGGTGACAGAATTCAGTATATTGTCATGGAGTATATTGACGGTATAACACTTAAGGACTACATATCTCATAACGGAGCTCTTCCGTGGAAAGAAGCTCTTCATTTCACAACACAAATTCTCAAGGCTTTGCAGCATGCTCACGGCAAGGGTATTATTCACAGAGATATTAAGCCGCAGAATATTATGCTTCTGCAAAACGGAACAATAAAGGTAACTGATTTCGGAATTGCGCGTTTTTCTCAAAATGAGACAACAACGATGACGGACAAAGCGCTAGGTTCTGTTCACTACATTGCGCCTGAGCAAGCTAAGGGAGAATTTACAAGCGATAAAGCGGATATTTATTCCGTGGGCGTAATTATGTATGAAATGCTTACGGGACAGTTGCCGTTTGAAGCCGATAACGCCGTTTCGGTAGCCATAATGCAGCTTCAGGCTGAACCTGTAAAACCGAGATCTATAAATCCTCAAATCCCCGTCGGACTTGAAGAAATTACAATGAAGGCGATGGAGAAAAATCCGTCCAACAGATTCAAGTCTGCGGGAGATATGCTTAACGATATTGAGCGCTTTAAAGCAAATCCCACGCTTACATTCGGATATTCTTTCCAGGAGGATTTCGGAGCAACAAGACAGGTAAACCTTTATAATAATGCCAAACCTACCAAAAGAAACTCTACACGTACCGCACCGGTTTATGAGGACGATTATGAGTACGAGGTTGAGCTTGAAAAATCCAAGCGTCACGCAAAGGGTTCAAGCATTCTTAAAGGTATAGTTGCCGCATTATTGATAGTTGTGGTTGCTGTTGGCGCATATTCCGTTTACAGTTTAGTTCAAAACTCAAATACTGAGGACACAAGCCTTGTATTGCTTCCTAATTTTGTCGGAATGAATTATGACTCTCAGATAGCAAACAATTCCGATTACAGTGATTTTAAATTTACAATACAAACCCAATCCGATTCCACGAAAGCGGAAGGAGAGGTTATCCGTCAGTCACCTAATGGCGGTAAAAATGTAAAAAAGGGAAAAGAAGTAACTCTTGTTGTCAACAGAGCGGCACAAAGCGAAAAAACTGCCCTTGTTATGCCCGATTTTACAAATTATTCTCAGGCAGATACAATCAGCAATCTTTCCGATAACGGACTTAACTACGAAATTCAAACTCAAAACAGTGATTCTGTAGAATCCGGAAATGTCATCCGCACAGACCCCGCAGCCGGTTCAACTGTTTATTCAGGCGATACCGTAACTGTTTATGTAAGTTCTGGTCCGTCCGAAACACAGGTCACGGTTCCGTCAATTTTGTATTCTTCATATGATTATGCCGTAACGCTTCTCAATGAAGCGGGACTTAACGTTGGTTCCGTTACTTATGATGACAGCAGTTCCTTGGACGCAAACACAGTGCTTTCTTGTTCACCTGATGTCGGAGCAAGTGTTTCGAAGGGTTCTTCCATTAATCTTGTTGTTGCAAGAGGAGAAACCAATGTTTCTCTTACAATCAGCTTGCCTTCCGGCGTTAATGAGGATTTGAACCTTAAGATTTATTGCGATGGTACACTTTCTACCGATACATATGTAAATCCTGCGTATTCTTCAACATATTCCGTAACATTTAGTGGATCAAGCGGTTCACAGAATATTGTGGCAACGCTTAACGGCTCTGATTATGTCACTTGTGTTGCAAACTATGATATGGGAAGTATTACGGATTATTACCAGTATCCTTACGAAACAGAGATTATTACTCCCGAACCGGAATCAAGCAGCGAGGACTCTGACAGCTCTTATTATGAGGATGCACAGTAAATGAGCAACGAATTTTTGACGGGTAAGATTATCCGAAGTCTCGGCGGTTTTTACAATGTATATGCGTCCGATGGCAAAATATATCCTTGTAAACCCAGAGGAATTTTCAGAAAAAATAGAATTACGCCTCTTGTGGGAGATAAAGTTAAAATCTCCCACATGGAGGATGAAACCGCATCGATTGATTTTATCGAAGAAAGAAAAAATGCGCTTGTAAGGCCCCCTGTTGCTAATATTGATAAGCTTTTCATTGTTGTATCAACTACCGATCCAAGCCCAAACTTGTTGATTATCGATAAAACAATTGCGGCGGCAGAGATGAATCAGATTGAACCCATCTTAATTATCTCAAAAACCGACTTGTTATCGGTGGAAGAATTAAAAAAGATTTACAGCGGAATTGGTATTAAAGTTCTCGAATCTTCTCCCGAAAATGAGGATTGCATTGAAGAGATTAAAGTTTTGCTTCTTAATTCCGTATCGGCGTTTACAGGTAATTCGGGCGTCGGAAAATCTACGATAATAAATCGAATTAATCCCGAACTTTTTTTGCAAACGGGAGAAACAAGCAAAAAATTAGGCCGCGGAAAGCATACTACCAGACATGTTGAGCTTTTCAAGATTGCTGAAAATTCTTATGTGGTTGATACTCCTGGATTTTCTACTTTTGATATTGAAAAATACAATATGAAAGACAGAACTCAACTGTATAGAGGTTTTCGTGAGTTTGAACCGTACATCGGTTGTTGCAAATTTACTTCTTGCTCGCATACTTCAGAAAAAGGTTGTGCGATAATCGAAGCTGTAAATGCAGGCGAAATACCGAGATCCAGATTTGAAAGTTACGTTAGTATGTATAACGAAATAAAGGACATAAAAGAATGGCAGAATTAAATAAATGTATGATAATAAGCGCAGTTCCACTTGAAGATGGCAGCTTATTTGAAGAATTTAACCCTAAGGACTATTTGGTTATATGCGCTGATGCCGGATATGAGACCGCACAGAAGTATAACATTGAGCCTGATTATATCGTAGGTGATTTTGATTCGGCGAAGAAAAAACCGAATCCGTCCGATAAAGTGCACGTGTTGCCGGCAGAAAAGGATGTAACCGATACTATGTATGCGGCTATGCTCGGTATTCATTTGGGATGCCGTGAGTTTATTATTATAGGCGGAAACGGCGGAGAAAGAGCAGATCACACAATCGCTAATTATAATGTTATGCTGTTCATAGCAAACAAGGGAGGATTTGCGGTTATGGTAGATAACAAGTCTCAGACTTTCTTGCTTAAAGGCAGAAAACTCACATTAACGGAGATGAAGGGAAAAACCGTGTCAGTTTTTCCTTTTGGAACAAATACCTGTACTCTTACTTATGTTGGACTTAAATATCCGCTTAACAGAGAAGACCTTAAAGTCGGAGATACTTTAATGGGAGTAAGCAATGAGATAACCGAGGACAAGGCAGAGATAATGGTAAATAACGGCTGTGCTCTTGTTATAGTGTTAAAATAAAATGAAAGAAATTCTTTGAAATTGCTTGCATTATTCGGATTTTTGTGATATTATCTTTAGGCATTTGAAATCCGTCAGCTCCTCAAATACTGCTGATGGGATTCATAATTCGACAAAGTCGAAATATTGAAACTGACAGTCCTCTGCTTACGCAAGAATGTCAAGAAAATTTGGAGGAAAGATCAAATGGACGCATTAAAACTTATTGCACAGGATTCTGTTAAAGCAGAGATCCCACAGTTCAACATCGGTGATACAATTCGTATCGGTGTTAACATCCGCGAGGGTGACAAGGAAAGAGTTCAGTACTTTGAGGGAACAGTTATCGCACGTAAGGGTTCCGGAGTTGCTGAGACATTCACAGTTCGCCGTGTTTCTTATGGCGTAGGTGTCGAGAGAGTATTCCCGATTCATTCCCCGAACGTTAAGGATGTTACAATCATACGTAGAGGTAAAGTCCGCAGAGCTAAGCTTTATTATCTCCGTAACAGAGTTGGTAAGGCAGCAAAGGTTAAAGAGCAGATTAAATAATTTGATTTTTGGCTAAAGGGACATTCTTTGTCCCTTTTTTGCTATATAAAATTTTAGTAGTATGGAAAATTCAAAAAAAACAGCAAAAGATATATTCGAATGGCTTGAAGAGTTGGCTGTTGCCATTATGCTTATAGTTGTTTTGTTTTCTTTTCTTTTCAGAGTGATTACCGTCAGCGGAGAGTCAATGTTTGATAATTATTATGACGGCGATAGGCTGATTGTCACGACAATCACAGGAGAGATAAAGCAAGGCGACGTAGTGGTAATAATCGATGCATTGGAAAAGCCCATAATAAAACGAGTTATAGCCACCGAAGGGCAAACAGTTGATATCGACAATTCTACTGGTTCGGTTTATGTTGACGGTCAAGAATTGGATAATACACAGTTTGATGTTGAGAACGGAATAACTTATACAAGCGACCAGGATGCATCAAGATTTCCACTGACGGTTCCTGAAGGCTGCGTATTTGTCTTGGGTGATAACAGAGTTGTTTCTCTTGACAGTCGTTATGAAGAGGTCGGTACAATTCCTACCGAGAAAATTTTAGGAAAATCCGTTCTCAGAATATATCCTTTTTCCAGAATCGGAAAAACTGAATAATAAGGAAATAAAAATATGAGTGAAGCCCAATATATACAGTGGTTTCCGGGCCATATGACCCGAACAAGGCGACAGATTGAAAAAAGTCTAAAACAGGTTGATATTGTTGCAGAAATAATAGACGCAAGAATACCTGTTAGCAGCAGAAACCCTGTTTTGAAATCAATTATCAATAACAAGCCCAAAATAGTTTTGATGAATAAGTGCGACATCGCAGATAAGCGTTGCACAAACGAATGGATAGCTTATTTCAAAAGTAAAAATGTTACAGCGTTGCCCGTGGATTGCAAAAGCGGAAGAGGTCTCAAAGCTATTCTGCCGGCATGTAAAGAGGTTTTATCGGAGCAAATAGCGGCTTGGAACCGAAAAGGAATGGTTGGAAGACCTATCAGAATAATGATAGTCGGAATTCCGAATGTCGGCAAATCTTCTTTAATAAACAGAATGTGTTTGAGCGGAAAGAACGGTAAAGCTGAAGTTCAGGATCGCCCCGGTGTAACCAGAGAGAACAGATGGTTCACTATCGGAAAAGGTTTTGAACTGCTTGATACTCCCGGTGTGTTGTGGCCGAAATTTGACGACAAAACAGTCGGCGAACATCTCGCTTTTACAGGTGCCGTAAAGGACGATGTTGTTGACGTTGAGGCGTTGGCTTCAAGACTTCTTGAAACAATAGCTAAGCTTTATCCGGATGCGATTAACACCCGTTATAAGACAGAAATCGAGAATATCTCTGAGACAGACGGATATGAAATTCTCAAAGCTATCGGAAAAAAACGCGGAATGCTTGTTTCCGGCGGCGAGATTAATACTGAAAGAGCGGCAATAGCTGTTCTTGACGAATTCAGATCCGCAAAACTTGGATGTATAACGCTTGAACAGTTATAAAGGTGTTATCTATGACATATGAATATGAGAAATCCGCACTTGATAACGGATATGAATTGGTATGCGGAATTGATGAAGCGGGCAGAGGTCCGTTAGCGGGGCCGGTGTATGCCGCAGCGGTAATCCTTCCGTATGGGATTGTTATAGACGGCTTAAATGACTCAAAAAAATTGTCCGAGAAAAAAAGAGAAAAGCTTTTTGATGTTATAACCCAAGAAGCGGTGGCTTACGGTATCGGCGTGGCTTCGGAAAAAGAAATCGATGAAATCAACATTTTGCAAGCTACTTTTTTGGCTATGAGAAGAGCAGTTGAAAATATGAAGGCATCTCCAGATTTTGCATTTGTTGACGGTAACAGAGATCCTAAACTCGATATTCCGACTGAGACTGTAGTCAAAGGTGATGCTAAAGTTCCGTCAATAGCGGCTGCGTCCATTCTCGCAAAGGTATCAAGGGACAGATTCATGTATGAAATGGATAAAAAGTACCCTCAGTATGCATTTGCGAAGCATAAGGGATATGGAACTAAAGCTCATGTTGAAGCTTTGAGAGAGTACGGCCCGTGTGAAATACACAGAATGAGTTTTTTGAAGAAAATTCTCGGCGGAGATGAAAAATAATGCCTGACAATTCGACAGGAAAAATAGCCGAGGATTTTACAGCCGATTATTTGGCGCACCATGGCTATGAAATAGTTGCAAGAAATTATCACAGCAGATATGGTGAGATAGATTTAATTGTAAAGGACAAAGACTTTATTGTGTTTGTCGAAGTAAAAGCGAGAAAGAAAGACGGACTTACAACACCTTTTGAAGCTGTTACTAAGTCAAAACAAATTAAGATTATTAAGACAGCACAATTCTTTTTAATGAAAAATGATTGTGATCTGCAACCTAGGTTTGATGTTGCCGCTGTCTATACAGTCGGTAAACGTATTGACTCCATTGACTATATCAGGTCTGCCTTTGGGCTTAACTGAAATTAAATAAGCATTTATTACCAGGAGGTATCAGCTATGTTATACAAAAGCACAAGAAATGACAAACTTAAAGTAACTGCTTCTCAGGCTATCTCTCAGGGAATTTCCGAGGAGGGCGGACTTTTTGTTCCGGACAGCATTCCTTCGATCAAAGACGATCTAACCCGTCTGGCTGAGATGGATTATTACGGAAGAGCAAAGGAAATATTGAAACTTTATCTCTCTGATTTTTCAGAGGATGAGATTGCTTATTGCGTTGATAATGCTTATAAAGCCGAGAAATTTGAAAACTCCGAACCGACTAAAATTGTTAAAATCAGCGACGGAGCAAAAAACATATATTCTTTGGAGCTGTGGCATGGCCCGACTTGTGCTTTTAAGGATATGGCTTTGCAGATTCTCCCTTATCTTTTGACAACATCTCTTAAGAAAAACTATGAAGGAAAAACAGCCGTTATTCTTGTAGCAACATCGGGCGATACTGGTAAAGCTGCACTTGAAGGATTTAAGGATGTTGAAAACACAAAAATCATGGTTTTCTATCCCGATAACGGCGTCAGTGCAATGCAGTTGAGACAGATGATTACTCAGGAAGGAAATAATGTTTGTGTTTGTGCCGTAAAGGGTAACTTTGACGACTGCCAGACCCAGGTCAAGAAGATTTTTACCGATAAAGAAATCAAAAAGATGCTTGCCGACAACTCTATGATGTTCTCAAGTGCAAACTCAATTAACTGGGGAAGACTCCTTCCGCAGGTTATCTACTATGTTTCTTCTTACTTGGATCTCTATAAAAACGGTGAGATAGAGTCGCTTTCGTCCCCTGTAAATGTTGTTGTTCCTACCGGAAACTTTGGTAATATTCTTGCGGCATATTATGCAAAGAGAATGGGAATCAATATCTCCAAATTCATTTGCGCATCAAATTCCAACAACGTTCTTACCGATTTCATTAAGACCGGCAAATATGATGTAAACAGATCTTTCTTCACTACAATTTCACCGTCTATGGACATTCTTGTTTCTTCTAACCTCGAAAGACTTCTTTATCATTTGAGCGGAGAAGATTCTCAGCTTGTTAACGATCTTATGAAAGCTTTGGCTACAGACGGCACTTATACTGTTCCGGATAAGCTTAAAGATGAAATCCAGAGCTTGTTTGATGCGGGATGCTGTGATGACGAGCAGACAAAACAAACTATCGACCGATATTACTCTGATTTTAACTACCTTATGGATACCCATACTGCAGTTGCATTTAAGGTTTACAATGACTATTTTGATGCAACAAATGATGAAACACCGACAATAATTGCATCAACTGCAAGCGCTTACAAATTCTCTCCGAGTGTTCTTGCGGCTTTGGGTCATAAGGTTCCGAGTGACGACTACGAGTGTGTTGAGGCACTTTCCGAGGGCACAGGTACAGAAGCTCCGTTGCCGCTTATGAATTTGAAAAACAAAGAAATCAGATTCAATAACAGCTGTGACAAGGATACAATAAAAGACTTTGTGCTCACAAAGCTTGGATTGAACTGATTTTATGGCAATTTACGCAATCGCTGATTTGCATCTTTCGCTTGGCACAAACAAACCTATGGATGTTTTTAAGGGTTGGAACAATTATGTTCAGAGACTTGAAGATAACTGGAGAGCCTTAGTGAAAGATGATGACACAATAGTAATTGCAGGCGATATTTCTTGGGCAATGAAACTTGAAGAAACAATAAAAGATTTTGAGTTTATTCATTCTTTGCCCGGGAAAAAGCTCTTTTTAAAAGGAAATCACGATTACTGGTGGTCAACGAAATCAAAAATTAACGCTTACCTCGAGAAAAATGGTTTTGGCGATATGTCGATAGTGTTTAATTCTTCTTGTCAGGTAGGAGATGTCGGCATATGCGGAACAAGAGGTTGGATGTATAATTCCGAAAGTGACGAGGATAAGAAAATCGTCAATCGTGAGGTAGGAAGACTAAAGGCGTCTATAGAAGATTGTTTCAACAAGAAATTGAAGCCGATAGTTTTTCTACATTATCCTCCGGTATATGATATTTATTCATGTCGTGAGATTTTGGATGTACTGAAAGAATATGAAATTTCCGAATGCTATTTCGGACATATTCATGGAACGCAAGCCGCAAAAAAAGCAATAACGGGCGAGTATGAGGGCATTAAAATGCACTTGATTTCTTGCGACTATCTCAATTTTTGCCCTTTACTGATTAAAAAAGAATAAATTGTAAATTTTGCGGTAATATTGAAAAAAATATAATTTTTAGTGGAAAAGTCATTTCTGCTGTGTTATAATGGTAACTGCTGTTGATACAGCATAATGTGACATGTATTTCTTGTAAATGCATATTGAAAGGAAAGTAGAAAATGAATCTTAAATCAAAAACTAAAGTAGACACAAATAAATTCGAGCTTGAGATTGAAGTACCTGCAGATGATTTTAACGCTGCCGTTAATGCTGCATATCGCAAGGAAGTTAAAAACATAAATGTTCCCGGATTCAGAAAGGGTAAAGCTCCCAAAGCTGTTTGCGAGAAGATGTACGGAGAAGGAATTTTCTTCGAGTCAGCTGTTGACAGCCTTTACAGACCTGCTGTTATTGCTGCTATCGATGCAAGTGAGCTTGATGTCGTTGCTGTAACAGATATGGATGTTGTTGAGACAAGCAAAGAGAACGGCTTTATCTTTAAGCAGACTGTTATTGTTAAGCCTGAGGTTAACATTGACGGCTATAAGGGCATCGAGGTAACAAAGCATGTTGCTCCTGTTACAGACGAGGATGTTGACAACGAGATCAAAAAGGTTCAGGACAGAAACTCCAGAATGGTAAATGTTGACAACCGTGCAGCTTACACAGGCGATACAGCAGTTATCGACTTTGAGGGATTTGTAGACGGCGTAGCATTTGAAGGCGGCAAGGCAGAGAACTATGAGCTTTCACTCGGCGCAGGTCAGTTTATCCCCGGCTTCGAGGATCAGATCGTCGGTCACGAGATCGGAGACGAGTTTGATATCAATGTAACATTCCCCGAGGATTATCAGGCAGAGGAACTTAAGGGCAAAGAGGCAGTATTTAAGATTAAGCTTCACGAGCTCAAGGCTAAAGAGCTTCCTGAGATTGACGATGAGTTCGTTAAGGATGTTTCCGATTGCGATACTCTTGATGAGTACAAGGCAAGCATCAGATCCGATCTTGAGACAAAGAGAGAGGATGCAGCAAAGGCTGAGGTTGATAACCAGATTATCGATACTCTTATTGAGAAGCTTGAGGCTGAGATTCCTGAGCAGATGTATGAGAACGAGATTGATGAGAGCGTAAACAACTTCGCTTACCGTCTCCAGTCTCAGGGCCTTGATATTCAGACATATCTCAAGTACACAGGACTCACACCTGAGACAATCCGTGAGCAGTTCAAGGATCAGGCTGAGAAAAATGTTAAGGTAAGACTTGCTCTCGAGAAGATTGTCGCTCTTGAGGGAATTGAGGCATCTGATGAGGATGTTGAGAACGAGTACAATAAGCTTGCTGAGACCTACGAGATGAAGGTTGAAGAGGTTAAGAACGTCGTTGACGCTAAGCAGCTCAAGGCTGATATCACAAATGAAAAGGCAGTAACATTTGTCAGAGACAACGCTGTTATCAAGACAGAAGAATAATTTATTTACATAAGATTTTTAGACAGATGCCAATTGCAGCCAAATGCGATTGGCTATGTCTTTACCAAGAGCAATTTTATTGCGGAAGGAGTTAAATATGAGTTTAGTACCATATGTTGTTGAACAGACAAGCAGAGGAGAAAGATCCTACGATATATTCTCCAGATTATTAAATGATAGAATCATAATGCTCAATGAAGAAGTTAACAATGCTTCTGCAAGCGTTGTGTGTGCCCAGCTTCTCTATCTTGAAGGTCAGGATCCTGAAAAGGATATTTGCCTTTATATAAACAGCCCGGGCGGAGTTATCACAGCCGGTATGGCAATTTATGATACTATGCAGTACATTAAGTGCGATGTTTCTACAATTTGCATGGGCATGGCTGCAAGTATGGGAGCTTTCCTTCTTGCTGCAGGAGCAAAAGGAAAGAGAATAGCTCTTCCCAACAGTGAAATTATGATTCACCAGCCGAGTGGAGGAGCACAGGGTCAGGCAACCGATATTCAGATTCAGGCAGAACATATTTTAGCTATTAAGAAGAGACTTAATAATATTCTTTCTGAAAAAACTGGACAGTCATACGAGACAATAGCACGCGATACAGAGCGTGACAATTGGATGACTGCTCAGGAAGCACTCGATTACGGTTTGATTGATAAGATAATTGAAAAACGCTGATTATTAAAGGAAAAACTTTAATGAACGAAGATATTTATTGCTCTTTTTGCGGCAAACCGCAATCTAGAGCCAAAAAATTAATTGCCGGAACTCAGCCCGGTACATATATCTGCGATTCATGCGTAAATATATGTATGAGCATAATTGATGAAGACGAAATGCCTATCGAAACTCCGGCAACTAAGGAAAAATTTAAGACGTTGCTTAAACCGCAGCAGATTAAAGAAAAGCTTGATGAATATGTAATCGGACAGGATAACGCTAAAATTGCTCTTTCTGTAGCTGTTTACAATCATTATAAGAGAGTTGCTTTCGGTAAAGATGATGTCGAGCTCGGAAAGAGCAATGTGTTGCTTTTAGGCCCGACAGGCGTGGGAAAAACATATCTTGCTCAAACTTTGGCGAGAATTTTGGATGTTCCTTTTGCCATTGCCGATGCAACTACCCTTACTGAAGCTGGATATGTCGGTGACGATGTTGAAAATATTCTGCTTAGACTGATTCAGGCTGCAGATTTTGATATTGACAAGGCAGAGCGTGGAATTATCTATGTCGACGAGATAGATAAAATCACAAGAAAATCCGAGAGCACTTCAATTACAAGAGATGTAAGTGGTGAGGGCGTACAACAGGCTTTGCTTAAGATACTTGAAGGTACAACTTCATCGGTACCGGCTAAAGGCGGTAGAAAACACCCGATGGGAGATAATATACTTATTGATACATCTAATATTCTGTTTATTTGTGGCGGAGCATTTGACGGAATCGATAAGTTAATCGAAAAGCGATCCGCTTCAACGGTGCTAGGCTTTACAGGTTCTGTTTCAAGCAAATCGGAGAATAAGATTAATGTCATCAAAGAGGTTACACCTCATGATTTGGTTAAATTCGGATTGATTCCCGAGCTTGTCGGACGACTTCCTGTAATCACAACTCTTGATGAACTCGATGTTGATGCTTTGGTAAGAATTCTCACTGAGCCTAAAAATTCTCTTACGGCTCAGTATAAGAAATTGCTTAAGCTTGACGGAGTAACTCTTGAGTTTACTGATGACGCCTTAAAGGCTATAGCTCAGAAGGCTTTGGATAGGAAAACCGGTGCAAGAGGACTTCGTTCGATAGTTGAAGGTATTCTTACACCTTTGATGTACAGCATTCCTTCCGATCCAACTATCGAGAAAGTAACTATTACAGATTCTGTTGTTAACGAGGGAACAGATCCTGAATTGGTGAAAGATCCGAATAGAGCACCTGTAAAAATACAGATTTCTGTTAATCCAAAGAGAAAATCCAGAAAGAACACAACTGCCTAAGGTTTAAGTACAGACAGTTCTTGCTTTAAGGATTAAAGATTATCACCAGAAGAAGTTTGGATTTACATTTTGCTGATTTTTAATCGTTCGCTCACTCTGCTATTCGCAAGCAAAGCAGAGTGAGCTCCGATTAGTGAAAGACTGTGCTTGCTTTTTGCACACAGTCTTTTTTCTTTCTTAGTCTAACACTACAGAATTATTGAGATTAATTAACTTAATGACTTGACCGATTCGGTTAAAGTTGATATGCCCAACTGAAAAAGAAAGGCTTTTATTATAATTATGCCAGATAATAACTATGAATTAAATTTGCCTGTACTTGCTCTTAGAGGACTTGTTGTATTCCCTGATATGGCAATACAATTTGATGTATCCCGAAGAAAGTCAGTAAATGCAATAAGAAGATCATTAGAGAGTAATCGAATGATCTTTCTGTTGACACAAAGAAATTTAGATACCGAAGACCCGAGCAGTGATAATCTCTATGAGGTTGGTACTGTTGCGAGAATTCGCCAGATTATAAGTGACTCGGAAGACTCTATAAAGGTTCAGGTTACAGGTCTTTACCGTGCACAGGTAATTAGCTTTACACAGTTTAATCCCTTTATTGCCACAAATGTAAATCCGTGCAAGGACGTTGAATATAAGCCATCTGCAAAGGATGTTGCCTTTATACGCAACACTGTATCTTTGTTTGGCGAGTATGCAAGTGCTCTTAAAGGAAACCCAAACGACTTTACAGCAACTTTGGAGAACGCAAGTTGCGGCGCTGTTGCGGATTATATTGCTTCAAATTCTAACCTGACCTTTACAGCTAAGCAGGAGGTTCTCGAGGAAATTCACCCGTTTAAAAGAATCGAAATGCTGTATAAGTTCATTGAAGACGAGCTTGCTGTTTTCAAAATAGAGTCAGAGATAATGCAGAAAGCGCAAGAGAATATTGACGAAAATCAGCGTGAATATGTTCTAAGAGAGCAAATGAAGGTTATAGCTTCAGAACTTGGGGAAGATGATTCACCCGAGGAAGAGGCAGACGAACTCAGGACTTCTATCAGCTCAAGAAATATCCCTGAGGAAGCAAAAACAAAGCTCTTGAAAGAGTGTGATAAGCTTCAAAAAATGCCTTATGGTTCTCATGAGGCCAGCGTTATAAGACTTTACATTGATACTTGTCTTGAACTTCCCTGGGATAAAAAATCTAAGGAAACCATTGATTTAAACAAGGCGAGAAAGATTCTTGACAGAGATCATTATGGCCTAAAAAAAGTTAAAGAGACTATAATTGAGAACCTTGCTGTAAAGAAACTATCAGGTAAAAATCCTCCTCATATAATTTGTCTTGTCGGCCCTCCGGGCGTAGGAAAAACCTCTATCGGCAGATCAATTGCAGAGGCAACGGGAAGAAAATACACTAGAGTTTCTTTGGGTGGAATACAGGATGAAGCCGATATTATGGGTCACAGAAGAACATATGTTGGTTCAATGCCCGGTAGAATAATCAATGCTGTTAAACAGGCGGGAGTAAATAATCCACTTATTTTGCTCGATGAAATCGACAAACTTGGTCAAAGTTTCCGTGGGGATCCTTCTTCTGCCTTACTTGAAATATTAGATCCCGAGCAGAACAAAACATTCTATGATCACTATATCGATTTGCCGTTTGATTTATCGGATGTCTTGTTTATAACAACAGCTAACGATGCTTCTCAGATACCTGGACCGCTTTATGACAGAATGGAAGTTATAGAGCTTGGCAGCTATACGCATGACGAGAAATTTCATATAGCAAGAGACCATCTAATTCCGAAACAGCTCGAATTGAACGGTATTAAAAAAAGTCAGCTCAGAATTAATCCGACAGCGCTTGACAAGATCATCGATGAATATACGAAAGAAGCTGGCGTGAGAAATCTCGAGAGAACCATTTCCACTATTTGCCGCAAAACTGCAATCAAGATATTAGACGATGAGAATTTTACCAAAGAAACCGTAACGGTTAAGAATCTCGCTGATATTCTTGGCCCGGCTAAGTTCTTGGGCCACGATAATGTTTCTACGGATGAGATAGGATTGGTTAACGGCCTCGCTTGGACAAGTGTCGGAGGAGAACTGCTTCCCATTGAAGTTGCTGTAATGCCCGGAACAGGAAAAATTCAGTTGACCGGTTCGCTCGGAGATGTCATGAAGGAATCCGCAAGCGCCGCAATAACTTGTGTAAGGGTTATGGCTGAGAAGTATGATATTGATTCTTCGTTCTACACAAAATACGATATTCATATTCATGCTCCTGAAGGTGCAATTCCTAAAGACGGCCCTTCGGCTGGTGTTGCAATGGCAACTGCAGTATATTCTGCACTGAAAGGCAGACCAATCCGACACGATGTAGCTATGACAGGTGAAATTACTTTACAGGGTAGAGTTTTAGCTATTGGCGGACTAAAGGAAAAGTCTATGGCAGCTTACAAAAACGGAATTAAAACAGTTTTGATTCCTAAGGATAATGTACCTGATCTTAATGAAATAGATAAAGTTGTTTTGGATAACGTTAAGTTCATACCTATGTCTAAAGTTAACACAGCATGGGAAAATGCTGTTTTGTGAGGTTCTATGAATTTTAATAAAGCTGAATTTGAATTCTCTGCGGGCGAAATTAAGCAGATGCCTAAATCTGATTTGTCCGAAATAGTTTTCTCCGGTAAATCCAATGTTGGAAAATCTTCTTTGATTAACAAGCTTTTAAACAGGAAATCTTTGGCGAGAGTCAGTGCAAGTCCGGGTAAAACGGCTACAATCAACTCATATATGGTTGATTGCTGCAGATTTATCGACCTTCCCGGTTATGGTTACGCAAAGGTTTCGCATAACGAAAAGATGAAATGGGCGAAGCTTATTGAGTCTTATTTTAATTCTGACAGGCAGATAAAGCTGATTGTTCAGATTATCGACATTCGTCACGAACCTTCTGCTCAAGATTTTGATATGATTAATTATCTTATTGAAAGAGATTTGCCGTTTATTTGTGCCTTGACAAAGATCGATAAACTAAACAAGACGGAAACCGAAAAACAACTCGCTTATTTTGACAACCTCTTAACGCCTAATGAAATTCCTTATGTTGGAATATCATCGCTAAAGGGTACCGGTATAGATGAGCTAAAGGGAATAATCACATCTTGTGCGGAATAGTCGATTACATTGTTTTAATAATATTCTGTTTGTAAAAGACTATATTGTATGTTTAACAGAGCATAAATAACGGGTCTGTAAGTGAATTTCTGAGCTTACAGGCCCGTTTAGTGCTTAAGTATTGTAAAAACTTGACTGTATTAACTTAAATAGGATTTGGTTATATGATTAACGTAAACATTGATGAGTTTATCGATAAACTAAGATTTGGAGAAGAATTGATTTTCGTTTATAACGGAAGAAAATATTTTTCTCAGGGATACTGCCTTGATAATGGATGGTATCGCTTTGAGTTGCAGCAATGGGAGTCTGAAGGAAAAATGCTTTGGCATGTAGAGGGGTTAGACTGTCAGAAAAGTTTTGATGCTTTTATGGCTCAACCGTTTTTTGACGGAAAAACTTTTTTGGAAGTCGAGCAAGAAATTGAGTGGGTAGATTACTGATATTTAATTGTAATAAGAAAATCGCCGCGCATTTTTCAATGAACGGCGATTGAGATTTATCTATTATAAGTTTGGCTTGGAACACCAAGATAGGAGTAATTTCCTAATCCAAGGATCATAGTGAATATTCCGTTAAAAAGTATGAGACCGATTGCAAATCCGATACCTTGACCAAAAGCAAGCGACTGCTTATATCTTTTGATAAGAACTATGGCGGCACCAAGAATTGTGAAAATCCAACCGACATAGGGAACAGCTGTCAAAAAAGAACAAATCACAGGAACAAGAAAAAGCCATCCGTTACCCATATAGATTTTAAATTCGATATAGCTGTTGAGAAATGGAATAAATGCAGCCCAACCGGGTTGACCGGCTTTTGCAAATACCAACCAATCGGCGGCAATTCTGAGAGCTATTATGATTAGGCAGATAAACCAAAATGTGGTTAGAAGATAAACCAAAGCATTAAAAATTGACATGACGTTTTTACTCCTTAACATTTAATATATGTCCTAATATTATCATTGTATATATACAGTGTCAAGTATAGTGCAAATATTATTTGCTATGTTGATGGTTAGGGTGGGTGGAGCATCTAAAGCTGTCATATTTTATAACTTGCTTATATTTTTTATGCCGATTTTCTTTTGCAAAAATGTTGTCTTTACTTTTCCTTTTTAGTGTGATAAAATCTTTCTGTAAATGATTAATTATAGTGCGGGTACTTTGGCTTTTGCCGATGAGTATCAGTATGTATTTAGAATGAGAATTTTATTGTATTTTAATTGCTCAGTGAGGTAATATTTTATGAACTCTAAACTTCATGGTGACAGCGTAGACTATCTTTTTGAAGCTATTCTCTCACTCAAGAATATTGATGAATGCTATAAATTTTTTGAGGATCTTTGCACAGTTCCTGAATTAAAGGCTATGTCTCAACGCCTTTCGGTTGCTAAGATGCTTCAAGAAAAGAAGGTATACAGTGAAATTGTTGCTGAAACAGGCGCTTCAACTGCTACTATAAGCCGTGTTAAAAGATCTTTTGATTACGGCAGTGACGGATATGAGCTTATTTTTGACAGGCTGAATAAGGGTAATTGATGTTATGAGTAATTACGATTTTTTCGCAATGTACTATGATACGCTTACCAAAAATGTAGATTATGCCGGCAGAGCAGATTATATTTCTGAAATTCTCAGATTATATAATCACGATGCTGGTATTACATTGGATTTGGCTTGCGGTACAGGCAGCCTCACGCTTGAGCTTTACAAACGCGGCTATGATGTATATGGAATTGACAACTCGATGTCGATGCTTTCGGTTGCTAAAGATAAAACTTATGATGCCGGAGCAGATATTCTTTTTGTTTGTCAAAATATGCAAAACATTGATTTGTATGGGTCAGTTAATACTGTTGTTTGTGCTCTCGACAGTATAAATCATTTGAAAAATGCTGACGACATATTAAAAACTTTTGAGAGAGTAAATTTGTTTATGGAACCGGGCGGTTTGTTCATCTTTGATTTCAATACCCCCTATAAACATAAACATGTATTACAAAATCATATTTTTATTTATGATACGCCTGAGGTCTATTGCGTTTGGAAAAATAAACTGAATGAAAAAACTTTACAGGTTAATGTTTCGCTTGACTTTTTCGGAAAAGTAGGAAAATTGTATGACAGATCGAGCGAACGCTTTTCTGAGATAACTTTCCAGAAAGAGAAAGTAATTTCTATGCTTGAAGATGCCGGATTTTCCGATACCAGAGCCTTTGAAGATATGAGCTTTAATGAGCCGAACGAACACACCGAGAGAATTACATTTTGTTGCGTAAAGGAATAATAAATGGACAGAATTATCAGATGTATAACAACAAGCGGCAGTTTGATGGCGGCCGCTATTGATACAAGCAATACTTGTGCTGTTGCGCAGGAAATCCACAAGCTGTCTGCAACCACAGCTGCTGTTTTAGGACGCACATTGTCGGGAACGGCACTTATGGGTTCTATGCTTAAACAGGATAAAGCCTCTGTAACAGTTAAGATAAACGGCGGAGGACCTGTCGGAAATGTTGTTGCTATATCCGACAGCCACGGAAATGTCAGAGGATACGTTGACAGACCTTTGATAGAATTGCCTTTGCGTCCTGACGGAAAATTAGATGTCGGCGGAGCCGTAGGATGTGACGGACGTCTTGGCGTTATAAGAGACTATGGCACGGGTGAACCGTATATTGGACAAGTTGAGCTTGTAAGCGGAGAAATTGCAGAAGACTTCACTAATTATTATGCCGTGAGCGAGCAGATTCCGACAGCGTGTGCGCTTGGCGTATTAACAGAAAAGGGAAGCTCTCAGGTATTGTTGGCTGGAGGATTCTTGATTCAGGTTATGCCAGGTGCTTTGGAATCTGAAATTTCGACACTTGAGAAAAATCTTGCCGATATAGACAGTATGACTACTATGCTGGCAAAGGGACTCACTTTGGAAGAAATAGTGAACACCGCTTTAGCAGGTATAGAATGGGAAAAGCTCGACGAAACCAGCGTTCATTATGCTTGCACATGCAATAGGGAGAAGTATGCGGCGGCAATGATAACTCTTGGCAAAGAAGAGCTGAAGCACCTTCCTTATATTGACGGCAAGGTAGAGGCTGTTTGTCCTTATTGTGAAAAGAGATATTATTTCTCGAAGGAAGATATTGAACACTTAATTGAGAATGCCACAAAATAATTGTTCGCTGTGAAATAAGACTTTAAACACTGTCAAAATACAATTTGACAGTGTTTTTTGTAAAATTAAGTTTAACGATTTTAGTATAATAACTTTTAGCTGGTGTTTATTTAAAACAAGGGAGAATATAATGGCATCAAAAAGTAAAACAGCCTATGTGTGTGGCGAATGTGGTTATGAATCACCAAAATGGTACGGAAAATGTCCGACTTGCGGTAAGTGGAATACTATGGAGGAAACACTTATTTCTTCTGTTCAAAGTACAATTTCAGCTTCTGCTTCACCGAGAACTATTTCTTCGGCTAAGAGATTGAGCGAAATTGATATTAATAACGAGCACAGATATAAAACAGGACTTACCGAACTCGACAGAGTTCTTGGCGGCGGAATAGTCAAAGGTTCTCTTATCCTTATATCCGGTGAACCGGGAATCGGAAAATCAACAATACTGCTTCAAATTTGTCAATTTTTGGGTTCTTCGCTTGATATTTTGTATGTATCGGGTGAGGAGTCTGCAAGACAGATTAAATTGAGAGCAAATAGATTAAATGTAGATACCGACGGATTAAAAATTTTGACAGAAACTGATGTTCAGCTTGTTTCAGAGAATATAATTGCAACAAAGCCTAATCTTGTAATGATTGACTCAATTCAAACTATGAATCACCCGGAAATCTCATCTTCGACGGGAAGTATCACACAAGTAAGAGAGTGCACCAATGTTCTTATGAGAACAGCAAAAACTTTGGATATACCGATGATTATAGTCGGCCACGTAAATAAAGACGGAGCAATTGCCGGCCCTAAGGTACTTGAGCATATTGTTGATGCCGTACTCTATTTTGAGGGCGATAGACAAATGTCTTACAGAATTCTCAGAGCGGCTAAAAACAGATACGGCTCAACCAATGAGATTGGTGTTTTTGATATGAGCGGATCGGGACTTAAACAAGTTGAAAATCCATCTCAGGTAATGCTTGAAGGCAGACCGAGCAATTCATCCGGAACTTGTGTAACAGCTGTAATGGAGGGTACAAGACCTTTACTTGCTGAAATTCAGGGATTGGCGACAACATCAGGTTACGGAACACCGAGAAGAATGTCCACAGGATATGATTACAGCAGAGTCGCCATGATTTTGGCTGTTCTTGAAAAGCGCGCGGGATATTATTTTAGTAATCTTGATTCATATGTCAATGTGGTAGGCGGCTTGCGACTTGATGAGCCTTCGGTTGATTTGGCTGTCGCTGTTTCGTTGATTTCAAGTTTGAAAGATAAACCTGTTGCAGAGGATGTTATTGTATTCGGCGAAATCGGTTTGGCTGGTGAACTAAGATCCGTGAGTCATTGCGATGCAAGAATTTCAGAAGCTCAGAGGCTTGGATTCAAAAGGGTAGTTATGCCGTATTACGCAATGAAAAATCTTGCGGGCAAATACGATTCTATGGAAATTATCGGAGTTAAAACAGTAAGAGAGGCTTTTGAGGCTTGTACGTATGATTGATAATTATGCCGATGCGGTAGTCGTGAGCGGAGAATATGACTTTTTATCAGAAAGTTTGAGCTGTATTTATCACGGAATGATTATTAAGACAAAAGCCAATCCTTATCTTGATAAACGTGTTGCATTTCATCCTGATATGCAGTTTTTAGATTTTGGAAGCGTAGTATTTATTCTAAAAGGCAGCGAATATCTTGAGGAGTACTTCAAGCGTTTTAATAAACAGATAGTGTACACATCTAAGCCATCAAATGAATATCCGAAAGATGTTTTGTGCAATGGTAAAATAATCGGAAATAATTTGATATGTAACAAAAAAACTATTTTTAGGGGAATACTTGATTACGCCGAAGAAAAAGAATACAATATACTCAGTGTTAAACAGGGATATACTGGTTGTTCTGTGCTTGCTGTGAATTCAAACACTGCTATAACAGGCGATTTGGGTATATTTAACAGATTAAGTCAAGGTGACCTAAGAGCGTACCGTATTAGCCAAAATCAAGAAATAAAATTGCCAGGTTATGATTGTGGTTTTATGGGTGGATGCGGCGGATTTTATGGAGAAAAACAGGCTTGTTTAACAGGCGGTTTTAAATCCGAAGAAGAAATGAAATATATAGAAGATATATTTGAAAAAAATTCAGTTAAACTGAATATTCTATCCAATAATCCTATTTTGGATGTAGGCGGAATAATTCCAATATATAAATATTATGAGGTGTGATTATGCAAAATATCGAACGATGGAAAGTCTTTGAGGTATCCATTAACGGAAAGTCTGACGGAAATCCGTTTGTTGATTATCCGGTCAGAGCCGTGTTTAAAAATGGATCCAAGACATATGATTTTGACGGATTTTATGACGGTGACGGAGTTTATAAGGTTAGATTTATGCCTGAACTGTTAGGCGAGTACACTTATGAAATAAGTTCTGATGCATTCGAGACAGTAAGCGGTTCATTTAACTGCGTGTCTGCATCCGAAAACAATCATGGGCCTGTAAAGGTAGCCAACACTTATCATTTTGCTTACGAAGACGGAACTCCTTATTATCCTTTCGGAACGACTTGTTATGTATGGGAGCTTCAGGACGAAAAAACACAGGCAAAAACGCTTGAAGAGCTTTCAAAAGGATATTTTAATAAAATAAGATTCTGCATTTTCCCAAAACATTACCACTACAATTTGAAAGAGCCAAGCTCGTATCCTTATGTTAAAGGTAACGGAGAAGGCCTTGATAATGAGGCGGCGGAAAAGTACAATCAAGTTTATCCACCAATAGAGAGACTGCTCTCAGATTTCAATTTTTATGAATTCAATCCCGAGTACTTTAAGCATATAGATGAGTCTGTTGAAGCACTTGATAAGCTTGGCGTTGAAGCGGATATAATTGTTATGCATCCGTATGATCGTTGGGGCTTTTGCAAGATGAATAAAGAAGCTGATGATCTCTATTGGAAGTATGTTATTGCAAGATATGCCGCATACAAAAATGTATGGTGGAGCCTCGCTAATGAGTATGATTTATTACCTCAGAAAAGCGTAAGCGACTGGGAACGTTATGCTGAAATCATTCGTGCGAAGGATCCTTATAATCATCTTACTTCAATTCATAACTGCATTGCTTTCTATGATCACACAAGACCGTGGATTACACATGCTTGTTTGCAGCGTCAGGATCTTTACAGACATGTAGAATATACTGATGAATATCGTGTTAAATACGGAAAGCCGATAGTTTGGGACGAAATAGCATATGAAGGCAATATAGATCTTGGTTGGGGCAATATCAGCGGTCAGGAGCTCACCAGAAGATTCTGGGAATCATGTTTGCGCGGCGGATATGCAGGCCACGGAGAAACTTACCAGCATCCCGAGGATATTCTTTGGTGGTCGCACGGCGGTGAGTTGCACGGAGATTCTCCGGAAAGAATTAAATTCTTGCATAAAATCCTTAGTGAAACACCGGGCGCTTATATGAAGCGTGGCGAAGGAATATTTGATGAAACAGTCGGCGTTCCTGAATCAATGTTTGAGTCTAAGCTTTACGAAATTCATTACTATGGATTTGGTAGACCGTCTTACAGAACATTCAATTATCCCGAGGATAAGAAATTCAAAGTAGAAGTTATCGACACTTGGGAAATGCGTATTACTGATTGCGGAATTCACTCAGGATCATTCAGAATTGATCTTCCGGGTAAAGAATATATGGCAATTCGTATTAAGGAAATATAATTTTACTTTATAAGAAAAGAACCTGCTAATTTTATTACTTAGCAGGTTCTTAATTATTGCCAAATTTATCGTAGGGAAGTAAATACTTGACATATGGAAAAATATTAGCTATAATTATACAAAATAAATATTTTGTATAATTTAGGGAGGGGATTTTCGAAAAATGAGTAATTTATCTTTAAATGATATGCCGCAAACTGTCAGAAACTATTCTTTATATATGAGAAATATCAAAGGTCGCTCCGCTAAGACAGTTGATGAATATTGTTTGGATTTGCGTACCTTTTTCAGATTTATGAGAAAATTTAAAGATGATAAGTATAAAACGTTCGAACTTGAGGATATTCCTATATCGGATATTGATATTGATTTTATTAAGTCAATATCAACTATAGATATATTTGAATTTATGAATTATACAGTTGATGACAGATTAAATATCGCGTCAACCAGACAAAGAAAAACATCTGCGCTCAAAGGCTTTTTTTCTTATCTGTGCGATCACGAGCATTTGATTGAAGAAAACCCAACGATAAATCTTACTCCGCCAAAAAAGAAAAAATCTCTTCCAAAGTTTCTCTCTTTGGAACAAAGTATCGCTTTGTTAGCCGCTGTTGACGGACCTGACAAAGAAAGAGATTTTTGTATATTGACGTTGTTTTTAAACTGCGGTATGCGTTTGTCTGAGCTTGTCGGAATCAATATAAGTGATGTGATATATAATAATTCAACAATCAGAATTTTAGGAAAAGGAAATAAAGAACGTATAGTTTATCTGAATGATGCTTGTTTGAATGCGATAGATAATTATTTGAAAGTCAGACCTAAGGATAAGGTTATCGATAAAAATGCACTGTTTTTAAGCAACAGATTGACAAGAATCAGCCCTAAAACCGTACAAGCTATGGTTAATAAATATCTTGCCAAAATAGGCTTAGGTGGTGCCGGATATTCTGTTCACAAATTGCGACATACGGCGGCAACCTTAATGTATCAGTATGGAAATGTTGACATAAGAGTTTTACAGGATATTCTTGGCCATGAGAATCTTGGTACGACAGAGATATACACTCATACCTCGAGCACACAAATCGAGAATGCTATGAAAAGCAATCCATTATCATCCTTGCCGTTAGGAAATGATGCCGATAAAGACAAATAACACTCTTATTTGCCCTATATTTCAATTTTCAATTCATTAATTTTATCTTTCAGTTTAATATAATCATCAAATGCAGACGGCTTGTTTGCAGGATTTCTGAGTAAAGCAGCCGGATGTAATGTTGCCATTATCCAAGTATTGCCTTTTTTGAAGAAAATGCCGTGCTCTTTTGTGATTCTAAAATCAGGCCTAATTATTCTCATAGCTGCGATTCTTCCTAAGCACACGATAATTTTAGGATTTATAAGTTTAACCTGATTACGAAGCCAGTTGATGCAAGCGTCCTGTTCTTCTGGCTTTGGATCTCGATTATGCGGCGGTCTGCACTTAACTATGTTAGCTATGTAAATATTTTTCTTTCTGTCAAGATCTACCGCTCTGAGATATTTATCCAGCAATTGACCGCCTAAACCAACAAAAGGTTCACCTTGCAAGTCCTCATTTTCGCCCGGACCTTCTCCGATAAACATAATGTCGGCATCCTCTTTCCCCACTCCAAAAACTACGTTGTGCCTTCCATTACAAAGCTCGCACCTTGTACACTGTATACAATTATATTTTAGTTCATCAAAGCTTTTATACATATTTGCACCAAATTTCTGTTTTTATCGATTCAATTTAAGTATATATGCTAATTTGCAAAAATGCAATTGAAATTGTACTTTTGTTGTAGTAGAATGTAATTAATAAATTTATTAATTCACTTTTAGAGGAGAAATTTCATCATGAAAGTTATGGTTGAAACATCAGCACGTCATCTTCATGTTTCCAAAGAGCACTTGGCTATCCTTTTTGGCGAGGGCGCAGAGCTCACAGTTAAGAAGGAGCTTTCTCAGCCCGGTCAGTTTGCTTCTAACCAGAAGGTAGAGGTTGTTGGTCCTAAGGGATCTCTTATGATGTCTATTCTTGGACCTTGCCGTAAGGAAACACAGGTAGAACTTGCTCTTACAGATGCAAGAAAAGTTGGTTTGGCTTCTGCTCCTATCAGAGAGTCCGGTGACCTCGAGGGTACTCCCGGATGCACACTTAAGGGACCTGCAGGAGAAGTAACTATCGAGAAGGGCGTTATTATTGCAAAGCGTCACATTCATTTCAACGAAGAAGAAGCTAAAGAGGCTGGCGTAGTTGATAAGCAGATTGTTTCTGTTAAGGTTGATTACAACGGACGTTCTCTTATTTTCGGCGATGTTGTAGCAAGAGTTAACCCGAACTATGCTGCTGCAATGCACGTTGATACAGATGAGTCTAACGCTGCTGCTCTTCCGGGAACAGTTGAAGGCGAGATTATTCTCTAATTTTTATTTGCTTTTTAAAGACCTATTGAGATAAAAACTCAATAGGTCTTTTTGCGTTATATCTCCCCTATTTGCTAAGTCAAGACAAAAAGAAAAAGCACTCAAAACTGAGTGCTTAAAGTCTTGGAGGTGACACCCGG
>CAVFCW010000011.1:0-73333 GCA_963621245.1 uncultured Prevotella sp. | reverse complement strand
GTAAGCAATGCGGCGGTTGCGGTGCAGAAGCTATGAGAAGAATTAAAGAGTATGCGGAACATATAACGGACGAGCTAAACGGAGCGAAAGAGTACGCCGAGAAGTATCTTTACGAAAAGGCAAAAAGCAATTCGCAGTGGGCGAGCCGTTACAAAGAAATGGCTGGAGACGAGTTAAAACACGCAGAGTATATTCACACCTTTGCGGTGCAAGAAATAGAAATGCTTGAAAAGAGCTTTGAACCGCCTGAGAGTATGCTTGAAACTTGGGATAAATCTCACAGAGAATATGCAGAACAAGCGGCTTGGATAAGGCAAATGTTGAGCTTGTAAAAGCAGATTATTCAAAGCGGTTTTTTGTACATTTCCAACACTGTTACAACTTTCGTTTTTTATTTACGATGGGTTAGCCGTTTCAGGGTTGATTGATGTTCAAAATGAACAGGTTTGCTGTCATGAAACGAAAAATCTTTGATTTCATTCAATCCCTCGATGCAAGCATAAGCGTCTTCAATTTGATTTGGGCTTTCATCTGTTTTTTCAAGAACATACTTAAGGTTATCGTATGTTCTGTTCACATCTTCCAACTCTTTATCAGAAATCCGACTGTCTAAAGACTTTGCCTCTTCATAGGCTTTTTTAGCGGGAGAGATAAATTTATGAAAGCGTTCATATTCTGACAAATTAAAATTTTCACGGCTCATCATAGTCAGAATTCTCGCCCACATAAGCGTATCTTTTTCTTCACTTAATAAAGCCGCGTGATATGCGCACCACATGTAGTAGCGCCCCTGATCTTCATTGCGGTGCCAATTCACAGCGTTTTGAGGACACCACAAATATTCTTTCGCTTTTCTGTAATCATCTTCGATTTTATTCCACAGAACGCTGTCCATAAAACCTCGCTCCACAAAAATCATTCATTATTATTCTAAAACCAATGTAGCACAATTTTAAGTCGTTATCAATATTTTTATCCTTTCAAAAGCTATTCGGAGTCAAAAATATCCCGCATTGTAAGATTTTTTCTCGCAATACGGGCTTTATTTTCATATTTAATTATTTTTCAGCATGATTTTCGAGCCATTTTTCTGCACAATAAGCATAGGATGCCGCACCGTACGGGCACACATCCTCGTTAAATCTTGCCTTGGGATGATGAACAGGATAGTCTCCTCTCTCGTCATTAAATCCCGCAGTAAGATACATATATGCGCTTGGGATTTTATCGGCTATAACAGCAAAGTCTTCGGATGCCGACGCAGAAATTCCGTTTGTTCCGACAAAATTCGGTATTCCCGATTCTTCCATGTACTTTGCCATTTCATCCGTCAAACTTCCGTCACATATTAACGGCGGAACGCTTGAAAGGCTCTCCACTGTCGCCTCTCCTCTGTAAAGTTCGGCAGTTTTAACGGCCGTTTCCTTTAAACGGCTGAGAAGATAATCTCTTGAAACATTGCTGTTAGTTCTGAGAGTTCCCTCCAAAACGGCGGTATCGGGAATTATATTTGCGGCAGTTCCCGCTTCAAATTTACCGACAGTCAAAGTGCAAACATCCTGTGGTATGCTCTCTCTAGCAATCAGTTCCTGAAAAGCAAGATAAATATGCACGCCTATGTTAATCGGATCTATTCCCATGTTTGGGTAAGCACCGTGAGTTCCTTTGCCTTTTATTTTAATTCTGAATCCGTCCACAGAATTCATCATTGTGCCCTTTGAGTTATACATAAACGCACCAACGGGATACCTGCCGATTACAACATGATAAGCCAAAGCGGCATCGGGTTTCGGATCTTCAAGCAAACCGTTTTGAAGCATATCCAAAGCACCTTCAAAGGTTTCTTCTGCAGGTTGGAACATAAGTTTTACCGTGCCTTTGAGATTCTTTTCGTTTTCCTTAAGCATTTTTGCGGCAGTCAACAGCATTGAGGCATGGAGATCGTGACCGCAAGCGTGCATACTTCCGTTTTTGCAAGAAAATTCTTCTCCGCTCATTTCTTCTATCGGCAAAGCGTCCATATCGGCACGAAGTAAAATTACAGGTTTGCCGTTTCCGATTACAGCAGTAACGCCGTGTCCGCAATGTTTGGGTTCTATACCGTACGATACCAGCTTATCAAAAATAAACTCAGCTGTGTTTTGTGTGTTCAAGCCGGTTTCGGCATTTTCGTGAATATGTCTTCTGACAGCGACTGTTTCGCTTTTAAGCTCATTTGCTCTTTTGAAATAATCCATAGCCCATTACTCCCTTTCGGTTGTCTCAAAACTTATATTGCAATAATAATAAATTTAAACTATAAATTCAATAACGGTTATTCTTTAATATTCTGTAAATTTTGAAGAAAAAATCCGACCCTATCAAGGGTCGGAAAGAGGTGTGGCTGCATAAGCCTTCATGGCTTTACCTTATGGCAAAGCCAAAAAGCTTACACGATATATAAATTAAGTGCTTTCGCACCGCATATAATCTTCGAAACGCTCTGCCGACAGTAATCGGGCAGAGCATTTCGTGGTATAAAATTACTCAGGCTTGTACTCGTCAAAATCGTACTTAATTGTACCAAACGGAGTCTCCTGCTCACGAAGTGCAATCGACTTGCTCATTTTCTTAATCTCGTCAGCCGTCACACTTCTGCCAAGTTCGCTCGAGAGAACAACGCCCTCAGAAAGGAATGCGGTCTGCATAGCGATATAAGGAGAATCGATTCTCGTCTGGTCTGTGAGCTCGCCTCTTAAGTAAGAGTACCACTGAAGCTGGTTATCGTTGTACATCTCCATTTCGGGATGAAGCATGAGCTCCTGCTGACCTGTGATATCACCGATAGCGCAGTCGAGCTTATTCTCAAAGAGCTTGCCGTCCTCATCAACGCCAAACCAAACAAGCTTAGGATTCTGGAGTGCTCCGCCGCCAACAATTGCTCCGCCTTCGGGAACAGCCATTGGGCCGCCTGTTGTGTCAACATCAATAAACTTCAAACCGCCGTTTGCGCCTGCAACAAAGCTTGAACCAATCTCGTCCATGTGCATTGCCCAGTCCTCGTAAATATCCATGCAAAGGCCGCCCTTGAATCTTGCCATACCTACGCCGAGATCCTCAACGGGAGCGGTTCTGCCTGTGATTTTGTCAATTCTCTCATCTGTCCAATAATCGCAAGACTGCATACCGTAAACGCTCTCAAGCTCAGGCATACCGAGAACATAGAGCATCTGTGCCAAGTGATAAATGCCGAGGTCGAAAAGCGGGCCGTGAACGCCGATTTTCGGGTTGATAAAGTCTTTGCTGAAGAAAGGCATATCGTAGCCCGGTCTTCCCTGGCGTCTGTGTCCTACACTTCTTGCGTGGTAAACCTTTCCGAGTTTGCCCTCTTCAATCATCTTCTTTGCGATACGGGTCTGCGGATTGTAAATTGAGCTTATCTGAACAGCCAATTTCTTGCCGTACTTTTTCTGTGCATCATAAAGGATTTTTGCGTCTGCGTAGCTTGCAGCCATCGGCTTCTCAGAGTAGCAGTCAAAACCTGCAGCCATAACGGCAGTTGCAACAGAAGTATGAAGGTTGTTGTGTACGCAAACCTCTACCTCGTCAATATCGTCTCTCTTGAGCATCTCACGGAAGTCCTGATAAAGGTTCTCCTCGGCGATGTCGTACTTTTTGCCGAACGCCAAAAGCTTTTCCTTGTCGATTTCAGCTGCTGCCACAACCTTAAGTGCCTGACCTCTTTTTTTGAGGTTCTCAATAACAGTCATATGTCTGTGAGAGATCATACCTGTACCGATAATTGCAATTCTTATTTCTTTCATGGGATTGTTCTCCTTATATAAAAATAAAATTTTGATTACCAACCGAATATTCTGAGATACTCGCGGCTTCTTCTTGCGCACTCAAGCGGATCTGTCTCATAGTGCTCGTCCTGCTCAACCACAACATAGTTTGCGCCGGCTTTGACCGATGCCTCAAGAATCGGCTCCCAAATCATCTGACCGAATCCGACGGGTCTGAATCCGAAATAGCCTGTATCTCCACCATCGTCCTCGCTGTCTATGCCGATAAGCTTGTACATATTCTTGACTTCACCCTTTTTGATATAATCTTTAAGGTGAACAACCGGAATACGGTTTGTGTATTTTTCAATAAACCCAGGAGCTTCACCCGTAGCAACATCACACCAACAGGTATCAAGCTCGCTCATAAGATTGTCCTGCGGAATTGAATCAAACATCTCGTCATATCCCCACTTGCCGTTCTCAAGCTTTACGAACTCAAAATCATGATTGTGATAAAGGAAGGTCATTCCCGCATCATGAATTTTCTTTCCGACCTCATTTAAAAGAGGAAGAAAAGCCTTGAAACCGTCGGGATTAACAGGGCGATATTCTTCTGCCATGTACGGCATAACAAGATACTTTACTCCGATAACCGAATAATCGGAAATAACCTTGTCCAAATTCTCCATCATATCTACAAACGGAACATGTGCGCTTATCGGAATCAATCCTACCTCGTCAAGAACCGACTTCACATACTCCGGTGTCAGGCCGTAAAGACCGGCAAGTTCTACTCCGTCATAACCGATTTCTTTAACCTTTTTCATAACATCCTTGAAATTTTCCGGTGTGTTTTCAAGAAGATCTCTGAGGCCGTAAACTTGAATGCCTACGGGAAGTGTTTTACTCATTGTGAAAAACCTCACTTTCTTTATTTCTCTGCTTCATTAAGCATTTATCAACTGTATATATTCTAAAACATTTTAAGCTCTTATTATTTTCTTGTTTTTCACTTTATTTCAATTTGATTGCATCAAACTGCACTGAAACGCAAAAGAACGCAACAAATGAAACTCATCTGTTGCGTTCGGTTCGTGTTAAAAAATTATTTACTGCAAAAAATATGAATAAGTGTAATTTCCTGAGGCTGAATCTCAAGTTTTATTTCAAGTGTTCTGTCACTTTGTGCAATAATCTTTTTGCTTTGAGTCAGCGTTGGTATGCTTATTCCCTGAAGATACTTAACATCTTGTATTGTAAGTCTGTTGTCATACTGAAAATTGCCCCATTCATTCAAAATGCTACCGCTACTGCGGTTCATGGTTCTTTTTTTGATATAGTATTCGCCGCTTTCTTCCAAATTATCCAATCTGAAATTAAGATATATAGAATTTTCATCCTCAAACACCATGGAATTATATCTGTTAAGATCAATCAAATCTTTCTGAAGCACATAGTTTCGCTTGAACCAAGAGTAGTAATAGCAAATAATATAAATATCCGTACTGCTCTTTCTCGTGATAATGTAATGCTCCCCTTTATCGAGAATTTGGTCACCAAGCTGATTTAGGAAATCCACGGCAAAATAGGCTGGTTTTCTTATGGTATCCTTTGTCAGTAAGCCAATTCCTCCGTTAATTATTCCAACGGAATCGATATGACTTGAAACAAGATCTGTTCCCGACATAATTCCTACCATATCAACTTTTCCGACAAATTTATCTATTCTCTCAACAAAATACGCAGCTCTGAAACAACTGTCGTTCAGATAATTTCTGTTTGAAATAGTATTGTTCCACTCGGTTATATAAATACTTGTATTATTAAGATTGCAGTGTTCCAAAAGAGTAAAAATTCTGTCCGTTTGCTTTTCTTCGCTGAAATCGATGTCCGTCAGCCCCTTAAGTTCTTGCTTAATTTCAAACGGAAAAACTATAAACGAGCAAAAATCAGGTTTAACATCTTCCTTTACGCATCTTTCGTAAAACTGTGCAAGATAATTTCCGTCATACACCACAACTCCGCCGATTCCGCCGACAGATGCGCTAGGTATTCTCTTCCTGATTGTCTTATACAAAAATTTCCAAGCGTCAAAGAAATCATAGTTTTCATCGTAATAAAGCGGTTTTTGGTAAGAGATATCCCAATATGCACTGTCTTTATCCAGTTCATAAAGCCACCCGGAAACCTCTTCCTTTCCGTAGCGGTCTGCTATGTGCTTAATAAAACTGTCCACTGTTTTCTGCCAGCTTTCCTTTGAATCGAATTCGATATACTTCTCGTCAAAGAAAATCTCCTGTCCGTCTGTTCTCAGTGCTGTGTTAGGTCTTCTGCCAAAATCAAGGAACGGCTTCAATTTGTTCTCGACAAGAAAATCCAAAACCTCGTTCACTTTATCATAATTATACTTTGCCGACGCTTTTCCGTCAGTAATAAACATTTCCTTTGAGAGAACATTCCATATTCTTATGTACTTAAAATGAAGATGTTCGCTGAGCCACAAAATGTGATTTTGAACATTAGCCTTGTTCAAATCCCACATAGGGCCGATATTTATCATTTTGTTCCAAATTTTCTTGTATGTTCTCCTTGGTGCGTTCCCCACGTCCAACACAATATTTTGCGTTCTGTCCTGTTTTCCGAGGTCATAGCCTTTTTCTTTCAGTTCCTCACGAATTTCGTTTCTGCTTTTCTCTAAGAGTGCCGTTGCTTCCTTGTTCTTTTCACGGTACTCACTCGGAGTAATGCCCATAACCTTTTTGAATGCACGGTTAAAAGTTGCCGAATTGGAAAATCCAGACGATAACGCAATTTGAGTCATATTTTGATCGGTATACTCAAGATATCCCACCGCAATTTTGATTCTAAGTTGCATTACATAATCGGCAAAATAAACGCCAGTGCTCTTTTTAAAAATGCGCGAAAGCGTCGATGTTGAAACAAACATAGAAGCCGCCAAATCGTTCAGGCTGATTTCCTTATCGAGGTTAGCCATAATGTACTGCATAATCTCGCGTATTCTGTAATCGTTGTCATTCTCGTTTGCTTCAAGGTTCTTTCTGTTCAGCTGATAATTTTCTACAAGGCAGTCCAATAATTTGAGCATAAGGCTGTCCGTATAACACCTTGTTTTGTGAGATTCACAGGTAAACTCGGCGGTCAAAGCAAACAAGATGTTTCTCAAATCCTCATATGAATGGAGTTCGTCCGTCATAGAGTTGCAGTGAAAAATCATATTGCTGCTGTTTGTTGCCGCCGATATCATATTCATTGAATACGCCGCTATGCCGTACATCGCATTGTGCGCATTCTCTATTTCGTAGCTTACTCCGGGATTAATGAGAATAATATCTTCTGCTTGCATTTTATGTTTGGCATTAAGATATTTAACCGTCATTTCCCCTTCAAGCAAAAAGAAAATCAAAAGCTCGGTTTGAATATTCTCTTCGGTCGAAACAGCCTTTTTCACCTTAAAGGTCATTCCGTTAACTTCCATAGTGATAAATCCTTCCTAAATCGTATTAAGAACACCTAAACTGATATTTAAATATCAACAGATACATTCTACCACAAAGCATAAATCAAATAAAGATAAAGCCGAAGCGTTAACCTCGACTTTATCTATAAAATGAATTCTATTTTACTCGATTACAACTTTTCTTGTCATTGAGCCCTCAAGCGGAACAGGAATATAAGCTGTTCTGGTGCAAACCGTGAGTTTCACCTGATGCTCGCCCTTTGAAAGGCCGCCGTCCTTAAGAACACGCACGGTAGCGGGAACACCGTACTCCCATTTGATTGTACCGACTGTCTCCATCTCTTTCTGAGTGAACCAATCGATGTTATCAGGTGTGAAGCGAATATCCTCTGCCGGAACCTCTTCGCCGTCAACCGATACCTTGAGGAAGTTTATCATAGAAAGCGGAATTGCTCTGTAATAAGTGATGTGAGTCTGCATCTCGAAACCGATTACTTTACCGTCCTCGATAACATTTTTGCATGTACCCGGAATAAATACGTTATTATCAAACATTGTTCAATACCTCCTTAGCCTTCAATCTCTTTGATTAAGCGCTGAATCATCTTCTGATGAGCGGAAACCTGCTCAAGCTCAGGAATCGGATTATCGGGAAGAACCCATCTGTTTCCTTCGTACTCCGTGGAAACATATCCGTTGTAGCCGTGATCGTGAAGATACTGAAGAATCTCTTTGTAATCAATGCTGTACTCGGTTCCGTCCTCTGTCATCTCGTAAAGCTTGAAGTGGAAGTGCTTAATGTACTTAACGTACGGATCCATAACAGAAACGGGATTGTTCTCGTAACCGTCAAGATTAACTGCATAGAACATATCCTTAGCCGGATCTTTGATTGCTGCGGCAATTCTCGGATCCATCTTTCCGCCGTTTTTCATGGTGAGAGTATAAGTATCCGTTCCGCTTGCGAAAATATCATGACCGAGCTTGATGAGCTCTTCATTTGTTCCGTAAACCTCACGGCAATAGTTAGTCATAACGCGAGGCGGCTGCTTGCAGAAAAGTCCTGAATCGGGAACGATGCCGATGTAAGGAGAATTGAGTCTTAACATCTCTGCGAGGAATTCCTCTGTTTTCGGAACACCGAATCCGAGGCCTGCGTGAATCTCAATGCACATGCAAACATCATACTTTTCGGCTGTCTCAAGGCACGGCTCAAGAACCCATGCCGGAACCATTGAAACAAGTCTTAATACCTTAAAACCGAGACGGTGAGCAAGCTTGATTTCCTTTTTGATAAGGTCGATGCACTCTCTCTTTGTGAGTTCGCGGTTTTTGTAAAGATTGGTGTTGAGGAAGCAGTCGTCGCAAGCAAGTCCGATAGGATTGTTCTTGATAATCTCGTCCCACTTTGCGAGAGTTTCATCGCTCGGCTCGGGTGCACCGGGAATCATCTGGTCGGGCAAAAGCTCGATTCCTTCTGTTCCGAGTGACTTAACATATTTAACAATTTCCTCAAGGTTCATTTTTCCTGTGAGGTACTGATACTGGAGGCTATATAAGCTTACACATGATTTAATACCCATAGTTATTCATCCTTTCAAAATTAATGCTGTGAATGCTTTATTTTTAAATTGTCTCTGATATCATCAAAATCCTTATCGGACTTATCCCAAAGGATTAAGAGAGCGACAGCCGCTGCTATAAGAAGTACTGCCGGGATAAGGTTTACCGTGAGATTGATGCCGGAGAGTGCTTTTGCGCTCTGCTCCATGCTGCCTGCGACATAACCAAAACCACTGATAACGAGAATTCCGAATGCAGAACCGATAGCGTCTCCGAACTTTGTTGAAAGTCCGTAAGTTGCATAGTAAGAACCGTCCTGACGAACGCCTGTCTTTGACTCCCAGAAGTCTACGCAGTCTGCAACCATTGAGAGGCAAATTGGGAAACCGCAGTTAAATATACCGTAAATGCAGTGACCGATAATTATCTGAGTCAAGTTTGTGAACGGTGCAAGATAAACAACCAAGAGGCCGATTCCCTGACCGATAAGGCATCCTGCAAGAACCTTCTTTTTGCCAAACTTGTTGGCAAGAGGAGCAACTACGAAAGATCCGACTATACCGCCGATTGACGGAATTGTCATAATAAGAGAGATAAGAGTGAAAGCACCAAGGCAATAGATTACATAGTAGGTTGTAATTGAGATTCGTCCCATAAATGCAACCATCTGAATTGTGGAAACAATAAAGATTACCATGAGGTACTTATTCTTGACCATACCGCTGAGAGTTTCTTTCGGATTGAGCTTTCTTGTCTCTGTGGTCGGTATAATTACCTCTTTGGAAGTAAAGAAAACAATGAGGAACAGCGGAATTGCAATTATTGAATAAACAATCGCAGTCATCATGTAGCCGTGACCTGTTGCAACTTCTGCCCCGTTACCGGAGAAATGAAGAGCCATTCCTGCAGAACAAGCATTGACGATAATCATACCGATATTCATACCGATGTTTCTCGAAACGCCGATAGTGTTGCGCTGCTTTGAGTCCTCTGTCATGACCGCAGCCAAAGAGGAATAAGGAATATTAACAAGTGTGTAGAGCATACCTGCTATGATATAAACAAGACCTGAGAAAATAATTCCGCCGACTCCGTTACCCACATTGATAAATGTCATAACGGCAAACACTGCAAGGAACGGGCATCCGAATGCAATCCACGGACGGAAACGTCCGAATTTTGAACGGGAATTCTCTGCAATAGCACCCATCATCGGGTCGTTTACTGCGTCCCAAACACGAGCAATAAGCATAATCGCCGAAACAACAATCGGAGCAAAACCGACAACATCCGTATAGAAGATAGTCAGATAAGATCCGACAAATGTCCATATGAACTGGGAAGCGAGATCGCCGAGGCCGTAACAAGCCACGGCAAGCTTTGAGGCTTTTTTAACGCCGTTGTCATCGACTTGCTTTGTGGCAGTCGAAGCAGCGCCGTTTTTTACATTTACATTTTCCATATCCTTCACCTTTGCAAATTAATAATGTTTCCTCAGCGTTTTCCGGTTTGCTAAGGAGGAAAAGCTTTTCTTAATGTGTCTTTATTTTAACCGAAATACGTTTGCTTTTCCTTACACGGTTTTCATTTATTTCAGCGAGTGTTGCAAGAAGTGATCCGAGAAACGAAAAAAGCGCAACAGATGATGTTCACCTGTTGCACTTTGTCAATTTTTAATCTCAATATTTGATTTTTCTTGTAGAAAATTATCCTTATTCTCATAATTTAAGGCATAAAAATGCCGTGATAAGCAAAAACTATCACGGCGTAAAATTCAAATCAAGCGGCACTGCCGAAATATAATCCCAAAACTATCCAAAGTCCGAGATGACCGAGTATAAAACCCAAAATAACAGAAGCCAACACGTCAGACGGAAAGTGGACGAAAAGATAAAGCCTTGAAAACGCGATAATAGCGGCAATGGGTATTGCCCAAAAAGCGAAGTGCCAGTTTGCGGCAGTCAACACTACGGCGGCTATCACCGATGAGAGTGTATGACATGAAGGAAAAGAATAATCCTTGGGATTTCTTATCAGCAATATGGCGTCCTCAAGCCAACAAGGGCGGTGTCTCGCCACAATATTTTTTAGAAGAATATTGCCTGTCAAAACACCCGAAGCCAAACCGACAAGCATTGCAACGCCGTACCTCTGGTAGTTTTTAGACATAAGCATCAAAACAGTCGAAAAAAGCCAGACTACTCCGCCGTTTCCGAGTTTTGTAAGTTTAGGCATAAGAAAATCAAGTGCGTCACACTTAATATTCTTCTGAATCCATCGCATTATCGTCCAATCGAAATGCTGAATGTGTTTAAGCATATCGTTTCCCTCTTTACATTAACTTTAAAAATCCATATCTCACCATATAATCAAACTTTATAATAATATAGTACCTTTTTAATCGATAAATGTCAACAAAAGTAATGTAAACAATTTATTATTGAACAAAAATGCCCCTACGACAAATCCGCAAGGGCATAACATCATGAGATATTCAGTTTTCCTCTGTAAATTTCTTTTCCGCTCTCCTCAAGAATCAATTCCACGTCGCTTTTTTCTACGGCAAATTTCATTTTCCTGTTCCAAACGCCGAGTGACTCTCGGTCAAGAGTAAGCGAACCCGTCTTGCTCTCGCCCGCTTTAACAAAGACTTTATCGAAAGCCTTCAGTTCCTTGCACCGCCTTACAACACTGCCGTTCAAAGCGTGAATATAAAGCTGTAGAACTGCATAGCCGTCACGGTCACCGATATTCTTAACATTACATTTAAGCTCAAGATTTTGACCGCTTTCAATTTCTTTTGCCGTAAGCGTGCTTGCTCTTTGCTCTGCATTTATCTCAAATTCGGTGTAATGCAAGCCATATCCGAAACCAAAAAGCGGAGTGCTCTCGTAATCTCTGTAATGCATTTTCTCGTAAGAATCTTTTGCGTTGTAATATACAGGCAACTGCGCCGATGACCTCGGAACCGAAACGGGCAAGCAACCGCTCGGATTAATCTTTCCGTCAATTATCTCCGCTACCGCTTTTCCGCCCCACGTGCCCGGGTAGAACGACCACAAAAGCGCATTGCTCTTTTCGGCAATTTTTGGCACGGCGTATGGTCTGCCTGAGATTATCACGGAAACAACAGGTTTATTTGCAGAGAACACTGCTTCGGCAAGTTTGTTTTGCACTCCCGGAAGACGCAAATCGGAAGTATCCACTCCCTCTCCGCAATCCATTTGCAAAGGCCCAGTAAGTATTGCGGCACCGTTTGTATCAAAGTTTGCTCCGGAAAATCTGCTTGAAGAACCGCCGAGCACGAGAATCACGATATCGCTTTTCTCGGCAAGTGTTTTCGCATCGTCTATCAAAGAAACATCATCACCGCAAATATCACAGCCGGCACAGTAATTGATTTTGGCATTAGGAAATTCTTCACGGATACCGTCCAAAACAGTTGTTCCTAAACCTTCACGAAGCGGCGGAGTGTAATCCCCAAGCTGTCGGTAAATTTCATCTGCGTTTGGGCCGATAACGGCTATATTAACAGACTTGTTTCTGTCAATCGGCAAAACGCCGTCATTTTTAAGCAAAACAGCCGACTGCCTTGCCGCCTCGAGACTCTGCGGATATTTTTCGTAATCGTTAAAATCCGTGAGATCTTTTTCTTCGAGATACGGATTTTCAAAAAGTCCTCGTTTAAACTTAATCTCAAGAACCTTTGTCACGGCTTCATCAAGAATATTCTCCGAAACCAATCCACGGTTAACGGCCTCTTCAAGCATCGTGAAACTCTTATCCCACAAGCTTATCTCCACTCCCGCATTAAGCGCAAGAGCGGCATTTTTCGCAAAATCTCCGTCCGTGAGAACATCCAATCGGTCAATCGCAACTCCGTCCGCCATAATCACGCCGTCAAAGCCCATCTCTTCTCTGAGGACATCTCTCAAAAGCCATTCGTTTGCGTGACATGGAACGCCGTCAATCTCGTTGTACGCCGACATTATTCCCGCTGTGCCTGCCTGAACTGCCGATTTGACCGGCGGAAGATGAATCTCCCTCAACTCTCTTTCACCTATTCTTGCGGCACTTGCGTTGACTCCGCCGGTTGTCTCTCCCTGAGCGCAAAAGTGCTTGGAAACAGTCTCCAATCCCGACTTTAAAAGCCCTTTCGTCACCGCCGCCGCAAATTGCGAGCAAAGATAAGGATCTTCGCCAAAGCACTCTTCACTTCTGCCCCAGCGTGGATCACGAAGAACATCGAGCATAGAAGCGAGTGCAAAATCAACGCCCATTTCTTTAAGCTGTTTTCCGACAACGGAGAATCCTTCCTCTGCCAAGTCGGGATTAAAGCTTGCGCCAAAAGCAAGGTTCACGGGAAGAAGATAACCGTCCAAAGCCTGATGACCGTGGGGGCATTCACTGCTCATAAGCATAGGTATTCCAAAGTGTGAATGTTCAATCACATATTTTTGAAGCTTGTTATATGCCTTTACCGCAAGTTTGCCCGATAAACCGCTATCATAGTTTCTATCAGCCCACGGATCTGCTCTGTAAAGTCCGTAAAGCACGCCTATGCCGCCCCATTTTTCGGTTTCTTCTTTAAAACTCTTGGCAATCTCAATCTCATCGCCGTTTCGTGTGTAGCTTTGAAAGCCGTAAAGGTGCTGATTAAGCTGGCCGACCTTCTCTCTTAAGTTGAGCCTTTTTGTCAAATCGAGCGCCCTCTCTTTCGAAGAACGCGAAATGTCCTTATATATTTCCATATTTTCCACTCCTTATGTATTTGCAAGGAAAGAATATCACATTCAAGTGCTCTGTGCAACAAAAAATACCCCATAAACGGGGTTTTTAAGCCGCCGCTTATGAGGTATCTTAACTCTTATTTATTTGACGTCAAAGGCATATTCGCCGTCAGCATATTTGCAAACGTAGCTGTTGCCCTTCTTGATGTTGCCCTCAAGAATGCCCTCGGAGATTTTATCCTCCAGTTTATTCTGAATAGCACGTCTGAGCGGTCTTGCACCGTAGACATCATCAAATCCTGCGTCACTTATTGCGGTAACTGCGGTATCGTCAAAGTCCATGGTGATTTCCATTTCCTTAAGCTTTTCAGTCAAGCCGACAAGCATGTTCTTTGCGATCAGCTTAATCTCATCCTTATTGAGCTTATGGAATACGATGGTGTCATCAATTCTGTTGAGGAACTCCGGTCTGAAGAGCTTCTTGAGCTCGCCCATAACCAATTCCTTCGTCTTCTCGAAGTCCTCTTCGGCAGCTTCGCCCGTCTCGTCCTTGAAGCCAAGCTGAGGCATTTGCTTCTCGGTAATAAGTCTTGCACCGACGTTAGAAGTCATGATGATTATCGTGTTCTTGAAGTCGACTGTCTTGCCCTGAGAATCCGTAAGACGTCCGTCGTCGAGGATCTGAAGAAGAATATTGAACACATCGGGGTGAGCCTTTTCAATCTCATCGAAAAGAATGAGCGAATACGGTCTCTTTCTGACTGCCTCGGTCAACTGACCGCCCTCGTCATATCCGACATATCCCGGAGGCGAACCGACAAGTCTTGAAACGGTGTGTTTCTCCATGTACTCCGACATATCGAAACGTATCATAGCTTTCTCGTCGCCAAACATAGCCTCTGCCAAAGCCTTGCAAAGCTCTGTCTTACCTACGCCCGTGGGGCCTAAGAAGATGAACGAACCGATAGGTCTGTTTTTATCCTTAAGTCCGACTCTGCCACGTCTGATTGCTCTTGAAACAGCCGATACAGCCTCGTCCTGACCGATAACACGTGCGTGAAGTATGGATTCAAGTTTGAGAAGTCTGTCGCTCTCTTCCTCGTTCAACTGCACAACAGGGACACCTGTCCACATTGAGACAATCTGCGAAATATCCTCAGCCACAACCGTGGAGTTCTTTCTCTCGGTGGTATCCGACCAAGCATTTTTCTTTGAATCAAGCTCCTTTTGGAGTTCGTTCTGCTTATCTCTCAGCTTTGCAGCCGACTCAAAGTCCTGAATGTCAATAGCTGCCTGTTTTTCGGCTTCGGTCTTCTTGACCTTTGCTTCAAGCTCTTTCAAATCGTCAGGTGCGGTAAAGGTTCTTAACTTAACCCTCGAGCAAGCCTCATCGATAAGGTCGATCGCTTTATCAGGCAAGAATCTGTCGTTGATATATCTTGAAGAAAGCTTAACAGCACTCTCGATAGCTTCATCGGTAATTGTAACTTTATGATGAGCCTCGTATCTGTCCTTCAAGCCGTGAAGAATCTGAATGGTCTCTTCTTCTGTCGGCTCACCGACAGTAACCGGCTGGAATCTTCTTTCAAGCGCGGCGTCTTTCTCGATATACTTTCTGTACTCGTTGATTGTGGTTGCACCGATAACCTGGAATTCACCCTTTGCAAGACTCGGCTTCAGGATATTTGCGGCGTCCGCCGAACCCTCTGCCGAACCTGCGCCGACAATCGTGTGGAGCTCATCGATAAAGAGAATGATGTTGCCGTCTTTCTTTACTTCATCGATAACACTCTTGATTCTCTCCTCAAAATCACCTCTGTACTTTGCGCCGGCAATCATACCCGTGAGATCCAAAGACACAAGCTTCTTGTTCTTCAAAAGCTCAGGCACATTGCCTTCGTTGATTTTAAGAGCCAATCCCTCGGCAACTGCTGTTTTACCTACACCGGGTTCACCGATAAGAACAGGGTTGTTCTTTGTTCTACGTGAAAGAATCTGAATTACTCGGTCGATTTCTTCCTTTCTGCCGATAACAGGGTCAATCTTGCCCTGAGCGGCTTCCTTGGTCAAATCTCTGCCGAACTTTTGAATTGCGGAGCCGGATTTTTCCTCGTCCTCGGAATCATAAGAACCGTCTTCGCTCTGTACAGGACGACCGCCGTTAAACTCGGAAGCAATTCTGTCCTCGAGCGGTTTTCTGTCGACACCGAGCTCATTCACAAGGAATCTGATGGCATAGCTGTCACCGTCATTTAAGATAGCGAGCAAAATATGCTCCGTGCCGATGTAACGGTTGCCAAGCTTAGCCGAAATCATTTTAGAAAGCTGAATAACTCTCTTTGATCTCGGTGTGAAAGAGTTAATCGAAAGACTGCTTGTAAGTCCCGTGCCGATTTTCTCTTTGATTACATTTTCGAGGTTTTGAGCGTTTACTCCAAACTCCGAAAGAACCTTAGCCGCCGTGCCGCTGCCTTCCTTAACCAATCCGAGCAAAATGTGCTCGGTTCCTACGTAATTGTGGCCCAAATCCTGAGCCGAACTTATAGCCAGGTTTAAAGCCTTGTTTGCCTTTTCCGTAAATCCGTTAAATACATACATTTTTCAAAACCTCCTTTAGGTCTTTTACTTAGCCGCTTCAAGTCCTTTTCGAACCATATCGGCTCTCATAGCCAAGCCCTGATCTCTGTCGGTATCATAAAGCTTAACGTGAGACATAAGAAAATCTATATCCTTAAGCTCCACTCCGCTTATTTTACCTACTGCGACCGCAAGTCTGACATATGAAATTTTATCAATAAATTCGTTGTAGCTAAGTTGTCTTGCGAACTTCAGTGTTCCCAAGGCTCTGAAAACCTTATCTTCAAACGAAATATTGTCCATGAGTCCTTTTCTGCAATTTCTCTCTTTTTCGATTATCTGCGCCGAAAGTGCAGATAAATTTTCTATCGCTTCCGATTCGCTCAGTCCCAATGAAATCTGATTCGAAATCTGGAAGTATGCGCCTTCAACCTTACTTCCCTCTCCGTGGCTTCCCCTTACGGTTATGCCGAGTTTTGAGAGATTGGCGGTTATTCTCGTTATTTCTCCCGTCTCCATGAGTGCGGGCAAATGAAGCATTAATGAACATCTCATTCCCGTTCCAAGGTTAGTCGGGCACTGGGTCAAATATCCGAGCTGTTCGTCAAATGCTATTTCAAGCTGCTCCGACAAAAGATTATCTATCTTGTCGGCAAGCTCATATGTTTCTTTTAAAGCCTCACCCTCTCGTATTGTCTGAATTCTTATGTGATCTTCTTCGTTTATCATCACGGAAATATTGTAGTTTTCATCAAAAACCACCGCCTTTCCCTGAATATCATAAGATATCATTTCAGGGCTTATCACACGGTTATCAACAAGCGTCAAGAGTTCCTCGCGGCTTATTTCATCCAGTCTGCAAAACCTCAAATGGCTCAGTGCCGAATCACTCGTGTGCTTAAGAGCGTCAAATACAAGATTAACAACCTCGTTCTTTAATTTTGCATTCATTCTTATCGGAAACGGGTAATTGCTGAGATTCCTCGCAAGACGGATTCTTGTGCTTATTACAACATCGCTGTCTTTTCCGCTCGATTCATACCAAATATTACTCATCGACTTCAAGCTCCTTTATCTCGTCTCTCAGCTTTGCCGCCTCTTCAAATCTCTGATCCTGAATTGCAAGAGACAATTCTTCTTTTTTCTTCTGAATTACAAGTGCCTTGCTCGGCGACTCCTCCGTCACGGATAAAGCCACTGTCTTTTGAAGCGGGCTTTTACCTTTGTGATGCGTTGTACCGTGAATTCTCTGAATAACCGGTATCAGCTTATCATAAAAGGTTTTGTAGCACTCCGCACATCCGACCTGTCCGTGCTTTGAAATATCCTCGAAGCTTGATCCGCAAGATGGACAAACCTTGTTGGATATAACCGCCTTATCGGGCTCAAGAATACCGGAAAGCAAATCGTTAAAGTCAAACATTGGGAAAATCCCCTTCACTCCGAGTTCCTTTGCACATTCACTGCAAAGGTTATACTCGGCATATTTGCCGTTAATTACTTTCTTAATTCGCGTGGTAGCATTCTTAACCTTGCATCTGTCACATATCATAAAAATCTCCTTATTCTGCCACAAGAAGCATGCTCTTGAATATCGAACACCTCACCATGTCTCTCATTTCTTTAGGCACGCACAAAAGTGTATTGTCGGCAGTTGCCGCCGATATCATTTTTGTTGTATTCTCATCAAGAACGCCCGATTGCTGCATATTCACAAGCATCGTTCTGCAAGTAGCCGAATCAAGCTCCTGACCTACCGAATTGATTATGTGCATTATTCTGTCGGCTTTTGTCATTCTCCTTTGGGTTATTCGAATGTAGCCCTTTCCGCCTCTTCGGCTCTCGATGATATATCCCTGTTCGGGCGTAAACCTTGAAGTAATTACATAATTAATCTGGCTCGGAACGCAACCCATTAGGTTTGCAAGTTCGTTTCTTTTTATCTCTGCCGTTCCGTCATCCTCCAACAGTTTCAATATATAATCCGCTACCGAATCACTGATTCTCATCTCATCACCTCTTTGTCTTTTACTGACTATTATTATACTCATCTTTGATCAATTGTCAAGGTCAGTCAAAGTCAAATTTTAAGAATTAACAAATTGTTCACAATTTTATTTGAACAAAAAAATTCGCCAAGTTTTTACTCGGCGAATTCTCTTGTTTTTCTGTTATTTGTTTGCTTTTTTCTCGACCGTTATAATGCCGTCATCGGAGATTGTGAGCTTATCCCCCGCTTTTACAGCCTCGGGAATCTCGCTCGTTTCGATTGCGAAGTACTTTTTCTCTTTGTCCACGCAAATGGTATATGTGCCTTCTGTTTTTTCAACTACAAGCTTTCTCATATTTAATTATTCCTTTCGGTTTGAATTTCATAGTTTTGGTCAAATTTAATCGTGATGTTTCCGCAGTCTCTCGTGGTTAACACTTCGGTATCGTATTCACTCAAAAGCTTCATCACCTTGTAATTTGGCAAATTGTAAGTGTTTTCACCTACGGAAATTATCGCATACTTCGGCGAAACCTCGTCCAAGAGTTCTCTTGTTGTGCCGGTAGCACTTCCGTGGTGAGCAATTTTGATTATATCAGACTTAAGCTTACCGCCATGCTCGTTTATTATATCGTCAATCTCGTTTTCTGACATATCACCGCAAAGCAGCGCAGAGAAATTTCCGCATCTTAATCTCATCACAAGGGACATATCATTTGTTTCTTCCGATAAATAAACAGGGCCGAGAACGGAAAATCTCACGCTTTCGATGTTAAATTCATCGCCGCTCGCAAGATAACTAATCTCCGTTCCGTTTTCTTCGAGTGTATCGAGAACATCTCTGTAATCGTCACTCACCTCGCCCAAATCAATTTCGGGCTGATAAAAGTGTTCTATCTTATATTTATCTTTTAGGTAAATCATTCCGCCGTAGTGATCGGCATCGGGATGAGTTATGAAAACCGCATCAAAGCTTTCTATTCCGAGCTTTTGAAAATATCTGTCGAGCAGTTTTCCGCTTACATACCCGCCGCTGTCCACAAGAACATACTTGCCCGAAAAAGACAACAGCGCACAATCGGCTTGATTCACATCGTAAAATGTGAGCGTGACACGTCTGTTTTCATCGGTATCGCCGATTATTTTGTTAAAAAGTTTTATTTCAAGTTTTCTGCCGACTCCGAAAAACACAAGGAAGACGAACAACGCGGCAATCGTAATTTTGAGCACTTTGCTCAGAACATTAATCAGTTTCGCCATTGTTCACGGTATCTTCGGCGACTGACGGAACTTCAGCCGCACCGTCTTTCTGCATGTTTCTCTCGAGCCACTGAGCCTTAGTAAGTAAAACCTGTCTCGGCTTTGAACCCTGATACGGCCCGACATATCCAAGCTGTTCAAGCTCGTCAATATAACGGCCCGCTCTCGCATAACCGATTCTCAGCTTACGTTGTAAAAGCGAGGTCGATGCCTGACCCGCTTCAACGCAGATTTTAAGTGCCTCCTCAAGAAGAGCGTCACCGCCGTCAGACGAAGACTCTTCGGAAGAATTACCCTTCTGCTGTTTTTCGGCAGAAGCCACGGCATTCTGTTCGATAGCCTCGGCAATCTCATCGTCATATGTGATTTTTCTGCCGTGCTTAATAAAGTCAACAACCTTTTCGATTTCACCGTCCGAAACAAAACAACCCTGAACTCGTGTAGGCTTTTGAGAACCTACAGGAGAGAACAACATGTCTCCTCGGCCGAGAAGCTTTTCTGCGCCCTGAGTATCGAGAATCGTTCTTGAATCGATAGCCGAAGAAACAGCAAATGCAATTCGGCTTGGAATGTTCGCTTTGATAAGTCCCGTAACAACATCAACGGTCGGTCTCTGAGTAGCTACAACCAAGTGCATTCCGGCAGCACGCGCCATCTGCGCCAAACGGCAAATGGAATCCTCAACCTCATTGGGAGCCGCCATCATGAGGTCGGCAAGCTCATCGATGATAATAACGATGTGCGGCATCTTGAGCATCGGCTGGCCGAAATCGTCCTCGTAGTTGTTCATCTTTGCAAGTTCGTTGTAGCCTTTAATATCACGCACATTGAACTCCGCAAAGGTTTTGTATCGGTTGAGCATCTCTGTTACAGCCCAGTTAAGTGCGCCTGCCGCCTTTCTCGGATCTGTGACAACAGGTACCAACAAATGCGGAATTCCGTTATAAACGCCAAGCTCAACAACCTTAGGGTCAACCATAAGAAAACGAACGTCATCCGGACTTGACTTATACACAAGGCTTATAATAAGCGAGTTTATGCAAACAGATTTACCTGAACCCGTAGTACCGGCAATAAGCAAATGAGGCATTTTTGCAAGATCCGTAATAACGACCTCACCCGCAATGTCCTTTCCGAGAGCAACGGTAAGCGGCGCTTTATTCATAATGAATTTATTGGATTCTATAAGCTCCTTCATGCCGACTGTAGCTTTGTTCTGGTTCGGAACTTCTATACCGACTGCCGCCTTTCCGGGAATAGGTGCTTCTATTCTAATTCCCGCCGCCGCAAGGTTAAGGGCAAGATCATCCGCAAGACCCGTTATCTTGCTTATTTTCACGCCTGCCGCAGGCTTAATCTCATATCGTGTTACGGACGGGCCACGTGCGATATCGACAATCTGAGCCTTAACGCCAAAGCTTGCAAGAGTATCTATAAGCACCTTTCCGTTCGTCTGAAGCTCCTCGGTTTCAACCGAAGCGTCTACCTTTTCGGTCTCTTTAAGAAGAGTTACGGGTGGGAAAATGTAAGTTTTCTCATCGTCCTTGTGCTGATCGTAAAGCGACATTTCAGCTTTATTAGCAATCTCGGCTTTTTCTGCCTCCTCACGCTTTTCCATGTACTCCTCAGCGGCTTGCTTAGCGTTATCTAGAGATTCATCAGAGAGGTCAATCGGCGTAACTACTGCGCTTTCCTGTCTCTCTTCTCTCTGAGGCAATTCTTCTTTTGAAACCGTAACATTTGAAGTCTCTTTCGGCTCTTCTCTGCTGTAAGAATAGACATCCGTAAAATTATTGTCTTCATTTTCGGTTGGCAATTCCTCGGCAGAGATTTTTTCTTTCTCCGGCTCTTTAACTTCGCCGACTTCGGCAGAAGTTTCGCTGGATTCGTCTTCGATTTCGGCTGTCGGATTGTAAATTACAGCGTCCGAATCGTTCTTATCTTCGATAACCTCCCCCGTTTCCCTGTTGATTATAATCGGATCGGGCGTGAAGCTTGTCGGAATTTCCTCATCAGTCGGCGACTGCGGAACTTTGCTCAAAGCATCATCGCTAAAGCTAAAATCAAAAGACTCCTCATTCGATTCCGCCGACTTATCCTCATCGTCCGTATCAAAAAAGCTGAATGTATCTTCATTTCTCGATTTACTTTTAGATTTTGTCGGTTCGGGAAAAATATCAATCATACTTGTATCGGTTGATACATCGCCTTTAGTTTTTTCAATTTTCTTGATAGGCTCGGAGAAAACGGGATGATCAAACGAAAGACCGCTGACATAATCGTCCTTTTCTTCCTTAATTTCCTCTTTGTGTCGCTCGGGAGGATTGTCAATAAGAATTTGTCTTTCCTCTCGCCTTATTTCCGCACGCTCCCTCTGTCTGTCCCTTGCGGTTACGGCAGTCTTTTTGGCGGCACGTGCGCCTTTCTGCAAAGCATCGGCAATTCCCGAAATAGTTATCTTAAAGAGAATCATAACCGAAACGGCAAGAATAACGGTAATTAAAATTTTTGCACCGACCGAGCCGCAAGCCATAAGAATCGGAATACCGAACAAGCCTCCGCAAAGAGCCGCTCCGCCGTTACTTACTCCGTGATTAAAGAGAAAACCAAGCTTTCCAAAATAGCCTGTTCCGCTTGGGAAAGGTATATCGGAATAGATGAAAACAGTCGTACAGATTATGAATATCAATGCGGAACACATAATGATTTTCTTTCTAAAACCGCCTTTTTCGCCCTGAAATTTCTCAAGTGCCATTGTTACTGCCGAATAGCCGAGCAGTACGGGCCAGAAGATTGCCCAGCCGCCGAAAGTACCCATGAGAAAATCGTGGACGGAATTCCAAATGTTCTCACCCGGATAAACCACAAGAGCGGCAAGGATTATCGCGACTGCAAGTAAAATTACGGCTTTTATCTGATTGTTGCGACGGATTTCTTCAACCGATCTTGAATTTCTCTTAGTATTCTTTGAAGCAGTACTCCGAGATGAAGTACTGCTTCTTTTGTTGGTAGTTTTTTTACTTGTGCTTTTTGTGTTTTTCTTTGGCGTTGTTTTTTTAGTTGCCAAAATCTTTCCTCCCGATTAAAGCGGAAGCTTTGTGAAAATGTTAACTCCGCTCTTGAACTCAATTACACTTACGACGATGCAAGCCACGCCAAGAATAAGCGTATAAACAGCAAATATAATCAATTTATCGGACGCAACAAGCCACTTGAAAAGCTTAATTGCCAAAAATCCGAACACAGCAGACGAAACAAGGCCTGCCACGATAACACCGACCGACAAAGCCGCAACATCGGCAGAAGAAATATCCTTTACCGAAAATACAGCCGCAGCCAAAATTGTGGGGATGCCGAGAACAAAGGAATAATCAAGCGCAGTTTGCTTGTTTACGCCTCTCATCATTCCTGCAGACATAGTAGAACCGGATCTTGAAAGTCCCGGAAGCAGTGCGGCAACGAGCTGAGTAAATCCGATTGTCACAGCATCGCCCAAACGGATTTCTTTTCTGTTTCTATCATCTGAGAAATGAGCACCGCCTCTTTTTCTTCCGCCGCTCTTTCCGCCGAGAACAATTGCCATGAATAGAAGGCAGCTTGTCACAATAAAGGCAATTCCCTCAACAAGAATGTTGCTGTCCGTTGCCCACATATCGGAGAGGTCTTTTACCTTCATATCGGTTCCGGGAATCGGAATGAACAAAAGGAAAAGCGGAATCAAACCGACCACGAGCATGACGAGAAGTCTTCTGTCTTCAGACATATTCTTAAAGGAGAATTTTCCACGGAATATATCGCCTATCGATCTGAAAAATTCGGCTATAAGTCTGCCGATAAGCTTATAGTAGACGAAACACACCGCAATAAGCGTACCGAGATGAAGCAGAATATCAAAAAAGATACTGTCAAGGCTGACTCCGAGAACATGTTGTGTTACGGCAAGATGGCCGCTGCTGGAAACGGGTAAAAATTCGGTTAGACCCTGTACAATACCCTGAATAATTGCTTGTAATAAAGTCATTTCTAATCTCCTTGTTAAATTTCGAATGTAGAGTGTGTATTTTAGAACACACAGCGAAATTATAACATCTATCGATACAAATAACAAGTACAAAACAAAAATCCCCTCCCGAAGGAAGGGAATGAATTTTAATTTCTTGCAATCTCACGCCAATCGAGATCGCCTCTTTCAAGACCTCTGATTAGCACCTCGGCAGTAGCTATATTCGTAGCAACAGGGATATGGTGCATATCGCAAAGTCTTAGGAGATTCATATCGTCCGGCTCATGCGGTTTGGGGTTAAGGGGATCTCTAAAAAACAGCAGAAGATCAATCTCATTGTAGCCGATTCTGGCGGCTATCTGCTGAGCGCCACCCTGAGATCCGCTGAGAAACTTGGTTATCTCGAGACCCGTAGCCTCGGAAACAATCTTTCCCGTGGTACCCGAGGCACAAAGATTATGCTTGCTCAATATTCCGCAATAAGCAATACAGAACTGAACCATCAGCTCTTTCTTCGCATCATGTGCGATTAATGCAATATTCATAATTTCAACCTCACTTTACTATCCTATAATCAATGGAACATCAATACCCTCAAGCCTTCCGGCAATTCTGGAACACGCCCTAAAGCCGTCCGTTTTATCCTTGCGGATATTGTTAATCAGGGAATTAACAAAATCATAATCCTCGGGAATGACGCCAATCAGTCTAATTCGAGCTTCATCAATCACGCTGTCGAGGTCATCAAACCCGTGAAGTGCGCAAAAAGCACTTTTGTTAAACCTGTTTATTATCAATCTTTGTTTTGCAACTCCCATACCGCACAGCAAGGAATTTACCTTCGCTGTACTTCTAAGGCATACGGGATCCGCATTACAAACGACCAACGCTTTATCGGCACAAAGGCACGCAGAGCGAAAGCCTCGTCCCACTCCTGCGGGACTGTCAAGAAAAACAGCGTCAAAATACTTGCGTACAAGTGACACAAGCTTTGAAAAACCGTTCTCGCTCAAGACAAAATCCGCATCGGCTGCGGCAGGCATCATATAAAGGTTTTCGTTTACTTCACATTTGTAAATCGCCTTTATAGGTGCACACCTTCCCGACAAAACATCGGAAACATCGTATACGAGCTCTTTGTCCGTCCCCGTTAAGCGATCAAGCGACCTTAATCCGGAATCGCAATCGATCAAAAGAACCTTCCGTCCCCTCTCGGCCAAGGCTCTCGCCAAACCGACTGCTACCGTCGATTTGCCGACTCCGCCCTTGCCCGATGTGATCACTGTAACTGAGCCCATAACTTTATCCTTTCAAGATTATACCATAATATTTCTTAATAGTCAAAAAATAATTATCAAAACGATAAGATTCGTTAAAAAAGTCAATTTAAATTGCTATATTTTATTGAAAATAACAATTAAATATTTATTATCGACTTTTAATTTGCATCAGGAATATCGTCTCCGCGCTTTGCACTCTCGACCTTGGAAGCCTCTTCGCTTGTTTCCGATGATGTTTCACCGCTTGTCTCAGAGGAAGACTCTGAAGTTTCGGAGTTTTCCTCGTTCTCTTCTTCTGTTCCGTAGAAATATGCGTCAAAAATATCCTTTGCGACTGCCTTTGAGTAATCGCCGTTCTTTCCGTATTCAAGAACAACAGCAACGGCAATTTCTGGATTATCATACGGCGCATAAGCTATAAAAACCGTGTTATCGTTGTGTCCCGGATTTTCTGCCGTACCTGTTTTACAAGCTATCGCAATTCCGTAATCGGAAAATGCTCCGGCGGCAGTACCGTAAGTCGCAACATCTCTCATACCTTCCTGAACGGTCTTGAGAGTTTTCTTTGAAATCTCCGTATCGTTAACAACTTGTGGCTCATACTCGTCAAGCACTCTGTTTCCGTCATAGTCGACTGTCTTAGAGTAAAGGTGAGTTTTAAGTCTGACGCCATTGTTTGCTATTGTAGCGGTGTAAGTTGCAAGCTGTAAAGGTGAGAACATCGAGTCGGACTGACCGATACCGGATTGTATGGTCAAACCGTCAACCCAGCCTGTTCCGTGGTTTTCAACATACTCCTGAGGGTTTGACATAATGCCCGAGGTCTCGCCAACCTCAATGCCCGTCTTCACGCCAAGGCCGAATGCATTTGCATAAACGTTCATGGTGCCTATTCCAAGAAGTCGGCTGACTTCAAAGAAGAAAACGTTACAAGAGTTTGCAAGTGCCGAATAAACATCAACTGTTCCGTGAGCTGTTGAGTTATAACAGGTAGGCGGATTGCCATCCTGATAATAGTCATAATAACCGGGACAATAGTAGGTAAATCCCGTGGTTATTGTCTTTTCTTCAAGCGCCGCAATAGCAACAAGCGGTTTGAAAACAGATCCCGGAGTGAACGCACCGTCAAACGCTCTGTTGAAAAGCGGAAGACTCTCGTCCTTCATGAGATCATAATAATAATCATCGTCAGTCGTGTACTGAGTCAAATCAAACGTCGGGTAAGTCGAAGCGGCAAGCACGCCGAATGTCTTAACGTCGAGAACAACAACGCCGCCTGCCGTGCAGTCGCCTGTCTCGGCATTAGCATTTTTGACGTTCTCAGCAAGAGACTCATTGGCAACTTTTTGAAGCTTGCTGTCGATTGTAGTGTAAACCGAATTACCAGCCGTGGGCTGTGTTGTCACACTCTCGCCGGTAACATTATCGTTTGAGTCAACTTCGACGGTTTTAACGCCGTTCTGACCTCTTAAAGTCTCCTCAAATGCGGATTCAATTCCGCTCTGACCGACTGTATCGCTGAGCGTATATCCCGAGACATTATCGGACGAATATGTTTTTCCCTCTTCATCATAAGCGGAATACTGCTCCGAAGTGATTGATCCGAGAGTTCCGAGAAGATGCGGCGCAAGAGTACCGTCACTGTAATATCTCGATGTTCCGACCTGAATTTCTATTCCGGGCATTTCTCTCGAATTTTCGCTTATTTTCTGAACAGTCGCCATAGGGACATCCGTAGCTATGACGTACGGCGTACTTCTCGAGAATCTCGTCTTAGTCATATAATATCTCACGGAAGCGATATTTCTTGCGTCAGTCTGTGAGTAATCTTCAAGGTCATATTTGCTTATGAGAAGAGTCATGCACTCGTCAGCCGTGGCATAGTCCTGAGTATTGAGCATATCGCTGCTTTTGAGATAAGCTATTTCGGAATCACGGTTTGTCGCAAATTCATATTGACCGGCGCCGTTGATTTTAATAGGCAGTTTATCCACCCATTCAACACCGTCGGCTTGCAGATACTCAAGAACCTTAGCAATGGCTTCATTTCTGTCGTCAGCCATGGTTATAGCGTTCATAACTACATTATAAACCGTCTTGTTGCCCACAAGAACATTACCTTCCGAATCGTAAATCTGTCCTCGTGCGGCTTGAAGGCTTATGTTGTAATTCGAATTGGACTTTGCTTCCTCGCTGTACTTACTGCCGTCCAAAACCTGCCACTGAAGCAGACGCAAACAGTAAATGAAGAAAACAAGCGCTACAAAAAAGAGGCAGACTAAGGTTCGGGTGATTTTAATACTGTTTTTCATTAAGAATTTTCCCAATCAATTTGCATCGTCCCTGTTTTTAAGGAACCTGTGAATAATGCTGTTTAAAGTATAAGTGAACGGTATGACAAACAGCGTGTAAATTCCCGTAGGAATAAATTTTTGCTTAAGCTGCAAAATGCTGTCAGAACTGCCCTTTGCCACCGACAAAATGAACCAAAGAGCTAAGAATGTCAACGCCGTCGAAATCACTGAGGTTAAAATCAACCAGAATGAATCCTTACGTCTTTTCCCCTGAATGAACGCACTTGTAAGTGCCGAGATAACAATAAAAAACATAGCGAACGAGCCGAACGGAGTGGCTGTTGTGACGTCTATAAGCAAGCCCGCCACAAGGGCAATTTCCATGGTCGGCATTTCTGTTTCAATAAGAGCTATGCTAAGTGCCGCCGCAATGCTGAGTATCGGCGTACAGCTGAATATCGGCATGGTAAAACCCGGCACGTTCTGAAGTATTGTCAATACAAATATCTCTATAAAGTACGCAAACATGCGCACGATTTTATTTGTATCCGATAGGTAAAATTTCAATTTGCCGTGCCTCCGACATCTCCGTCATCGGAATTTGCCGACTCCGAAGCACTCACGCTTTCGGTGTCTCCCATACCGTCAAAGCTTGTGATAACAAAGCAGTCGGTTATATTTTTAATGTCCGCCGACGGCTTCAAAACGGCATTGAGCGTGACATCGGTGCTTGACGGATCGAGATACTGAACTGTACCCACAACAAGTCCCTTGGGGAAAAGTCCGCCCGAACCGGATGTTGTGATAATCGAGCCCTGAGTGATTTTAGTGCTGTTGTCAAGGTATTTTAGATAAACCATACCCGCATTCGCACTTGCGGAATCCGAGCCGATAACTCCGTTTTCGCTGAACTCCTCGCAAACAGCGCCTACCTCGAGGTTTTCACTGTAAATGGTTTCAACTCTGCACGAAGAGGAATAAACCTCGCTTACAATTCCGACTATTCCCTGGCTTGTGATAACAGCGTCATTTAGCGAAACGCCGTCGAGTGAACCGACGTCAAGACCGAATCCCATGTAAACATCGGTCGGATCACGAGAAATAACCGAAGCCGCCAAAAGGCTTATGTTGGAATCGCTGTTGACAATGCCGATAGCGTCGGCGTACTGTTCGTTTTTCTGCTTAACATCGTAGTAATCAGCTAAATTTTGTCTTAGCTGAGCGTTTTCGTCCGCAAGAGTGGCGGCGTACGATTCAAGTTCGGATCTTGTCATATCGGACAAGCCGAGGTTGTCGGAATCTTTTCCGAGAACGCTGTTGGCTGTCTCTTGCATGGGGCTTAAAAATCCCTGAAAGAAACCTGAGATCGTACTGTCTCCGGTGGTAATTGAAAGAATGGTAAATGCTCCGAGAATAACAACCAACGTCAGCATCGTTTTAAAAGCATTACCTCTGAAAAAACCTTTCATATCAGAAAGCTCCTTTCATCAAATAGTATTTCTTTTGAAACGTCGAACGCCTCTGTCACTTACAACAAGATCGAGTGCTTTTCCTGTTCCCTCGGCTACGCAGTCTCTCATTCTCTCGGGAATGATGACCTTTACGCCTATATATTCCGAGATAAAGTCGGCTAAACCGTCAAGTTCCGCTCCGCTTCCCGTCAAAACTATTCCCGAATCGAAAATATCAGACGAAAGCTCCGCAGGTGCCTCCTCAAGGCATTTTGCGATAAGCTCCGATATTCTCACGACAACAGGCTGGATTATTCCTCTTATTTCGTCGCCCTGAACGGAGTAGCTTCTCGGCAAGCCGTCCACGGCACTTCTTCCTCTTATCTCGGCAAATCCGTTTTCGGAGGTGTGATATGCGCTTCCTATCTTAATTTTAAGCTCCTCTGCAGCTTTTTTGCCGATTATAAGGCCGTACTGTTTTCTCATATAACTTATGAGCGCAGTATCGATGTCGCTTGAGCCGACTTTTGAACCAGCCGACGATACAATATCGCCAAGAGCAATTACAGCCGCCTCGGATACTCCCGCACCGATATTGAGAATAAAACTTCCCTTTGCCGCACCGACAGGCAACTGAGCTCCGAGTGCCGCAGCCATAGGTGCTTCAAACAAGCTGACAGAAGTAATACCCGCCTGTTTTGCGGCGTCTTCAACCGCACGCCTTTCAACATCCGTAAGGCTTGCAGGAACAGAAATTATAACTCTCGGTTTTCTGAGCGTGGGGCCGTTCAAAACTTTTCGCAAATAGTACTTAAGCATTGCAGCGCAAGCCGACAAATCGGCAACAGCTCCGTTTACGATAGGATGTATTATCATGATATTCTCGGGAGTTTTGCCAATCATATCAAAAGCGTCTCTGCCGCAAGATACAACCTCGTCTGTTCGCATATCGATAGCAATAACAGACGGCTCACGTAAAACTATTCCCTGATTTCTCTTGAAAATAACGGTATTGGCAGAGCCAAGATCTATGCCAAGCTCCTTTTCGTCTACAACAGGGCTGACTCTTTTTTCATTATCTGCCATTAATTAAACCTCTCTTCTTTTTCCCGTACTGCCGAATCCGCCTTCGCCTCTGACTGTCTCGGAAAGCTCGTCGGTTTCTTCAATCTCGGGTGTGAGTATTGGTGTTATTACAAGCTGTGCGATTCTGTCCCCGTTGTTAACGGTATAGGTCACATCGGAACGATTGTGCACGGGAACTTTGAGTTCTCCTCTGTAATCGCTGTCGATAACTCCGACGTCATTTGCCATGTGAATTCCGTGCTTGAGCGACAAACCACTTCTCGAATACACAAGACCGACCGTTCCCACGGGAATCTCGACTGCAATTCCTGTCGGAATAAGCTTTCGTTCATTAGGTGAAACTGTGATCGGCTCTTCGCAAAGGCAACACAAATCGTAGCCCGCAGAACCTATCGTCTCTCTTTTCGGAAGCATCGCTCCCTCTCTAAGCTTTTTAACATATAATTTATTCGACATTATATGATACCTCTGTAATATAATCCTTTGGTGAATTCTCCGTTTAACTTCTCGTGATTTACAAAAGCGTTAATCACTTTTTCAACTTCCTGTCGAGTTTCATCGGTAAAACGCAGCGTAATATAGTCAACATTTTTAATTTCGCCCTGTCTCTCGCTGAGATTAAGCGGAAGTGAATTTAAAACCTCTACGCTTCTGAAAGTCTTACCCTTCATGCACATAACAGGGAATTTATAGCCTTTTCTGTCAGTGATGCACTGTACTTTTTTACAGCCTATGCACTTTCCGTGGCCAATCGGGCATGCTCTGTTAAGCATAAGTGCTTGACGGCCGTAAGCCATTATTCCTCGTTTCAAACCGCCTTTTAACTCGGATATCTCATCAAGTGTAAGTTCAAAGCTGAGCTCGGTGTCGCTCAAGCCTAAGTTTCCGAGAGTTTTAAGCGACTCGGTATTTACAGCATTGAGGGAAAAAGCGCCGTGAACTTTTCCACCGACATTTCTCGCTATCGCTACACCGCCGATATTTCCGCAAAGGAAATCATCAAAGCTGTTCTCGACAAGTAATTCTGCTTTACGCTCAAGTTCTTCGTCAGCTCCAAAAAAGCTTCTCGGCATAACCGCTCCGACTTTCACGCCATATTTTCTTGCGTGTTCAAAATGTTCAAGCGATTCCGTTATCGGCAGATATATCATATCAAGCTTTGACACGCAGTCGCCAAGCTGAGAGAAAGACGAGAACACGCCGTGCATTTCTTTCAATGCATGCTCTATTTTCATTTCATCAAGTTTAGATTCTGTAAAGCTATATTGCTTTATACTTCCTCTGAGCTCATCAAGCTTTTCAGCCGCCGTTCTTCTCATCTCGTTAATTGCCGACATAGGGATTCTTCCCTTGCCGTCAAGCTTAACATTAGCACTTTCGAGATAATAAGCTGTCGAACCCAGCTTTTCAAGCTGTTTTTTAACGCTTTCTTCGTCAAGCGGACGGTTTTGTGCGACCTCTGTTAAAACTTCCGACTTTACCGAAACTTCATTCCCGTCAAAGTCGGATAAAGTAAGCTTTGCGGGCGAACCAACTTGCATCTCAAAATCTGCATGCACGGGAACTCTGTTTGCCTCTCCTTTATAAAGCTCGTGCAGTTTGTTGAAAACAGCACTGCTTCCCGCCGTAACATCGTCCTTGGTTCTTATTCCGAACATATCCGGGCCTGTTTTTCCCGTAAGATAAGCTTCCGTAAATCCCGATCTTGAAAAAACAGCTTCAAGGTTTTTCATAAGCTCTGCATTTACTGGTTTGCCGTCGGCGGCACTTCTGCCAGCCGAAACAGCAGCGGCTACATATTCGGGGCGCTTCATTCTGCCCTCTATCTTAGCCGAACAAACGCCAGCATTTTTCAGCTCTTCAAGCCTTGTTATAAAAGAAAGGTCTTTAAGGCTCAAAACGTTTTTCTTGCCGTCATCCGTCGAGAACGGAAGTCTGCACGGCTGAGCGCACCTTCCTCTGTTGCCGCTTCTTGAACCGAGCATAGCGGAAAAATAGCACTGACCCGAAACCGACATGCACAGCGCACCGTGCACAAAAACCTCTAATTCCACGTCAACATTATCGCTGACATCTTTTATTTCTTTCAAGGACATTTCCCTTGAGAGCACGACTCTCGATGCGCCCATATCTTTCAAAAGGCGTGCTCCGTTTTTATCGAGCACGCTCATTTGAGTTGAAGCGTGAACAGGCATATCGGGACAAGACTCTCTTATAAGTCTGAATAGTCCGAGGTCTTGAACCAAAACGGCGTCAATTCCGATTTCGCACAGAAACGAGATGAAATTCATCACAGGAATTATCTCTGATTCTTTTACAAGGGTATTTACTGTAACATATACCTTAACGCCACGCACGTGGCAAAATCTGACAGCTTCTTTTAATTCTTCGTTATCAAAATTTCCGGCATTTGCTCTTGCCGAAAAGAGTGAGCCTCCCAAATAAACCGCATCACAACCTGAAAAGACCGCCGCCTTCAAAGCTTCGGGATTTCCTGCGGGGGCAAGTATTTCTATATAGTTATTCATATTCCTCTCAGTCTTTAGCGTAATAATCTACCATACCGTCTGCCTCAAGCGTCGGTCTCATGGGATTGCGTAGCTCTCCCGATGAATAAACGGGTTTATGAGTGCTCTCGCCGTCCGACTTCTTTTTAAGTTCGTCGTTTAGCTTGTCAATCTCGGCAAGTGCCTCTTCAATCATCTTCTCGTATTCTTCGTCTCTGTTCTTTTCAAGGCGTTCTTTAAGCTCTTCATTTTCCTTTTCAAGTGCGTTAATCCTATCCTCGGCCACGCTTATCTTTTCAAGTTCCGACTGCAAAGAAGCATTGAGTTCCGTCTGCTTTTGAAGCTCGGCTTTTATTTCTTCGAGTTCTTCTTGGTCGGCAGCTTTATCGGATTTGGCTTTTAACTCATCAAGATAATTGAAAGCCGCAAGCAGGGCGGCACGATCTTTGGAGATGCCGGAAGAAATCATCGGAGAAATTTCAGCTGTTATTTCATCGGCAAGACTGTGCACATAGCTTTCGTCTTTATCGGTAATCAGCGCAATGCTCACGCCGCATATATCCAACTTAACTCTGTTGTTTTCCATTATAAAGGCTCTCCTTAAGCATAAAATCTCATTTTTACATAATTATGATTTTAACATTATATGCTATTTTCAAAGAAATTTAAAGACTTTTCGCACAAAAAACCTTAAATTCGCAAAAAATAGTTATAAATTCGTAACTAATTTAAAAATCAGCTTGAAATTTAAGCCCTTTTTATCTTATAATACTAACTGTTGTATGAGATAGAAAGAATTGTGCTTCGGTTTCACGGAGCAGTTCCACGGCAGTCAAAATTGCCGCATAAATTTCATACAGCCAAAACGCTTGTCGTTATGTCAGCTTTGAATTTTAATATTATTTTAAAGGAGTTTAACATGAACTACAGCATGACAGTCGCAGAAGCTTCCGAAGCTATCAAAGAGAAACTCAGATACCGTTTCGGCGTATCGGAAACTACTGCTTCAAACGAAGAGTTCTACAAGTCCGTAGCCCTCATTCTCCGCGATCTTATGACCGAAGGCAGAACCGAATTTATCGATAAGGCTACAAAGGCAAAGACAAAGCAGGTTTATTACCTCTGCATGGAATTTCTTCTCGGTCGTTCACTGAAAAACAGCCTCTTTAACCTCGGCCTTGAAAAGACATTTAAGGAAGCCCTCAAAGGCATGGGCGTAAGCCTCGACAGCCTCTATGAGGAAGAGCCGGACGCAGGTCTCGGCAACGGCGGTCTCGGAAGACTCGCAGCTTGCTTTATGGATGGTCTCGCAAGCCAGGGATACCCTGCCATGGGTTATTCACTCAGATATGAATACGGTATTTTCAAGCAGAAGCTTGTTGACGGTTGGCAGACAGAGCTTCCCGACTTCTGGCTTCCGGGCGGAAAAATTTGGCTCCAGAAGGTTGAGGAGAGTGCTCAGGAGGTTCACTTCGGCGGTAAGATCGAAGAAACCTGGAGAGACGGTTATCACTCAATCAATCACGTTGATTACCAGACAGTCACTGCTATTCCCTACGATATGTACATCGCAGGTATCGACGGAAAAGGCATCAGCGTTTTAAGAATTTGGAAAGCTGTTGCAGCAGGCTTCGATATGTCCAAGTTTAACAGCGGCGACTATTTGAAGTCCATGGAGCAGAACGCTATGGCCGAGTCCATCACAAAGGTTCTCTATCCCGAGGACAGCCATATCCAGGGCAAGACTTTGAGACTTGATCAGCAGTATTTCCTCGTTTCCGCTTCAATTCAGGATATCATCAAGAGACATCTCTTTGATCACTCAAGCCTTGATTCTCTTCCGGAGCTTGCAGCTATTCACCTCAATGATACTCACCCGATTCTCGCTATTCCCGAGATGATGAGAATTATGCTCGACGAGTGCGGTTACACTTGGGACGCTGCATGGGATATCGTTAAGAGAACAATCGCTTACACAAACCACACAGTTATGCCTGAGGCACTTGAGACTTGGAACGCTGATCTCTTCAAGATGAGAATGCCGAGAATCTATCAGATCGTTGAAGAAATCGACAGAAGATTCTGGAACGAGATGAGAGCAAAGGGCGTTGAAGAAGCTAAGATTTGGAGAATGGCTCCTATCTGCAACGGCTACGTCAAGATGGCTAACCTCGCTTGCATCACATGCCACAGCGTAAACGGTGTTGCCGAGATTCACAGCCAGATCCTCAAGGACTTCACATTCAACGATTATTACACAGAGACTCCCGAGAAGTTCAAGAACGTCACAAACGGTATCGCTCACAGAAGATGGCTCAACCAGTCCAACCCCGAGCTTGCAGAGCTTATCACAGATCTCATCGGCAAAGACTTCATCTACGATTCCTATGCTCTTGAGAACCTCATGAAGTACAAGGATGACGCAAGCGTTCTCAAGAAGCTTGGCGAAATCAAGCACAACAACAAGGTTAAACTTGCAAACCACTTAAAGAAGACTCAGGGCTTTGATATCGACCCCGATACTCTCTTTGACGTTCAGGTTAAGAGACTTCACGAGTACAAGAGACAGCACATGAACGCACTTCACATTCTCTCACTCTACCAGTGGTTAAGAGAGAATCCGAATGCCGACATTCAGCCGCAGACATTCTTCTTCGGCGCAAAGGCTGCTCCGGGATACTATTTTGCAAAAGAGATTATTCAGTTCATCGCAACACTTGCAAATCAGATTAACAACGATCCTGTTGTTAACAAGAAGCTCAAAGTATTCTTCATCGAGAACTATTGCGTTTCCGAGGCAGAAAAACTCATTCCTTCCGCTGAAATCAGCGAGCAGATCTCCCTTGCAGGTACAGAGGCTTCAGGTACTTCTAACATGAAGTTTATGATTAACGGTGCCCTCACTCTCGGTACTCTTGACGGCGCTAACGTTGAGATTCACCGTTGCGTAGGCGACGAGAACATATTCCTCTTCGGCATGAACACAACTCAGGTCAACCAGCTTAAGGCTAACGGCTATCATCCGAGATACCACTATGACAACAATCAGGTTATCAGAAAGGCACTCGATGAGCTCCATCATGGCTTTAACGGAAAGAACTTTGAGAACCTTTATACCGCTCTCATCAACGTTGACCAGTATATGGCTCTTGCAGACTTCGATTCTTACGCACAGGCTCACAGATATTCTCTTGAGGTCTATAAGGATCAGAAGAAGTGGAACCAGATGTCACTCATAAATATCGCTAATTCCGGTATGTTCGCAGCTGACAGATCTATCCGTGATTACGCTAACACAATCTGGATGTGCAAACCGGTTCCTGAAGACAAGTAATCGTGTTTTTTACGAGAGGGGATCTTTCCCCTCTCTTTTACTTTTTAATAAAATGTAAGCAAGGAAATTAAACTATGTTCAAATCGCGCGACCCTCAGTATAAAACTCCCTTTGGTGCGGTTGAAGAAGGAACTTCCGTCCATTTCAGAATCTCCCTTCCCCGTGATATATCATGCTCTGCCGCTTGGCTTGTCATCGCTCAAGATGTAGGCAATGACGGCTTTCAGCTCTATGATATGTTCTGGTGCGGAATGAAAGGCGAAAATGAAGAATGGTGGGAATGCGACTTCACACCGAATAAAGCGGGGCTTTATTTCTATCATTTCGAACTCAAAACCAACCGCGGACACCGTGCGGAATACAGAGATTTGGGAGGTGTTTCCACCGACTCGGCTCACGGAAACAACTGGCAGCTCACCGTTTACCACAAGGGACAGAAATATCCCGAATGGCTAAAGGGCGGCATTATGTATCAGATTTTCCCCGACAGATTCTATAAATCCGCAAAAAAGAAAGAGAATATTCCTTACGGAAGAATTCTCCGTGACGACTGGGGTGCAGAGCCCGCTTGGCGTCCCGATGAAAACGGTGAAGTTTTGTGCAACGACTATTTCGGCGGAGATTTGAGAGGCATCCGTGAAAAGATTCCCTACCTCAAAACCCTCGGCGTAACATGCATTTATCTCAATCCGATTTTTGAGGCACACTCAAATCACAGATACAATACAGCCGACTACTCAAAGGTTGATCCCCTCCTCGGTGACGAGCAGGAATTGAAGGATCTTTGTGCAGCGGCTAAAAAATCGGGCATACACATAATTCTTGACGGCGTATTTTCTCACACGGGAAGTGACAGCGTTTATTTCAACAAAGAAAAGAGATACGATTCTTTGGGTGCATACAACAGCGAGCAGTCACCCTACTCCCCGTGGTACAACTTCAGAAAATTTCCCGATGATTATGAATGCTGGTGGGGATTTGAGACTTTGCCGAACGTCATTGAGACAAACCCCGAATACAATAACTACATAAACGGCAAGGACGGCATAATTCAAAAGTGGCTCAAAGTAGGTGCTTCCGGCTGGAGACTTGATGTTGCCGATGAGCTTCCCGACGAATTCTTAGATAACCTCAACAAAGCGGCTAAGGAGCAAGATCCAGAGGCATTAATTTTGGGTGAAGTATGGGAGGACGCGTCAAACAAATCGGCTTACGGTCAAAGAAGAAGATACCTTCTCGGCGGTCAGCTCGATTCCGTTATGAACTATCCGTTCAGATCGGCTATTCTCGGATTTTTGAACGGACATCATTCGTCGCTTATGATGGAAATTATCGAGAGCATAGTTGAAAACTATCCGCCGCACGTTGTCAAAAACCTTATGAACCACATCGGCACTCACGATACCGAGCGTGCCATAACAATGCTCGCAGACGAGCCGACCGGCACAAACGGCAGAGAGTGGCAGGCAGGCAGAGTTTTGAGCGCCGATAAGTATCAAACAGGCGTAAACAAATTGAGACTTGCTTCACTTTTGCAGTACACTTTACCCGGTGTTCCGTGCATTTATTATGGCGATGAAATCGGTATGCAAGGCTACAAGGATCCTTTCTGCCGCGGCTGTTTTACTTGGAATAATGCAGATACCTCTATTCTCTACTGGTATAAGAGACTTGGAATTTTCCGCCATAATTACAGTATCTTTGAGGAGGGCGGTTTCAGAAACGCTTATTCTCACGATGATATTATGTCTTTTGAGAGATTCAGAACGCTTGATAACGGTGATGAAGAAATTCTCTTTGTCGCTGTTAACAGAGCCGACTCAAACTCCGATATTCACTATGAATTCAGAGATGACGATAAAATCGAGCATGTTATGGGTACTGCGTATACAAAGGGCGCATTTAAACTTTCCCCTTACGGTTTCTCGGTACTGCACATAATCAGGCCAAAATCAGAATAAACAAAAAACTCGGTGTGAAAATTCACACCGAGTTTTCTTTTTGCCTGATATTAACTTAATTCAAATCGTTTTTTGCAGTAATTTCAGCTGCCTTAAAGTGAGGCTTGCCCACGATAAGAACAACCAAAGCGGCTATAAAGAGTATCGCAAGAGCCACAATAGATATTGAATCTCTGCCCGTCAACTGCTTTGCGGCGGCTACGAGAACCGGGCCGATAACAGCGGCAAATTTGCCGAATATATCGAAAAATCCGAAATATTCGTTTGATTTATTCGAAGGAATAAGTTTGCCGAAATAAGAACGGCTTATAGCCTGAATGCCGCCCTGAACCGTTCCGACAAGGAACGCAAGCACCCAGAAAAGAATCTGAGACTTCATAACGGCGGAAGCGTCTCCCGGGTTTTGCTCAATGATGAAGCCCATAAAGAAACCAACTGTGACAACCACAATATACATAGCAACCGCAAAGCAGAGCATGTTGATTGAGCCGTATTTACTTGAAAGCTTACCAAAAATAATCGAGCACGGAACCGCAACAACCTGAGTTACAAGCAGTGCGAGTATCATCATAATGGAATTGAGTCCGAGAGTAGAGCCGTACGATGTTGAAATCGATATAACCGTGTTAACTCCGTCGATGTAAAGGAAATATGCGATTATGAATAAAAGCAATCCCTTAATCTTAAAAATGCTGACGGCCGTTGTGCCGAGGTTTTTAAACGATGAGCGGATAAGCTCCGAAGCCTCTGTCTCGATGTAGTGCTCCTGATGAACGTTCTTGAGAAACGGAATCGAGAAAATAAGCCACCAGAGCGAGGTTATCATCATTACGACCTTGAAGGAATTCGGGTTTGACATTCCCATGACGACAAGCACGACAATCGAGCCGATAAACGGAATCGTACTTCCGCCGATGTAACCCATGGCATATCCCCACGAAGAAACCCTATCCATTCTCTCGTCAGTCGTGACATCCGTGAGGAATGAGTCGTAGAAAAGATTTGCACCGCTGAATCCTATGTGCGAGAGCGCATAACCAACAAGTAAAAGCTTGTAGTTCTCTATGAACGCACAGCTTAAGGTGAAAAGCACACCGACTATCATAAATCCGGTGAAAAGCTTTTTCTTGTAACCCTTGTGATCGCCGACTGCACCCATAAACGGAGCCATTATCGCAATGATGAACGTGGCTATGCTCGTGCCGTAAGACCACAACACAACGTTATCCGCACCTGCCGCCTGGCAGACATTGCCGAAATAAATCGGGAATATTGCCGCAAGGACATTGGTGGCGTAAACCGAATTTGCCCAGTCGTACATAATCCACGATTTTTCGGTCTTGGTAAATTTCTTTGATTGCTTATCCATACCTTATACCTCTTTAGTTTATTTAGCTATGCAATAACCGTCCTTGTAGTCGACTATCGCAACATCTGCAATTTTACCCTGAAGGTCTTCATCGGTATCAAAAAGAACCGGCGTGTAATTCATGGTATAACCCTCAAGCATACCGTTCTTCTTTCTTCTTTCAAAAAGGACAGGCTCTCTTTTACCTATCTGTGCTCTTGCAAAAGCCTCTTGCGTGCTCTTTGTAAGCTCTATCATTCTGTGACTGCGCTCTTCCTTGGTGCGGTTGTTAACCTGATTCGGCGCGTCATAGGCTCTTGTTCCGGGGCGTCTCGAATAAGCGAAAACATGAACCTTTGCAAAAGCAATTTCCTTTGCAAAAGCAAGGCTTTCCTCAAATTCTTCGTCAGTTTCTCCCGCAAAACCAACCATTATATCGGTGGTTATCGCCACATTATCAAAGGCTTTTCGCAAATTAGCCACTATCTCACGATATTCGTCACAAGAATAATGCCTGTTCATACGCTTTAGTGTGCCGTCACTTCCGGACTGCAACGACAAATGAAACTGCGGGCAAAGCTTTTTCTGCTTAGCCATACGGTTTATTACGTCCTCGGAAAGCTGTTCCGGTTCAAGCGAACCCAAACGAACTCTCTCGATTCCGTCCGTCTCGCATGCCGCCTCAATGGCGTCACACAAATTAAGACCGAATTCACCGCCGTAACACGAAAGATTTATTCCCGTAAGAACAACTTCCTTGTAACCGTTTGCGGCAAGCTCGCTAAGCTCCTCTTTCAAGTCCTCCATAGGTTTTGAGCGAACTCTTCCCCTCGCATAAGGAATAATGCAGTAGGAGCAGAATCTGTTGCAGCCGTCCTCAATTTTAACGAACGCTCTCGTTCTCTCTGAGTAGGAGCTTACTTTCATCTGCTCAAACTTTTCTTCCTTTTCGTGCGGCTTAACGTCCACGATTCTCTGCTTAGTGGAAAGAAAATTCATGATGTGATCGAACATATTCTTTCGCTCGGAGTTTCCGAGTATTATGTCTGCGTCCGTTAGCCTCTCGGAGTCCTCGGGAAACGCCTGAACCATACAGCCCGTTATCACGGCGATAGCTCCAGGATTATCCTTCTTTGCTCTGTGCAAAGTTTGTCTTACCTTGTGATCGCTCTGTGCGGTAACCGTACAGGAATTCACAACCACAATATCTGCGCTTTCGTCAGTTCCCGCTTTTGCAATGCCCTTATTTTCAAGCATATTAAGCATGGCTTCTGATTCGTATTGATTGACTTTACAGCCAAGAGTATAAAATTTAACCTTCATTTTGTTCTTTATTTTTCACCGTCACTATGATCATTCTCTTCAAGCCACTCCGTGAGTTCTTCCCACTCTTCCATAAGTGCCTCGCCGTCCGCCTTTACGGCGTCAAGCTCGTCAGAAAGTCTTTTCACTTCCTCGTAAACCGATATAACATCGGGGTCTGAAAGCTGCTCCTCAATTTGTGCCGCCTTTGCCTCGTTGTTTTCAATCGCCGTTTCACAATTTCTAAGCTTCGTGCGCATCTTTCTTATCTCGCTTCTGCGCTCCTTGTTAAGCTTATATTCCGTCTGCTTTTCTTCACGCTTAACTGGTTCTTCGACTTTTACGGTTTCCTTTTCTTTTTTCTCAAGATAATTATCGTAATTACCGATATATTCGGTAATGCCGTCCGAATTAAGATACAAAACCTTATCGGCAAGCTTGTTAATCAGGTATCTATCGTGAGAAACAACCAAAAGCGTACCGTCATAGCCCTTTAAAGCGTCCTCAAGTGCCTCTCTTGACGTGATGTCAAGGTGGTTTGTCGGCTCGTCAAGAATGAGAAAATTCGTGTCGGCAAGCATAAGCTTGAGAAGTAATATTCTCGCTCTCTCGCCGCCCGAAAGACCAGAAACAGGCTTGTAGACATCTTCACCCTTGAAAAGGAAAACGGCAAGCGCTCCCCTTACTTCGGACATGGTCATTTGCGGGTGCAAATCCCATATTTCGTCAATTACAAGCTTAGAGTCGTCAAGGCTTCTCTGGGACTGATCATAATAACCGACATCTATGTTAGCACCGTAACGTAAATTTCCGCTGTTCTGTTTGTAAATTCCAAGTAAAATTTTGAGAAGTGAAGTTTTACCGCAACCGTTGGGGCCGATGATAAATATTTTCTCCTGACGGTGAATTTCAAAGCTGACATTCTCAAAAAGCTTTTTGCCGTCAAAACTCAAAGCAAGCTTTTTTGCCTCAAGAACATCGTTTCCGCCTCGTCTCGAAGCGTGAAACTTAAAGTCGATAACATCGGGTTCGTCCTCTGGCTTATCGAGAGTTTGAGCCAAACGGTCGATAGACTTTTGCTTGCTGGCAATCGTAACATAGTTTCTTGCCTGATTCCATCTTTTCTGCTGTTCTATTATGCCCTCAATTCTTGAAATTTCTTTCTGAGTTGCATCGTAGACACGCTGTTTTGCAAGGCGTGCCTCCTCTTTTTGTGCGATATATGCGGTGTAATTCCCCTTGTATGCGGTAAGATGCTTGTTTTCCATCTCGAAAATTCTGTTTGTTACAGAATCGAGAAAATAACGGTCGTGCGAGATAACTATAAATGCGCCCGAATATCCCTTCAAAAATTCTTCGAGCCATTCCGTCGCCTGAATATCGAGGTGGTTTGTCGGCTCATCGAGAAGCAACAAGCTTGAATTGCTAAGTAACATTTTTGCAAGCTGAAGTTTTCCCTTTTGACCGCCGCTCAAAACGCCGACGGGCAAATAAAGCTGATCCTCACTGAAACCGAGACCGAGCATTGTACTTCTCACTCGGCTTCTGAAAGTCATTCCGTCATTCATCAGATACTTATCGTGAAGAACACTCTGCTTTTGCACAAGCTCCTCGAGGTCTCCCTCACCGTTTTGAATAAGTCGGCTGATTTCCGCAAGGCGGTTTTCCGTCTCTATCAAATCGGCGAAAACGGACTCAACTTCTGAGTAAGCCGAAATTTCGTCATTGCGGCAAACGTGCTGTTCCATGTAGCCCACGGTCACGTTTTTTCCGAGTGAGAATCCGCCCTCATCGGCGATATAGTCGCCGCAAAGCACCTTAAAAAGCGTTGTTTTGCCCGAACCGTTAATTCCCACAAGTCCGATGTGGTCGTTTTTTTGAACCTCAAAGCTTATATTTTCAATTATATCGTCCTCTCCGAAGCTTTTTCGGAGGTTATTGACGGTTAATTCTGCCATAAATACTGTCTTTCTTTCTGAATATCAAAATCAAGACTTGCAAATGCAAGATCTTGGGTTGGTTTTATATCTTAATTCGGCAATAAGCCATATTAAGATTATACATTGTATTGCGTTTTAAATCAAGAAGGCAAAAGAAAAAGCACCTTTGTCGGTGCTTTTAAACAGCTCATTTCACTGCTTATTTCTTTGCGTTCTTCATTTTTTGCAGCTCGTCCATAAAGCTGTCAATATCGCTGAACTCACGGTAAACGGAAGCAAATCTGATATAGGCTACCTCGTCAACTTCTCTGAGTTTCTCGAGTACATATGTGCCGATAAGCGATGACGGAATTTCTCTGTCGCTGGAATTTGAGAGAAGAACCTCGATTTCGTCCACAATCTCGTTCATTTTTGCATAGGACACGGGTCTTTTCTCGCACGCTCTCATAAGGCCGTCAAGAAGTTTTTTGCGGTCAAACTCCTGTCTTGATTTATCTTTTTTAACAACAATAAGCGGAACGGACTCTATCACTTCAAAAGTAGTAAATCTTTTACCGCACTTGAGGCACTCTCTTCTGCGGCGAATTTTCTCGCCCTCGAGAGTAGGTCTTGAATCTACTACCTTGCTGTCGGCATATGAACAAAAGGGGCATTTCATAACATAATATCTCCTAAAATTGTTTTTTTCGAATTGTTTTTCACGCTTAGTATAATTCTTTTTGTAAACAAAATCAAGGTTATATTCTGTATTTATCACTATATTTTGTATATGCAAACAGAAAGCGATGGCGGACAAATGTCCGTCACCGCTAAGTCTTGCATGAATTTTTATCAATCAATGTGGATATTCATGGAATCCTCAGGCTTTACTTCAAGCTTAGGCATTGTGAGTTTAAGAACGCCGTCCTTGTAGCTTGCCTTAATAGCCTTTTTATCAACACCGGAAACATCGAAGCTTCTCTGGTATGTGCCGTAAGAACGCTCTTTTCTGATAAAGTTGCCGTTCTCATCGTTATCGACAACCTCGTCCTTTCTCTCGGCGCTGATTGTAAGAATATCGTTCTTCACGTTCATCTTAATATCGGACTTATCAAATCCCGGTAATTCTGCGCTGAGAACGTACTCCTTGCCATTGTCCTGAATATCTGTTCTCATACTCTTAAAGCCCTCAAATAATGAGTTGCCGCCGAACAAGCTGCTTTCCATTCTGTCAAGCTCCGAGAACGGATTCCAACCGAAAGATGTCAAATTATTTCTTCTGCTGTCAAATGGTGTAAGTCCAAACATAAATCATACTTCCTTTCAAATTCATCAATCATACTTTTTCTTTTTGTAAACCTCGGTAAGCTCTTTTTCTCTTTCTTACCTCTCTCTTCTGTTTACGTCTATATAATACTTTTCGTTTATGAACGAATTTAGCTATTTTTATTAACGATTTGTTAATTCTGGCACTTCATTTATAAGAGTGCTAATTTATATTTGAGCCGCTTTGACTTTCTTTGACTTTAAGTGCAAAAAAGAGGCAGATCCCCCGATCTGCCTCAACCTTATACATTTTAATCAGCAAAGAGCTGCGCCGAGAGCCTTGCAAGCATCCTCTGCATCACCGTCCGGAGCGTCGTTGCAAATTACGAAGTCGCAAGCGAGGTTTGCGCCGTCACCCTGGCATCTCTCCTCCCAGGAACGCATCCACTCGCCGTCGCCCCAGCCGTAAGAGCCGAAGAGAGCAATTTTCTTGCCCGAAAGTGAACCCTCAAGCTCGGAGAACATCGGATCGAACTCGTCCTCCTCAAGAGTTTCTGCACCCATTGCCGGGCAGCCGAATGCAACTGCGTCAAAGTCTGCAAGCTTGGATGAATCGAACTCGGAAGCCGTGAAGAGAGTTGCCTCAGAGCCTGCGTCCTGAACGCCCTCGGCTACCAAATTTGCCATTGCCTCTGTATTTCCTGTGCCTGACCAATAAACTACTGCTACTTTACTCATTTTGATAATTCCTTTCAAATTTTAAATTCTATTTTAATAAGTCAAATTGACTGACTGACAAAATTAAGCTTTAACCGCAAGTTTGCCTATTGAAACGCCCTCACGCCAAAGTTTGCCGTAAATATCCGTGCATTTTCTGTATAGATCGAATTTTCTCTGCGCCTCCTCGGGATTGCTGTAAACTTTCCAGTTGCCGACAAGCTCATAAGGCGGTTTCTTTTTCTCGATAAAGCCCAAAACATCATCGGGCGGATAGCCAAGAAACAAACCGATTTCATGCGGAAACGATCCGCCCCCGCTTTCGCTTAAGTGCCGTCTCAATTCATAAAGGCACTTGTTCGGATTATCCGATTCATAGCCTAAACGATTCAAAAGAAGAGACGCCTTATCATCGGCTAAATCGTTTTTCAGTGAATTTATGCGATAGAGATAAACTATAACCTTTCCGTTTGATGCGCAAAGAGGGATGATTCTCATTCCCTTTTTTGAGAGAATTTTATTCCACGCGCGAAGAGACTTAAGCACCTCGTTTATATCGTTATATTGATATGTAAACATATTCGCCGTTTTAAGTCCAGCAAGCGTGGGTGCGCAATGGCGTATGATGTATTCCTCGGACATTTCTTTTACCTCTTTGGTTAGAATAGACTAACTATATCCTTGATTTTTAGCTGTCACGGATTTTGCTCCGAAACAGCTGAAATTTGGATTTTCTTAGGAAGCGGTTTTCTCTGCGTCTTTGTTTCTGAGAGATTCGAGCCTTTCGGGCGGAATTTCCGCAAGAAAAGCACAAACGGCAAGCTCAAGATACTTCTCATCGCTGAACTTATCCGCAAGGGACTCGCTCACAATGGAATAATAATCCTCGTACAAACTGCTCAACCGATAGCCCTCGGCGGTAAAACGAACCGTTCCGTAGTGATCTTTTTCAATAAGTTTCATATCTTTGAGGCTGTTCATCATTGCGTGTACACTCGGTTTTGAAATGCCAAGTTTGTCCGCCACATGAACGCACCTTGTGTAACCGTCTTCGGGGCAAAGCGTTTTAAGCGCCAAAAGATATCTTATATTCGCTGCTGTTAAAATTTGATTTCGGTTAGCCATCACTTACCCCTACCTTGAAAAAAAGTGCTTGAAAGCACTGAGAAAATTAAGACTTTTTTGTGTGACAAGAGCATGCACCGCCGCAGTGCTGACAATTGCCGCCGCAAAGAGACTTACCGTTTTTTCTGTCTTTGATTATCGAACGAACGATGAGCACGATTATAAGCACAAGAACCGCAAGAACAGCAATCGTGGAAAGATTCAAGTTCCCAAGCATCATCGGTACCTCCCTTAAAATTACGCCTTACTAAAGTTAGTTGTCACTTACTAACTGAAACTATTATATACACTAAAGTTAGCTTTGTCAACAACTATTTTGATTTTATTTTGTGTAAAAATAAAAGGCAGACGAATTTTACTTCATCTGCCTTAAATATTATCTCTTCATTCCATCCTCGTTCTCACGGGTTGTTTCTGCCGTAACTCCGCTCGAAGTCTCATCGTCATCATCGGTAGTATCCGTGCTTGCGACCGACTCGGTAATCTCGTCCTCGGAAACTGTATCGATGTAAGCATAAGTGGAAGAAATATAACAGGTTGTTCCGTTATATTTAATTCCGATAAAGCCCGTGCCGTCATCCTCCGAGACAAGCTCAAAAGCCTCTCCCTCGGACGCTGTTCCAACAATAGAACAGTTGGTGTTAGCCTCTGCTCTTATGTTGACATCGGGTGCGTTTGCAACAGCCGCTTCAACCTCGCCGTCTGCAGTTGTTGCCTTGGAGGTTTCGCTCGCAGACGAAGCCGTGGGATCGGCGGTAGCCGAAGGATCGGTTGTAGCCGAGGGATCTGCCGTAGCTGAAGGATCCGCTGTCGCAGTCGGATCTGTTGTAGCCGAAGGAACAGCACTTGTTTCGGTCGCAGAAGTGGCGGAACTGTCCAAAACGGACGATGAAGCGCCAGAATCGCTGCTGCTTGTGCAAGCCGTAAAAGAAGCCGCCAAAGCAAGAGCGATAATCACGTACAATACTTTTTTCATATTCAACCTCTTTCAAAAGCAAAGCTTATTTGTTCTCGTAAGCCTTTTTGATTGTTTCAATATCCTGAACGCTCTGAATTCCGCCGAAGTGCTCCGTTGAGAGAGCCGCAGAAGTGCATGCAAAACCGGCTACATAGCGAAGATCGTTTTCGTCAAGCTCCGAAGGTGCTTTACCGATTTCGAGAACACGGCTTACGGCAGAACCGCCGAAGATATCGCCGGCACCGGTTGTGTCAACAGGATGAACGTTGCTGTAATTATCAACGTAACCCGAAACCTTTTTGGTTGCGAAATAACAGCCGTCCTTGCCTCTTGTGACGAAAACAAGAGAAGCGCCGTACTCGTTAAGGAGAAGCTCTGCGCCCTTTTCCTCGTCAAGGCCGAAAACAAATTCAACCTCTTCATCGCTGATTTTGATTATGTCAGCCTGAGCGCAACCCCATTTGATTGCGTTCTTTGCGTCGTCCTCGTTGTCCCAGAGCGGTGCACGGTAGTTGGGGTCGAATGTGATGAGCTTGTTTCTCTCTTTGCAGTAAGCAACAGCCTTTTCGGTTGCGGTCTTTGCGGGATCAGCTGTGAGCGAAAGCGTACCGAAGTGGAAAACTTTAGTATCGTCCAAAAGTTTCTTGTCGATTTCCTCAAAGCTAATGCAGGTGTCAGCACCTGGCTTTCTCGCAAATGAGAATTCACGGTCGCCTGTTTCGTCGATTGTAACGAAAGCAAGAGTTGTGAAAACGGACGGATCGACAACTATTCCCTCGGAGGAAATCCCCGCCTTATTAAGGGTGTTTATGAGCATTTTTCCGAATGCGTCATCGCCAACTTTGCCGACAAGAGCGGTCTTATAGCCGAACTTTGTGAGAGCCGCAAGGAAGTTTGCGGGTGCTCCGCCCGGATGAGCAGCCATTGTGGGGTAGCCGTCTGCGTCGCTTTCCTTTGTCGTAAAATCTATGAGAAGTTCTCCAAGTGCCAATACATCAATCATATCAGTTCTCCATTAAAAGTAATCAAATCATAATTTATTAATACGATATGCAATATACATTGTATATTTACATAACTTAGAAATATTTTACTATTTTGTTAAAGAAAAAGCAAGTGCGACATTAAATTTTCGGCATTCCACGCATATTCGATAATTTATCTTGTAATGAATTCGATTTTGGTTTATACTTAACTGGTATATCAGTTAACGAGGGATTACATGGAGAATTACAGAATACTTTCTGTCACGGATGACGATTTGGAAGCGTGCGTTCAGACGATAAGAAGTGCGTTTAAGGACAATGCGCAAAAATACGGCTTCACAAAGGAAAATTATCCGAGCGGCGGCGCATTTATAACTCTTGACGACCTAAAAAAAGCAAAGGCAAAAGGCGTTCATATGTATGCGGCTTGGCTCGGCGATAAAATAGTCGGCTATGTTCAGCTTGAAAAAAAAGACCCAAAAACCTATTCTTTTCAGAAATTTGCGGTTCTGCCAGAATGCCAGCAGTTGGGCGTGGGAAAAATGCTCATAGCCTTTTGCAAGAACAAAGCGAAAGTTCACGGCGCAAGCGAAGTTGTTCTTTTGATGGTTTACGACAACAAAAAGCTTTTGAGCTTTTATGAGGCTAACGGCTTTGAGTTAATCACAACAAAGCGAGACGATTCTCACCCGTTTCTTCAGGGAATTATGCGAATGAAAACAGAATAAACGCAAAATTTAAGCGGCTCCGAAAAATCGGAACCGCTTTTTTACTGCCAAATTACTTTAAAAATGTCTTGTAGTCCTCGTAGTTCTTCTTGAGAAGTACGGGAGTATTGAGGCTATACGGGCATTTCTTTGTGCATGCGCCACAGGAAATGCACTCCTCTGTTCTTGCCATTTCCTTCTGCCAGTACTCGGAGAGCCACTCTGCGCTCGGTGCACGGCGAATCATCTGCGACATTCTTGCGCACTGGTTAATCTGAATTCCCTTGGGGCACGGCATACAGTAACCGCAACCACGGCAGAAATCTCCCGCAAGCTCTTTTCTGTCATTTTCGATAAGTGCTTTAATCTCGTCTGTCATAACAGGGGGATTATCGTTGTAGGAGATGAACTCGTCAAGCTCGCTTTCTCTCTGAACGCCCCAGATGGGAAGAACATTGTCAAATTGAGCGAGGTAAGCGTATGCGGCATCGGAGTGTGTGATAAGTCCGCCCGAAAGCGCTTTCATACAGATATAGCCGACATTTTTCTCCTTGCAAAGGCGCACAAGCTCCTCGTCCTTTTCGCTTGCAAGATAGCTGAACGGAAACTGTAACGTCTCGTAAAGTCCCGACTCAACAGCCTCTTTTGCAACGGTAACACGGTGGTTTGTTATGCCAATATGGCGGATTTTGCCCTGAGCCTTTGCCTCAAGCATAGCCTCGTAAAGACCCGTGCCGTCACCCGGCTTTGGGCAGAATGAAGGATTGTGGAACTGATAAATATCGATGTAATCTGTTTTGAGAAGTTTAAGAGAAGTTTCGAGGTCGTTCCAGAAACCCTCAACCGTTGTGGACGGAGTTTTTGTTGCGATGTAAATATTTTCTCTTACGTCACTAAGACCCTCGCCGAGCTTCATCTCGCTGTCCGAGTAGCTTCTTGCGGTATCGTAAAAGTTGATGCCGTTATCGTAAGCCTTGCGCAAAATTTTCTTGGCTACGTCAAGCGTTACACGCTGAATCGGCAAAGCGCCGAATCCGTTTCTGTTTACGGTTATTCCCGTACTTCCCAGTGTTACGTTAGTCATAAGAATTCACCTTTCCGAAGTTTTTACAAAATTACACACATAAAGCAAATACTGCTCTAAAACAATTAAACTATTTTATATAACAAAAATCAATAATAAAGCTTAATTTTTTCTTTTATCTTCCGATATGTTTGTGATGTTGCCGTGACTTATCGAATTAACGGAATTCAAAAGCAAAAATTCCTTTATTTCTTTTTCTGCGGCCTCGACTTCCTCTTTGAACGCACGTGCAGAAACACGCTCCGCTCCGTGGCCGAGAATTATAATCTGCTCGAGTCCGTCAGACGACGCAACCCTCACGCGGTGCTTTTTGCCGAGCTCCTTTGTGACCTTCTCGATGTACATATCGGCGGTTTCAGCCTCTTTGGTATAGACAACATCAATGTTGTGATGTTGTTCAACCTCACGATGTGCGCCCTTTACTTTGTATGCGTCAAAAACAACAATAAGTCGACATTTTTTGTAGCCCTGATAATTGCACATAACATCGATAAGTCTTTGCCTTGCCGCCTCGAGGCTCTCCTTTGCAAGCTTATTCAAATCGTCCCAACCGAAAATTATATTGTAGCCGTCCACAAGAAGATACTCGGGCCCCTCGGGTGCCTTTGTTGCTTTATACTCTTTTTCCGTTTGAATTTTCTCTCGCACGGGACGAAAATCAATTCTCGGATCACGCTTGATTTTTCCGTAAGTTCTCTCGAATATTGCCAAAAGCTCCTTGTCGGATTCAAGCGTTCTCAAGTAACTTTCGGCACGCCTTACGGGAGCGGAATATTCCTCATCGCCGCCGCTTAAATCGCTTTTTTCCTTTTCCGTCTCGATGTGCATGTGCTCCTTTGCCTCGTTCCAAGGAATTAAAACAGCCGCTCCGTGCGAGCAGAAAACGGAATCTGCGGTGTTATCGGTGTCAGCCGCCGCATTGTAGCCTATTTTTTCTATGACATCATCGCTGTCGTGGCAAATGTCATAACCCTTGACGTCAAGCGAAAGTCTGCCTTTTCCGTGCGTGTAGGCACGAAGCTCCTTGTGGTATTCCGCCATGGTTGAAACAGGGCAAGAACCGACTATCACGCTCTCCTCGCCTTCCGTGGCGGGAGAAGAAAACTCGCCGTGCATTTTTGTAATGTCGGTCATGGCTCTGCCTATGTTCTCCGTTGGAACGGTAAGCCTAAAGGAATAATACGGCTCGAGCAAAACGCTTTCCGCACTCATAAGAGCCTGTCTCACGGCACGGTATGTGGCTTGACGGAAATCACCGCCCTCCGTGTGCTTAATGTGCGCTCTGCCCGCCGTGAGAGTTATTTTGACATCGGTTATCGGCGATCCCGTAAGCACGCCGAGATGCGTTTTCTCCTCGAGGTGAGTGAGAATAAGCCTCTGCCAGTTTCTGTCGAGATCGTCCTCTCGGCAAGCCGTCGAAAAACTTAGCCCCGATCCCCTTGGGAGCGGCTCAATAAGAAGATGAACCTCGGCGTAATGCCTGAGTGGCTCAAAATGGCCGTAACCCATTACGGAGGCGGCTACCGTCTCCTTGTAGACTATATTTCCCGAACCGAAAGAAACATCCATGCCGAATCTCTCTTTAACGATATGCTTTAGAACTTCAAGCTGAATTTCTCCCATAAGGCGCACGTTTATCTCACCGTTTGCCTCATTCCACATAACGTGGAGCGAGGGGTCTTCCTCCTCGAGCTTTCGAAAACGCAAAAGCACAGTGTGAGCGTCCACGTCCTTGGGGTAAATGACTTTGTAAGTCAAGACGGGTTCGAGCGTGGGCATATCGTCGTTAATATCTGCGCCGAGGCCCTCCCCGGGGTAAGTTTTTGAAAGTCCTGTGACCGCACAAACCGTTCCGCTGTCGACAGTATCTGCCGTATCAAAGCGAGTTCCGTTATAGATGCGTATGCGGTTGATTTTCTCCGACCACGCTTCTCCCTTTTTGTCCTTGCCACTTATCAAATCTCGAACACTTAGTTTTCCGCCCGTGACCTTTAGGTAAGTCAGCCTGTTCCCCTGTGAGTCCTCCTGAATTTTGAAAACCCTTGCGGCAAACTTATCGGGATATTTCGGCATGACGGTGAATTTAACAAATCCGTCTATAAATTCGTCAATACCTTCAAGCTTTAAAGCCGAGCCGAAAAAGCACGGAAATAAATTTCTTTCAGCTACTGCGGCACTGATTGATTCATCGCTTATTTTGCCTTTTTCGAGATATTCGAGAAGTATTCGTTCATCGCAAAGCGAAAGAGCCTCGTTTCTCTCCTCCTCATCGACAAATGGTGAAAAATCTACGCAGTTTTCGCCGAATTTTCCGCGAAGTGAACGCATGACAAAGCCCTTGTCGGCGCCCGCCATATCCATTTTATTGACAAAAATAAAGGTTGGCACATTATAGCGTTTCAAAAGTTTCCAGAGTGTTTCCGTGTGGCTCTGAACTCCGTCCGTGCCGCTTATGACGAGTATCGCATAATCGAGAACCTGAAGCACACGCTCGGCCTCGGACGAAAAATCGACGTGTCCCGGGGTATCGAGAAGCGTGATGTAGTCCGAACCGAAACGAAGAACAGCCTGTTTTGAGAAGATGGTGATTCCCCTGTCACGCTCAAGCGAATAGGTATCGAGAAAAGCGGAGCCGTCGTCAACTCTGCCGAGTTTTCTTATCGTGCCGCTCTTGTAAAGAAGTGCCTCGGAAAGCGTTGTCTTTCCCGAGTCAACGTGCGACAAAATGCCGAGAACTGTTTTTTTCACTCCTTATCCTCCTCAATATCCATAAGCTTGAGTGCGTCCTCAAGAACTTCAAGCGGCGCCTGATTTTTTAGCTTAATGCTTATATACGGCTTGTCGCTTGCGTTTAACAGCACACGTCCTTTCATGCCCGAAAGCAAAGCCGAAATTCTGCGCATATCGAAATTATTCGAATCAAAGCTGTGTGCATAAAGCAAAAGATTTCCGTTTTGCTGTTTGATTTCAGTAAGTCCCATCTTCGAGGCAAGATTTCTCAAAAGCGCTATGTCAATAAGACCCTGAACGGCTTTTGGCGGCTCGCCGAAACGGTCGATAAGCTCGTCCACAACCTCCATGGAGTCCTCGAACGAATTGATGTCCGCAATTTTTCTGTAAACATCAATTCTGAGGTTCGTGCTCTCGATGTAACTCTCGGGAATGTGCGCCTGAATTTGCAGATCAATCGTGCAGTCCTTGTCGGCAGGCGGCGGATTTTCGCCCTTCATAAGTGCAACAGCCTCGTTCAAAAGCTTGATGTACATATCGTAACCGACTGTTTCCATGTGACCGTGCTGTTCACCGCCCAAGATGTTTCCCGCACCTCTAATCTCGAGGTCTCGCATGGCAATTTTAAAGCCCGAACCGAACTCCGTGAACTCACGAATTGCACTGAGTCTCTTTTGTGAGATTTCGGAAAGTGATTTGTTTGGCGCAAAGGTAAAGTAAGCGTACGCACGCCTGTTGCTTCTTCCAACTCGGCCTCTCAACTGGTGAAGCTGAGAAAGTCCCATTCTGTCGGCGTTGTCGATGATAAGCGTGTTCGCATTGGGAACATCAACGCCCGTCTCGATTATGGTTGTGCAGACAAGCACGTTAATCTCACCGTCTATAAGCTGTCGCCAAACCTCACTCAGTTCTTTCTCGTCCATTTTTCCGTGGCCGATTCCGATTTTTGCCTCGGGAATGCGCATGCCGATGCCCGCCGCCACCGTCTCAATAGATGCGACGTCGTTGTGAAGATAATAAACCTGACCGCCTCTTCTCAGTTCTCGCCTTATTGCGTCCATAATAACGCCGTTGTCGTGCTCCATGACGTAAGTTTGAACAGGGTGTCTGTCGTGCGGTGCTTCCTCAATTACCGACATATCTCGTATTCCCGACAGTGCCATATTTAGCGTTCTCGGAATAGGCGTAGCCGAGAGCGTGAGAACATCCGCCGACTTGCTGACGGACTTTAGTTTCTCTTTTTGCGCAACGCCGAAACGCTGTTCCTCATCGATTATAACAAGGCCCAAATCTTTAAATTCAACGTCCTTTGAGACAAGACGGTGCGTGCCGACGATTATATCTACCGAACCACGCTTTAAACGCTTTAATATATCTTTCTGCTGTTTTGCGTTTCTAAATCTTGAGAGAAGTTCAATCTGAACGGGGAAATCTCCCATTCTTTTTATTACCGTCTGATAGTGCTGCCAGGCAAGAATAGTTGTCGGAACAAGAATCGCAACCTGTTTTCCTGCCGTGACCGCCTTGAATGCGGCACGAAGTGCAACCTCGGTTTTTCCAAATCCGACGTCACCGCAGAGAAGTCTGTCCATGGGGTGAGATGACTCCATGTCGTTCTTGATTTCATCGATACAACGAAGCTGGTCTTCCGTCTCGTCATACTCAAAGTGAGCCTCGAAATCGTGCTGCCACTCGGTATCCTCGGGGAAAGCAAAGCCTTTTACCTGCATTCTCTCGGCATAAAGCTTTATAAGTTCCTTTGCGATATCCTTTACCGCCGCTCTTACCTTTGTCTTCTGCTTTTCCCAGTCCTGACTGCCAAGGCGGCTGAGCTTAACTCCGGAATCCTCTCGGGGACCTATGTACTTTGCGACAAGATCAAGCTGAGTTACGGGCACATAGAGAGTGTCGCCCTTTGCATACTTAATCTTGATGTAGTCCTTAACTATGCCCTGGAGCTCCATTTTGTGTATGCCCTCGAAAACGCCTATACCGTGAGAGGAATGAACAACGTAATCACCAAGAGAAAGTTCCGCAAGCGAATAGATTTCCTTTTGGTTTTTGTCTCTCTTCTTTTTGGAGCGTTTGCTCTGCCCTGACGAAGCGTTGGTTCTGCCGTGAGTCATGAGGACAAATTCCGCCGACGGAAGTTCAAATCCCGCCGACAAAGTTCCGCCCGTGACGACTATCGTACCTTTGTTGACAACGCTCGGATTTTCCTGATAAGCCGCCGCAAAGCCCGCTGATTTCAAGTCGTCTGCAAGTGTTTTTGCATTGCGCTCGGTGCCGGCTAAAACGACCGCACGGAAGCGTTTGTAAAGGCTTGTGCTCAAATCGTCCTTTAAGAGATCCAAACTTCCGCTCCAGACGGACAACTGCTTTGCCGTGAAATTGACAAGTGCCTTTGTTTTAATCTCGTAAGTTCCCCTTGCGAAAACATCGGCAAAAAGTGTTGGAACAGCCTCCGCCCTACTCATAAGGTAGCCCCAATCCTCACTGAATGTATCGAGACCTCTGCACAGAACAGCCTCTTGCATAAGATCCTTGATGTCCTCGCCCCACTGCCAAACGGTCGTGCGCATTTTTTCCTTTAGTGCAGTTCCCTCGGAGAGCACCATAAAGGAGTTTTCGGCACTGAAATAGTCGAGAAGCGTGGCTTTTTTCTCGTACACGAGTGAGATGAACTTATCCATGGACGACAAAAATAAGCCCGAAGCTATTTTTTCCGTCTCGGACGAGAGTATTTCACGTGCCTTTGCGGCATTCTTTCCGCGAAGTGACGAAGAAAGTTTTTCTATTTTCTTGACAAGAAGATTTTTGTTCTCGGGCAAAACCTCAACGCACGGAGAGATCATAACAAAATCGACAGCATCCGTTCTTCTTTGCGTTTCGGCGTCAAAATAAGATATTGTGTCTATTTCATCGCCCCAAAACTCGACTCTCACGGGGTAATAGCTTCCGGGCGGGAAAAAGTCCACTATGCCGCCTCGGTGAGAGAACTGTCCCGTGCCGTCAATCTGATCATCCTGCTGATAGCCGCACACGACAAAATATTTTAACATCTCGTCTATGCTTATCGTTTGACCCGAATATATTTTAAGGCGGCGCTTTATAAGATCCTCGGGCGGAATGGTGAACTGCAAAGCGGCGTCCACAGGTGCGAGAACGCAGTCGACTTCACCGCCAAGCACTTTACTTAAAACATCAAGTCTTTGGCGCTCGTATTCGTGAGAAACGCCCGCCGTCTCCCTCAAAGAAAAATCTCTCAAAGGATAAACGGCTGTTTTAAGTCCCATAGCGTGAAGATCCTCGGAGAATCTGACACACTCGGTTTCGTCGGGACAGATTATAAGCGCTTTCTTTTTCTGTTCTTTTACAAGTGAAGATATAACCGCACACTTGTGTATGCCCGTAACTCCCGTAATTACGGCAGGAGTTTTTCCGCCCACGAACGCACGCGAGAGTTGTTTGTACTCATCGCAAAGATTAAGGGCTTCTTCAATAAATCTCATTGATTTTTCCTCAGCTGTTGTAACGGTTCATGGCTTCGTCGATTTGACCGTCCATGATAAGTTTCACTGCGTCGCACGAGTTCTCGGCGCATTTATCGAGAAGTGCCCTCTCGTCCTTTGTGAATTTTGAGAGCACCCATGCCGCAAGGTCATAGTTTGGGTTCGGCTTGTCGCCAACGCCTATCTTGATTCTTGGGAAAGACTGTGCTCCGCTCAGTGCAATAATATTCTTCATGCCGTTGTGCGTGCCGGCAGAACCTTTTCTTCTTATTCTCATCTTGCCGACATCAAGCGAAATATCATCCATTATTATGCAAACCTGTTCGGGCTTTAATTTATAGAAATTCATCGCCTCAACAACCGCCTGACCGCTTAGGTTCATAAAGGTTTCGGGTTTCATGAGTATCACTCTCTTGTCACCTATTTTTCCGTCACCGATAAGTGCCTTGAATTTAAGCTTTCTCACGGCAATATTATTTTCGCTTGCGATTTTATCGAGCGTGATAAAACCGGCGTTGTGTCTTGTGTTGTCGTACTTATCTCCGGGGTTGCCGAGTCCCACTATCATAAAATCTATATTCGACGCAAATTCCTTTTTAAACAACATAATCTTCTTTTTTCTCCTTAACAGCAAATTATGGCGGGACAAACATTTGCCCCACCTCTTGGTTTAACCGACTTATTACTGTTAATTATCTCAAATACAGAAAAATTAATCAAGAGAAAATTAAAAAATACCTTGTCATTTCCTACAATTCGATAAAGTGCAAAAAAATATAAGAAATTTTCAAAAAACTATTCCATTCCAGAGTTCTTTTTGTTATAATTAACTCACGCTATTGTATCCAAAAGGATTATTGCGTAGATATTAGTAAATTTACCGATATATATTCGGTGAAAAATTAAGGAGGTAACTACCAATGAGCAAAAAATATGTTTATCAGTTCACTGAGGGCAATGCTACCATGCGTGAGCTTCTCGGCGGTAAAGGTGCAAACCTTGCTGAAATGACATCTATCTTTGGTAAGGATCGTGTTCCACAGGGTTTCACAATCACAACAGAGGCATGTACACAGTACTATGAGGACGGCGGTATCAGCGATGAGATCATGGCTGAGATCGAGGCTAACATCGTTAAGATGGAAGAAGTAACAGGCAAGAAGTTCGGTGACGTCGAGAATCCGCTTCTCGTTTCCGTTCGTTCAGGTGCCAGAGCATCCATGCCCGGTATGATGGATACTATCCTCAACTTGGGTCTTAACGAGACAGTTGTTGAGTCTATCATAAAGCAGTCAGGCAACGAGAGATGGGCTTGGGACTGCTACAGAAGATTTATCCAGATGTACTCCGACGTTGTTATGGAAGTCGGTAAGAAGTACTTCGAGGAGCTCATCGACAAGATGAAGGCTGAGAGAGGCGTTAAGCAGGACGTTGAGCTTACAGCAAACGACCTCAAAGAGCTCGCTTTCCAGTTCAAGGATGAGTATAAGGCAAAGATCGGTAAGGACTTCCCGTCCGATCCTAAAGAGCAGCTCATCGGCGCTATCAAGGCTGTTTTCCGTTCATGGGATAACCCCAGAGCTAACGTTTACAGAAGAGACAACGATATCCCGTTCTCTTGGGGTACTGCCGTTAACGTTCAGTCCATGGCATTCGGTAACATGGGTGATGATTGCGGTACAGGTGTTGCCTTCACAAGAGATCCTGCTACAGGCGAGAAGAAGCTCATGGGTGAGTTCCTCACAAACGCACAGGGCGAAGACGTTGTTGCCGGTGTTCGTACTCCTATGCCTATCGCTGAGATGGCAGAGAAGTTCCCCGAGGCTTTCGCAGATTTCCAGGATGTTTGCCAGAGACTCGAAGCTCACTACAGAGACATGCAGGACATGGAGTTCACCGTTGAGCACGGTCACCTCTACATGCTCCAGACAAGAAACGGTAAGAGAACAGCTCAGGCTGCACTTCAGATCGCTTGCGACCTCGTTGACGAGGGCATGAGAACACCTGAAGAGGCTGTTGCTATGATCGACCCGAGAAACCTCGATACTCTCCTCCACCCGCAGTTTGACGCTAAAGCATTAAAGGCTGCTACACCTATCGGCAAGGGCCTTGGTGCTTCTCCGGGAGCTGCTTGCGGTAAGATTGTCTTCACAGCTGACGACGCTGTTGAGTGGGCAGAAAAGGGCGAGAAAGTTGTTCTCGTAAGACTTGAGACATCTCCTGAGGACATCACAGGTATGAAGTCCGCTGAAGGTATCCTCACAGTTCGCGGCGGTATGACATCTCACGCTGCTGTTGTTGCTCGTGGTATGGGTGAGTGCTGCGTTTCCGGATGCGGCGACATCGTTATGGACGAGGCTAACAAGAAGTTCACACTTTCCGGCAAAGAGTATCACGAGGGTGATTTCATCTCCATCGACGGTACAACAGGTAACATCTACGAGGGCATCATCCCGACAGTTGACGCTACAATCGCCGGCACATTCGGCAGAATCATGGCTTGGGCTGACGAGATCAGAACTCTTAAGGTTAGAACAAATGCCGACACACCTGCTGACGCTCAGAAGGCTGTTGAGCTTGGTGCAGAGGGCATCGGTCTCTGCCGTACAGAGCACATGTTCTTCGGCGAGGGCAGAATCGACGCATTCCGTGAGATGATCTGCTCCACAACACCTGAGGAGAGAGCAAAGGCTCTTGACAAGGTTCTTCCTTATCAGCAGAGCGACTTTGAGGGTCTCTTCGAGGCACTTAAGGGCAGCCCTGTTACAATCAGATTCCTTGATCCACCGCTTCATGAGTTCGTTCCCACAGAGGAAAGCGACATCGAGAAGCTCGCTAAGGCTCAGGGCAAGACAGTAGCTGAGATTAAGGCTATCTGCGACGGTCTCCACGAGTTCAACCCGATGATGGGTCACAGAGGATGCCGTCTCGGCGTTACATACCCCGAGATCGTTAAGATGCAGACAACAGCTGTTATCAGAGCTGCTATCAACGTTCAGAAGGCTCATCCTGAGTACAAGATCGTTCCTGAGATCATGATCCCGCTCGTTGGCGAGCTTAAGGAACTCAAGTACGTTAAGAAGTTCGTTGTTGAGACTGCAGACGCTGAGATCGAGAAGTCCGGCGTAGAGCTCAAGTACGAGGTTGGTACAATGATCGAGATCCCGAGAGCTGCTCTCACAGCTGACGAGATCGCAACAGAGGCTGACTTCTTCTGCTTCGGTACTAACGACCTTACTCAGATGACATACGGCTTCTCAAGAGACGATGCAGGTAAGTTCCTCAACGCTTACTATGACGCTAAGATCTTCGAGAACGATCCGTTCGCTAAGCTCGATCAGGTTGGTGTTGGCAAGCTCATGAAGATGGCTATCGACCTCGGCAAGCCGGTTAACCCGAACCTCCACATCGGTATTTGTGGTGAGCACGGCGGCGATCCTGAGTCCGTTAAGTTCTGCCACAAGATCGGTCTTAATTATGTTTCTTGCTCACCGTTCCGTGTTCCGATCGCTCGCCTTGCAGCTGCACAGGCAGTTATCGAGAGCAAGTAATTTCTGAGCGAAATAACTTATTTTTCACTAAATAACAATTTCCCCTGCTTCTTATGAGGCAGGGGATTTTTATTGCTTAATTTTTTGCAACAAAAAGCTCCGACCTTCTCAGTCGGAGCATTCTTTATTTACGGTCTTTCGACCTCTATCAATACCACCGTTACATTATCCGAGCAATTTTTCTCGTTGCAAAGCTTGATAATCTCCTCGTTCTTCTCCCCGACGGACTTTTTTTCGGAGAGAATTTTCTCGATTTCGTCAAGGCCGAGCGAGTTGGTCACGCCGTCGCTGTTGAGCATTAAAATATCGCCCTTTTTGAGCTTATATTCATCAGAAACGTGAGCGTCAAGTTTAATTTCATCGGGGTTCACGCCAAGATACTGCGTGAGCATATTTCTGCCGAAACCTATGCTTATTCCGAGGTCGTGATAATGCTGATAAACGGTATCGTCATGGCTTAATTTGGTAAGTCTGCCGTCACGGAAAATAAATCCCTCACTGTCACCGATGTTGTATAGCCTCGCCCTTCCGCGGTGGAGCCAGAAAAGAGTTATCGTGGTTCCGCAAGCGGAAAGATTGTTGTCGAGAGAATAATTAAGCACGATTTTATTGAGTTTATCGAAAATTTCGGAGTATTTCGAATCAAAATCCCTGTACGGATAGAAGTCGGACAAACCCTTTACAGCAAGAAAAGACGCCATTTCGCCGTTGCTTATGCCGCCCATACCGTCACAGACGGCAAAAAGCTGGGTTCTGTCGTCACTCTCGGAGGAATAAGAAAAGCCGGTGCTTGTCACGTCCTCACGATAAATATTCTCGAGTAAAAAGAAATTATCCTCGTTGTTTCCTCTTTGGGCACCTATATCCGAAATACCCGAATAGTTGATTCTCATAATCGCCTCAATCCCACTTTGCTCTTTAATCTTTGAGCTTTCTGTCGCAAGAAACTATGCATTCTCTTGCCAAAACCAATAGTGGGTCTATATATTCGTCACCGAGAAGCTCGGTTCTTCTTATTACCGACAGCTCCGTGCAACCGAGAATCAAAATCTCGGCACCCCTCGCCGTGAGTCTGTCAGAAACCGCCTTGAATGCGGCCATATCTACCTTTTTTCCCGCCTTGACCTGATCGTAAATAATCGACATGACGGTTTTCTGATCGTTTTCGTCGGGATAGATACACTCTATGTTCTTCTCCTCGCAAGCGGTCTGATAAATTCCCGTTTTAACGGTTCCCGTTGTTGCGAGAAGTCCGACTTTTTTTATGCCTCTGCGCTCGATTTCCTCAACGGCAAGTCTGCCGATATTGAGAATCGGAACGCTTGTTGAAGCCTGAAGTGCCTCGTAAAAATAATGCGCCGTGTTGCAAGTCATTGCGATGACCGTACAGCCCGCATCGGAGAGGCGTTTTGTCTCCTCGAGCATGGACGGAAGCGGATTATCGTCGCTGATACCGAGGATGTAGTCCGTTCTGTCGGGAATTGTCGCACGGCTTGAAAGAAGTATATCCACGTGCTCCTGATCGCAAGAAGCGTCTGTGTTTTCGGTTAAAAGTTCATAGAAGAACACGGAGCTCATCGGGCCCATGCCTCCAAGAACGCCTAAAAGCTTTCGTTCACTCATTTTCTCACCCTTACAGCTTGATTATTCCGCTGTCGAGCATCTGCTGAGCCGCAAGAATAATACCCAAGTTTCCGCTGTTGTAGTTAAGTCCGCCCTGAAGCCAAACGGCATAAGGCTCACGAAGCGGTGCGTCTGCCGAAAGCTCGATTGAAGCACCCAAGGTGAATGCGCCGGCAGCCATGATAACGTCGTCATCATAGCCGGGCATCGGTGCGGGAATCGGCGTTACGAAGGAATCGACGGGAGCACCTTTCTGAACGCCACGGCAGAAGCTTATGAGTGCCTCTCTCTCCTTGAGCTTGATAGCCTGGATAATATCGCCTCTCGGCTCGTCAAAGCGTGGAGTTACATCGTATCCCAGGAGAGTGAAGAGAGACGAAGCGAAAATCGCTGTTTTAACGGCCTCGCCCGCTACATTCGGTGCATGGAATGCGCCCATGAAAAGCTCTCTGTTATTGTTAAGCGTACAGCCGATTTCTCTGCCTGTACCGGGAGTTGTGAGACGATAAGCGCACATCTCAACGAGATCGTGTCTGCCGGCAATATAACCGCCCGTGGGAGCTATTCCGCCACCGGCATTCTTAATGAGCGAACCAGCCATGAGGTCTGCGCCGACAGAAACGGGCTCGGTTTTCTCGACATACTCGCCGTAACAGTTATCGACAAAGATTATTGCGTTCGGTGCTTTTTTGCGTGCAACGGCAATTATCTTCTCGATGTCGTCAATTCTAAGCGACGGACGAAGGCTGTAGCCTCGTGAACGCTGAATGTAAATCATCTTGTAGGAATCGTCGGCTTTTTCCTCAATGCCTTTCAAATCGACCGAGCCGTCTTCAAGCAAATCTACCTGATCGTACTTAACGCCCCATTCCTTCAAAGAGCCCATGCCCGATCCCGTAAGACCGATTACTCCGAGAATGGTGTCGTAGGGCGTGCCCGTAACGCAAAGCATTTTGTCGCCGGGACGAAGAACACCGAAAAGCGCAACGGTAAGTGTGTGAGTTCCGCTCACAAAGTTGTGTCTTACGAGTGCATCCTCTGCGCCGAGAGCGTAAGCGAATACTTTATCGAGAGCATCTCTGCCGGCATCGTCATAACCGTAGCCCGTTGAACCGACAAAATGGCTTTCCGAAACGTTTGCGTTCATGAAAGCCGCTTGCATTTTCTGCTGATTGTATCTCTGAATTTCCTCGACCGCCTTAAAATAAGGCTTAGCCAAATCTTCGGCTTTCTCGGAGAGTTTCAGTAATTTTTCATCAATATCAAAATAAGAGTACATTTATTTTTCCTTTTCAATTTTTGTTTGCAACACCGTTTGAGGCAAGCACGCTGCAAGGCTTGTCGTAAACAATCGGTTTGCCGTCTATATCAGTTATTTCGCCGCCGGCCTCGGTTATAATCAATGAACCTGCGGCATAGTCCCACGGACTTAATTTTAATTCAAAGTACAAATCCGCTCTACCCGAAGCAATACTGCACAAATCGAGTGCCGCAGAACCGCTTCTTCTCACGTCAAGCGACTTGGTGAAATAATCGTAAGCCATATCGAAAGATTTTCGGCTGAGCTCGGAATAATACGGAGAAGTGCCGAACAACACAACAGAATTTTCAAGCTTGTTTGTACTTACTTTTATGGGTTTGCCGTTCAAAAATGCGCCCTTTCCCTTTTCTGCCGTAAACATCTCGTCAAGATAAGGATTATAAACCGCACCGAACTTAGGCTTGCCGTCATAAAGCAAACCGACACTAATCGCACTCACGTGATAATCTCTGATGAAATTTGTCGTGCCGTCAATCGGATCGACAATAAAAGCATAGCCCGACTCGATCGACTCGTGAATATCCTCTTCCTCACCGACAAAATGCGCCTCGGGCATAATTTCGTGAAGTTTTTCCTTGAGCGTTTTTTGTACAAGTTTATCATAAACCGTAACAAAATTTGCTCTGCCGCTTTTTTCCTCTGTCATACTGTCGCTTCTCTCGGCGTTTAGCATTATATCGCCGCAAAAGCGCATGGCGTTCTCGATTAAATCCGTTTTTATCATAAAAAGCCTCTTTTCAGACTGCTTATCTTTCACTCACTTTTTGAGTCTTGCTTTGAGTGCCTTTGTCTTAATTCCCATAGCCTCAAACTTAACCTCGTGCTCGGAAAGTATGTTTCCCGTGTTCTCGAGTGAGCCTAAATCTCTCGTTTGGGCGTAGATTTCAAATCCGGCCTCCTCAAAATAGCGAAGTGACGAGAGATATAAATCGTCGTTATCGGTTTTGAACCAAATCTCACCGTCATCGGCAAGTATCTTCTTGTAATTTTCAAGCTGGCGCGTGTGTGTGAGTCTTCTCTTGTGGCATCGTGCCTTTTGCCAAGGATTGCAGAAATTGATGTAAATTCTCTGCACCTTCTCGGATTCGTCTATAAAATCGCTTATCTTCTCGATGTTGTAAGAGAGAAGTGCAACATTCTCAACCTTTTCCTCGCCGAAACGCTCGGAGATGTTTCTTCTCGCAACACCGAGAATATCGTAACTAATGTCAACGCCGATGTAGTTAATATCTTTGTTTCTGTAAGAGAGCTCAGCAAGGAATGTGCATTTGCCACAGCCCAAATCGAGGTGAATCGGCTGTTTTTTTGGAAAAAAATCATTCCATTTGCCCTTTTGTTCAAGCGGCTTGTCAACAAAAAAATCGCATGCGGCAAGCTCGGGCTTTGCCCATTTTTTGGTTCTTATTCGCATATAAGTTTCCTTTATGGTTAATTCATTATTTTTTCACATATATTTAACTCAATTATTTTACTATAATTTTGAGCTGTTTACAAGCTTGCACTTGAATTTTCTTCATTCTTATGCTAAAATAACGAAAAATGACCAAGGTTCATTTATTTTTAGGAGGTTATTATGATTAACGCTGCACTTGCCATGGAGGGCGGCTCGCTTAGATGCATGTTCACCGCCGGAGTGGTTGATGTTTTCATGGAAAACAACATTTATTTTTCGTACGTATCGGGAGTTTCGGCAGGAGCTCTCTCGGGGGCAAACTACGTCTCGAGACAAATAGGAAGAACTGCCGACGTCAACATCTCATACGTGAACGACAAGAGATACGTGGGACTCGACCCGCTTATCAAGCACCACATGGTCTTCAACTTTGACTTTCTTCTCGAGGAGATCGGCGGAAAACTCAAGCCGTTCGACTACGAGACATTCAATAATTCAAAGCAGAGATTTTCTTGCGTTGCGACAAACGTAGTAACAGGCGAACCGGAATTTTTCGAGAAAGGCATTTGCTCTGAGATTTTGACGGCAATAAGAGCATCGGCAAGCCTTCCGCTGCTCTCGAAAATGCAGGATTTAAACGGAGAAAAATACCTTGACGGCGGATTCACAATGCCGATTCCGTTCGAGAAATGCAAAAGCGAGGGATACGATAAAGTCGTGGTAATCACAACAAGAGAAAAAGGATTTAGAAAACTGCCCGTGTCGGGAGCGATGAAAGGCGCATACGAAGCCGCATACCACGGATACCCGAAACTTGTTGACGCACTTGTGAACAGACCGAGAGTATATAACGCACAGATGAGAGAGCTTGACAAGCTTGAGGAGGAGGGCAAGGTTTTCGTGATAAGACCGCAAAGCCCGATAACGATAAGCAGAGTCGAGAAAGACACAGAGAAATTAAAAGCACTTTACGAGGACGGCAGAAGAGTCGGAAAAGAAATGCTTGAGAGCATGAAAAGCTATTTAAATAACTAAGCTTAGAATTTTAAAAGTTTTTGCCTTTGCTTTTTTCAAAAAGCAAACGGGTGTGGGCGGAGCCCACGTAAGGCACGAAGTGCTGATTAAAAAAGTGTAGGCGAAAGCGGTTAACCAAAGGCACGCAGTGCCTTTAGGGAGCGCAAGCGACCGTAGTTAACCGATGAAGTCGACTTAATCACACTAGCAAAAATACAGAACGCAAAATAAAATTATCTGCCAACAAAGTCTATGTTCTGAGCAAAATTAAATTAAAGAAAAACAAGACTGTTCCAAGTTCATTATTAATTCTTGATTATACATTATTAATCATATTTCGTTTAGCATAAAAAATCAGGCACGGATTTTTCCGTGCCTGACTTTCTTTGTTTTCTCTGTTTTTCTTTGCGTGAATAAGCCGTCGAGAAAAATGCCCGGCTTCGCCGTATTTTTCTCGACTTGCTTTTCGCTTTTGTTGGATTAATTAATTTTTTCTGTATTTTGCTTTGTGTGAGCAATTCGGCTTGCACAGTCAACTACGGTCGCTATCGCTCCCTAAAAGTACTTCGTACTTTTGGTTGACTGCTTAAGCCTACACTTTTTAAAATCGGTACTTCGTGCCTCTTTTCTTACACACAACCTATAATTAATAATTATTCTTTATTAATTATTAATTGCCCGTGGGCTCCGCCCACACCCGTTCGCTTTTTGAAAAAAGCGAAACCAAAAACTTTTATTTTTTTTAGCTTTGCGAATTAATTTTCGCTTACCTTGCCAAACTCTTCTTTAACTTTTCCAAGCACCGCTGCGATAACTTTATCCATATCATAGTACTTGTACTCGCCGAGTCTGCCGCCAAAAATTACGTTTGTCTCCTTGTCTGCAAGCTCCTTGTACTTTGCGTAAAGTGCGCCGTTCTTCTCGTCGTTTACGGGATAATACGGCTCGTCGCCCGGCTTCCACTCTGCGGAATACTCCTTCGAGATGATTGTTGTCGGCTGTGTGCCAAACTCAAAGTGCTTGTGCTCGATTATTCTCGTCCACGGGTGGTCTTTGTCGTTGTAGTTTACAACTGCGTTGCCCTGATAGTTGTCTGTATCAAGCTCCTCTGTCTCGAATCTTACGGATCTGTACTCGAGGTTGCCGAGGCAATAGTCAAAATATGCGTCGATTGCACCTGTATATACAACCTTATCTGCGAGAGAATCAAAGTTCTCCTTGTCTGCAAGGTAATCCTTTCCGAGCTCTACCTCGATGCCGTCAAGCATTTTCTCGACCATCTGAGTGTAACCGCCCATAGGAATTCCCTGATACATATCGTTGAAGTAGTTGTTGTCGTATGTAAATCTAACGGGAAGACGCTTGATGATGAAAGGCGGAAGGTCTTTACAGTCTCTTCCCCACTGCTTCTCCGTGTAGCACTTGACAAGCTTCTCGTAAATATCACGGCCGACAAGCGAGATTGCCTGCTCCTCGAGGTTCTTCGGCTCGCCTGTTATCTCTTTTCTCTGCTCCTCGATGATAGCCTTAGCCTCTGCGGGAGTTGTGATGTTCCACATTCTCGAGAAAGTGTTCATATTGAACGGCATATTGTAAAGCTCGTTCTTATACTTTGCAACGGGCGAGTTTGTGTATCTGTTGAACTCAGCAAAACGCTGAACGTAATTCCAAACCTCTTTGTTGCTCGTGTGGAAGATGTGTGCGCCGTAAACGTGTACGTTAATTCCGCTTCTTGCCTCTGTGTAAATGTTGCCCGCAATGTGGTCTCTCTTGTCGATTACGAGAACCTTCTTGCCGTTTTTCTTAGCCTCATATGCGAAGACTGCGCCGTAAAGACCTGCTCCGACAACGAGATAATCATATTTAGCCATAATGTCACCTTAATCCTTTGACTGATTTTTGAGGTACTCTGTCCAGAATTCCCAGCTGCGGAACTTCTCGGAAGCCTCTCTGTACTGCTTTTCCACTGCCAAATGGTTCTTCTTGTAGTTCTTGACGACCTGCTTGTGGCGCTTCAAAAGCTCCTTGCAGCGCTTGACGTCACGCTCACGGACAACGCCCGTCATATCAGCGATATTAACGGCAACAATGCGCTGTCTCATGCAGTTTCTTGCGGGAATATCGTACCAGGTGCAAGGTGTTACTGCGGGATGTGAGTGAAGAAGTCTCTTCGGCCAGAAATGACCGTTGCATGTAGCGGCGTACCAAATCTTCTTTGCGAGATTGATGTGCTCGCTCTTGAATATATCATATGCGTTCGATCTTCTCGGAACGTCATAGTTATCGGGGAATGTGCCGACGGGAACCATCTTCTCGTTCAATTTGCCGTGAGCCTTAAAGACGTCCTCGGCGTTAGTGTTTGCAAGCCAGTCGGGGCCTTTCATGAAGTCATCGATAACATCGAGGAACTGCTCTGCGTTGTTGTATGCAAATCTCCAAAGCTCGTGCCAGAAGAATCTGTCCACAATCTTGAGGTAGTCCGCTTTCTCGCCTACGCCGCTTACGGCACGGATGACCATACCGTTTCTAAAGCTCTGGTAAGCCTCCATGGATGCGCTGAACTTGCCCGCAAATCCTACGTGCCATACGCAAACGCCGTCAAGTGTCATAAGTTTTGCGTGGCATCTTACGCCGTACTCAACATCGTCGCCTCGGACGAAAAGCGGAAGCGGGAGGCCGTTCTCCTCAATTGTCTTGACGGGAATACAGCAATACCACCAAGCGGCATACATCTCGTCCTTTTCGAATGAGCTCTGCTCCTCGTTTTTGAGAAGATTAATCTGCTTTCTCATATCGAAATCGTCCTTGACTGCGCCGAATGAGCCTGTCTCGTTGTTTACGTAGCCGAAGTCCTCGTGCTGCATGTGTCTGTCGTCATAGTCGAACATGGCACCGCTGATGAAATGGCGCTCGTACTCGGGCTTGACTATTCTCAGAAGATAGAAACTTCTGAAAAGCGACTCCGTTGAGATGAGAACGTCGTCGTCCATCAAGAGAACGTGAGTGGGCTTATCTTCAAGCGAGAGAGCCTCCATCATGCCCTTCGCAAATCCGCCCGAACCGCCTACGTTGGGGTTTGGTGTTACCTTTAAGTTACGGCAGTTGTAATCCTCGGGATTTAAGGTTCTGCCGTTATCGATGATGTGAACAAAGATAGAGTCCTTCATGTCCTCGCTCTCGAGAACGTGTGCTTTCAAAAGAGCGATGTTCTTTGTGATGAAAGCTTCTTTTCTGAAGGTTGTGGTTGCTATGCAGATTTTAACCTTTCTCTCTTCGTTATCATTAACGTCCGTATAAACGCCGCCCTCGAAAATTTTCACTTCGCTGTTTGCCGTAATCTTGTAGCCGACAAGCGGAGCGTTTGAATCGGGAATTTCGAGTGTGAACTCTGTCGGCTTATCCGCCTCAACGCTCTTTGAATAAATAACGTTTCTGTTGACGGAAATCGAGTTCTTGCTGAGCTCGTAGAACTCAAAATAAGCCTTACCGGAAAGCTTGATTTTAAGCTTGAATTTCTTAGCGTAGGTGTATTTCTTCCATTTCTCGATGGAAATTACATTGAAGTATGCGCCGAAATCAACCGTTGTGAGTGCAGGAATAACGTGGCTCTTGTCAAAATCGTCGTAGACAAGTGCGCCCTGTGCACGGTCGATAATTTCTGCCTCGCTGTTAAGGCAGATCGCATTGTAAAGGAGCTGGGGGACCTTTCTGATGTTTTCGTCCAAATCGTTCAGAAGCATAAGATTCTGAAGCTTTAACTCTTTCATAAATACCTCGTTTTACTGATTGTGTCTGTTCTTTTTCATTTCTGCTATTCTTAGAGCCTCTTCTTTCATCTCGCGCTCTTGGTTTCTTCTCTCAATATCCTGGCGCGCCTTGATGCCCTCAATCTGCGTGGAGTAAGCGTCCGCTATAACATCTATATCGCCCTGCATGATGACGTTGCCCTTGTCGATCCAAATGGCCTTTTCGCACATGGAACGCACGCTGTCGAGGTCGTGTGAGACGAACAAAAGAGTTGCACCGTCACGAAGCATTTCGTCCATTTTGTTCATGCACTTCTTTGTGAAAAGCACGTCGCCGACGGACAAAACCTCGTCGACTATCAAAATATCGGGCTTGACTATCGTTGCGACGGAGAAACCGAGTCTTGAAATCATACCGGAGGAAAAATTCTTCACGGGGGTATCGAGGAAATCGTAAAGCTCGCTGAACTCGACAATCTCGTCAAACTTTGAGTCGATGAACTCCTTGTCGAAACCGAGAATGCAGCCGTTTAGGTAGATGTTCTCCCTTGCCGTCAGGCGGTGGTCGATGCCGGCGCCAAGCTCAATGAGCGAAGCGATTGTGCCGTTGACGGTTACAGAGCCCTTGTACGGTTTCAAAATTCGGCTTATGCACTTCAAGAGTGTGGATTTTCCCGAGCCGTTCGTGCCGATAATTCCCCACGCCTCGCCCTTTTTTATTTTGAGGTTGACGTGCTGCAAAGCCAAAAACTCTTGGAACATAAGCTCGTGCTTGACAAGCTTGACGAAGTACTCCTTAAGGTTATCAATGTTCTCGCTCGATTTATTGAATCGAACGGTTACATCATCGACGATAACGGCGCAGTCCTCGTCCTTAATGCTCGGATCGGGCATAACGGCGGCAAGACCTTTCTCAAGAATATCCGACACCGAGGAATAAATATTGTTTTCTTCCATAATTGCCTCCTCAGATGTAAAGGATGAATTTATCCTGTGACTTCTTGAATACCGCGTTGCCGATTAGGAACATGGCTATGGCGTAGGCAAAGCCGAGAATAAAATCGTAAGCATGCAAATAGCTCCAGTAGGGAATTTCTCCCGACATTGTGGGAACCCAGACGAAATATCTCATCTGTTTGATATAAATGTAAATAGGATTGAAAAACTCCACGAATTTTGCGAGTATCGTAGCTAATCTTGAGTTGTTCTCATAGATCATATCAACACTGTAGAAAACCGCGGAAGCGTAAGACAAAGCCGTGATGATAGCGTTGAAGATATAGCGTATATCCCTGAAAAATACGTGAGCTGCCGACAAAAGAAGTCCCAAGCCCAGCGCATAGATGTAAAGCTCGAATAGCGGTATTACAAATCCGAAATTGTAAAACGAGAAAAGAACCCTGTGCTCGATGAACGAGTAAACAATCATAACGAGAACCATGGCACCGAGGCTGAAGAAGAAGTCGATCATGGTTGAGGTTACTCTTGCGACGGTGAACATGTATTTCGGCACGTAGGTCTTTTTAAGGAGCGAATCGTTGTCCGTTATGGCGTAAATTGCCTTGTCGGCGGATGTCTGAATGAAATCGAAACAGCACTTACCGGCAAGAAGATAAATCGGGAAAAGCTCCACGCGCTGTGCAAAGAGGAACGAGAAAACGACCGCCATGATTATCATAACCGAGAGCGGGTTCAAAATGCTCCACAAGTAGCCTAAGAAGCTTCTTCTGTATTTAAGTTTAATGTCCCTTGAAACAAGCTGCACGAGCAAGTCCCAGTACTTGAAAACCTCAAAGAACGAGCCTTCCTTGGGGTTAAGTTTTTTCATAATTTTATTCATGGCAAACCTTTCAGTCGAAGCTGTGATTTCCTCTTAATTTATTGTAGAGTTTTGAGTGCGAAATGCTCTCCCAGCCGTTTTTGTCGATGTGAAGACGACTCATGCCTTTGAACGCCTTATACTGCTTTTCTGCCATTTGGTAGGCAAGCGGCAGATTTTCTCTGAATTTCTCCATCTCCTTGAAAGCGGTTTCCCTGCCCTTTTTTCTGTCTTTCTCGACCAAAAGAGAAGTGATTAAATAGCTTAAAAGAAGTCCCTGAGCCTTTTGGCAGTAGTATCTTCTCTGCGAATCGGACGTGAAATTCATATTCGGATATTCGCTTATGAGGCGGTCAAGAACCTTTTCGGTGTGAGATAGTCTCTTGAGCTGATTTTCGTCGGAGACGGACTGTGCCGTGTCGCCGATGCGGTAGCAGTAGACGAACAAATCTATCGGCGTCACGCTTTTGGCAAGACAGCACGGAATGGTGGCGTACTCGTGATCTTCATAGAAAACGTGTTCCGACAAACTGATTGAGTTTTCTTTATAAAATTCCGTATTGTACGTTATGCCGTGGAACGTGAGACTGCGGTCAAAGCTTTTCCAGCTCGACATAATCTCGTCAAAGGAATAAGGCACCTCGAATTTTTCGGGGTAGCTCATCCACTTTTTCTTGAGGTTGCCGTTTCCGACGTCGATTGTGTAGTGGTGGGTTAAAACGACATCGGAGTCGATTTTTTCGAGTTTCTCGACGAATGTCGGAAGATTTTTCGTCACGACCCAATCGTCGGCGTCTATAACCTTGACGTATTTTCCGCGTGCGGCGAAAAGACCCGTGTTGAGCGCACCGCCGTGGCCCTTGTTCTCCTGATTTATAAGGCGAACGCTGTCGGGGTATATTTCAGTAAACTTCTCGGCTTTCTCGGCTGTATCGTCGGTCGAGCCGTCATTTACTATGATAATATCGAGTTTGTCAATAACGCTTGCCTCCAAAAACGAAGAGATGACCGTATTCATAAATTTGGAGCTGTTATATGACGGAACCACAAATGAAAGAATTTTTTCCATATCTATCCTTTTAAAGCCTTGGCTTTTTTGATTTTATTCTCACGCATGCCCTTAAAGACGGCGTGAAGTGCGCCAAAAAAGCTTATGTTATCTTTGTACATGGGAAGCTTTTTCACGCAGTAAAAGACGGCGTAGGCGGCGGCTGTGGGAAAGCCGAGAATGTATCTCGTGGTGGCTCCCCTGTTCTCGAAGAATTTTTCGTCAAAGCCGGAAAACCACTTGCTCTCGCCGGATTCGTTCACCTTTGCAATCTCGAAGGGGACGTACCATATCTCGAGATTGTTTTTGATGCAGTCGCTTAAGAACTTGAGTTCCTCCTCTGCACCGTTGCCCGTTCCCGAGCCGAGCATTTCGTCAAAGCGCACGCCGGATTTAATAAGGCTCTCACGCCTAAAGGAAATCTGCCACGAAGCGACCTTTAAAATCTTGGGGAACTTGAGGCGCATAATTTTATCTTCAAACGAAGGTGGGCGGTCAATCATCTTGAAAATAATCACGTCAGCCGTTTTATTCTCTTCATACGCGCGCAAAATTTTCTCGCGGTAATCGGGCGCAAAAACCTCGTCGTCGTCGCACAAAAGGCAAACGTCGGCGTCACTTCTCAAAATGGCGGCGTTTCTGCTCTTTGTGAGGCCTCGCTCCTTTAAGGAAAACACCCGTGCCGTGCCGTGTTCGGTAGTAAATTCCCCATAAGAATTTTCGTCGCACTGATTAATAACCACGCAGTCGCCCGTGATTTTGCTTTTCTTGACAAGCTTCTCGGCGTCGGAGAACATACAGGACACCAAAACATCAAGTTTTAAAGACAAAAAATCACCTCTTAGGCCGCACACGCGGGATAAATCCCCGTCCGCACGCAAATATTTAGTATGAATATATCATATCTGCGCTTAAATGTCAAATAAACGAGTAATGTATACAGTCATATTTAACGCATCCAACCTGATTTCATCTGCTCGTATCTTCCGTAATTTTGGCGCACGGTTTCTCTTCTTCTGCTTTTGCCGTTCACTTCTATGTGAAACTGGCACATTTTGAGAAGTCGATCGTAAATTCTTCCCTCCTGTTCCGACTGCGGATGAGTAAATCTCGAGAGACTCTCGTTTGTTGTGATCACCGCGAGAATATCGGCTCTTTCAAGCTCATCGATAAGCTCGCTCAAAATATCGAGTTCATAGCCGCCCGAGCGTCTTTCCGCGCCCAAATCATCGATAACTATCATGTCGTAACGCTTTAATCGCTTAATGTAGTCGAGTTTGTCGCGTGTGTTCCACATATTGTTGATTATGATATTCATGTTCGTTGCGTGCACAAACCAGCCGTGCGAAATAAGCTCGTTTGCGATTGCAGCCGCCATATAGGTTTTTCCCGTGCCGACTGTTCCCCAGAAAATAACGCCCGTTCTTGCCCAAGTGTTTGGCGTTAAAAGCTCCTTGCAGTAATCCTTTGCAAAAGCGGTGAGCTTTGGATTTTGACCGTCGTCGTTTTTGAAAGTGTAACTGCGTATTTTTTTGTCCTCGATGCCCTCAAGGCGGTTTCTCTCGATTTTTTGGGCACGCTCGTAAGCTTTTAAGTTTTCGTCGCTTTCTTTTCTCTCGAGAATTTTATGTTTGCAGTTGCACGGAAGCTTTACGAATTTATCTCCGATTTTCACATAACATTCTTTTGGCGTATCGCACGTGGCGCAAATTAATAAGCCGCCGTTTTCTTCTGCCGTTTTCGCATATTCGCCGGCAAGTCCCCAAAGGCTCTCGTTATCGAAATCGTGAAAAAAGCAGACCTTATCGTTCTCCTTTTCGGTCAGAAGCAAATTAAACATCGGCGTTTGAAGCTCCTTGGCTGTTTTAAGCTCGTAATCGCCTATTTCCCTTTCTGCCCGTGCTTTTTTCATGGTATTTGCCACAAGCGACATAAAACCCGTCATTTCATTTATCATAAATATCCCTCCTTATCCGAACGGCTCAGCCGAACGGCAAATCGTCGTCTTCTGCCACAATGCGGCACCTTGTGACAAGTTTTTCTTCGTGGTACTCGAGATAATCCTCATATCTTTTATCGGCTCCAAAAAAGGTTGATGCGTGCATGATGAATCTTTCGGCTGTGCCCTTGTCTTTAATACTTCTCAAATAGTTTTCGGCCGCTCTCAAAAGTTCATCGCTTTTCGCGCCCTCTTTAAGCCTTGCCAAGTAGGCTTTGAATGCGCCTTTTTTGTTAAGCTTTCTCGGATAAATCTCCCAAAGAATTTCAAAATCCTGTGGGTAACACACATGTTTATTAACTGTATTATTAACTGTATTATTATATGTATTATTATCCTGCAGATTTTTCTTGATACCCTCTGTGGATTTTCCTGTATAGCCTGTGCAGTTTTTTCCGTATACGGTGGGCAGATTTTCATTGATACCCTGTGCCGAACGTTCTGTATAGGTATCATTTTTCACTATACCCTCTGATGAATTTTCGGCATCGCAATTATTTTCGGTAATATACAAACGTCTTTCTTTCACGTTTCTCTTATCATCTTCGAAAATTAAAACCCGTTTCAGATAATTAAGTTCGCAAAGTAGCGTTATCCACGCTCTTACAGTCTCTTTTGAGCGGTTTCTCCTCTTAGCCAAGTACTCGTTTGTCGCAAAGCAGTAGCCTTCACTGCCACAAAGCGCCCTAATCTCGCCGTACAGTATTTTTGCCCCGTCGGGTATTTTCTCATCATTTAGCACTTCGGCGGAAATCACGCAATAATAGTCTCGGTATTCATTTTTACTCATGCTGTTTCCACTTCCTTTCACCCATACCCCGTTTTCGGATGTTTTTTCCCTTTAAAGGGAAACGGTTTTTAATTAATAATTAAAAATTTATAAT
>CAVFCW010000010.1:0-73781 GCA_963621245.1 uncultured Prevotella sp. | reverse complement strand
CAAAAAACTTTTTGACGAAGCTTTTAGATTTGTTCGCCGCTCTTTCGAACAGCTTGTCTATTTTATCAAACTCAACTCCGTTTGTCAAGTGGTTTTTTGAACTTTTTTTCAAACAGAAGATTTGATATTGTGTCGCTCTCGGTTAAATCATCACTGTTTCCCGAGTGCCTTGCTATGATATCAAATGGAGCAGTCAAAGTCAACAAGAAATTGTAATTTATTTGTATTTATTTCACAAACCACAACTTATTGTGCTCTAAATATGAGATGGCACTATTTTTGTATCATCTCACAAGTTTGTCCCTCTCTCTTTGTTAATTTTATCCAGTGATTGTTCGTTAACTATGGAACGAAGCTCCTTTGTGTACTCGAAATTGTTGCACTCCTTCTCCCCGTAGCTTAGCTGCAAATCATATTCAAGCGGAAGCCAAGTCGATATATCGGACAAATTGTGCTGGTCGAGCGCCTCTATCTTATCGAGCGCCTTTGCAAGCTTGCCCTCGGGCGTGCTCTGATCCTCAAATTCGTCAAATAGAGCTTTCAGTTTTACTCCCGTCTCACTTGGAAGACTATCAAATAATCCGTTCAGCAATTCGCGCTCGGTCACTTCATCCTTTTCTGTCTTATTAAAAGTCGGAATATCTCCCGTTATCGATTCTCCCAGATCGTGAATCAGACATATTCTTATAAGTTTGTCTGTATCAATTTCCTCAATTTCTTCACCGACAAGCATCGCCATCACCGCAAGTCTCCACGAATGTTCTGCCACGCTCTCCTGTCTGCCGGATTTTAGCCAGCAGTGCCTTGTCGAGTACTTTAAAATCTGAAGCGTCTCCATAAACTTAACTAATTCAATCGGTTTCATATTAATCTCCTTTAAATTCTTTACTATATAATAGTAATAATAGTAAACGCCGAATGAATATTCAAGTCGATTATATTGCATTTCTCAAAAATTATGGTAAAATTCAGTTATATGCTTTAACAGATTAATAAGGAAAAGAATTTTATGGAAATTACGCACGCAAACATAATCGTTATAAAGGTGGGCACATCTACTCTCACCTACCCCAACGGAAAATTAAATCTCAGAGGAATGGCGTCGCTCTGCAAAACTATAAGCGACCTACAGAATTCGGGGAAGAAAATCATTCTCGTCTCATCGGGCGCAATCGGCGTCGGAATGGGAAAACTCGACTTAAAAGAACGCCCGCACGACAACGCAAAGAAGCAGGCTCTTGCCGCTATCGGTCAGTGTGAGCTGATGTTTATGTATGACAAGCTTTTCGGCGAATACGACAGAAAAGTCGCTCAGGTTCTCCTCACAAAGGACGACACAAGCAATCCGTTAAGACGGCAAAACGCATCGAACACTTTCTCGGAGCTTGTCGGCATGGACATTATTCCGATAGTTAACGAGAATGACACCGTTGCAACAGACGAGCTCGAAGGCGTCAAAATCGGTGATAACGACACTCTCTCAGCAATAGTAGCCGAATTGGTCGGAGCGGACGCACTTGTAATCTTGACTGACATAGACGGAATGTATGACGGCAATCCGAAAACAAATCCGAACGCCGTGAGAATACCTTATATAAGGGAGATAACTCCCGAGATAGAAGAGCTTGCAGGCGGAGCAGGCTCAAGCTTGGGAACAGGCGGTATGGCTACAAAAGTAAGCGCCGCAAAAATCGCAACCTCTGCCGGAGTTGTGACCGCTATCATTTCAAGCGACAATTCCGATAATCTATATGATTTGCTTGAGGGCAAAGATGTTGGCACAATTTTCGCGGTACCGTGGAAGTGCCCCAAAAAGAACGGAGAATAATATGAGTGACAACATTACCACAAAATTTAACGTGAGCGAAAAAATGCTCGATATGGGAAAGCGAGCAAAGAAAGCCGCAAGAAACCTAAATGAATTTAGTTCAAAGCGAGACGACGCTCTCTCAGCCATGAGCGTGGCTTTAATCGAAAACAAAGAAGAAATTCTCAAAGCGAACGCAGAAGATATTTCTGCAGCCGAGAAAAACGGTATGAGCGCCGCCATGATTGACCGCCTCACGCTCACGGAACAGAGAATCGCTTCTATGTCGGCAGGAATTATGGCCGTAATCGCATCGGGAGATCCCCTCGGAAAAATTCTTGACGGAAAAACTCTTCCCAACGGATTAAGATACGAAAAAATAAGCGTTCCGCTAGGCGTAATCGGAATTATCTTTGAAGCAAGGCCGAATGTAACAAGCGACGCCGCCGCACTTTGCCTTAAAGCGGGTTCGGCTTGTATACTCCGTGGCGGAAAAGAAGCCTTTAACTCCAACAACGCAATCGTAAATGTTCTAAAAAAAGCTGTCTCCTCCGTCGGACTTGACGAAAACTGCATTCAGCTCGTTCAAAATACATCAAGAGAATCCGCAACCGAGATGATGCACCTCGTCGGTTACCTCGATGTTCTCATTCCAAGAGGCGGAAAAGGACTCATCCGCTCCGTTGTTGAGAACTCAAAAGTACCCGTTATCGAAACAGGTGCGGGCAACTGCCACATTTATGTTGACGCCGATGCGGATATAGCTATGGCACGCGATATAGTTTTTAACGCAAAAACTTCCCGCCCGTCCGTCTGCAATGCCGCCGAAAAGCTCATCATCCACAAGGATATATATGAAAGGGCATTGCCGATTATTGCGGATAAACTTCTCGAAAAGAACGTTGAAATCAGAGGTGACGAAAAAGTTTGTGCCCTTCTCGGCAAAAACTGCAAACCGGCAACTCAAGAAGATTGGTCAACGGAATATAACGATTATATAATGGCTGTCAAAGTTGTCGATTCAATCGAAGAAGCCGTTGAACACATTGAAAAATATTCAACCAAGCACAGCGAGGCAATCATCACAAAAAATATTGCGAGCGCAGATTATTTCACAAAAAATATTGATTCTGCCTGCGTCTATGTCAACGCCTCTACACGTTTCACGGACGGCGGAGAGATGGGTCTCGGCGCAGAAATCGGTATTTCAACACAAAAATTACACGCAAGGGGCCCCATGGGTCTCGAGCAAATCGTTTCCTACAAATATATAATTCACGGAAACGGTCAAATCAGATAACAGCAAAGGAGAAAAATCATGATTAAAATTTATGGTATGCCAACATGCCCCGACTGCTCTTACCTTCACGATCAGATAAAGGGCAAAGAAGATAAATATGAATACGTAGATATCGGATCTCATGTACTCAAGCTAAAAGAATTCTTGAAATTAAGAGATAACAGCCCCGTCTTTGACGAAGCAAAAAAGCTTGGCTATGCGGGAATTCCGTGTTTCCTCTTTGAGGACGGAAGCGTTTCTCTCGTTGCCGAGGATGCGGGCCTCAAGTCAAGACCTATGACCGACGAAGCCCCCGCATGCTCTATTGCAGATCACCTTGCGGGCAAAAAGGGCTGCTAAGTCATGAAAAATCAAACCACACAAATCACAGGGATATTAAACATAACAAGGGACTCTTCCGAAGAAATCAAAACCGCCTTCACAAAAATAAACGACGAAGCCTTTCCAAAGAACGAACGCTGTCCGCTTGACAGATTTTTCGAGCTCAAAGAAATGGGACTTGATATCGACATTCTCGGATTTATGAACGGTGGAGATTTGCTCGGCTTTTTCGTCACGATGAAAAACGGCTTGTGCGCCTATGCGTGGTTCTTTGCCATAAGAGAAGACTTAAGAGCGAACGGACTCGGCACAAAAGCGTTAAAGCTTATCATGGAGCATTACAAAGATTATCAGATTGTTCTTGACTTTGAAGCTCCGGACGATTCTGCCGACAACAACATTCAGAGAATCCGCCGCCGAAACTTCTACCTCAAAAACGGCTTTCATGAAACGGGATATTATCAGTTTTACTGCGAAACGGAGTTTGAAATCGTCTGTTCGGACAAAAATCTTGACGCCGAATCGTATGAATTTTTGAAAACCGAGTACGAAAAACTGCTTGCGGTAATCAGAAAAGCCGTTCCGATGTTTCATCCCACGCTTTACAGAAAGGATAATCTTTCCAAATGACAAACACACCCAAGAAACATTCGGAGCTTATGCGAACGATTAAGTTCACACTTTTCTCCGTCAGCGCAGGAGTTATCGAGATTGCGGCTTTCACAATTCTCACCCAGTTTACCTCTCTCGGTTATTGGTTTCGATATCTTGCGGCTCTCATACTCTCCATTCTTTGGAATTTTACTCTAAACCGAAATTTCACCTTTCACTCGGCAAGCAATGTTCCCGTAGCCATGCTTAAAGTTGCCGCTTATTACTGCGTTTTCACACCGCTCACAACAATAGGCGGAAATTATCTCGCAGAAACTCTTTTGTGGAACTCTTACCTTGTAACCGTGATAAATATGCTTCTGAATTTCTCGACAGAATATCTTTACGACAGATTTGTTGTTTTCAGAAATTCAATCGACACGCAATAAGAAAATCCCGAATCGCCTTTATTGGCGACTCGGGATTTTTCTTGTCCGCTATATTATTTTTCTTTATTTCTCTTTGACAGCTCCTCGGCAATCTCGGCATTTTTCTCCTCGGTAAGCTTATATTTTCTTCTGAAGAAAAAGAATGCAACCAAGAATCCGAAAATCGGAATAACTATCATGATGATTCGAAGTCCCAAAATAGTTGAGGGGGACTGTACAGCCGCCTCGGTATCAAGGCCTATCACATCAATGCCGACGCCCGCAATCAAAACGGAAAATGCGCTGGCAAGCTTAACGACAAAGGTTTGCATAGAGAAAATAACGCTCTCGTTTCTTTTGCCGTTCTTCCACTCTCCGTAGTCGACCGTGTCGGCAAGGAAGATAGTGGTGAGAACAGTTGCAAGTCCGAATCCGATATATATAATAAACGCACTCAGACCAAGAAGCGCAACGTTTTTTATCGAGAATGTTCCGAGTAGGAAGAGGAAGATATATCCGAATATCGTTATGCAAATGGCACCGCTCAAAATGGACTTACTCGACCATTTCTTTCTGAGAACGGGCAAGCTTACCATCGAGAGAACCTGACCCACCCCGCCAATCGTTCCGAAAAGCGAATATAAATCGGAGTTGCCTATGTCGTATTTGAAGAAGTAAAGTGCAAGCTGAGTTGTTATGTAGAGCGAAGCATTAAAGAGAATGATGCTTATAACAACCACCATAGCCTGATCGTTCGTGAAAAGGGACTTGAACATCTCACCGACAGACGGAGTATCCTGTTTAACCGTTCTTCTCTCCTTGACTCCGAAGAATGTGACAAGCTCCGTGATGATGAAAACCCCGGCGATAACTGCGGCAAGGAATCTGAATCCGGCTCTTTCGCCACCGCCTATTCTCGTGACGATGAGCATGGTCGTAACCGTGGGAATAGCAAAGCCAACAGATGAAGCCGTTCTTCCGATAACGGAGAGATTTTCTCTGTCCGTACCCGTCTTGGTGATTGCGGGAATCATGCTCCAGAAAGGTATGTCCATAATCGTGTATGTCATGCCCCAGAGGAAGTAAGCAACCGTTGCCCAAATAAGAAGCGACGAGCCCTTAAAACTCTCGGGAACCGAGAACATTGCAAAAAGAACAAGCGAGTTCGTGACCGTTCCCGTGAGTATCCACGGGCGGAATTTACCGATTTTTGTGTGAGTTTTTTCTACAACAATACCCATCATCGGATCGTTGAAAGCGTCAAAAACTCTTGCCGCCATCATCATAATGCCCGTGAATGTACCGCTTATACCGAGAACGGTATTGTAATAGTAGAGGATAAATCCCGACACAAGCGAGTAAACCATATCTTTACCCACAGCACCGACTGCATAGCTGACTTTATCCTTTGCGCTTAGTCCGCTTTTTGTGTTTTCCATAAAAGTAATCCTGCCTTATATAAATTTATTGAGTCCGAAATATTTTATTCGAGTGCTTTATGCGATATTCTGTCGTTCCATATTTTGGAATTATATCTCCAGACGAAACATATACTTCTGAATATCCAGTCAAAAGCAAGTCCGATCTGAACTCCCTTTACTCCCATGCCGAAAAGCACGCCGAAAACATAGCTGCCGCCAACTCTGAATATCCACATGGACGCAACGGCGATTATCATCGTGAATTTTACGTCCCCCGTTGCCCTGAATGCATTAGGAAGCATGAACGAAACAGGCCAAACCGCTATATCTATTATCGTCACAAAGTAAATTACCCACCTTGTGAGCGCCGCCGTCTCATCAGAGAGATTGTAAAGACCTATGAGAGTCGGCAAAAGCAAAACGATAACTCCGCAAATGAGAGCGTTTCCGATAATCGCAAGTTTTAAAAGTTTCATGGTGTAAAACTTTATCTGTTTCGGCTCCCCCGCTCCGTAGCACCTCGAAATAATAGTCACGGCTGTAATTCCCATGCCTGAGCCGGGAATTATCATGAAAACGGAAATGGAGTTGCAGACAGCGTTCGCCGTAATGTGAGCAGTTCCGAATGCCGTTATCATCGAGACGATAATCAGCTTTCCGAACTGGAACATTGCGTTCTCGACTCCGTTTGGAATGCCGATACCGAATATTTTCGATATTATCTTCCACTCAAGCTTAAACGAAAACGGCTTTGTGAAGTGAAGCACATTTTTCTCCCTCGTGAGAAGAGCGCATATAAAAACCGCCGAGAATATTCTCGAGGCAAGCGTGGGAAGCGCAACGCCCTCAACCTCCATACCGAGAATGAAAATGCATATCGCATTTCCGACTATGTTGATAACGTTCATGAAAAGCGAAGCTATCATCGGGGTTCTTGTGTCGCTCATCGCACGGAAGATGGACGCTCCGCCGTTATATATTGCTATAAACGGAATCGAAATTGTCGTTATCGCCATGTATCGAACGGAAAAATCCATAACCCTCGGATCGACTGCACCGAAAATCAGAGTTAAAAGTCCCTTTTTGAAAATAAAAAGGAGCGCCGCAATCAAAACCGCAATAAGTCCTATCGTGATTATAAGCAGATTTGTAACGGACTGCGCTTTTTTCTCGTTCTTTTGTCCGAGGTAAATTCCCGCAACAACCGTTCCGCCCGTTGCCATTGCCGAAAAGAGGAAAATGACCAGAACATTAATCTGGTCGACAAGAGAAACCGCAGAGACAGCCTCCTCGCCAACTCTCGCAATCATCATGGAATCTGCCATTCCGACAAGGAACGACAAAAACTGCTCGATTATTACGGGAGTGACTATTTTTACGATATCCCTGTTCGTAAAAAGGTAGCCGGGCTCCGCTTTTTTAATTAAATTCATTTGTCATACGACCTTCCACACTCAAATATACTCTAAATTATAACACAATACCGCCGAAATACAATCGGCGGTATTGTAAAAATTGTTTATTTGTACCAAATTTAACCGTAAGCTATCGCATTAAGTACCTGAGAAGCGACACTTCCCGCTACCGCATAACCCGAACCGCCGTTTGCAACGCAAACAACAAAGGCATAGGGATAATCGGTGTTTGAAGAAAATCCGCAAATCCATGCGTTCGGCTCTTTGTCCTCGCCGACTTCAGCCGTACCGGTCTTTGCGCACACTTCCCAGCCCGATGGGAACATATCGTCACCGTAATAATTCTCAACCGTGTATCTCATAAGATCCTTGAGCGCACTTGCCGTGTATTCGCTCATAATTTTCGTATCCGAAGAAAGTGCGTCAAATATACTTGCATTCGTGACGTACGGCTCGGCATAGCTGCCGCCGTTTGCGATTGCTCCCATAACGGTAAGGTACTGCATGGGGTTCACGAGGTCGGTGTACTGACCTATTCCCGCCCAGCCTATGTCTGAGTCCTTGGTGCTCTCCGTTAAATTCAAGGTTGAATCTCCCGTTGTGAAGTTCGAGAAATCAAGGCTCTTGTTAAAGCCAAGCTCCTCTGCCGTAGCCATAAGCTTTTCATAGCCGAGGTCAACCGCAAGCTGTGAAAAGTAAGCGTTACAGGAGTACATCATAGCCTGATAAATGTTTATCTCTCCGTGGTAGTCAAGACAGGTTACGGCGTCATCTCCGAAATAAGTCGTCTGATTGCAGTAATATGTTCTTGTGTCCCAGTCGGAAAGGTTTTCTATCGCACAAGCCGCCGTGACTATCTTGAATATAGAACCCGGGGTGTAGCTTGAAGAAACCGTGTTATCGACCAAAACTCCATCGTAAGCGTCATTCTCGAGAAGATCACTGGGCACTGCTCCGGGATCGTATGCAGGAGCCGAAACCTTGCAGATAATCTCGCCCGTCTTGTAGTTATAAACAAGAACCGCACCTTTCTGACCGCCGAGCGCATTGTATGCAGTAGCGCACACGCTTGCGTCAACCGTAAGGCTCATGTTGTTAAGTCCGAGCTGCTGGAGCGGCGTACGGTTAAGTCCCGTAAAAACGTTGTAGCCGACAAGCTTACTTCTGAGAAGTGCCTGAACACTCGTTCCGATGTAACCCGAGCTGTCTCCGACTGTGTGAAGCAAAGACATTCTCACGCTCTGGTCGTCGCTGTAAATTCTCTCGCCGTTGGTGGTCGTTGCCAAGAGAACGCCGTTTCTGTCATAGATGTCACCCGTAACCGCCGTGGCGTCGTCGGCGTAAATGTGACCGTTGTAAGCCTGAGTTACCCAGTCCGAGCCGTTCATGAAAATGTTGAAGCAAAGGTAACCGAAACCGCCTATCAAACCTATCAAAAGTATATAAAGTACTACCGATCTTCTTCCGACCGTTCTCATCTGACCTCTCCTTTCTTATTTATCTTCATATTATCTGTACCTTCTGCCGTTCGGATTATAATCATCGTCAGATTCGGAATAAACGTCCTCGTCATCGTCCTGTGCGTAATGTCTTCCCGGATCCTGACGGTTCTCTTCACGCTTTTTGTAATCGTTCGGATCGTAATAGGAACGGTTTTCATCGGCGTCAAATTCGTGGGTAAAACTTTCTTCATCCTCGAAATTATCAAACCCCTCATAAGGATTCCTTCCGCGAACGCCCTGCATGAACGCCTCCTCGTTTATGTGCGGAGTGTCATCATAGGAGTTATATCTGCCGTAACCCGAATTACCATTATCAATGTAGCTCTCGGAATCATTCTCGTAATAGGTGTCGCCGTTTCTCTTAGCCATAACCCTTGCACGCTTTTCCTCACGGATTTCCGCTTTAATCTGCTTTTTCTCCCTGTGGTTGGCACGCTTTGCGCCGTAGGTTCTCTCGTCACTTGCCTTTATGAGCGCAAGCATTCCCCAAACCGACATCATACTCGAACCACCCGAGCTGATAAACGGAAGAGTAACGCCCGTCATCGGCAAAACATCTGTTGTGCCGAACACATTTAGGCACATCTGGAAAACGAGAATGCCCGCCGCAGCAGATGAACAAATCGAATAAAGAGTGGAGCGGCTTCTCGAGACATCGCCTCTCGTGTACATTATGAGAAGTGCAATCGCAAAAAGCACCGTGAAGCTCATAAGCAAGCCTTGCTCTTCAGTGAGCATGGCAAAAACCAAGTCGGAGTCGCCCGCCGCAACAAAGTGCAGATAGCCTCGGCCAAGACCCATTCCGAAAAATCCGCCGCTTGCAATATAAGTGAGCGCTCTCGTTTGCTGATAACCGAGGGAATCGTTAATGTGATCCCAAACGTGAAGCCAGCCCGCAAAACGCTGTGCAACGTACGGTTTAAAGGAAATAATCATAACCACGCCGAGCACGGCAACCGCAAGGATAAGCGCGATTGTTCGAATAGAACCCGAACGCATAAAAGCAATGACGAGGAATCCTGCAAAGAATATGCAAGCCGTACCGAAGTCACGCATGATGAAAAGGCATCCGAGGCATGCGCCGCCGAACACGATAAATTCGGTGATATTCTTTTTTGTCTGAAGGTGATCAAGTGTACTTGCACCGACAACAATGAATATAATCTTGATAATCTCAGAGGGCTGAAGGCTTATCGGGCCTATAAAAATCCAGTTTCTCGAACCGTTAATCTCCGTTCCGATAACAAGGTTAATCGCAAAAAGCAGAAGTGCGCCGCCCGCTAACCAAAGGCGGTATTTCGTCACTCTGTCGCTGTCCTCGAGGAAAATGAGAAGCGCCGAAAAAAGTACAACGCCCACAACCATGGCGATTATCTGTGTGAGAACCCCGTCTGCGTCCTCACCTGTCAAAAGCATAATTCCTATGCTTGAAAGCAAAAGTCCGACCGTCTCAAGCTCAAAAGTTGAGCGGTGAAGAATTCTCGTGCTGAAAAAGTAGAACAGCCAAGTTAACAAAAACAGAGCGACAAATGATGTGATCGGTGCAAAAGTTATCTCGCCCGTACCGAACATAAGCTGTACCGTGAGAGAAATCTGAACGAGTGTGACCATGAAAAGCAGCGACGTCGGTGAAGCTGCGGTTTTCATAAAGCCCGTGAACATCTTTCTTCTCTGCTTTGCGGGAATATCGCTCTTTTCAAGCTCAAGCTCCGTTCTTCCGACTTTTATCACATCGCCGAGAGCCACAAGCTTTCTGCCCTCGACTTTCTCGCCGTTGACGAGAGTTCCCGCTTTCGAGCCCGTATCACACACGAACCATCCCTCGTCTCTTCTGAGAAGCACACAGTGATCACGGCTTATGCTCTGATCGGGAATGAAAATATCGCATGTTCTTGCTCTTCCTATAGAGTTTTCCCAGTAAAGAATGGGAAATTTTTTGCCCGTAACCACGTCCGTGAGCATAAGCACGGGATCGTAGCGCCTGAGGCCTTTTTTGAAGCTGGTATAGCATCGCCAAACAATCAACAGTGCTATAAGCGGAGTGACCACTCTCAAAGCAAGCATAATATACTGTATGTACTGACTGCTCACCAGCTTGGTAACATATTCCATAGTTTCCGTCCTAACGTATTATTTTATCTCCGCAATATCGCCGAGCTTTTTGTAAATTGAATTTGCGGGAACATATCCTCTCACCATGGAGAGCGGATATACCCTTGAGCCTCTGCCGATAACAGTACCCGGATTCATAACGGTGTTGCATCCGACTTCAACGTTATCGCCGAGCATTGCACCGAACTTTCTCATGCCGGTTTCGACTTTCTCGTCACCGCATTTGATTGTTACGTTTGTTTTGTCCTGCTTTACGTTTGATGTGATTGAGCCTGCTCCCATGTGAGACTTGAAACCGAGAACCGAATCTCCCACATAGTTGTAGTGCGGAACCTGAACATTGTCAAAAATGATAACGTTCTTGAGCTCTGTGGAATTTCCGACAACGCAGTTATCGCCGACAAGAGCGTTTCCTCTGATGAACGCACCCGGTCTTACCTCTGTTTTGTGACCGATAATGCACGGGCCGGCAATATAATTGTTGGGATAGATTTTAGCGTCCTTTGCTATCCAAACGTTGTCACCGCGCTTTTCGTATTCGTTTAAATCGAGAGTTTCTCCCAATTCGAGAATAAATTTTCCGATTTCGGGGAGCACTTCCCACGGATACTCATGATTTTCGAGCAATGATTTAGCCTTTGTGTGAGAAAGGTCATACATAGCCGATATTCTCATAAATTCTTTCATATTTCTATTCTCCTTAAAATATTGATTTACATAAAAATACAGTTTAATAGTACCACCGAGTGCGGTTTTATTCAAGCAAAGCTTTTGTTAACTTTGCCAGCGCGCCTCAAAAAATCGCATAAATAAGCCAAAAAGAAAAAGCCGAAAGCCTTTTTTCAAAGCTTTCGGCATTATTTTTTCAGTGCACCTGAACCACAGTAAGCCAGTAGACTATCCAAACGATTATTCCGCCGAGCGCACCGATTATCGATACCGTGAGGCCGATTTTCGCCTGTCGCTCCTCTTGCTCCGTTCTGTCCATAACGTGCTTTTGAAGCGTTCTGAGCGCGAGATAAATTCCCACCGCACTTATAAGAACGCCGAGAAAATCGAAGCTTTGCGTGAACACAAAAAGCACCGTGAAAATTATTCCGACTACACCCAAAATTATCGAACCCAAAGCCATTTTATCTACCTGCCCAAATCACTTTATTTTAGTTTTCCACCGAAAAACTCCCGCAAAACGGGAACATCCGCAATCAATTATAATTTAGCGAAATTATAATGTCAAGATTTCGGGGTACGCCAAAGGGCAGCCCTCTCGGACTGCCCAAATCAAACTTTTTCAACAAAACAAAATTACTTAATCGGAATAATCTTGTCCTTACCGCCCATGTACATTCTGAGCGGCTCGGGAATCTTAACAGAACCGTCCTCGCAGAGATTGTTCTCAAGGAATGCGATAAGCATTCTCGGCGGAGCAACAACGGTGTTGTTAAGTGTGTGAGCAAGATACTTCTTGCCGTCAGCTGCCTTAACCTTGATGTTAAGTCTTCTTGCCTGAGCGTCACCGAGGTTCGAGCAAGAACCGACCTCGAAATACTTCTTCTGTCTGGGCGACCATGCCTCAACGTCACAAGACTTAACCTTGAGGTCTGCAAGGTCGCCTGAGCAGCACTCAAGCTGTCTTACGGGAATATCCATGCTTCTGAAAAGATCTACGGTGTTCTTCCAAAGCTTGTCGTACCACATCATGGAATCCTCAGGCTTGCAGATAACGATCATTTCCTGTTTCTCGAACTGATGAATTCTGTAAACGCCTCTCTCCTCGATGCCATGTGCGCCTTTCTCCTTGCGGAAGCACGGAGAATATGATGTGAGCGTCTTTGGGAGTTTCTCCTCGGGAGTCTCGGAATCGATGAACTTACCTATCATGGAGTGTTCGGATGTTCCGATGAGGTAGAGATCCTCGCCCTCGATTTTGTACATCATAGCGTCCATCTCGGCAAAGGACATAACGCCCTCAACAACTCTTCTTCTGATCATGAAAGGCGGCACGCAGTAGGTGAAACCTCTGTCGATCATGAAATCTCTTGCGTAAGAGATAACTGCGCTGTGAAGTCTTGCAATATCGCCCTGAAGATAATAGAAACCGTTACCTGCAACGTCTCTTGCAGCGTCAAGGTCAATACCCTCAAATCTGTCCATGATGTCGGTGTGGTACGGAATCTCAAAATCGGGAACAAGCGGCTCGCCGAAACGCTGAACCTCAACGTTCTCGCTGTCGTCCTTGCCGATCGGAACAGAAGGATCGATGATGTTCGGAATTACCATCATTATCTCTTTAACCTTGCCCTCAAGCTCGGTCTGAAGTGCCTCAGCTGCTGCGAGCTCGTCGCCCTGAGCCTTAACCTGAGCCTTAACCTCTTCTGCCTCTTCCTTCTTGCCCTGCTTCATAAGGCCGCCAATCTGCTTGGAAAGGCTGTTTCTCGACTGTCTGAGGTTGTCGGCTTTCTGCTGAGCCTCTCTTCTCTGCTTATCAAGCTCAATTACCTCATCGACAAGCGGAAGTTTTTTATCCTGAAATTTGTTGCGGATATTCTGCTTAACAATCTCAGGATTCTCTCTTAAAAACTTAATATCTAACATATTTACCTCCGAATTCGTTTTACGAATTGTTTTAACAATAAAAAAGGACCATTCGCCATAAATTCTCAAAGAATTATGGGACGAATGAATCCGCGTTGCCACCCATATTGGAAAATAAATTTCCCACTCGTGTATTTAATTGCGGCTCGGAAAGCGGAACACCTGCTTCAGCCGCCGACTCGCACCGAACGTCGACTCTCTTAAGACCCACACAGGCTTATTTTTCTTCACAGCCACTTAGATTATACCAAAGACGGGAAAAATTGCAAGAAATTTTTCTTCTAAACCCTCAGCTTTCGAGTTCTCTTGCCTTTTCTTCGTCCTTCTTTACATAAACGCCGTTTCTCATAAATTTTGCGAGCAGCCTTTTCGCCTCGGGGTATCCCATTTCAGCCGATTTTTTTATCGGTTCAAGCGCCTTAACCCCGTTTTGAACGCCGCATTTTATAAAAATCTCATATCCCTCGTCATACAATTTCTTTGCAAGTTCGTTTTTGTCCATATTATTCTCCTTTTAAGAGCCATTGTACCATATTTGCAGAAAAATAAAACCGCAAATCGGCAAAAAATCTTCCCAACGGCACGCCGATGAGAAGATTTTTGTTTCAAGCAATATTTTACATGTAATGATATTTTGCGGGCTTGTCGGCAACCTTGTCGATAAAGTCCTTAAGTCTCTTATCGTAAGCCGCATTTGCCGCCTCCAAAAATGCGGGCTCTGCGTCCTGTTCGCCGATAAGATTCAAAACATACTTACAGAAATTAGGATTGTTCGGCAAAATCGGGCCGACCAAGTAAGTTCCCATAAAATTATGATCGTGCCAGCCCTCACCTTTTGTTCCAAGGTTCATGCCCATTCCCTTTTTAATCTCAAAAAGATACGGGAAATTCTCCTTGTTCGGATAGCACTGTGTGAACTGCGTCTTAAAGCCCATTATCTGCATATTTCCGAACGTGACGAGCTCCTCGCTGTTATGGCGGTGATACATGTCTCTCTTTGCGTGGTACGGATAAAGTCCCACCGCTTCAATTTTGTTTCCCTCGCCGTCATCGATATACTCGCCGAGAACCTCGAGTGCGTTTCCCGTGAAGAGGAAAGGAACTCCGCTCTCGATTTTTTTCTTTATCTCATCTTTATAAGGCTTGAGCTTATTTATAACAAGCTCCTGTGTGTTCTCCGTCATGGGGCCCATATAGACAAGGCTTATTTTCTCGTCCAAAAATTTCGGCTTGTTGTCAAGCTTCGTGAAAATAAACTCGGCATTCGGAAGAGTCTGCTGTAAATATCTCACATTTGCGCTGTCACCGAAAAGATTGCAAAACTCCGGAAACAGAACCTCTATTCTTGTATCAGCCATTGTTTACCTCCTTTTCCGCTTTCTCAATCAGATATTTCTCTGCGTCGTTTGAAAGTCCTATTGTGTAAACATCATAGAAGATAACGAACGTATCGCATTTTTCCATGTCGGCTTTTTCGAGAACCTTCATATTGTCCTCGCAGTGAACGATTTTCTCCTCGGGAACGCCAGCCATGAGAAGTCTCAGATGAACGTCCTCGTGTCTTGCGCCGCCGACCAAAATCTGCTTGATGCTGTCATCGTTCAAGAACTCAAAGTCGGTATCGTAAAGCCATGCGGTATTCTCAACAGAATTCATAGCGTCAAAGTGGTCGTCAAGATAGAGCACGACTCCCTTCTTGCCCGCCAAATTCTTTGTGTTCTCCATAGCTCTCGAACAAGCAACGGGGTTTTGTCCCTTTGCGAGGTGTCTTATAAAAGTTTTGCCGGCAGCTTTCTTCTCGGAAAGACGAGATTTGTCTATCTCCTGACCGTCAAACGCTTTCTTTATCTCTTCGTTTGTAAGTCCGTACTCCGAAAGTATCGCAACAGCCAAAATCTGGTTGTAAATATTAATCGGCAATGGGCTTAAAAGCTTAAGATCAACCTTTTCGCCTTTAATAACCGTGTGAAGAATATTCTTTTCGGTATCAGCCGCAACAACTCTGTATTCGGGATCGGGATTTTTATATCCGCACTTCTCGCAGTGGAATTTTCCTATGTGGTGGTATCTCGTGAAATCGTAAGTTAGCTCCGAGTGGCAATTTGGGCAGTATGCGCCGTCACGCACGATGTTGTGCGTTTCTTTGTCCTCAAATGCGAGCCTGTCGATGCCGAAATAAACACGCTTGTTGTTTTTCTTGAGTGCCTGAGACTGCGGATCGTCAGCGTTTATAATAAGCTTGGTGTCATTGGGAATATTCTTTTCGAGAATATTGCAGATATACTCCGTGTGAGCGTTTCTCTTGAATGAATCTCTGAAAATATTCGTAATTGCCAGAACATCGGGTTTCATATTGGGGAATACTCTGAGCGAACTTCTCTCGTCAACCTCGAACATGGCAAAATCTCTCTTCGGCTTACCGAAAAAGTTTGAGCTTGCTATGAGCGATGAGGCAAGTCCCGTCGGAACATTGGAGCCCTCACGGTTGCACACAAAGCTTTCACCGTGCTTTTCGAGTATATCCTCAACCATATTCGCAACGGTTGTTTTCCCGTTTGTACCCGTCACGCAGAATATTCTCTTCGGTTTCTCCATTCTTCCGATAAAATCGGAGCAGAGAATAATCGCCCAAGAGCCGGGCATGCTCGTGCCCTTTCTGCCTATCATTTTAAGAACCCCGGCCGTTCCTTTTGCAAACCACAGAGATCCGTAATATCTTGCATTTCTTTTTCCTGCCATTATTGTTTCTCCTTATAAAGCATATTAAGCACAGAGTTTTGGCTATTGCATATAATAACACTAAATAGACAAATTAGCAATTCACTTTTATTTTCAAAGAAAAAACGGAGACGCAAAATGCGCCTCCGCACAGTAATTTTTGTTCTGATTTAAACTTTAGCAGAACGGATTTTCTGTCTTGTAGAGCATTCCCTTGGGCTGGTTGAATGCGATATCTCCGATTCCGAGATACTTAAAGACCTCAAAGAGAATCTTTCCGCAGTGCTTGAATGCAACCGCACCGTGATGCGGATATCTCTTCTCAACGAGAACATGGCGGTAGAATCTGCCCATCTCCGGAATTGCGAAAATTCCTATGCCGCCGAATGAACGTGTAGCAACAGGAAGAACCTCACCTTCCGCAATATATGCTCTGAGAACGCCCTCGCTGTCGCACTGAAGTCTGTAGAATGTGATGTCGCTTGCGGCAATGTCTCCCTCAAGAGTACCTCTTGTGAAATCGGGCTCGCTACCTGCCGGCTCAAGAAGTCTGTGCTGAATAAGCTGATACTTAACCGCTCTGTCCTCACACATTTTGCAAGACGGAGTGTTTCCGCAGTGGAAGCCCATAAAGGTATCTGTGAGCTTGTAATCAAACTTACCCTTGATGTCCTCGTCATAGATGTACTGAGGAACGCTGTTGTTGATGTCAAGCAATGTAACGGTATCGCCCGAAGCACAAATTCCGATGTACTCTGAAAGTGCGCCGTAAATATCAACCTCGCAGGAAACGGGAATTCCTCTTGAAGCGAGACGGCTGTTTACATAGCAAGGCTCAAATCCGAATTCACTTGGGAATGCGGGCCAGCACTTGTCGGCAAATGCGACGTATTTCTTTGCGCCCTTGTGATTCTCTGCCCAGTCAAGAAGCGTAAGCTCAAACTGTGCCATTCTCTCGAGAAGCTCGGGATAATACTTGCCCTCGCCCATCTCCTTAGCCATATCCTCGCAGACGGCTTTGATTCTCTCGTCACCGGCATGCTCACGGTAAGAGACAAGAAGATCAAGCTCGCTGTTCTCCTCAATCTCGATTCCAAGCTCGTAAAGTCCCTTTATAGGCGCATTGCAAGCAAAGAAGTCCTGAGGACGCGGGCCGAATGTGATAATCTTCAAATCTTTTAAGCCGAGAACAACTCTTGCAATCGGCAAAAAGTCAGCAATCATATCGGCAATTTCTCCGCTTGTTCCTACAGGATACTCGGGAATATAACCCTTTAAGTGTCTCATGCCGAGATTATAGGAGCAGTTGAGCATTCCGCAGTAAGCGTCGCCTCTGCCGTTTATCATGTCACCGTCACCCTCGGCAGCCGCAACAAACATGCACGGGCCGTCAAAGTACTTTGCGATGAGAGTTTCGGGGTTCTCGGGGCCGAAGTTGCCAAGGAATACGACAAGAGCGTTAACTCCCTCGTTTTTAACCTCTTCCAAAGCCTTCAGCATATCTTTTTCGTTCTCAACGGTAGTTTTTGCCTCGTAAATTTCGAGTGATTTCTGTCCGCAAGCCTTAACTATGTTTGCTCTTCTTGTCTCGGACAAATTGATGGGAAAGCAGTCACGGCTTACCGCAACGATTCCCAACTTTACCTGTGGTATATTCTGCATGAAAAATTCCTCCCTTTAAGTCATACGACCTACATTTACGAATACATAATACATCAATAATCAATAAATTTCAACAAAGAACAAAAACAAAACCCCTCCGAAGAGGGGCTTAAATTTGAGTAATATTTTTTAGATTGTGAGCAGCTTAATTTTGCCGTCCTCGACGGTAATGCTTACTCCGCTCAAGCCGTCCTCACCCTTTGTCACGATCTCGGTGGTGATTGCGTCCTCGACCTCACGGCGAATGTTGTTTCTGAGGTCTCTTGCGCCGCTCTTTCCGCCTATGCTCTTCTCTGCGAGAAGTCTGTAAGCCTCGTCTGAGCACATAAGCTTGATGCCTCTTTCGGAGAGAGAATCGACATATTCGCTTATCATAAGCTTTGCTATCTTCTCGAAGTCGTTCACGTCAAGCGGTCTGAAAACAACAACCTCATCGACACGGCTAAGGAATTCGGGTCTTAAGAACTCGCGAAGTCCCTTCATCGCCTTGTCTCTGGAGATATCCTCGGCGGTGTTGCCGAATCCCAACAGAGATTCCTTTGAGTTTGAACCGGCGTTTGATGTCATAACGATGACGGTGTTCTCGAAGTTAACCGTTCTGCCGTGTGCGTCGGTAATTCTTCCCTCGTCAAGAATCTGAAGGAGAATGTTCATAACATCGGGATGAGCCTTTTCAATCTCATCGAAAAGAAGCACGCTGTAAGGTCTTCTTCTGACTTTCTCGGTGAGCTGACCCGCCTCGTCATAACCGACATATCCCGGAGGCGAACCGACAATTTTCGAGACGGAGTGTTTCTCCATGTACTCGGACATATCAAGTCTTATGAGAGTCTCGGGAGAATCGAAAAGCTCCTTGGAGAGAACCTTTACAAGCTCTGTTTTTCCCGTACCTGTCGGGCCGACAAAAATAAAGGAAGCCGGATGTCTTCTCGGTGAAATCTGAACTCTCGAACGTCTTATAGCGGCGCTGATAGCTTTGACAGCCTCATCCTGACCGATAATCTTCTTTGAGAGTGCGTCCTCGAGGTGAGCAAGTTTTCCGAGCTCGGACTCCTGAACCTTTGAAGCGGGAATGCCCGTCCAAAGCTCTATGACATAAGCCAAATCGCCCTCGGTGACATCGGCTCTTATCTTCTCGGCGTCAATCTCGTCCACTTTCTTCTGGAGTGTTGCCACGTTATACTTCTGCTCGGAGATAGCCTCGTAGTCCTTCTCCTCGGCATTCTCGAGCTTTTCGAGTTTTTCTTTGCCGGCATTCAGTTTTTCTGTGGCGTCGTTATATTCTGTTAAGAACTTATTTCTAAGCGAAGCGCATGTGCAAGCCTCGTCGAGAAGGTCGATTGCCTTATCGGGCAAAAATCTGTCGTTGATGTATCTCTCGGACAGCGTGACGATTCTTCTTGCAATCTTTTCGCTGACATTTACGCTGTGGAAATTCTCGTAATAGCCCTTAATTCCCATTATAACCTTCACGGCATCGTCGATTGACGGCTCCGCAACGGTGACGGGCTGGAATCTTCTCTCGAGAGCGGCGTCCTTCTCGATGTACTTTCTGTACTCGTTGAAGGTTGTGGCACCGATAACCTGAATTTCTCCTCTTGAAAGAGCAGGTTTCATGATGTTGCCCGCCGACATATTCCCCTCGGCGTCGCCTGCCGATACAAGCGAGTGAACCTCGTCGATGAAAAGAATGATGTTTCCGTCCTCTTTAACCTCGTCGATAAGGCTCTTTATTCTCTTCTCAAACTGACCTCTGAACTGAGTTCCCGCTACAAGCGCAGTCATATCGAGAAGCTGAATCTCTTTGTTCTTAAGTTTGCTCGGAACGTCGCCCCTTGCAATTCTCAGGGCAAGACCCTCCGCAACAGCCGTTTTACCTACGCCGGGCTCACCGATAAGGCACGGGTTGTTCTTAGTTCTTCTCGAAAGAATCTGGATAACTCTTTCGGTCTCCTTCTCTCTTCCGATTATATTGTCAAGCTCGCCGTCTCTTGCCCTTCTTGTGAGGTCGGTGCAGAAAAGCGGAATTGTTTTTCTCTTCTTGTGATTTTTGCTTTCTTTATCCGATTTCTTTGTTTTTTCTTCCGTGTTCTTTTTATCGGGATTTACGCCGAACATCTGCTGAATCGGAAGCGACTGGGTTCCGCCCGGGAAAAATGCGTCAAGCGCACTCTCGTCGCCGTTCTCAATATCCTCCATAATGTTATCCATCTCGTCGCTCATCTCATCAAGCTGATCGTCCGTAATGCCCATTCTTTCCATCATGGATTTGACAGGGCCTATGTTAAGATCTTTAGCACATTTTATGCAATAGCCGACAGAATCCTGACCGTTCATGCTTTGTGACACGAATACAACCGCAGGTCTCTGCTTGCATCTTGAGCACATTACCATAACTCTTCTCTTTCCTTTCCTTGATTTGAATATATTAGATTAAGAAGTTTTGATCAAATTTATACTGTAAAAGTATAATATCATTATTTTTTATTTTAATTGTGAACAAATGTGAAATTTAATTGTTTGCCGAAGTTCCGCGTTTGCTTACCTCTTTTTTTGCCTTCATCTCTTCCTTTAGGTTGATGGCGTCCGCCTCGTCGTTACTGTCAAGCTTTGAGAGATACACCTTGAGGTAACCTATTGCAGAATATACCATCATAACAGCCGTTAAGAACAAAAGGCAATTCGAGACAAGATTAAAGGTGTGCTCCGCAACCTTGAGTATCTCCATAAGGAAGATAACTCCCGCAGAAATATAGAACATAACCGTTGCTACCTTTCCGAACCAGAGCGAAGCGCCGGGCTTTCTCTTTTTGTGTCCGATGAGATAAATTCCGCAAACGAGCATGGCGAGCTCCTTAACGAGGAAAAGTATCAAGAACGGGCAAATTGCGGGAAACCTTATCGCAAGGCAAAGCGCAACGGTAACCTGAGTTATCTTGTCCGCAAAAGGATCGAGAATTTTTCCTATCTCGGTTATTTGGTTAAACTTTCTGGCAATAAAGCCGTCAAGACAGTCCGAAATTCCCGAAAGGACAAGAAGCGCAATCGCCTCATAGGACTTTCCCTTTATGAAAAAGTACGCAAAGAACGGCACAATAACTATTCTTATCACAGACAACAAATTGGGAACTGTCAAATTTTTGTTTATTGCTTTATTTACTGACATTATTCACCTCAAATTCAATCAAAAATCCATTCAAAAGGATTTGCATCGGAAACAGCCTCGTAGATAATCGAGTTATCCACCGCCGTATTTACCTTGTCCTGCATGTTCTGCGACATCATCGGTCGGAAAAACTGCACTGCGCCAAGCACAATCCAGAGCACAACCGCGCCTGCCAAAAATCCGAAAACAGCTCCGAAAAGGCCGTTAATCTGCTTTAAAACTGGAAGCTCGAAAAGTCCCGAAAGAAGCTTTACAAGCACCTTGATTATTATCATAAGCAGCATAAATATCACGATTATGCAGAAAACTTTGATTATACCGATTAAAAACGGGCTTATAGCCGACTCAACTGCCGCAGCCGCATTTTTCGAGCCACTCTGCACGGCGTCGCTCACGGTTTGCTCCGTTATGCCATTCTCGGAAAGCCATCTGATAACAAAGGCGGGAAGCGATGAAAAATAAGATGTCGCGTCACCCGAATTTACAGCCATTGCCGCATTTATCTTCGTTATCACGCTCTGGCGGAAAAATCCGTTATAAACGACCGCTGCAAATCTCTCGCCGAGAGCCGCCGACGCAAACGCCGCCACGATACTTCCCACAAACTCCCCAAGGGAGCGGATAATTCCGTTTTTCGCACCGAATATCACAAAAAGTGCGATTACAACAACAATAATTATATCAAGTATATAATTCATCAGATAATCCCCTTTTCCTTTCTGTCGGTTTACTGATTTAAATCTGATTCCTCAGATGAACTCTCTTCTTCGGAAACCGATGATTCATCCTGAGAACTTTCAGTCTCTTCGGATTCTTCGCTTACCGATGCCTCATCGAACTGACTGCTTTCCGCACTCGGCACCTCTGTTACTGCGGGCGCTTCGGTTTCACTCGGCTCCTGTGTCGCACTCGATTCATTGGTGTCATCGAGAACCGTAAGTCTGATTTCTCTTCCGCCGAGAACATAAACATTGCCCGAATACTGAATTGCACACGCCTTGGCGTCACCGCCGGCATCTATCTTACCCGTTAATTCAAGATTGTTTCTGCTGTATTCATAAACGGTATTTCCCGCAAGAACGGCAACCTGACCGCCCACCGCTGAAATCGAAACAATTCTCGAGCTTAAATCGAGGGTTTGCGGCTCTCCCGTTCCCGAGTAAATATAGAGCGTGGAAGCGCCCGAATGAGCGTAGCCCGAAAGAGAAAGATATGCTCTCGAATCGGCAAACTCAAGCGCAGTGAGAGATTTTCCGTCAAAGCTGTATTCCGTGAAGTTGCCGTCGCTTGTTCCGCAAGCTATGCCCTCATCGCCTATGGCGTAAATCGTTTTGCCGCTCCAGTAAAGCGATGTTACGAAATTACCGGAGAAGACATACTCGGAAACAGGCTGTTCGCTGTCAAAGCGAAGCACAACAATTCTCGTGTACGCCTCGCCAAGACTTGTATAAACGCAAGCTACGGCGCACATATCGCCTCCGTCATTGAAGCTCACGGCTGAAGCGTAGTCTGTCGAGAACTTGTAAGTGTACTGCAAAGTTCCCTTTTCGCTGTAAATCTGAACCTGTGAGGAATAGTCGGTTGGGAATGAAGCAAGCGCCACTTTTCCCGATGAAGAAATATCGGCGGCGATGATTTTATTCTCGCTCTTGTACTCCGTTTTCTTTCCCGATGAGCTTACCACGCTGTAAGAAGTTCCGCCGCAGTCGTACAAAACATAGCTTGAACCGTTATTTCTCACTGCGGGGGCATTGTATGAGTGCGGCACGGAAAACTTTTCCTTGCCCGTTGAATCGACTTTGGTAAGCGCCGTATTGCTTAATGTGACGATATTTCCGTCCATCGAGAAGAAGTCCGACGAGCCTATATCACTGCCCGTAAGGCTCACGGGATAGCCGTCACCGGTACCCGAGCCCATAAAGGAAATTTTAATTCTCTTAATGACGTCGCCGGCACTCATTCCTGTAGTTCTCATCATAAACACAAATAATCCGATAAAAAGTGCCAAAACAAACACGACAATAAGGAGAATTTGCTTTTTTCCTCTTTTTTTATTCTTTTTGTAGACCTCGATTATTTCAGGGGAACTGTCCTCTTCGTTGTCCTCGTCCAAAATATCGTCGTCAATATCGTAATAGCCCGAGCCGCTTTTCTCTCGGATTATTACCTCTTCAAGCTTTTTTTCGTGTTTTAAATGTTTGCCTCTTGCCATTTTATCCTTCTTTGTTTCAAACGATAGAAATTCTTTCTATCTCCTTTTTGTCGTAAAAAACACGGTTCAAATAAAGTCCGCACGGCTCGGCTGTCGGGCCCGCCGCTTTTCTGTCCTTTTTTTCGAGTATTCGCGGAATATCCTCGGGTACAAACTTTTTTTGCTGAACTCTCAATAATGTTCCGAGCATTATTCTCACCATGTTGTAAAGAAAACCGTTTGCCGACACGGTGAAAATCACGGCGTTGCCCTCACGCCTCACGGCGGCGTTATATACCGTGCGGGTCATGTCTCCGAGTTTTCTTGCGTCAAGCGTGCAAAACGATGTGAAATCGTGCTCACCTATATAATATTTTGCCGCCTCGTTCATGAGGCTTTCGTCAATCGGATACCAGTAGTGGAGTGCTCTGCCGTCAAGAAACGGGTTTCTCACGTCGCTGTTCCAAATGATATACTCATATTCCTTGCCGAGACAAGAATACCTCGCATGGAAATCGTCGGCAACCGTCTCTACCGAAAGGCACGCCATAAAACTTGGAAAAAAGTGATTGAGCGCACTTTTCAGTCTTTCGTTCGTCACGGGGGTGTCAACGTGCATGCTTATGCAGAAAACCCTTGCGTGAACGCCCGAGTCCGTCCTCGAACAAGCCTTTATATCGGGGCATGCGCCGAGAATTTTCGCCACGGACTCCTGAAAGCACTGCTGAACCGTAAGGGCGTTTTCCTGAATTTGCCAGCCGTGAAATTTAGAGCCGTCATATGATATTTTTATCAGTACGTTTCTTTCCATTATCTTACTATATTCGGAAGACTGATATTAAGCACTACGAAAGCCGCAAGGAAAACCACACAGCCGATTATGGTGAAAATATCCTCTCTCGAAATTTTGAGTATCTTCATCTTTGTTCTGCCCTCGCCGCCCGTGTAGCAACGCGATTCCATCGCTGTGGCAAGGTCAAACGCTCTTCTGAATGCCGAAACAAACAGCGGAATGAGAACGGGGATAAGAGCTTTAATTCTCTGCATGACGCCGCCGCTCTCCATGTCTGCGCCCCTCGCCTTTTGTGCCGACATAATTTTATCGGTCTCCTCCAAAAGTGTGGGGACAAATCTCAAAGCTATGGTCATCATCATTGCGAACTCGTGAACGGGCACTTTAATTTTCGAGAGCGGTTTCAAAAGTCTCTCGATGGCGTCCGTGAGCTGAGTTGGGGACGTTGTGAACGTGAGCACCGACGAAACAAAAATGAGTGCGATAATTCTCACGGCAATGAGAACGGAATTCATAATTCCGTTCATGGTGATTTTTAGTCTCCAAATCTGGACGAGCGGTTCGCCCGTGCCGTAAAAAAGATTGATGATAACCGTGAATGCAACTATGAAAAGTATCGGTTTGAGCGAGCGGATATATGTTTTAGCCGGAACTTTTGAAGCCGCCATAGAGCCGATAACTGCCGCATAAACAAGCGCAATGCACGCAAAGTTTTTACTGCAAAAGGTGAGCACGATAAAATATATCGTGAGAACTATTTTAAGTCTCGGATCCATCCTGTGAATAAAGGATTTCGCCGGGAAATACTGACCAAAGGTTATGTCCTGAAGCATCAGTTTTTACCTCCCTTGCCGATATATTGTTTGAGTATGGGAACAAGCTGATTTAATGCGTCGTCCACTTTAAGCGTGCCCTCGTCCACATCGAGCCCCATGGCTTTCAATTTCTGCATGATATGGGTAATCTGAGGAATCTTAAGTCCCATTTCTCTTAATTCCTTGCCCTTTGAGAACACCTCTCTTGTCGGCTCGAGGTAAACTGCGTCGCCGCCGTTCATAACAAGAACCCTGTCGGCTACTTTTCCTATATCCTCCATGCTGTGAGAAACAAGCAAAATCGTGTTTTTTCTTATCGCATGGTACTTCAAAAGCTGGTCGAGAAGATCGTCTCTGCCCATCGGGTCAAGTCCTGCCGCAAGCTCGTCAAGGATGAGAACCTCAGGGTCCATGGCAACAACGCCGGCAATGGCGGCTCTTCTCTTTTCGCCGCCGGAGAGTTCAAACGGAGATTTCTCCCAGAGTCTCTCGGGAAGTCCCGTAAACTCAAGCGCCTCCTTTGCCCTTTTCAAGGCGTCCGCCTCGTTAAGTCCCATATTCTTGGGGCCGAAGCAAACATCTTTGAGGACAGTCTCCTCGAAAAGCTGATATTCGGGGTACTGAAAAACCATTCCCACACGGAAACGAACCTTTCTTATCTCCTTCGGCTTTGCCCAAATGTCCTCGCCGCCGAGCAAAACCTGACCGCTTGTCGGCTTGATAAGTCCGTTGAACATCTGAATGAGCGTCGATTTTCCGCTTCCCGTATGGCCGATTATTCCGAGGAACTCACCGTCCTCTATCTTTATCGAAACATTATCTACGGCGGTTTTCTCAAACGGAGTGCCTATTCCGTAGGTATAGGTAAGATTTTTTGTTTCTAATATTGACATTTAAACGTATATCCTTCTTAACTTTCTTTTCCTATAAACTTTGCTATTAATTCTATGCATTCAACCGTATTCATGGGTACGCTTTTGAGGTCGATTCCTTCTTCTTTCAGTCTGTAAGCAAGCTCGGTAGCCTGTGGGACATCGAGCCTGTGCTTTTTTAAAAGCTCCACATTCGAGAAAACTTCCCTCGGCTTTCCCTCGGTTAAAACTCTTCCGTCATCCATGACTATAACTCTGTCCGCCTGAACCGCCTCGTCCATGTAGTGCGTGATTAAAATTATCGTTATTCCCTTTTCACGGTTAAGGCGCTTAATCGTGCTCATAACCTCCTCACGGCCGCGCGGGTCAAGCATTGCGGTCGGCTCGTCAAGCACTATGCACTTGGTTGCCATAGCGATAATTCCCGCAATGGCAATTCTCTGCTTTTGTCCGCCCGACAATTTGTGCGGTGCGTGCTCACGGTACTCGTACATTCCAACGGCTTTCAGTGCCTCGTCAACTCTTTTTCTTATCTCAAGTGGCGGCACGCCGAGGTTTTCGGGGCCGAAAGCCACGTCCTCCTCAACAACGCCGGCAACAAGCTGGTTGTCGGGATTCTGCTGAACCAAACCCACTCTTCTTCTCACTTCAATTTGGTTTTCTTCGCTCTGAGTGTTGATTCCGTCAACCGTCACACTGCCCTTTGAGGGGACATACATGCCGTTGAAAATCTTTGCAAGAGTAGATTTTCCGCAGCCGTTGTGGCCGAGAAGTGCGACAAACTCGCCCTTCTCTATGTTCATATTTATCCCGTGAAGAACCTCTCTTCTGTCCTCGTCCTCGGGATTATAGACGAAAACAAGGTCTTTAACCTCTATAAAACTCATGTATTGCTTCTTTCTTCTTATTTTTCCCAAATAACGGTACTTCCGCACGGCAGCACAAGTCCCGTTCTCGTCACGGGAAGACCTATTTCCTCACCCGTAACTCTTCCGCCGAATTTCGGCTTGATAAGCGTGCTCAAAAGGTACTCCATAACCGCAGGAGAAAGTCCCGACGTGTAAGAGTTGAGAATAAAGAACAGTGCGTCATCCGAGAGTATCGGCAGACACATCTCAACCAAATTGTAAAGCTGTTCCTCAAGCTTCCAGACCTCGCCGCCCGGGCCTCTGCCGTAGGACGGCGGATCCATGATTATTCCGTCGTACTTGTTGCCTCTTCTCTGCTCACGAAGAACAAACTTGGAGCAGTCGTCAACAAGCCATCTCACGGGTCTGTCGGCAAGTCCCGATTCGGCGGCGTTCTCCTTGCCCCACTGAACCATGCCCTTTGAAGCGTCAACATGCGTGACGTGAGCACCCGCCTTAAGGCAAGCAAGAGTTGCGCATCCCGTGTAACCGAAAAGATTCAAAATTTTCGGACGGTTCTCTCCCGTTCTTCCGCTTTTTCTTATTTTTTCGGCAGCAAAATCCCAGTTGACAGCCTGTTCTGGGAAAACTCCCGTGTGCTTAAATCCCATGGTTTTAACACGGAAAGAAAGTCCCTTGTAGTCTATCTTCCATGCGTCCGGAATTTTCTTGTAAACCTGCCACTGACCGCCGCCCGTGTTTGAGCGCTTGTAGCGTGCATCGGCATTTCTCCATCTCGGATCTTTTTTGTCCGACTGCCATATAATCTGCGGGTCGGGTCTTATAAGAATGATGTCCTTCCATCTCTCAAGTCTTTCGCCCGAGCCTGTATCGATAAGCTCGTAATCTGTCCATTCAGCTTGTCTCATAATATATTCCTTTTTATCTAAATCTGATTTTATTCAAGTGTGGTCTGCTCGGGAGCGGAGTTCATCTCTGCGGGAGGAGTGATTCCCAGATGAAGATATGCGGCTTTTGTCACGCATCTTCCGCGCGGAGTTTTCTTGATAAAGCCTATCTGCAGAAGATACGGCTCGACAACATCTTCAATCGTAACCGATTCCTCGTCGACAACCGATGCGATGGTGTCCACGCCGACAGGGCCGCCACCGTAAAATTCTATTATGGCTTTGAGCACACGTCTGTCGCCGGAATCAAGTCCGAGTTCGTCTATCTCCATTCGGTCGAGTGCGATTTTTGCCGTGTTGTAAGTTACCACGCCGTTGCTTATCACCTCGGCGAAGTCCCTTATTCTCTTCAAAAAGCGGTTTGCGATTCTTGGTGTTCCTCTTGATCTCGAAGCGAGTTCAAGGGCTGCGTCGGCGTCTATCTCAATGCCGAGTATTCCCGCACTTCTCGTGACGATTTTCGCAAGGTTCTCAACGGAATAGAGCTCCAGTCTCTCCACAACGCCGAAACGGTCTCTAAGCGGAGCAGAAAGCTGTCCCGCTCTTGTGGTTGCGCCGATAAGAGTAAAATGCGGAAGCGGCAAGTGGTATGAGGTTGTGCCTTGTCCCTTGCCCGTCATAATGTCTATCGCAAAATCTTCCATGGCGGGGTAAAGAATTTCTTCAACCTGACGGGGAAGTCTGTGAATTTCGTCGATAAAAAGAACGTCGCCCTCACCCATAGAGGCAAGAAGTGCCGCAAGATCGCCCGCCTTTTCGATTGCGGGGCCTGATGTAATTCTGAGATTCGTACCCATCTCGTTTGCGATAATTCCCGCAAGAGTAGTTTTCCCGAGACCCGGAGGGCCATAAAGAAGCACGTGGTCGAGAGGCTCTTTTCTTCTTCTGGCGGCCTCGATATAAATTGCCATATTTTCCTTAACCTTTTCCTGACCGATGTAGTCATCCAAGGTTTTCGGTCTTAAGGGATTATCAACCTCGGCGTCAACCTCGTTGTACTCGGGATCTACCATTCGGTTTTCAAAATCCATATCGTCATATAAAGCCATATAATCACCCTAATTCATAGTAAAAAGCATAATCAAAACTTAGAAAGTTTGATAAGTGCCTGTCTGATAAGCTCCTCGGTTTTAAGGCTCGAATCAAGTCGTCCCACAACCGAAGCCGCCTCGCTCGCCGTGTAACCGAGTGCCGCAAGTGCCTGAACTGCCGCAGCCGCATTGGACGAAGCGTTGTTTATAACTGCAGAGGCATTTTCCGAAGAGCCTGAGCTCAAAAGTCCCTTAACCTTGTCGGAAAGCTCCGTGACTATTCTCGAGGCAAGCTTGGGGCCTACCTTCTGAGCCTTTGTGAACGCCTTTGTGTCGCCGCTTGCCACAGCCATGGCAACATCGGAGGGACTCATAACGGAAAGTATCGCAAGACCGACTTTTGCGCCGACGCCGCTTATTGATGTGAGCATTTTGAAACAATCCTGTTCCTCACGGCTGATAAATCCGTAAAGCTCCATGGCGTCCTCACGCACAACAAGCTCGGTGTATAAAAAGACCTCGCCGCCGACAGCAGGGCATTTAGTCTGGGTATTAAGCGAAACAAAGCACTTATATCCGACTCCGCCGCACTCTGCGACAACAAGTCCCGGTTCCTGATGAATGAGCTTTCCTCGTAGGCTGTAATACATAATCTGTCCTCAAAAATTCAATTAATATCTGACGGGAAAACGCCTGAGTAGATTTCCCGCACTCTGCGCATGAGTTATCGCAAGAGCGAGCGCGTCGGCGGTATCGTCGGGCTTGGGAACTTCCTTTAGGCAAAGAAGTCTTCTCGTCATCTCCATAACCTGAGATTTTTCCGCCTTGCCGTAGCCGGTTATCGAGCTTTTAACCTGAAGCGGAGTGTATTCGTAAATATCCAGCTTGGCTTGCTTGCAGGCAAGAAGTATAACGCCCCTCGCCTCGGCAACACCGATAGCCGTTTTCTGGTTGTTCTGAAAGTAGAGCTTTTCGATGGATACGCAGTCGGGGTGATTGCGGTCGATAACCTGACATACGGCGTTGTATATCTTCTCGAGTCTCTCGTTAAAATCGGAACCCGCCTGAGTGATTATCGCACCGTGCTCCAGAGAGCGGTATCGCATTTTTTCGTAATTCACGACTCCGTAGCCGACTATGGCATATCCGGGGTCAATTCCCAGTATTTTCAAAATTATCTACCCAAATTACCCATCAAAAGGGTACACTTTCAATAAACATACATATTCCGAAATAGTATATCACAAAGGGGCATAAAAATATAGTGTTTTTTTGTTAACGGCTTAGCCGAAGAAAACAGGATTTACGGCTTTTTTTTAGTATCTTTTGCGTTTTTTTGCGATACTCTTGTCTCAATTCAAGAAATCTGCTACCATAAAATAAAGCGAATTTCAAAACTATTAGGCGGAGGATTTTTATTATGGCAGACATCGGCAAAATTGTTGCGGAAGAATTTAAGAAAATTATGCAGAACGAGTGGAAACAGAAGGTGAGAGCCTTTTCTGACCTCAATAAATTCGCAAAGAAAAACGAAATCGTCCTCACGGGATCGTCGCTTTGCGAGCAGTTTCCGATAAATGAGATGCTCATGAGCTTAGGCTATGATAAAATCGTTTACAACAGAGGCATAGGCGGCGACGTGATGGGCGGCCTCAAAAAGAGACTGAACGAATCTGTTTTCGATTTGCAGCCGAGAAAACTTTTCATCAATATCGGTACAAACGATATTAGCGCACCCGATTACGAGAGAGAAAAGCTTTTATCGGACTACGAAGAAATACTCACGGAAATCAAATCGAAACTTCCCGAGTGCAAAATTTACATCCTCGCTTATTATCCCGTAAACCGTGAGCTTTCTTGGTTCACAGACGAGGACAAAGAGCGTGTAAAGAACACATTCGGTTCAAGAACAAACGAAGAAATTATTGCAGTTAACGCTGCGCTTAACTCCTTGGCAGACAAAACGGGATGCGGATACATCGATGTTTTCTCCTGTCTGCTTGACGAAAACGGCAACATGAAAGAAGAGTTCTGCAAGGACGGCATGCACATCTATCCCGAAGGATACCTCGAGGTATTAAAGGTACTTCTCCCCTATTTTGATTGATAAAAACAACACGGCACAAAAAGTTTCATACTCAGGCAAAGACTTTAGCCCGTTAAAAATATTTGACTTGAAAAATTATTTATACTCCCTATAATTATAATATCAGAGATAATTTTGATATGTAATAATAAGAGCATTTATCGACCAATTATCCGAAAATACTTACATTAAGGAGAAAATCATCATGGCAAAGTCAATCTACACACCCGAAGCTCCGGCCGCTATCGGACCGTACTCACAGGCTTTCATCTCCGGAAACCTCGTATTCACATCAGGTCAGATTGCTATCAATCCCGCAACAGGAAATGTTGAGGCAGAAGATATCGTCGGTCAGACAGAGCAGGTTATGAAGAACCTCGGCGCTGTTCTCAAAGAGGCAGGCTCTTCCTATGAGAAGGCTGTTAAGACAACATGTTTCCTCGCAGATATGGGCGATTTCGCAGCATTCAACGAGGTTTATGCAAAGTACTTCACAGGCAAACCGGCAAGAAGCTGTGTTGCTGTTAAAACTCTTCCCAAGAACCTTCTCGTTGAGGTTGAGGTTATCGCAGAGATCTGATTTTTAACAATCCGATAATTATGCAAAACAAAAAGTCCGCTTTGGAATTTCTCCAAAACGGACTTTTTTATTAGCCTAAATATTCACTGAATTCATCCGTGAAATCTTTCACGCTTGTACTTCTTACGGTACATGAGTATTCGCCGTCGATATAAACGAGATATCTCGAGCTGTTTTCCGATGACTGATAAATTTCCACGGTTTTATTTTTTCCGTCAAAGAATTTTATCTCTGCGGTCACCAAAGCATTATCCTCGTGCTCCGACTCGTTTATGTTGAGAACCGTCATCGAACTGAACTTTGTATAAAGCTCGTTTACGTACGAATAAAGAATCTCTTCTCCGTCAGCATAAGAGGAATACGAATAATAAACCTTGCTGTCGGTCGAGCTGCTCTCGTCCTCCTCACGTGTGATTGTGATATCGGAGGATTTTCCGTCCACGGTAAATTTAATTTCGCTTATGTCGGAAAGTGAGTCTGTCAACACGTTTTCGGCACAGTACTCGGATGGATTACACTCCGCCCAATCGGAAATTTTCGAGGTCAAAATCGAATAAACCGTCTTGTCGTCATCGATAAGGCAATATCTCGAGCTCTCGGTCTCTGCTCCTATAACAATCTTGTGGCTCTCACCGTTCAAAGTGATTTCAAGTGTGGCATAAGGAGCGTCCAAGCCGTATTCCTTGAGTTTATCGTCCGTGGGGTTCAAATCCACGGTTGCATTTGCGGAATAGTTGAGAAGCGAGCTTATAAGCGTCTCAATCTTATCATCGTTTGCCGCCGCCTTGACGGGAGACAAAAGCTTGTAATTTTCGCTCTCGCTGTCGTAGCCGATTTCAACTCCGGAGGAATTGCAAGTTCCGCCGATTTTCAGGCTCTCGAGTATCGAGTAATTCTCCGTTGTCGTTGACGAACTGCTCTCGGTGCTTGACTCATCCGATTCGCTGCTTTCTTTCTCACGAGTGAGATAATCGATATCCCAAGATGCGGCAGTTATCAGGCTTTCAAGGGAATTTGTGTAGGTCGTGTTTATGCTTGCGATGTACACTTTTCCGTTATACTTGATGTATCTTCCCGTGCCGGATGACGGCGTGTCGCCTATCTCAAAGCTTTCGGCGGAACCATCCTTGTAGACGCAGCTTGCGGTTATTTTTCCGTCAAAGCCGAATGCCGATTCGTCCTCAACCTCACCGATTTCCTTGGTGTAATCGAGGTCGTAAAAAGCCATGGCGGCTGTCGAAAGGGTAGAAGTGTTAACGTCCCTGTCCTCATAGCCCGTAATGCTGTATTTGTAGCTTTCCGTGCCCGAGGTATCGGACGATACGTCATCCGAGTCGACAAGAGTCGGATAAAAGCTGAACGAACCGTAGCTGTTGTTTACGCTTATCGCGACTATATCGCCTTCCTCGTGCGTGATAAGCGATGTATCCTCTTCGCTGAGCTCCGAGGATATTTCTTCGCTTGAATCTTCATCACTTCCCGTAAGGAGCAGAGCCGCCAAAACTCCGCCCAGCGCCAAAACGACAATCAATAGAATAAGGATAAGTTTTTTTTGCTTTTTCATGAGCCAACCCCTTATTACAGATGTCTTCTTCTGACAAATACGACGATACCGCAAATCACAATGACAAGCGGAATTGCGATTGTGAACACGAAAAGTCCGACAATAACGCACGTTGCTGTTGAAGCCGTGATATCTCTTGTGGTTGTCTGAGTGCTCTCAACTGTAAGACCGACGCTTGTGTCGCTTGTATCGGTGCAGTACTGAACGAGATCCAACATAAAGTCTGCGTTGCCGAATGTGGAGTTGCTCATGTAAGCGTAAAGCGAGTTTGTGTCGCCCATAAGAACAACATTTCTCTTGACGTCACCGTCTGTTTTCTGGGCAAGAGCCGCAACGGTATATGTGTCCGTATCGGGGTCTGTCTTTGTTTCTCCCGAAGAGGTGTAGCAGGTGCTTGATGTCTCGATAAGCGGATATGTCTTTATGTCGCCGTTCTCCTCAAAGAGAATGTCGATCGGCATAGCGTTTATTGCAAGAAGATTCGAGTAAGTTCCCGTGAGAATATCGCTTGTTGCGTTTACAAACATATAAGTCGGGCTTGAAGATATGGTCTTGCTTGAGTCTGTCTCAACGAGAACCGTGCCGGATTCCTCTTTGAGTCCCCAGTCCTCAAGAAGAGAATTGAGATTGGGAAGATCTCCCGCCGTGGGATAACCCGTGACAAAAAGCGTGTGCGAAACATCGCCGCTCGAAAGATAAGTGTTGAGCTTTTCAACGTCCTCATCGGTGAGATCTGTTGTCGGGGTGAGCATCATAACCATAACCGCATCCTCGGGGATATCATCCGTGAGAAGGTTAAATTCCTTAATCTCAAAGCAATTTCCCTCAAGCAGATTATCAAGCGGCTCTCTGTAATCGTCGCTCAAAAGCTCGCCGTAACCCGTCTCAACAGCGATAACGGGAACAGTGTCCATATTGACAAGGTACATGGCGTTTGCAAGCGCACCGTCAACCTTTGTGTAGTTCACTGCATTGTAAGACTCGTCATAGTTTATCTCAAAAAGATCCGACACCGAAAGAACTCTGTATCTCTTGTCGCTCTTCACAAGAACCATTCCGCTTGAAAGATTATCGTCGGAATACTGGCTGATAAACGACGGATCTGCGTCAGGATCTACATATTTAACGGTAATTTTGTCGTTCTGCGCAAGCTGATCGCAAAGATTTGCAAGCTGAGAATACTTCACGTTGTAGCTTGAATAGAGCTGATCGTTTCTAATCGCGTCCTCATCACCGATGATATAAATTTCAATATCGGAAGTGAGATTTTCCGCAACGCTTTTCGTGTTTTCCGAGAGAGAATTGAGTTTCTGCGCCGTGAGGTCGATTTTCATCGAGGGATATCTGTCCTCAAGAACCGAGAAAATCACATTCACAACAACCAAAAGTGCTATGAACACCACGGTAAAGACAAATCCCATGGAGCCTCTCTTGAATTTCTCCGACTTAAAGGGATTTTTCTTTTTGCCTTTTTTCTTTTTAGGCTCTTTTGTATCTTCTGGGACCTCGGAGATTTCCTCCGCCTTTTTGTCCTCTTCACCGCCGTCGTCCTCGGCGTTCTCCTCGGGCTTAGCTTCTTCGCTCGGTGCGGTTTCGGCTTTATCGTCCGACTTTTCCGTGTCGGCAATGTTATTCAAAATCTCCTCGTTGGCTTTTTCGTCAACCTCTGTTTCGATTTCCTTTTCGTTATCGTTTTTCTTGCTCTCTAACATTTTCTTTCCCTCCTTTCTCAATTCCAGCGTCTTGACTCAAGCTTTCTTGCCGTGAGGAACACGAAAACAGCCATAACGCTTATGAAGTAAACGCAGTTTGCAATGCTGAATACTCCCGTTGTGAAAACGTTGTATCTCGTGGAGAAAGAGAGAAACTCTATTATCTTTCCCGCAGTCGTTCCCGAAAGAGATGATGTAATGCTGCTGACATACATGAGTGCAACCGAAACCAAGAATGTCGTTATAGCCGCAATAACTTGGCTTGTTGTTAGGCTCGAGATAAACACGCCTATCGATACCATGGCACCGCCGTAAAGAAGAGTTGCAATGTAGTTTCCGATTACTATTCCCCAAGGAGGAGTGCCGAAAAACTCAAGAACAACGGCGGGGATAAGTCCCATAGTTGAAGCGATGAAATAGACGGCATAAGCCGAGAGAAATTTTCCGAGAACAATTGATGTAACTCCCACGGGAGCGGTCAAAAGTGCTTGATCCGTCTTGTTCTTCAAGTCCTCCGACATACTTTTCATCGTGATAACGGGAATTATCATCATGCCGAAAAGATAAATCGAGCTGTATGCACTCGAGATATACGAGCTTGAGCCCGTGAGCATTACGTTGTAGTAGAAAAATCCGTAAATAGCTGCAATTGCCGCAACGCATACATATCCAACAGGTGAAGAGAAATAGCTTTTAAGTTCTCTTTTAAATATTGCGCCCATCAGTTTTCTCCCCCTTCGTTATTTTCTGCGTCCTCTGATACATTCGAGGCGTCGCTTGAAGTAAGCTTCAAGAATACCTCTTCAAGCGTGAGCTCCGTGCTCTTCATCTCAAGAATAGGCAGTTTCTTTTCCGCAAAAAGCGAGAAAATCTCGCGTCTTATGTCTTTGTCGTCAACACTCTCAATCTGATAATCGACCGTGCCTCTTTCTTTGCTTCCGAGAGAATCAACACGCTTGATGTACGGCTTGCTTCTGAGCATAGTCAAAACATCCGATTCCTCACCCTCGGCTCTCAAAGTCAGCTTGTGATCGTCCGAAAGGTTGTGTCTCAGTTCTTCGGCAGTTCCGTCCGCAACAAGACGGCCCCTGTTAATGACCAAAATTCTGTCGCAAACCGCCTGAACCTCAGAGAGTATGTGCGAGCTTAAAATAACCGTGTGGTTTTTTCCCAAACGCTTAACCAAATTTCTTATCTCGATAATCTGCTTGGGATCAAGGCCGACAGTCGGCTCATCAAGAATGAGAACCGGAGGATTTCCGAGAAGTGCCTGAGCTATGCCCACTCTCTGGCGGTAGCCTTTTGAAAGATTGCCGATAAGCCTTGTGTAAACATCGCTTATTCTTGTAACCTCGCAAATTTCTTCAATGTGTTCCTTTTTGTTAATCTTTACCTTCTTGAGACTGTACATAAAATCGAGATATTCCTTTACCGTCATATCCGTGTAGACGGGAGGAATTTCGGGCAGATAGCCAATCATCGACTTTACTTCGTTCGGCTCGTCGAGAATAGATTTTCCCATAATGCTCACGGTACCCTCGCTCGCCGAGAGATAACCCGTGATTATGTTCATAGCCGTGGATTTTCCGGCTCCGTTGGGGCCCAAAAAACCGATAACCTGACCTTCGTCAACGGTAAACGACACATTATTGAGTGCCGTAAAGCTGCCGTAACGCTTTGTGAGGTTTTTTACCTCTATCATTGTATATTCATTCCTTTCGCTGCGATCTCACTAAAAAACACCAACCGTATGCAGTGCGAATTCGCTCAGATTTTGCTGTTTGATATGATATATCGGTTAAGTGATGAATATGTGAATATTGCGGTATAAAATTATTCACATAAAGAACACCATAAGCTTATTTCATGTTGCTTAATTTTCGGTTGACTAAAGTGCTTTAAGCCTGTAAAATCAAATAAAAGAACCAAAAGAAAAACAAAAAGCAAAGAAAGGAAAATAATTTTGGCAGAAATCAAAGCATTCAAAGCGATACGCTACACACAAAAGGCTGGAGACATAAAAGATCTCACATGTCCGCCGTACGACATAGTTCCCGAGAGCATGCGCCTTTCACTTCTTGAGAACAACCCCTACAATATGATAAGACTTGAGCTTCCCAAGGGCGAAAATCCGTACGAAACGGCAACCAACACCCTCGAGACATGGCTTCAAAACGATATTATGACCCACGATGAAGACGAGGGCATTTATATCTACGAGGAAGAGTTCAAATCTCAGGTAGATCACGGCGAGACAAAAAAGCTCCGCGGATTCATCTGCCGCGTGAGAGTTGAAGATTTTTCCGCCGGCGTGGTTTTGCCGCACGAAGAAACTCTCTCCAAGGCAAAAGAGGACAGACTCAACCTTATGAAATCCACATTCTGCAACTTCTCGCAGATTTATTCGCTCTATATTGACGAGACTCATAAAACTCAGGCAAGGCTCGATAACCTCGCAGACACATCAAAGCCGAGATACGAGTTTGACGACGGTCTTGTCATTCACCGCATGTGGGTGGTAAACGACAAGCTTTCCATTGCCGCAATTGCCGAGGACTTTGCCGACAGAAAGCTCTACATAGCAGACGGTCACCACCGCTACGAGACCGCCATCAACTTCAGAAACTACTGCCGTGAGAACGGAATCTACTGTCCCGGCGCAGACTACGTGATGATGATGCTTGTCGATATGGAAAATCCGGGACTCGTGGTGTTCCCCACTCACAGACTTATCCGCGGCATTGAGAATTTTGACGGCGAAAAGCTCATAGCCGATTGCAGTGAGTTCTTCGATACCGAAGAGAGAGACGACGTTGCCGACATGGAGAAAAAACTCACCGAGCTTTACGACGAGGGCAAAAAGGCATTCGGCTACTACGGCGGAAACGGCAAGTGGACTCTTCTCACGCTCAAAGATTTGGGCGTTATGAAAAGCGTTCTCCCCGATAAGAGCGAAGCATCTCAGGGTCTTGACGTATCCGTTCTTCACTCACTCATTCTCGAAAAACTTCTCGGAATCGACAAAGAGAATATGGCAAGCGGAAAGAACCTTGTTTACACACGTTCCTTTGACGAGGCAATAAGCGAAGTGGACAAAAAGAACGCAGAGTGCGCCTTCATCATCAATCCCACAAGAGTGGAAGAGATCGGCGCAGTCGCAAGAGCCGGCGAAAAAATGCCGCAGAAATCGACTTACTTCTATCCGAAAATCATCACAGGACTTTGCATAAACGACCTCAAAGAAAAATAAGCAATTTACGAAATCACCCGATTTTCTCGGGTGATTTTTTAGTCTGATTTGGAATACTTTTTCATTCTCGCGCCGTTTTTTCACCGTTTTTTGGCTTGTTCGCTGTATATTTCTCACTAATTTAAGCTTGCATATTTTACCTTTTGAACAAAAAATCGAATTTTGCTATTGACTTTAAAAAAAATGGGGGCTATTCTTTTATCCGAAAGAAGGAAAGAAAAGCATGAAATATCTAAAGCAATTCACCATCATTTTGCTAATCTCTTTTGCGGGAGATCTTCTCCACAGCGTTTTGCCGCTTCCCGTTCCGGGCAGCATTTACGGCATTATTATTCTTTTCATTTTACTGCAAACCAAAATATTACCGCTCGAGAGCGTAAAAGATACAGGAAAATTCTTGGTTGAAATTATGCCCGTTATGTTCATCCCCGCGGCAGTAGGTCTGATTGAATCGTGGGATGTTATCGGTTCGTCGTTATTCTCCTACATAATCGTAACCGTAGTCACAACATTTTTGGTTATGGGCGTAGCCGGCGTTGTAACCCAGCTTATCGTCAGAAAATCAGCCGATACCGAAAAGGAGGAAGACGCATGAGCCTTATTCAGGAATCCACCTTTATGGGTGCGGTCATCTCGCTTGCGGCTTATTTTGCGGGAATGTACCTGAGAAAAAAATGGGATCGTTCTTTTTTGAATCCGCTTTTAATTTCCATTGTGATAACGATAATTTTCGTAATCATATGCAAAATCGACTACAACACCTACTATGAGGGTGCAAAATACATAAGCTACCTCTTAACCCCAGCCACGGTTTGCTTGGCAATTCCGCTTTATGAGCAGTTTCAGATTCTGAAAAACAACTGGAAAGCTATCATTGCAGGCGTAACGGCCGGTGCTCTCACCTCTCTTACGACGGTTCTTGTACTCGCTCTTGTTTTCAAGTTCAGCCACGAGGAATATGTCACATTTTTGCCGAAATCAATCACGACGGCAATCGGTATGGCGGTATCCGAAGAACAGGGCGGTTACGTTGCGGTTACCGTTGCCGTAATAATCGTCACGGGAATACTCGGCAATGTTTGCGGTGATCTCATTCTTAAAATTTTCCGCATCGAAGAGCCAATCGCAAAGGGAATAGCCCTCGGCACGGCTTCTCACGCAATCGGAACATCAAAAGCCATGGAGCTCGGTGAAATCGAAGGTGCGCTCAGCAGTCTTGCCGTTGTCGTTGCGGGTATTTTAACCGTTGTCGGTGCTTCGATTTATTCGCACATTCTGTAAATACTCAATAACAACACAAAAAAACAGTCCACAAAATTACGTGGACTGTTTTCGTTTTATATGCTCTTATTCTCGAAAATTTTCTTTGTGCTCTCCTCGGAGAATTGCTTGTTGTAAAGGTCGGCGTAATATCCGCCGCTTTTCATAAGCTCCTCATGCGTTCCGCGCTCAATGATTTTTCCGTTCTTGACGACTAAAATCAAATCCGCTTGGCGTATGGTTGAAAGTCTGTGGGCGATAAGAAAACTTGTCCTTGAACCAAGCATTTTCGATATGGCATTTTGAATAAGCTGTTCGGTTTTCGTATCGATTGAAGCTGTAGCCTCATCGAGAACGAAAATTTTCGGATCCGCAAGAACAGCCCTCGCAAAGGAAATGAGCTGTTTTTCACCCGTTGAAAGCTGATCGCCGCCCTCACCGACATCGCTGTCGTAGCCGTTTTCCATTCTCATTATGGCGTCATGTGCCGAAACAAGCTTAGCCGCCGCCACAATCTCTTCATCCGTTGCGTCAAGTCTGCCGTAGCGGATGTTTTCTTTTACCGTACCCGAAAAAAGATGCGGCGTCTGAAGAACATAGCCGATGTTTGAGTGAAGCCAAAGCGTGCTGCGCTCACGGTAATCCGTTCCGTCAATCAAAATTCTGCCGCTTGTCGGCTCAAAGAATCTGCAAGCCAAATTTACAAGAGTGGATTTTCCCGCTCCCGTTTCGCCGACTATCGCAACAGTTGTGCCGGCAGGAACGTCAAGGCTGAAGTGTTCGAGAACATAATCCGTTCCGTCGGGATATTTAAAGCTTATATCGTCAAAGGTGATGTGGCCCTCAATCGGCTCCCAGTTCTCTTTTTTCGGCTCGAAAACCGTTCCGTATTTTTCGATGACCTCGGGCTTATCTTTTATGAGCGGTTCAAGCTCAAGAAGATAGTTGCATCTCTCGATGTTAACCTGAGTGGAAATAAGACTTGAGAGAACCCTTGCAAACTGCCTAACGGGATCGGAAATAACCAAAGCGTAGTTAAAGAAAATCGTGAGTTCGCCTATGCTTATGTCTCCCGCAATAACGGAATTACCGCCACGAGTTAGAACGAACGCAACCGCAAGCGATGTGAAAAACGCAACTATCGGAACATAAATCGCATTTATCGTCACGGCATGCACCGAAGCCTCTCTCATCTGCTCGGTGGTTTTCTTGAAATGCTCCTCGTTTTTCTCCTCGATAACAAGAGTTTTGGAGGTTTTCGCACCCGAAATGCCCTCGTTGAAACTTCTCGTTATCTCCGAATTTATGTGACGAACTTTGCGGTTTGCCGCCAAAATCTTCTTTTGAAAGAAATAGGTTATAACCCCGATAAACGGAATTATCACGATAATCAGCATCGCAAGCTTTATGTTTATAACGCACATGACGATTATCGAGCCCAAAACAAACGCAACCGACCAAACGATGTCGACCATGCTCCAAGCAAAAACCGTTCCGATTTTTCCCGAGTCGGAAAGTGCCCTTGCGAGTATTGTTCCAACGGGAGTGGTGTTGTAGTAATCGAATCCGAGAACCTGAAGGTGGTCGAAAAGTTTGTTTTTGAGGTCACGACTTATATACATCTCTATGTCAATGGCAATTTTCGCCATCATAACGGTGCTTATCACAAGTGCCGCACCGCCGAGGGCGCACACAAGCGCAAAAAGCGGAAGCCCCTTTGTCGTTCCCTTTGTGATGAAAAGGTCTACGGCATAGCCGGACATAAGCGGGGTAAATGTATCCACTGCCGAGCCGAGAATCATACAAAAGACAAGCTTTAATATATCCTTTGTGTAGGGCTTGATTGTCGGCATAAGCTTTTGCCAAGTCTTAAAGCTTGAAACCCCTTTCATATCTTCGTATTTAAAATCCATTTATTCACCCCCAACGTCAGACGCTCTCTGAGTTTCGTAAATGCGCTTGTAGAATCCGTCCTCGTGTATCAACTCGTCGTGAGTTCCCTCCTCAACAAGTTTTCCGTTATCGAGAACGATTATCTTATCGGCATTCATAATTGTGGCTATTCGGTGAGCAATGATTATCGTTGTGCCCTTTACATTTTTGTTAATCGACTCCCTTATCAGTGCGTCCGTTTCCATGTCCACAGCGGAAAGGGAATCGTCAAAAATCTTTATCGGCGTATCCTGCATGAGCATTCTCGCAATGGCAACTCTCTGTTTCTGTCCACCCGAAATCGTTACTCCCCTTTCGCCTATCTGCGTATCGTAACCGTCGGCAAATCCCGAAATGGTATCATCAATAACCGCATAGGCGGCATATTTTCTCACGCTCTCGAGATCGTCGTATTTTGAGCCGTCCGCGATTGTGTCCTTGAAACTTTTTGAGAAAAGAAACGGCTCCTGAAGCACAATTCCTATTTTACTTCTCAAATCGTGAAGCCGCATTTTTCTTATGTCCACGCCGCCGATTGTTATACTGCCGTTTCCCTCGGGCAATTCGTAGAGCCTGTCGAGGAGATACATAAGAGTGGATTTTCCCGATCCCGTGGAACCGAGAATACCGAGAGTTGTGCCCTCTTTGACGGTGAAGCTTATATTTTCGAGAGTTTCCGCACTTCCGTTATATGAAAAGCTCACGTTTTTAAACTCAATGTCTCCCTTAATCTCGCCCGTATAAGGATTTTCGCAGTCCTCTTCTTCCTTTTCGTCCAGTATCTCGAAAATTCTCGTGGAGCTTATGCTTGTCTTTGAAAGCTCGGCAAGAATTCTGCCGAAGTTTCTCACGGGCCAGATAAGCATTGAGTTGTACGAAACAAAAGCGAGAAACTCTCCGCTTGTGAGTTCTCCGTGCACCGTGAAAATCACGCCTACAATGCAAATTACTATCGCCTGAGCTGCTGAGAGAAAATCTCCCGCACCCCAGTTGAATCCCATAATTTTGCCGAGTTTCTGCCACTTTTCTGTGAATTCCTGATTTTTAGCGTGAAATTTATCAAGCTCGTATTTTTCCCGTCCGAACGCCCTTACAACTCTCACTCCCGTGAAATTTTCCTGAGCGACTGCGGTAAGCTGTCCCTCGCATTCGTCCGCCTCTTTAAAGGACTTTGCCGTAAGAGAATATGAAAGAAAAGAATATACCGTCGTAAGCGGCAAAAATGCTATGGCGATAAGACTTAGTTTTAAGCTCATCGGTATCATAAACACAAGTGCCGTAACAATCAAAAATACCGTTCTTAGCATAACGGAGAGCTGTTCGTTAAGAAAACTCAAAATCGTCTCAACATCGGTAGAACAGCGCTGAATTATATCTCCCGTGCGATTGCGGTTGTGCCACTCGTAGGGAAGCCGCTCAATGTGCGAATAGAGCCTGTCTCTTATTCTTTTGATTGTTCCCTCGCAAGACTGGGCCAAAAGCCTTCTTGCGAAAAGGTCCGCCATCTGGGTTATCACGGCAAGCACAAGCGAAGCCACCGCACAAATCGCAATGTGCCGCACAAGCTCGTCTCTGCCGCCGATTTTGTTTATCAGAGAAACGGCAAAATCGGGCAGTGCAAACGGCTCGGTTCCGATTACCGAGTCCACCGTTATTCTTATGACCTGCGGTGTGAGATAGTTCGCAATAACGCTCACAAGCACAAGCAGAAACGACAGCAAAAACATTCCGCGAAATCCCTTGGTGAACGGGAAAAAGCGCAAAATCGTGCTTTTCTTCTTTTTGTTTTCCAATTTTTTATCCCCCTTTTATTTGTTTTTACTTCCCTCACAAAATATAAATAATCGTACAAAATCAACAGTAACATATAATAGTATCAATTACAAGTAATTTGAAAAGAATGTTCGCCACGCAAGGCAAAAAGAGAACATCTCCCTTTTGGGAAGATGTCCTCTTTGAAAATTAATTTCTGAATATTCTCTTTAGGATTAGTGGCATCCGTTCTCGAGGCACTTGTAGTGAGCGGTCGGGTCTGTCGGATCCCATGAATGCCAGCTCGGAACATAGATGTTTGCGGGCTTGCTTACAGGAGAATTGTTGTACGGTGTAATCTCAATTTCCTGACCAGCACTCGTGTTGTCGTAAATCCACTTGCAGTCGGAGGCAAGAAGTCTAATGCATCCGAGAGAACGGATAGAACCGAGGTAGTTATACTCATCAACCTCGAGATCGAGGTTATTGAGCGTCCAGTCCGGAACGGTGTGATAGAGATAACTTCCGATAATATCCGTGCACCACTGAGCGTAAGTATCGCCGACCATCTGTAACCAGCGGAAGCTTGAGGGTGAATAATAGGTTCCCTCGGGAGTTCCGTAACCCGGTGAACAAATCATAGCCTTGACGGGGAGGTTGTATGCGCCGTCGCTTGATCTCGCATAAACGACCGTTATGCACTGATACTTGTATGTGACTATTTTGTACGGGCCCGTTACGATGTCGGAAACGTCTCTTACACGGTTGCCCGCCTTATCGTAAGCGTACCAGTAGCCGTTTTCTTTTCTCCATGTGTAATCGGAGCTGTTGGTTCTGTCGATGTAAGTTGAGAGAACGTAACCTGTTTTGCCGTCATACTTAATCTGCATCCAGTTGTCATCGTAGTCCTTGACGATGGAAACCGACGATCCCGAAGGAATGAACGCGAGAGTTGAGTGATTGTCGCTTGTGGAAGAATAAAGCTTCAAATCCGTGTTGGCTCTGCCCGAAGATACGGGATTGAACGCCTCGCTCTTTATGTAGCCGAGGTGGTTTCCGTATATTACTTTGTAGTAACCGGAACCGCTCTCTGCGACATAAACGCTCTGACCTGCGCCGATAGAAGTAATTACCGCACCCGAACAAGATGAGCTCTTGTAGAGGTCTGCGCTTATGACAAGTTTCTTTGTTGACATTGCAGAGAATGTATATCCCGTTGTTATCTTGCAGATAAAGGGCTTGAGTACATATCCCTTTTTGCTGCCGTAAGAAACATAGTAATAACTTCCCGTCTCCTTGAGAATTGTTACCTTCTGGTGCTTTTTAAATGTTCCGAGGCTTGTCGAAGAAGCTGACGCGGAACTCAAAAGCTTTGCACCGTTTGCTCTTACGACACCGTTTCCGTAGCTGATATCCGAAATAGGAACATAGCCGATTCTTCCGGCAATTACCGCTTTGTAATACTGTTTGTCAGAGCTCTTGCAAACCTTATTGAGAACAGTTCCCTTGGGAAGACTTGCAATTTTTCCCGAAGATGTGCTTGGGCCCTTATAAAACTTGGTTGCTGTGGTCGTGAAAATAAGGTCGCTGTCGGGGCTTATGTCGGTATTTCCCGTGTAATCCTTCTGATAAAGTCCGTTCTGAATGTAACCGACAGTCTCTCCCATTCTTATCTTTGCCCAACTTCCGACGGTGGAAAGAACGCAAATTCTTGCTCCCTGTCCAACCGTGCGGATGGTTTCGCCGCTGTTTGATGCAACGCTCTTAATCGGTGTATCGAGAGCGAGAACAGATGCGTTGCCGTATTTTAATTTGCTTGCGGGCACATATCCCGTCTTTCCGCCCGCCTTAACATTGTAATAGCTTCCGGATTTTCCGAGATAATAGACCTGTTCGCCCTTTTCGAGGGTATCGAGAGTAGAACCCGTGCCCTTGCCGCTCTTAAGCTGTACCGTGCCTGTTACGGTATAAATCTGAGTTGTCGATGCAGTTTCAGAGCTGCCGCTTACGGAATAAACCTGATCCTTTGCAAGAGCGGCTGTAAGAATATATCCTCTTGCACCGGCGACAACAACTTGTGTCCACTTGGTGCCCTGGCTCACTATCGTTACTCTTGATTCACGATAAAGCGCAGAAATAATACTGCCGGAATCCGAAGCCGAACTTCTGAAGTATGTGCTTGCGGTCTTGACGTAACCGTTGCCTCGTCTTAAGTACTTTGTCATAACGTAGCCGACATTTGAATCAACCTGAACTCTTGTCCAAGTCGGGCCGACAGAAAGAACCTTAACCTGCGTGCCGACTCCGCAGTAAGCAACCGAGCTTGATGATGAAGATGCGCTCGATCTTACGGTAGCCTTTGCGTTAAATGTTGCCACTCTGTCAGTAGCGGTCGCAACCGACCTTATGGAGTAACGCTTGACGGCAGAATTGTTTATCCAGCCGTTTTGACCGTTATAAGTGACATAGCTCCAGCCGTTGCTGGTCGAAATAATGAAAATCTTTGTGCCGGCAGAAAGAACCGCCTTTGTGTTGTACTTTGTTCCGGCGCCTTCTCTTAACTGCACGTTGGACTGCGTGACATATCCGTTAAAGGTGTTGATTTTCGTTTTGGGGACATATCCCGAAAGTCCCGCAACGGAAACATAATAGTAGCTTCCCTCTTGAGAAAGAATTTCAACGGTCGTGCCCTTGCCTATTCGCTTGTAAATAAGCGAAGATTCCCTTGCCACCGCCAAAAGCGGAGTGTTGTCGTTAAGTGCGCCGTAAAAATCAATGGAGTCCGCACTCGCCGAGACAGACGTTTTTTCAGCCATTGGCGTAAAAACCGTGAGCGTGAGCGTCAGCGCCATTAAAACGGCAACCAGTCTAGTCAATTTCTTCATTTTTAATTCCTCACTAATTTTATATCACCTTAATAGGTAATCCCCTAAAATTTGTCATCCCAAATCGATAGAACGCTGAGCGCAGGCATTGAGATCAAGCCCCGCAGTATTTCCCGATATAAACTCATAGTAACCCTGACTTGCAATCATAGCCGCATTGTCGCCCGTGTACTTGAGATCGGGACGGTAAAATTCCCAGCCTCTTTTTGCGCAGATTTTTTCAAGCTCTCTTCTCAAAAGCGAGTTAGCCGAAACTCCGCCCGCAATGACAAGCTTTTTATAGCCCGTCTGCTCTGCCGCCTTTATAAAGTTGGAAGTGAGACTGTCAACAACGGCTTTTCTGTACGATGCCGACAAATCGGGCACGTTAATCTCCTCTCCCCTTTGCTCGGCATTGTGTATGATATTGATGACAGCCGTCTTGAGTCCCGAGAACGAGAAATCAAGCGGTGCGCCCGCAACGCTCGGTCGTGGAAGTTTATAAGCGTTCGGGTTTCCGTTTTCTGCCACCTTATCCATCATAATTCCGCCGGGGTAAGGCATCCCCATGCTTCTTGCCGCCTTGTCAAAAGCCTCGCCCGCCGCATCGTCTCTTGTTCTGCCGAGTATGTGAAGTTCCGTGTAGGACTCGACGCTTATGATATGGCTGTGTCCGCCCGAAACGACAAGGCAGAGAAACGGCGGCTCAAGCTCGGGGCTTGTTATGTAGTTTGAAGCGATATGGCCCCTCAAGTGATGAACCGGCACAAGCGGCTTTCCGCTTGCAAGCGAAAGTCCCTTTGCGAAGTTCACGCCTACCAAAAGTGCGCCGATAAGTCCTGGCGCATATGTAACGGCTATGGCGTCAATATCGTCTATTGTTTTGCCGCTTTTCTCAAGCGCCTCACGGACAACGCCCGTAATCGCCTCGCTGTGTCGCCTTGAGGCAATTTCGGGAACAACACCGCCGTAAAGCTTGTGCTCCTCAACCTGAGTTGCGACAATATTGGAAAGAACCCGTCTGCCGTCCTCAACCACCGAAGCGGCGGTCTCGTCACACGAGCTCTCTATTCCGAGAATCAACATTATTCTTTTTCTCCTTTACCGAAGGTCTTTGTATATATAACCGCATCCTCCCGTGGGGATGTGTAAAAGTTTTTTCTTTTTCCCACCGCCGAAAAGCCGAGCTTTTCGTAAAGAGATCTTGCGGGGGCGTTCGATTCTCTCACCTCGAGAGAAATAAAATCGCCAAGTTTTCTCGCCTCGTCGATAAGTGCGTTCGTCAGCTTTTCGCCGTAGCCATTTCCTCGAAAACGCTCAAAAACGGCAATGTTATCGACATAGCAGTCGCCGCACGGCGTGTGCATTCCCGCATATCCGACAAGATTTTCGTCCTCGGTGTCCACGATAAAATAAGCGTCGGGGTTATCAATCTCCTCTATAAGCGAATTTTCGCTCCAAGGCTCAGAAAAACACTCTTTTTCGAGCCTTACGACCTCGCCGACATGCCCGATTTTCATTTTCTCTATCATGACATATATGTTTTCAGCTTATCGTAAAAATTATTCACGGCAAGCGCTATACTGTCACGGCATTTGCGATAAACCTTTAAATCGCCGCCGAACGGATCGTCTATCGTTTCGCTGACATAAATTCTGTCTCTCGGCACACCCGCCTTCTCAAGAATATATCCGTGAGTTTCACTCATCACAAAATAAACGTCCCAAGTCATAATCTCCTCGGGAGTGAGTCTTCTCGATTCATGTGACGAAATATCTATGTCAATTTCTTTCATTGCCAAAACTGCATTCTCGGCGGCGCTCTGACCCGGAACAGCCGCTATTCCCGCACTTTGGCACACTATATTTTCGTTTGCGTCTTTTCTCAGCAACGATCTGAAAATTCCCTCAGCCATGGGGCTTCGGCACGTGTTGCCGGTGCAGACAAACAACACCTTAATCATGAATTAAAACTACCCTCTTTTTCATAAAACATCGGCTTCCGTTTACAGCCTTATACAAATAAATAATAACATAGGCTATAATCAAATACAAGCGTTTTGAAATGAATAAAAGCTGTATGAAGTCAAAAAACGGCGTGCCGTATTTTTGAACGGCACACCGCTTTGTAAGCACTTCAAAACTCAATATTTCTCTTCGTGAAGCCTCGAAAAATCTATATCGCTGTCGGTATAAGCTTTCGTTTGCTCGTTCGGTACTCCGAGCGACAAAATGGCAATCAGACTGTAATTTTCGGGAAAGCCCAAAAGTTTTCTCACGTAAATCTCGGTACTCTCGCCGTTTTCAGCATCTCTGCCCTTGCCCTGAATCCAGCATGAGCCTATGCCGAGCGAAAACGCCGTGAGCTGCATGTTTTCGAGTGCGATGGATGCGTCCTCGACAAAAGCATCCGTTTTCTCGGTGTTTCCTATCGTCACGACTGCGACTGCCGCCGATGCGAGCATCTTTGCGGCGCCCACTCTTGCGTGAGATAACTTTTCGAGCATGACTTTATCACGAATGACTATAAACTCTGGCGAATGGGTGTTTCTGCCCGTTGCGCCCAAAAGTCCCGACTTCACTATTTTCTCGAGTTTTTCTTGTGGAATGCTCTCGTCGGTATATTTTCTGACGCTTCTTCTTCGGTACATCAAATCAAAAAGCTCCATTTCAGTCCTTTCTGTAAACAAGAAAATCAAAGTGAATTTCCGTATCGAGCGAATTGAGTTTCTTAAGTCTCTCACTGCCCATTATATCCGTTTTCCAGTAGTACGGCGTCATGCTGAAAAGGTTCATAATCTGACGGTTTTCGTCAAGATGAATTTCTCCCTTGACGCTCACCCTCTCGAGAAGAGAAAAGCCCTCGTAGTCGGTGTCTTTGTGCTCATTCTCGTAAGGATTTTCGTACAGAACCTCTTTAAGTCCCCACAAATGTCTCTCCCCCGGAACGGCATAGATGAAAACTCCGCCCTTTTTGAGAACTCTCAAAAACTCCTTTTCGGCAAGCGGCGAAAAAACATCGGTGAGAATGTCGGCGCTTGCGTCCGCAAAAGGAATATCAAACACGCTTGCAACGGCAAAATTAATATTTTTATATTTCCCCGCCGCCGCTTTCACGGCAAGCTTAGAAATATCAAAGCCGTGAACTTTCGAGTATTTCCCAGCAAGTTTTTCGGTGTAATATCCCTCGCCGCATCCGCAGTCGAGAATCACGGAATTTTCCGTGCCGTATTTTTCGGCAAGGCGCAAAAGCTCATCGGCAAAAATGCCGTAGTAGCCAGCCTCCAGAAATTCTCTTCTCGAATTTACCATAAGTGCGGTGTCTCCGGGGTTTTTGGAGTGCATTTTGTTCGACTTAACAAGGTGCACATAGCCCTGTCTTGCAAGGTCGAAAGAGTGTTTTTTCTCACTGTTTTCGCAAACAAGAGAATTTCCCTCAAGTTTCAGGCTCTGTCCGCAAACGGGACAACAAAAAAGTATAGGTTCAATCATTTTCTTATCCCTTCGCCTGATACCAAGTTTTTCCGATGTGTGCGTCCGCAGTCATGGGCACCGCCATATTTACGGCTCCCGACATCTCTTCCTCGAGAATATTTTTTACAGCCTCTGCATCGCTCTCTGGGCACTCCACGATCAATTCATCGTGTATCTGTAAAATAAGCTTTGCCTTAGGCATCTCTTTTTTGAGCCTCGAATAAACATGTATCATGGCGATCTTTATTATATCTGCCGCCGCTCCCTGAATGGGCATATTTCTCGCTATTCTCTCGCCCTGAGCTCTTTCCATCGCATTTGAGCTTGCAAGCTCCGGCAAATATCTTCTTCTGCCGAAAATATCCTCGGCATAGCCGTTCTTCTTTGCGTCTGCGATAACTTTTTCCATGTAGTCACGGACGCCGCTGAAGTTTTTGAGGTACTCGTCGATATAAGCTTTTGCCTCTTTAACGCTTACGCCTATATCCTTAGAGAGAGAAAACGCACCCATACCGTAGACGATGCCGAAGTTTACCGCCTTTGCGCTCGATCTCATAGATGGCGTGACCATCTCCTCGGGCAAACCGAAAACCCTTGCGGCAGTCGCTCTGTGAATATCTTTTCCCTCGTTAAAGCTCTCAATCATAACTTTGTCGTTAGCCACGTGAGCCAAAACTCTCAGTTCAATCTGTGAGTAGTCGGCGTCCACAAGCACGCAGTTCTCCTTTGCGACAAAGAATTTTCTCATCTCCCTGCCAAGCTCCGTCCTCACGGGAATATTTTGAAGATTTGGATTTGTCGAGCTTATTCTTCCCGTTCTTGTCTCCGTCTGATTGAACGTGGAGTGAATTCTTCCGTCCTCGCCGATAACCTTCAAAAGTCCCTCAACATAGGTTGAATAGAGCTTTCCGAGTGCCTTGTACTCGAGAATATCCGCAACAATCGGATATTCCCATTTGAGCGGCTCCAAAATGGATGCGTCTGTCGAATATCCCGTCTTTGTTTTCTTGCCGTGCGGAAGGCCCATGTCCTCAAAAAGAACCGTGCCGAGCTGTTTGGGAGAATTTAAGTTTATATCGCCCGTCTGCTCCTTAATCTTCTTTTCGAGTTCGTCTTTTCTCTCTTTCAGCTTTTCGCCGTAAGAAACAATATCCTCACGGTTCACCATAACGCCCTCAATTTCCATTGCCGCCAAAACCTCGGCAAAGGGAATCTCGGTCTTTTCGAGAAGCTCCGTCTGATTTCTTGCGTCTATCTCCTTTTTTAGCTTCTCGCAAAGCACGGGAAAAGCCGCCGCTGCTGCAGCATTTTTGTCCTCAAACTCGGGCACGGGAGAAGAGTACTCCGCTTCAAGTCGAAGAAGCTTTTCAAAGCGTGTGATTTTTAATTTTTTCTCAGACGGATTGAGAAGATAAGCCGCCAGCACGGCATCGGACTTGATATTCTTAAGGCTTATGCCTTTTTTCATAAGAACCTTGTGGAAAAGTTTTACATCGCTCGAATACTTTTCAATCGATTCGTTTTCACAAAAACTTCTGAGAAAAATATCGCTCGGCTTAAAGGAATAAACCTTCTCGCCGACGGTGAAATACATAGCCGTTATCTCGCCGTCATCGTCGTAATCGTTCACAAAATAAGCTTTTCCCTCGTCAGCCGTCATCGCAAGAAGTGACGCACCGTCCGAAAGACGGACATGAGAGAAGTTAACTTTTTCCGTATCCTCTTCACCGTCTTGCGCCAAAGAAGCCGTGCCAAAAGAAATATTCATCTCGCCCATAAGCTTGAAAAGCTCAAGCCTCGTCATAAGTGCCGAAGCTTTCGGCATATCTATGGGCTTTATTCTGTAATGCTCGATTTCGGTATCAATCGGCACATTCGTGTCAATTTTTCCGAGAAAATAAGAGAGCTCAACCATATCTTTCGACTCGATAAGCTTCTTTTTGTGTGTCGGCTTGATGTCAAGCTCGTCAATATGAGAATAGATATTCTCAACCGATCCGAACTTTGATATGAGCTCCTTTGCGCCTTTTTCGCCGATTCCCGCCGCACCGGGAATTTTATCCGATGTATCGCCCTGAATTGCCTTTATATCGATAAGCTGCGGGGGGCTTACGCCGTAAACTTCTTTTACCTTATCCACATCGTACAGCGTGACTGCGCTTTTTCCGAATTTTGTCGTCGCAAGGCGAACCGTCGTGGCGTCCGAAACAAGCTGAAGGCTGTCTCTGTCGCCCGTTGCGATAAAACAGGTGTCGCCCGTGCTCTCGCATTTTTTTGCAAGCGTGCCGAGAATATCGTCCGCCTCGTATCCCTCAAGCGAAACTATCGTGTAACCCAAATAGCCCAAAAGTTCCTTTAAAACAGGCATCTGCGATGCAAACTCGGGTTCCATCGGTTTTCTTCCGGCCTTGTAGCCCGCATACGCCTTATGTCTGAATGTGGGTGCGTGCAAATCGAATGCGACTGCTATTCCGTCCGGTTCAAGCTCCGATTTTATTTTGTTAACTATCGAGAGAAATCCGTAAATCGCATTTGTGTGCTCACCGCTTTTTGTTGTGAGACCCTTTATTCCCCAGTACGCACGGTTTGCAATACTGTTTCCGTCAATAACAAGAAGTTTCATTTTTAATCTTCGTCCTCGTCTGTAATTTTGTTGGCAATGTAAACATCCCTCAAAAGTTCGTCAAGCTCCGATAATGCCGAGAGATAACCCGCTCTTCTTCTGAATTCGGCGGCGTTTCTCATTCCGTGCAAATACCAGCCGACATGCTTTCTTGCCTCTTTCATTGCGCGCACTTCTCCCTTTTCCTCGCACATGGCGCCGATATGTTTTCTTATAACAACTATTCTTTCTTCAATCGAAGGCGGCGGCATAATTCTCACGTCCTCACGAAGACAAGCGTTAATCTCTCTGAAAATCCAAGGATTTCCGAGTGCCGCTCTGCCTATCATAACGGCATCACATGCGGTTTTGTCAATCATAAGTGCGGCAGAGGTAGCGTCCTTTACGTCACCGTTTCCGATAACGGGTATGCTGACGGCTTTTTTTACAAGGCGGATAATCTCCCAGTCGGCGGGCGGCTCATACATCTGCGCCCTCGTTCTGCCGTGAACGGCTATTGCGTCAGCGCCCGCTTCCTCGCATATTTTTGCAACTTCTACTGCGTTCACGCTGTTTTCGTCCCAACCCTTGCGAATTTTCACCGTAACGGGAACGGGAACCGACTGCTTAACGGCTCTGACGATATTTCCGCACAAATCCGGCTTTTTCATCAGCGCGCTTCCCGAACCGTTTCCCGCAATTTTCGGCACGGGACAGCCCATATTTATATCAATCATATCGGGATTGAAATCCATTGCCTTTTGCGCCGCACGCGCCATGGTAAACGGATCGTCACCGAAAATCTGAATGGCAACGGGGTGGTTGTCTTTTTCGAGATTCATAATTTCATATGTGTTTTTCTGACCGAATGTGATAGCCTTTGAAGAGACCATTTCGGTCACGGTGTAGGCGGCGCCGAAGTCGGAGCAAACCTTTCTGAAAGTTGCGTCGGTGGCTCCCGCCATCGGTGCCAAAATTGCCTGACCGTTTATTTCCAAATTTCCTATTTTCATCTTATGTTTCTTTTCCTTGCGTAAATTTTGATTTCATTTTACAGTAACACCGCCCTTTTTTCAATAGAAAAGCATTTTGGTACAAAAAACAAAAACGGCATCCGCTTTAAGCGATCGCCGTTCTTGTTTTAGGTATAAGGTATGTTATTGAAGGGTTGTAATCAAATTTATGTGCCGCACTCTCTCAAAATAAATCCGTGTGCGGATAGACTTTCTTTCGGTTTTCTCCGACAGTCTCAAAAATTTTACTGTGCATTTTAATATTTTCTTTATCTTTTCCGTTTTAAATTAAGCTTTACCGAACGGAGTTCCTTTTCCCATGAAGCAAATCACTATTGCCGATGCTCCGAATGCTGCCATTGCGATTGTCATAATAAAATCTCCTTTTCCTTTAATATTTGTAATATAGTTGTTTTTGTTTTCTTTTTCTCTTTGTTTTCCTTTGTTGTGACTAAATTATATCAGTCTGATACGGACAGAAAACGGACAAAGTTTTTGTCCTCTCAAAAAAATTTTGGGAGCAAAGTTTTCAACGATTATTTAAGCTTTGTTGAAAAGCAACACCGCTTATTCTCATTTCTCGACAAAAAGGGCAAAACAAATCGGACGCCGCATAAAACAGCGTCCGATTTTTCAACATATTTTTATTGGAAGTGGAAAACTTAGCTCGTTTTTTGCTTAAGCTTTCTTAGAAACCGTCCACTCAATGCCGTTTGCGGTATCTTTAACCGTTACGCCCTTTGCGTTAAGCTCGTCACGGATTGCGTCGGCAGCCGCCCAGTCCTTGTTCTTTCTTGCTTCTGTTCTCTTTGCGATCAAAGCTTCAATCTCGGCAGCCTCCTCAGGTGTCACATCACCGTGACTTGCGGGCTTCTTGTTCGGATTTAAAAGGTTCAATCCGAGAACCTTATCAAACTCGCCGATGATATATCTCTTGGTTGCGCCGTTTGTATCAAGCTTCAAAACATCATAGACCTTTGTTATGCCAAGTGAGGTTGTGAGGTCGTTTCCAACAAGCTGAATGAATATCTTCTTCTGCTCGTCCGCCACGTTCATATCAACTTCGCCCTCATCCTTGATTGCGGCGATTTTCTTCACAAGCTTATCATAAGCCGTGACGGCGTTATCAAGATTCTGATAAGAGAAAACAAGCGGTTTTCTGTAATGGGACTGCAAGCAGAAAAATCTGTAAGCGATGGGATCGTATCCCTTTTCCTCGAGAAGAGAAACCGTGAGGAAATCTCCCTTTGATTTGCTCATCTTGCCCGTTTCGTCATTGAGGTGAAGAACGTGGAACCAGTTTTTGCACCACGGATGTCCGAGGTAAGCCTCTGACTGGGCAATCTCGTTTGTGTGGTGAGGGAATGCGTTGTCTATTCCGCCGCAGTGAATATCGAGGTATTCGCCGAGGTACTTAATCGAGATGCAAGAGCACTCAATGTGCCAGCCCGGGTAGCCGTAGCCCCACGGAGAATCCCACTTGAGCTCCTGATCGTCAAACTTGGACTTTGTGAACCAAAGCACGAAGTCGGTTTTGTTCTTCTTGTTGCCGTCCTCTTCAACGCTGTCACGAACGCCTACAGCGAGGTCGTTCTCGTCCACGTTTCCGAAAACATAGTAATTTTTAAGCTTTGAAGTATCGAAATATACGTTTCCGCCGGCCTGATAAGCATAACCCTTTTCGAGAAGTCTTGTTATCATGTCGATATACTCGGGGATGTTGTCCGTTGCGGGAGAAACAATATCGGGATATTTAATGTTGAGCTTCTTGCAGTCGGCAAAGAAAGCATCGGTGTAGTACTTTGCAATCTCAAGAACGGTCTTGTGCTCTCTTCTTGCGCCCTTTAGCATCTTGTCCTCGCCCGTATCGGCGTCGCTCGAAAGGTGGCCGACGTCGGTGATGTTCATCGCTCTCGTTACGTCATAGCCCTCGAATCTGAGGAACTTCTCGAGAACGTCCTCCATGATGTAGGTTCTGAGGTTTCCGATGTGTGCAAAATGATAAACGGTAGGGCCGCAAGTGTACATTTTTACCTTACCGGCCTCGTGCGGTACAAATTCGTCTCTTGTTCTTGTGAGTGTGTTATAAAGCCTCATATGCTTTCTCCTTTATATTTAATGGGATTTATTCTGAAATTTCTTCTTTGTCTTCTTCTCTTTTTTCTTCAGACTCAACTCTTCGGCTAAGTTCGTTTATTACCTTCCATGCCGAGTCAAGCTCAAGCTGAAGTCTGCAAAGCTCCTGAGAAACAGGGTCTGAAACATGAATTTGGTCGAGGTCGGAATTAACTCTCTCGCCGTTGAGTCTCACTATTCTTGCGGGCACACCGACTGCCGTGGCATTTGCCGGCACCTCGCTCAAAACAACGGCACCAGCCGCAATTCTTGCGTTGTCTCCCACTTTGAACGGACCGAGAACCTTAGCTCCCGAACCTACAAGCACGTTGTTTCCGAGAGTCGGGTGGCGTTTTCCCTGATCTTTTCCCGTTCCGCCCAAGGTTACACCCTGGTAAAGCGTGCAGTTGTCGCCGATTTCGGTTGTTTCTCCTATAACTACGCCCATGCCGTGATCGATAAACAGATTTTTGCCTATCGTTGCTCCGGGGTGAATTTCTATTCCCGTCTTGTGGCGTGATCTCTGAGAAATAAACCTTGCGATAAACTTCATGCCGTGCGTCTGAAACCAGTGCGCCTTGCGGTATGACCTTATCGCCTTGAAGCCCGAATACAAAAGATAGACCTCAAGTCTTGACCTTGCCGCGGGATCTCTCTCCATAACGAGATCAAGCTCTGCCTTCAGCTTATCAAACATATAATCCTTCTCTCCTCTTTGATAAACAAAAAAGCCTCCGATACCAAACGGTACCGAAGGCGAAAATTCGCGGTTCCACTTCGATTTGTCACTCTTGGGCTTTAACGCAGCCTGCCGATTTTGCGGCATTCGAACGAAGATACTTAATTTCCCCTCGTCTGCTCACGGACGCACTTCATTTCCCTGACGCCGTTCGGGCTCTCAGCCGATGACCCTGACTTTCTGTTGCGCCGTCAAAAAACTACTCTTTCCGATCAATGCATTTAACTTAAATTATAATCAAAAATTGAATTTTGTAAAGTAAAAATACAAATATTTGCCGATTGTCTTTTTTATTCGCATTCGGCAATAAGATTGAGTGCCGACTCGATAAGTCTGCCAACGCTCAAATCGGGCACACCCGCTATAACATTGTCGCAGTGGTTTATCGGTATAAGTATTTTTTTGGCGTCGCTGCTTCCCACGGCAACCGCCATTTCGGGCGTAATCTCGCCGTAAAGTGAATCGGCAATCACAATTCCTATTGGGCCGACAATCACGTCTGCCTTTCTTGCGCCCACTTTAACCGCATTCTCTCCCGTTGCCGCTACGTCGGCTCCAGCCTTCAGCATGGCGCTCGTGGCGGCGCTGTTTGTGCCCACCGCAGTAACCGATGCGCTCGGAATTTTCTCTTTGATACCGCTTACAAGCTGTCGTCCTATTCCTCCGCCCTGAGCGTCTATTACAAGTATATTCATCCTCTTACCTCATACTTAAATTTAAGTCTAATGTTTTGTTTATTGTATCAAAAAGAAACGTTCTTTACAAGCATTTGCTTTTTCAACAAAATTTTCTTCATTCTCTCATTTTTACCGTTATTTTGATTATTGCATATTTTTTATCTTTACATTATAATCCATATGCTGATGAGATGCGTCTCTTCCGCCAAGCTATTTCGCTTGAACACCGATAATATTTGCTTAAATTATGAGGTAACTATGGAAAACAAATCTGTCTCGCTTTTCGGAAAAAGCTTCGCTTTGCCCGAGAGATTCTCAAAAAGGCTTTTCATGACGATAGCCGGAACCGTAATCTGCGCCTTCGCCGTCGGTTTCTTTAAATGCGCCCTTTTCGGCGTCGATCCTTTCCAGAGCTTCGCCCAGGGAATTCACGTCAGTTTTGTTGAAAAATTTATGAGCTACGGCACTTACTACATGCTGCTAAGCTTTGTTTTGCTGATAGCCGACCTCTTTCTCGATAAGTCCTACATAGGAATAGCAACGCTCATAAACCTCTTTTTGACGGGATATATAGTTGATTTTTCCGTGTGGGGAATAAAGTGCTTTTTGCCCTCGCCGAACATTCCTCAAAGAGCCGTCATGCTCGTAATCGGCGTTGTTGTTATGTGCTTTGCCTCCTCTCTTTATATGACTTCCAACCTTGGCGTATCCGTCTATGATGCAATTCCGATAGTCATTTCCGAGAAGAAAAAGCTTCCGTTCAAATTCTGCCGTATCGGAACCGACCTCATATGCGTTCTTATCGGCGCCGCCTCGCTCTATTTTTCGGGAAACAAGGTTTTTGAGCTTCTCGGAATCGGCACGATAATCACCGCATTTTTTATGGGCCCGCTCATCGAGTTCTTCAACAACAAGTTCTCAAAGCCCTTCCTTTTCGGCAAGGACAAAGCCTGATAACCAAGTCATACTTTCTTTTACATAAAAGCAGAACCGAGAGAAAAGAAAATCTCTCGGTTCTGTTTTTATTCTTCTACAAGCAACCTGTAAATTTCGTTTTTTCTGAAACCCGTTTCCTTAGCGGTTTCCTTTGCCGCCGCCGACGCGCTCATTCCGCTTTCGATTTTCTCTCTTGCCGACTTCAAAGCGTCCTCTAAAGTGAGTTCCTTTTCGGCAGTTTCCTTTGCGCCGTCAATAACAAGCACAAACTCTCCCTTGGGAGGATTTTCCGTATAAAAATCAAGCGCTTCACTGAGTGTTGTGCGCTTAACTTCCTCGTGAATTTTCGTGAGTTCTCTCACAATCGCAATCTTTCTGTCGCCGAATGCCTCAAGCATATCGGAAAGCGTGTATAAAAGCTTGTGCGGCGCCTCATAGAAAACCATCGTGCGTTTTTCGTTTTTCACATCTTCGAGGTGCTCGCGCCTGTTTTTCTTGTTCACGCTCAAAAATCCCTCGAATGTGAATCTTCCCGTCGGCAGTCCCGACACCGCAAGAGCCGACGCCATGGCTGTCGGTCCGGGAACGACATAAACAGGAATTCCCAGCTCGGCGCACTGCTTAACGAGAAGCTCACCCGGATCGCTTATTGCCGGCATGCCAGCGTCCGAAACCTGAGCGCAACTCTCACCCGCCAAAATTCTGCGGCAGATAACGTCTCCTCTTTGAAGCTTGTTGTGCTCAAAGTAGCTGACAAGCGGCTTTTTTATTCCGAAGTGATTCAAAAGTCTCACCGTAACTCTTGTGTCCTCTGCGGCGATAAAATCAACGTTTGCAAGAGTGTGCACCGCTCTCGGAGAAAAATCCGAAAGATTGCCTATCGGCGTGCCAACCACATAGAGCGCACCCTTTTTTATCTCGTTTTTACCCTCATCCTCAAAGGAAATTTCTTCGCTTGTTTCGCCTAAAAGCTCTGTTTCTTCATATATCATTTTTGATAATCCTTATAATCACCGTAAATTTCGAGCATCTCTTTTGTGGTCTCGCCGTTCTCCTCAAGAATCAGCGTCGGCAAAATTTCAAGTCCCGGCTTTCCGCCGCGCTTTGCTTCGAGCAGAAAAATAAACGGTGCCGTGTCCTTTCTCGTCTGCACAAGCCTCAGCTTTTTAGGCTCAAGACTTCTCTCACGGAAAATATTCATGGCATCGCAAAGCCTCTCGGGGCGCTGGCATATGCAAAGTCTGCCGCCGAATTTAAGCGAAAATTTAGCCGCATCGGCAAGCTGTTCAAGGCTCAAAAAATCCTCGTGGCGAGCAATTTTCATGTTCTCGATTTCGTTCTTTATTCCTCTGCCGTTTGCTTTGTAAGGCGGATTGCACGCTATCAAATCGAGATTTTGCTTTGGAAAAAGCTCCCTGTAATTGTTCACATCGCCGCGAATGAGATTTATGTCAAAGCCGCACTCCTCAATGCTCATTTTTGCCTGAAGATACGCTTGCTCCTGAATCTCGACCGCAAAAATCTCTTTTGGAGAATACCTTGCTGCCCAAATGAGCGGAACAGTACCGCAGCCGGTTCCGAAATCGGCTGCGGCTTCTTTTCGCTTGGGTGCCGCAAAATGCGCCAAAAGTATCGTGTCGGTATTAAACGAGTGCTCTTTCGTCACAAAGACCTTAGCCTTTTTCCCGAGCGGCTCCCATTTTCCCAACATGCTCTTCTCACAAAAATCAGTCATCTCTGCCAAATGTCAAAGCGGCAAGAGTGCCGATGCAGGTGCCGAATACCGTTCCCAAAACAAAGCCCTCTTTGAACTTTTCCTGAAGCTGCTCCTTGTGAAGCTTTTCGAGCTCCTCTTTTTTCTTTGCGTCATTGATTCTGTGCTTTTCGATTAAAGTATGTACGCTCATGATTTCTCCTCCTTCGGAATTAAAAATATATTATTGATTATTGCTGTCGTCGTAATCGTCCAAAAACGAATGCACTTCGCCGTTTTTCTTATATCTGATAACGGTATCGAGCATAACGTTCTCAAGACTGTGGAAAATATTCGCCTCAACCTGCGGATTTGTTTTCTTAATCTCCTGAATGAGCTTTTTGGTCTCAACACGTCTTGAACCCGTGGGGCCCTCGCCCGTGTGACAGGTGGTGCAGGTCTCGGTGAACTTGCATGCGCACTGTAAAAAGTAAAGGCCGTTATAATCGCGCCAATGCTTGATGTCGTCCTCACGGATGAGATAAAGCGGTCTTATTATCTCCATACCGGGGTGCGATGTGGAGTGAAGCTTTGGCATCATGCCCTGAATCTGTCCGCCAGAAAGCATGCTCATCAACGTAGTTTCTATAACATCGTCATAATGATGTCCAAGCGCAATTTTGTTGCAACCGAGTTTTTTTGCCTCCTCGTAGAGGTAGCCTCTTCTCATTCTTGCGCAGAGATAACACGGATTTTTTTCAACACCGAAAACCGACTCGAAAATATCGCTCTCGAATATGTGAGCGGGAATATCAAGCATTTTCAAATTGTTCTCGATAATCTCTCTGTTGGCGGGGGTGTAACCGGGATCCATAACGAGAAATTTAACTTCAAACGGGAATTTATTGTGTCGCTTAAGCTCCTGAAAGCACTTTGCCATGAGCATGCTGTCCTTGCCGCCCGATATGCAAACGGCTATGGAGTCGCCGGGTTTTACAAGCTCGTAGGACTTGACCGCACCCGCAAAGCGGCGCCAGATTTTCTTTGTGAATTTCTTTCTTATGGAAGCCTCAACGTCCTTTGCCTTGCTCTGCTCTGTTCGAAGTGTTTCCCTGAGCCAGCCGGCATAGCCGGGTGCAAAGGAATATGCCTCGATTCCCGCCTCGCGAAGTCTCTCGGCAAGCAAAAGGCTTATCTCTCCCGAACGGCAGATAAGAAGCGGTCTTCTTGGCAAAACTGAGAAATCTTTCTCAATCTCGCTTTGCGCTATATTAACCGAACCCGGAAGATGTCCGTAGGCGTAAGCCACGTCGTCACGAATGTCAACGGGAGAATATTTATCTCTGCCCGTCTGCCACTGCGACAAGCCGACTTCTATATTTTCGTATATATCAGGCATATTTGCTCCTAAACTTCTTTCTGTTTTCTTCTGATTATATGATTATACCTTATTTTTGTAAATATACCAACAGCATTTTGAAAAAACTAAAAGCCGAGGCGAAAAAGCCTCGGCTAAAAGTTCAATTTAATTTTCTTCGACCGAAAAAATTACTCGGCAGAAGGTGCTCCGACAGGGCATGTACCCTCGCATGCGCCGCACTCGATGCAGCTGTCAGCGTCGATAACGTACTTGCCGTCGCCCTCGGAAATAGCTCCTACAGGACACTCGCTTGCGCAAGCACCACACATGATGCAATCATCAGAAATCTTGTATGCCATGATATATACCTCCATAAGTTTTTACAACTGTGAATTAATCTTCTAAAATTAATTCCTTAACACGCCTTTATGATAGCACAATCAACTTAAAAATCAAGGGATTTTGTTCGAACGATTTTAATTTTGGCTGTTTGTACAAAGAAATTTGTAGTGCATTTGTCACAATTTGAGCATTAGGCAAAACTAACGCTTTACACAAGTTCAATAAAAATTCACATTTAGCAAGTTAGGATATATTCACTTTTGCACAAAGGCAAAGTCTTCTTTGAACCGTCTAAACAAAAATCTCAAATTCTCTCGAGAATAAATTCTATCACGCTGTTCGATACCAAAAATCCCTCTGCGGTAAGGCTGATTTTTATTTCTTCCGTGTGAATTAAATTCTTCGGCAGCATTAAAGCCGCCTTTTTTGCACGCAAAAAGACTTCTTCTCCGTTTTGATATTCGCTCAAATCTTCTTTTGTAAGCCCTTCGCAAAGTCTTAGTTTGAGCATAATTTTTTCTTCGATGTCGCCGCCCGTGCCGTCGCTTATCGGCTCTTCACCACGCAAAAAACTTTCGAGACTTCTCGGAAAATAAAATCTTTCCCCGTCCATAAATGAATGAGCCGCCGGCCCTATTCCGAGGTACTCCTCATCTCGCCAGTACCTCGTGTTATGCCTTGCCTCAAATCCTTTTTTTGCAAAATTGCTTATCTCGTATTGGGCGTAGCCGTGCTTTTCAAGCTCGTTCACCATAAAAAGATAGAGTTCGGCGGTTTTGTCGTCATCGAGTGCTTCTACTCCCTTTTTGCCGAAAACGGTGTTTTCTTCTATTTTGAGAATATAAGACGATATATGCCTAACACCGAGAGCCGCACAAAATTCTATCGAAGTTTTGAGTTTTTCTTCTGTCTGATTCGGCAAAGCGATCATCAAATCAAGGGAAATATTGTCAAAACCGCACTTTTGGGCAAGTCTCACCTTTTCTGCGGCTTCTTCTGCCGTGTGGCGTCTGCCGAGAAGTTTTAACTCTTCCCCGTTTGCCGACTGAAGTCCCATGGAAAGACGGTTAAATCCGCTTTTTCTTAGCGTGAGAAAAAATTCCTCGTCCACGGAACATGGATTTGCCTCGGTTGTTATTTCCGCATCGGTCGTAACGTGAAAATTCTCTTTTATCGCCGCCAAAATCTCCGCGAGTGCATCTGCGCCCAAAACGCTTGGAGTTCCGCCGCCGAAATAAACGCTGTCCACGGGTCTTGAGCCGTATTTTTTCGCATAAGAAACAAGCCGGTTTTTTACGCCGGCTGTGTATTCCTTTATATATTCTTCTTTGTTTTTTCCCGAACCCTTGGGCGGTCTCGAATAAAAATCGCAGTAGGGGCATTTACTCTCGCAAAAGGGCACGTGAATATAAATTCCGAAGCTTTTCATTTATTCTCTTATTCCTCGTCAAGCTTGAGAACAGCCATAAACGCATCCTGCGGAACCTCGACGGTGCCGAGCTGGCGCATACGTTTCTTTCCTTCTTTCTGCTTTTCGAGAAGTTTTTTCTTTCTGGTGATATCGCCGCCGTAGCACTTTGCAAGAACGTCTTTTCTCATAGCCTTGACCGTCTCACGGGCGATAATCTTTCCGCCGATGCAAGCCTGAACGGGAATTTCGAAGAGGTGGCGCGGAATTTTCTCCTTGAGCTTTTCGCACATTCTTCTCGCACGGGAATAAGCCTTGTCGGAGTGAATGATGAACGAAAGTGCGTCAACAACCTCGCCGTTGAGCATGATGTCAAGCTTGACAAGGCTTGACTTCTGATAACCCTTTACCTCATAGTCAAAGCTTGCGTAACCTCTTGTTCTCGATTTAAGCGCATCAAAGAAGTCGTAGATAATCTCGTTGAGCGGAAGCTCGTAGTGAATATCAACTCGGTCGGTATCTATGTAGCTCATATCTTTAAATACTCCTCGTCTGTCCTGACAAAGCTCCATGATGTTTCCGACATACTCGGTCGGGGAGTAAATATGAGCGTTTGCAATCGGCTCCTCCGCCTCTCTTATATTGCTCGGATCGGGGTAGTTGGTCGGGTTGTCGATATAAACCACCTCGCCGTCCGTTTTCGTTATCTTGTAGACAACGCTCGGTGCGGTTGTGATGAGGTCGAGGTTAAATTCTCTTTCAAGTCTTTCCTGAATAATCTCCGTGTGGAGAAGTCCCAAAAATCCGCAGCGGAAACCGAAGCCGAGAGCGATTGAAGTTTCGGGTTCGAATGTGAGGGAGGCGTCGTTTAACTGGAGCTTTTCGAGTGCCTCACGAAGATCGGCGTAGTGTGCGCCGTCAGCGGGATAAATTCCGCAGAAAACCATAGGCTGAACCTGACGGTAACCGGGGAGTGCCTCGGCGGCGGGGCGTTCAATGTGAGTTATTGTGTCACCGACTCTTGCGTCACGGACGTTCTTGATTGAAGCGGCAATGTAACCTACCTCGCCCGCCTCAAGAGTTCCGACGGGGTCAAAGCTTGTGGCTCTCAAATATCCGCATTCGGTGACGGTGAACTCGGAGCCGACAGCCATCATCTTGATGACGTCGCCCGTGCGAACCGTTCCTTCTTTTATTCTTACATAAGCGATAACGCCCTTGTAAGCGTCATAGTAGGAGTCGAAAATGAGTGCCTGAAGCGGTGCGCTCGCATCGCCGACAGGTGACGGGCAGTCGGAAACTATCTTTTCCATGACCTGATCTATGTTAAGTCCCGTCTTTGCGCTTATTCTCGGTGCGTCCTCGGCGGGAAGACCGATTACGTCCTCAATCTCGTTTGCAACTCTGTCGGGGTCGGCACTGGGAAGATCCACCTTGTTGAGCACGGGGATAACTTCAAGGCCAGCATCAACCGCAAGATAAGTGTTCGCAAGTGTCTGAGCCTCAATTCCCTGAGAAGCGTCAACAACCAAGACTGCGCCCTCGCAAGCGGCAAGGGAACGCGAAACCTCGTAGTTAAAGTCGACGTGGCCGGGAGTGTCGATAAGGTTGAAAACGTACTCCTCGCCGTCCTTTGCGGTGTAGTTGAGCGTGACGGCGTGAGCCTTTATCGTGATTCCTCTCTCCCTCTCGAGATCCATGTTATCGAGAAGCTGATCTTCCATATCGCGAAGCGCAACGGATTTTGTCTGCTCGAGAATACGGTCGGCAAGTGTGCTCTTGCCGTGATCTATATGAGCTATAATGCTGAAATTTCTGATTTTACTCTGATCCATTTGTGATTCCTTTTTAAACCAAACAGTATTTTGAAGTGATTTTTTCTCTTAATATTTACGATAAAATATAACATAAATCCGAGATTATATCAATAAAAAAGTAATTCTCAAAACTTTCTCCGTGCTTGAAAAAACACCGCTTTTGTTTTAATATTAGCGTAGATTTAATAACAAGAAGGTGTGAATTATGACAACGGCAAATTACATATCGTCGGGTAAAGCCGTTTTGGGCATAGAGCTCGGCTCCACAAGAATAAAGGCTGTTCTTATAGGCGAGGACTACTCCCCCATTGCGTCAGGCAGTCACGAGTGGGAAAATTCCCTTGTGAACAACCTCTGGACGTACTCCCTCGCTGAAGTTAAGGACGGCATAAGAGACGCTTATTCCGCACTCAAAAAAGACGTATCCGATAAATACGGCGTAAAACTCACAAAGCTTTCCGCCATGGGATTTTCGGCTATGATGCACGGTTTTCTCGCATTTGATAAAAACGGCGCTCAGCTCGGAGAATTCCGCACATGGAGAAACACAAACACGGGTAAGGCGGCAGAAATTCTCACAGAAAAATTTAATTTCAATATACCGCTTCGCTGGAGCGTTTCTCACCTGTACCAAGTAATTCTCGACGGTGAAGTTTTCGCAAAGGACATTGCATTTATGACAACCCTTGCCGGCTACGTGCATTATGTTCTTACGGGCGAAAAGGTTCTCGGCATAGGCGACGCATCGGGAATGTTCCCCATCGACTCCGAAACCGGCGCCTACGATAAACACATGGAGGAAATTTTTGACGGCATTCTCTCCAATAACAAAATGGGCTACAAGCTCTCCGACATCTTCCCAAAGGTGCTCTTGGCTGGCGAAAATGCGGGCGTTCTCACAAAAGAGGGCGCACTCTACCTCGATCCCACGGGCGAGCTTCAAGAAGGCTGTCCCGTTGCTCCTCCCGAGGGAGACGCCGGAACAGGTATGACCGCAACAAACAGCGTTGCCGTGAGAACGGGAAACGTCTCGGCGGGCACATCTGTTTTCTCAATGAGCGTAATCGAGAAACCGCTTAAAAAAGTTCATCACGAAATAGATATGGTAACAACTCCGACAGGCAAGCCGTGCGCCATGGTTCACGTGAACAACTGCACGTCCGACATAAACGCATACGCAAAAATGTTTGTCTCTGCCGCCGAGGGCTTTGGCTTCAAGCTTGATTATTACGACGCTCTTTCGGCAATTTTTGCCGCCGCCGACAAAGGAAAACAAAACTGCGACGGCATTATAAGCATAGGCTATTTCTCGGGCGAACCTGTCACGGGATTAAGCGAGGGCAGACCTTTGCTTGCAAGAAGTCCCGAGTCCGAGTTCTCCTTCCAAAATCTCTCGAGATCTCTTCTTTATTCGGCATGCGCCGCACTTAAAATCGGTAACGACATTCTCTTCGACGAAGAGGGCGTAACCATGGATAAATTCTACGGTCACGGCGGATTTTTCAAGGCAAAGGGCGTAGGTCAAAGCGTAATGGCTAACGCACTGGGAATTCCCGTATCCGTCATGGAAACCGCCGGCGAGGGCGGCCCGTGGGGTATGGCACTTCTCGCAGCTTACCTTATAAACAAAGAGGACAAAGAAACTCTCGAAAGCTTCCTCGAGAACAAAGTTTTTGCCGCAAGCGAAAAAAGCACCGTTCTCCCGAGCGACGAGGGCAAAAAGGGATTTGACGATTACATCTCGGCTTACAAAAAGCTTTTGAAAGCCGAAAAGGAAGCCGTAAACGCAATAAAAATCTGACGAAAAAATTTATTTTTCTTTGAATTTTACGGCGGATAAAGCGATTCAAAATCGTTTTATGCATAAAATTCGTGAATATTCACTCTTTTATTCATAAATTTCTGCATATTTATTCAAATTAGGTCTTGATTTTTTATAAATCGAGTGTATAATAACAGTGTGGTCAAAAACAAAGACCCACACAAAAAAAGTAAATTTTAATTTTAAAAATAAACGGCTCCAAAACGGCCGCTTTCGAAAATAAATATATCTTTGGTTTTATTTTCGGAGAAAGGAAGAATATCATGGCAAAATCTAAGGCAGACATCAAAAAGGTAGTCCTCGCTTATTCCGGAGGACTTGATACATCAATCATCATTCCTTGGCTCAAGGAAAACTATAACAACTGCGAAGTTATCGCTGTTTCAGCTGACGTCGGACAGGGCACCGAGCTTGACGGACTCGAGGAGAAAGCACTCAAGACAGGCGCTTCCAAGCTCTACATCCTCGACCTCACAGAGGAGTTCGTCACAGACTACGTTTACCCCACAGTTCAGGCCGGCGCAGTTTACGAGAACAAGTATCTTCTCGGCACAAGCTTTGCTCGTCCGATAATCGCAAAGAAGATTGTTGACATCGCAATCAAAGAGGGTGCAGACGCAATCTGCCACGGATGCACAGGTAAGGGCAACGATCAGGTTCGTTTCGAGCTCACAATCAAGGCATTCGCTCCCGATATGACAATCATCGCTCCTTGGCGTGAGTGGTCAATCAAATCCCGTGAGGAAGAGATTGAGTACGCTGAGGCTCACAACATTCCGCTTAAGATAAACCGTGAGACAAACTACTCCAAAGATAAGAACATTTGGCATCTCTCTCATGAGGGCCTCGACCTTGAGGATCCCGCAAACGAGCCGCAGTACGAGAAGCCCGGTTTCCTCGAGCTCGGAGTTTCTCCGATAGACGCTCCCGACGAGCCGACTTACATCACTCTTCACTTTGAGAAGGGCGTTCCCACAGAGCTCAACGGCGAGAAACTCGGCGGCAAAGATATGGTCACAAAGCTCAACGAGATCGGCGGCAAAAACGGCATCGGTCTTGCAGACATCGTAGAGAACAGACTTGTCGGCATGAAGAGCCGTGGCGTTTACGAGACTCCCGGCGGAGCAATCCTCTACCACGCACACAACAAGCTTGAGGAAATCTGCCTTGACAGAGACACATTCCACTACAAGCAGCAGGTCGGACTTAAGTTTGCAGAGCTTGTTTACTTCGGCCAGTGGTTCACTCCTCTCAGAAGTGCACTCACAGCTTTCGTAAACTCCACTCAGGAGACAGTTACAGGCGATGTTAAGCTCAAGCTCTACAAGGGCAACATCATTGACGCAGGCGTAACAAGCCCGTACTCACTCTATGACGAGGAAATCGCTACATTCGACGAGGACGACGTTTACAATCAGGCTGACGCTACAGGATTCATCAACCTCTTCGGTCTCCCGGTAAAGGTTGCCGGCAAGAAAGGCCTTATAAAGGAATAATTTCCTAAAAAAGAACTTATTGACGGGCATATTTAAATGTATGTCCGTCATTAATTTTACTATTGTCAAAATTTAATCAAAAAGATTTTCAATCAAGGAGAAACGCATGAAGCTTTGGAAAGGTCGCTTCTCAAAGGAAGCAGCACCCGAAACTAACGATTTCAATTCATCTATCGCATTCGATTCAAGAATGTTCAAGGAAGATATAGACGGCAGCATAGCACACGCAACAATGCTCGGAAAGCAGGGAATTATCGAGCTTTCCGAGAGTGAGAAAATAATAAGCGAACTCAAAAAGATCAAAGAGGACATCATAAGCGGAAAACTCACGATTGATCCCGACGCAGAGGATATTCACACCTTTATCGAGGGTGAACTCACCGAGCGCATCGGTCAGACGGGAAAAAGACTTCACACCGCAAGATCGAGAAACGATCAGGTGGCTCTCGACATCCGCCTCACCTTAAAGCCCGAGATTGACGGCATAGTAAACCAGCTCAAAGAGCTTGTCTCCATGCTTGCCGACAAAGCAGAGAAATATTCCGATACCGTTATGCCCGGCTACACTCATATGCAGAGAGCTCAGCCCGTAACATTCGGCCACCACCTTCTCGCCTACTGCGAGATGCTCCTTCGCGACATCGACCGTTTCAAGGACGCAAAGGACAGAATGGACTATTGCCCCCTCGGTTCGGGCGCACTTGCCGGCACAACCTATCCGCTCGACAGAGAGTTAACCGCATCTCTTCTCGGCTTCAAGGGCCCGACTCAGAACAGCCTCGACGGCGTTTCCGACCGAGATTTCTGCGCCGAACTCGCATTCGCTTCATCACTCACCATGGTTCATCTCTCAAGATTCTGCGAAGAGCTTGTTCTCTGGTGCTCATGGGAATTCAAATTTATCGAGCTTGACGACGCATTCTCAACCGGCTCAAGCATTATGCCGCAGAAAAAGAATCCCGACTTGGCAGAGCTCATCCGCGGCAAGAGCGGCAGAGTTTTCGGAGACCTCATGGGACTTCTCACAATGATGAAGGGCCTTCCGCTCGCTTACAACAAAGATATGCAGGAAGATAAAGAGGCTGTATTTGATGCAGTTGACACATTAAAGCTTTGCCTCACTCCGCTCATTCCCATGGTTAAAACAATGACCGTCATCAAGGCAAACATGAGAAAAGCCGCAGCCGGCGGATTTATCAACGCGACTGACTGTGCCGACTACCTCGTTGCAAACAAAGGCGTTCCTTTCAGAGACGCTTACAAGATTACAGGCGAGCTTGTCGCACTTTGCATCGAAAAGGGCACAACTCTCGAGGAGCTCCCGCTTGAGGAGTACAAAAAGATTTGCCCCGAGTTTGACGATGGCGTCTATACCGCAATCAATCTCGAGAAGTGCGTAAACGACAGAACCGTTCTCGGCGGCCCCGCTCCGAGCAATGTTGTCGCTCAGGCAAAAAGAGTTAAGTCTCTTGTCGAAAATTTATGATTTAAGTTATTTGAGATATTGATAATTGAGGAGTACAAAAATGTCTAAAATTAAAGTTGGTGTTGTCGGCGCTACAGGTTACGCAGGCGCAGAACTTTGCAGAATAATCTATTCTCATCCCGAGGCAGAGCTCACAGCCGTAAGCTCCGTCAGTTTTGAGGGTCAGGCGCTCAGCGATGTTTACCCCGCATACCGTGAGAGACTTGATAATATCCTTGTCGGCGAGGATGAGGTTGTCGAGAAAAGCGATGTCGTCTTTGCCGCACTTCCACACGGCCTCTCTCAGGAATTGGCTTCAAAATGCGATAAAGCGGGCAAAAAATTCATCGATTTCGGCGCCGACTTCCGCTTAAAGGACGAAGAAGTCTATAAAAAATGGTACGGCCCGAGTTTCACGGATAAAGCACTCCACGAAAAAGCAGTTTACGGTTTACCCGAGCTTTTCAGAGAATATATAAAAGGTAAAACAATCGTTGCAAACCCCGGCTGTTACACAACGGCAGTTCCGCTTGCTCTTGTTCCCGCTCTCAAAGCAGGACTTATAAGCCACGAGGGAATCATCGCCGACTGTAAGTCGGGCGTAACGGGAGCGGGCAGAAAGCCCACACAGGGAAATCATTACCCCGACCTCAACGAAGGCTTCTACGCTTATAAGGTAGCAAACCACCGCCACGGCCCCGAGATTAACCAGACTCTCTCAAAGGTAACGGGCGAGGACGTCAAAGTTACATTTGTACCGCATCTTCTCCCCGTAAACCGCGGAATTCTTGCAACATGCTATGCAAAAATGAACGAGAATGTAACAGAAGAGATGTTCTGGAACGCATACCACGAGGCTTACGACAACGAATTTTTTGTCAGACTTCTCCCCAAGGGAAAGTGTGCCGATATTCACAATATTAAGTATACAAATTTCTGTGATGTCTCACTCTTCTTTGACTGGGAAAATCACCTTTTCATCGCTATCAGCGCAATCGACAATATGGTAAAGGGTGCGGCAGGTCAGGCTGTTCAGAACATGAACATCATATTCGGACTTGACGAAAAAACGGGACTCGATTTCGTTCCGCCCGCATTCTGATAAAGGCAAGGTAATTCAAATGGAAATTATTAAAGGCGGTGTAACAGCCGCATCTGGCTTCTCGGCTTCAAGCTGTGAGGCAAATATAAAATATGTCGACAGAACCGACATGGCAATGGTCTATTCCGAAAAGCCGTGCGTAAGTGCCGGCACATTCACATCAAATGTCGTTAAAGCGGCTTGCGTTCAGTGGGATATGCAGATAGTTAAATCGGGCGAACCCATGCACGCCGTTGTAGTCAACTCGGGCATCGCAAACGCTTGCACGGGCAAAGAGGGATTTGACGCATGCGAGGCTACCGCAAAGGCAGTCGAAAACGCTCTCGGTGTTCCCTATTCCGGCGTTGCCGTCGCTTCAACGGGCGTCATCGGTATGCAGCTTCCCGTCGATAAGCTTGTAAACGGCGTTAACATGATGTCAAAAAATCTCGACAGCTCCTTAGAGGCTGGCACGGCAGCTTCTCACGCAATTATGACCACCGACACCGTTAACAAAGAGTATGCGGTCTCCTTTGAGCTTGACGGAAAAACCGTAACTCTCGGCGGCATGAGTAAGGGCTCGGGCATGATTCATCCCAATATGTGTACAATGCTCGGCTTCCTCACAAGCGACGTCGCAATCAGCAAAGAAATGGCTCAAAAGGCACTTTCCGCCGTTATTAAGGACACATTCAATATGATAACCGTCGACGGCGACACCTCCACAAACGACACACTTCTCTTCATGGCTAACGGCTTGGCAGAGAACGAGGAAATCGTAAGCGAGGGAGAAAGTTACGATAAGTTCTACGAGGCACTTTTCACCGTTTGCCGCTACCTCGCAAGAAGAATGGCAAGCGACGGCGAGGGAGCAACTAAGCTTTTCGAGGCTCACGTTGTTAACGCAAAAACAAAGGACGATGCAAGAACTTTGGCAAGAAGCATAGTCGGCTCAAACCTCTCAAAGGCGGCTATTTTCGGTTGCGATGCAAACTTCGGCAGATTCCTCTGTGCCATGGGATATTCGGGCGCACAATTCGATCAGGAGGATGTCGAACTCTTCTACGAGAGCAAGGCCGGCAGACTTGAAGTTTTCGATCACGGCGTTCCGCTTGCTTTTGACGAGGACTACGCACTCAAAATTATGAAAGAGGACGAAGTTACCGTTTATGTGGATATGCACGAGGGAACAGAAGAGGCAACGGCATTCGGATGCGACCTCACATATGACTACGTAAAGATTAACGGCGAATACAGAAGTTAAAAATATATTGAGGGTAAAAATGAATTCCAGTATAACAAATTCGGACAGAGCGCACATTCTTGTGCAGGCTCTTCCCTACATCAAAAAATACACGGGCGAAACCATCGTTGTTAAGTACGGCGGAAACGCCATGATAAACGAGGAGCTCAAGGACGCCGTCATCAAAGATATAATTCTTATGCAGACAGTCGGAATCAACGTCATTTTGGTTCACGGCGGCGGCCCCGAGATTAACTCCATGCTCAAGAAAATCAACAAGGAATCTAAGTTTGTCAACGGCATGAGATACACCGACCAGGAGACTATGGACATAGTTCAGCAGGTTCTTGCCGGAAAAGTCAACAAAGATCTCGTTCAGCTTATCGAGGCTAACGGCGGAAAAGCCGTAGGCCTTTGCGGAACTGACGGATCGCTTCTCAAGGCAGACAAGCTTTCCGATGACCTCGGATTTGTCGGAGAGATAAGAGAAGTTAACACCGACATTCTCAAAGTAAACGCAGATATGGGATATATCCCCGTTGTCTCAACAATTGCCACAGGCTACCACGGCGAGATGTTCAATATCAATGCCGATGTTGCCGCCGCAAAAATCGCCGAGAAGGTCGGCGCAAGCAAGCTTATTTTAATGACCGACATAAGAGGACTTCTGCGTGACAAGGAAGACGAGGACACTCTCATCCCCGTTGTTAAAATCGCAGACGTTGCAAAGCTTAAAAAAGAGGGAATTATATCAGGCGGTATGATTCCCAAGATAAATTGTTGTGTAGACGCCGTAAGAGGCGGCGTTCACCGTGCCCACATAATTGACGGCAGAGAGCCGCATTCAATTCTTATCGAGCTCTTCACCGACGAGGGCATAGGCACCATGTTCTATTGATTGCACGAAAGGACTTAAAGATGATATACGATAAATTAAAGGCTCAGGACGAAGAATATCTTCTTCACGCCTACGGCCGTGCTCCCGTTGCCATTAAAAGCGGCAAGGGCGCAATCGCCGAAGATTACGACGGCAAAAAGTACATAGATTTCACCGCAGGCATAGGTGTAAATGTTCTCGGCTACTGCCCCGAAAATTGGGTGAATGCCGTCACTGCTCAGTTATCCAACGTTCAGCATGTCTGCAACTATTACATCAACGATAACTGCACCGAGCTTGCCGAGAGACTTTGCAAGGCTGCCGGTATGTCGAGAGTTTTCTTCTGCAACTCGGGTGCGGAAGCCAACGAGTGCGCAATAAAAGTTGCGCGTAAAGTCGGCAGTGCAAAAGGTGCTTACAAAATAATCACTCTTGTAAATTCGTTCCACGGCAGAACTCTCACGACGCTTGCCGCAACAGGTCAAGATGTTTTCCACAAGACCTTTTTGCCGCTCACCGAGGGATTCATCTATGTCGGAGCAAACGATATCAAAGCTCTTGAGGACGCTATTGACGACGACGTGTGCGCCGTCATGCTCGAGGGCGTTCAAGGCGAGGGTGGAGTTATCCCCATGGATACCGAGTACCTCAAAGCCGTGAGAAAGCTTTGCGATGAAAAAGGCATACTCATGATTATGGATGAGGTTCAGACGGGTGTGGGAAGAACAGGTTACTTCTACTCATACCAGGGCGCAGATATTATCCCTGATGTCGCAACAAGCGCAAAGGGACTTGCCGGCGGACTTCCCATAGGAGCATGTATGGTAAGCGAAAAGCACAAGGATGTTTTTGTTCCGAGCGACAACGGCTCAACTTTCGGCGGAAACCCCGTTGTTTGTGCCGGCGGCGTTGAGATCGTCAAGACGGTAGCCGACGAGGACTTCCTCTCCAAGGTAAGACTCAAGGGCGAATATTTCACGAATAAGCTTAACGGAATGAAAAACGTGAGCTACACCCGCGGCAAAGGTCTCATCATCGGAATTAAAGTAAACAACGGCATGGACGCACACACCATCATGGAAAAGTGCATAGAAAAGGGTCTGCTCATATTGACCGCAAAAGGCGATGTCTGCCGATTCCTGCCGCCGCTTAACATCTCCTACGAAGAGATTGACGCGGGTCTTAAGATTTTCGAAGAGGTTATTTCTTAATAGAAAACCAACAATAGTAAAAAAATGCAGTTCAAACCGAACTGCATTTTTCTTTACTCATCAACATGATAATAATAGTTACCGCTGTCGTCTCTGATACCAACGATTTTATTATCTTTCACATAGAAGAAATATACATTTTTCCAATCCAACTGAGCACCGTATCTCTCACCGTTCGCCCAGTTATCTATCTGTTTCCAACCCTTAACACTGCTCAAACTATGCTTCACGCCGCCGTCAAGCTCTGTCTTTGAAAGAACATCTTCCAAATCTTCAGCAAGTTCAACCGAAATTCCGTTTTCTTCAGCAAAAGCCTCTGCTTTTGTTTGAGTTGTTTCACTTGTACTTGAATCTGTTTTATTGTAATTAATAATAATATTAGAAACTACATACGCCATAATAACTAATACCAGAATGATAATAACTTTTCCTTTTTTAGACTTCTTTTTGGCCTTAATCGGACTGTTCAATGCGGCGTTCGGCTCAAGTCTTACCGACTGCACTCCGATTTCTTTTCCGCACTCAGGACAAAACTTACTGTCATCCGAAATCAACTTTCTGCAGTTATTGCAATACATAAAGAACCCTTCTTTTATATGAATATAGTGATGATTTATACTATCACGTTTACCCCCCCATTTTTCTTTTTGAGAAATAAGAAAAATAAATTCACTAACAAAAATCCCTCCGATAAGCCATTAAACTTATCAGAGGGGTTCTGTTTTGCCTATTCAATTTAAAACAAAAAAAACAGCCAACCTATTGGTTGACTGCTTTGGTGTTGGCAAAAACCTATTGTCCCGGGCCGTTGCCAGCCGAGTATCGTCGGCGCGAACGAGCTTAACTTCTGTGTTC
>CAVFCW010000009.1:0-77318 GCA_963621245.1 uncultured Prevotella sp. | reverse complement strand
TTGGGTATAATATTTTGTTTTCTTTATTTTGTTCAGTGTAAATAATTCGGCTTTCACAGTCAACTACGGTCGCTACGCTCCCTAAAAGTACTCTGTACTTTTTGTTGACTGTGAAAACCTACAATTTTTATAATCGGCACTTCGTGCCTCTTTCGTTACTCGCAACTTATCATTAATAATTATTATTTATTAATTATTAATTATTCGTGGGCTCTGCCCACACCCGTTCGCTTTTTGAAAAAAGCGAAACCAAAAACTTTTATTTTGGCTTCGCTTTATCTTTATTTACTATTAACTTAGAATCTTTGCCATGTGTGTCTCGAGAACAACACAAGCATCGGGAATATCTCAAGTCGTCCCGCAAGCATATCAAAACTCATAACAAGCTTCGATATCGGTGAGTAAAATCCGAAGTTCGACATCGGGCCTACCAAATCAAGTCCCGGGCCGATATTGTTGAACGTTGCCAACACTGCCGTGAAGTTTGTCTCGAACGGGTAGCCTTCAATCGAGAGTATCGATACCGACACGATGAATATAAGGATGTACGACACAAGGAACACGTTTGTTGCACGCATGGTTTCGTGTGCGACTGTTTTTCCGTCCATTCTTATATTTGCTACCGACTGCGGATGAATTACGTGTTTTACTTCTTTTACAATGGATTTTGCGAGGAGAATTATTCTTGATACTTTAACTCCGCCTCCCGTACTTCCCGCACATGCGCCGCTTATCATCAAAAGTATAATTATATTCTTTGAGAATGACGGCCACATATTGAAGTCACAGCTTGAATATCCTGTTGTTGTTATGATTGAGCCTACTTGGAATGCCGCTTGCTGTAAGCTCTCGAAAATGTTCGAGAACATTCCTCTTGCGTTAATTGCAATAAGCACGGTGGACACGAGTATGAAGATGAGGTAAACTCTAACTTCCTCGATGTCAAACGCTTTCTTGAATTTTCTGAGAAGAATATAGAAGTATGCGTTGAAGTTTACTCCCGAGGCAATCATGAAAATCGTTATGATAATCTGCTGAGTTACGGTGTAGCTTGCGCATGAATCGTTTCTTACGCCGAAACCGCCCGTTCCTACCGTGCCGAATGTTATGGTTAGAGTATCGAAAAGCGGCATTTTTGCGATGAGAAGAGCGACTATCTCGATTATTGTGATACCGAGATAGATTATATAGAGGATAGATGCTGTACTTCTGAGCTTGGGAACGAGTTTTCCGACCTGAGGGCCGGGGGATTCGGCTTTCATGAGGTTCATGTTTGAGCCGCCCGAAAGGGGGAGAAGTGCCAGCAAAAAGACGAGAACGCCCATGCCGCCGATCCAGTGGGTGAAGCTTCTCCAGAAGATTGCTCCATGTGGGAGAGATTCAACCTCGGGGAGTATGCTTGCTCCCGTGGTTGTGAATCCCGAGATAATCTCAAAAAGAGCGTCCACGTAATTGGGGATAGCTCCGCTTATCACGAAAGGAAGTGCGCCGACAAGCGATATAATTATCCATGAAAGAGCTGTTATTACATAGCCCTCACGCAGATGGAAGATTTTGTTTTTAGGTTTCTTTGCGATGATTATAAAGCCCAACAAAATAGAGATTGCGGCAGTGATTAAAAATGCGCTCACGCAAGCCTCGCCGTAAAGAAGTGATACCAAAGCGGGCAAAAGCATAAGTCCGCCCACGCAGATAAGGATGTACCCCAGAAGGTAGATAACCATTAATAAATTCACGGTCTGCCTCCTTATTCGAGAGCGTCACTGAAGCTGTCGAGTCCGTGACGAAGTGTGACGAGAATTACGGAATCGCCGACTTTGATGACGTCACCGCCTCGTGGGATGATTATCTCGCCGCCTCTTGAGATACAGCAGATGAGCTGATTCGGCTTGAATTTTAGCTTATAGAGCGGAATATCGGTGAATGATGTTTTTTCTGTAATGGAAAATTCAAGAGCCTCAACTCTGTCATCGAGGATATTATATAAGGTTTTGAGAGCTGAGCCGCCTTTTGTTTTGAATGCACGCACATACTGGAGAATGTGGTCTGTTATGATGTACTTCGGGAAGACGACAGAACCGATGTCAAGCTCGGAGAGTATATCGTCAAACTCAAAGCGGTTGACCTTTGTGATTATCTTAGCTTTTGAATGCTGTCTTGCGTAAAGGCCGAGCATCATATTTTCTTCGTCCATGCCCGTGAGCGATACGAACGCGTCGGTCATTTCGAGGCCTTCCGAAAGAAGAAGGCGTCTGTTTGTTGCGTCGCCTTTGATTATTGTAGCCTCGGGCAGTTTTTCGATGAGATCGTCGCATCTTTTTTCGTCAAGCTCGATTATTCTAACGTCGACGCCGTTTTTAATGAGCGATTTTGCGAGGTAATATCCGAGAGTGCCACCGCCCACAATGAGGGCGTTTCTTGCGGGCTTGTTTTTAAGACCGATTGCCTTGAAGAATTTCTTTGCGTTCTCCGTTGTTGCGAGGAACGAAACCATATCTCCGTTGTGAAGCACGAAATTACCGTCGGGAATGGTGATGGTGTTTCCTCTTTCTACGCAGCAGATGAGGACGTCGGAGTCGATTCTTTCGGCAATTTCCTTGAGTGACGCACCCTTGAGAAGTGAAAAATCGTTGAGCTCGAAACGGATAAGTCGAACCTTATCGTTTACAAAGGACTCGATTTTGTGAGCCGCAGGGAACATCAACAGCTTCTGGATTTCTCTTGCCGTTGCAAGATCGGTGTTGATGATGGATGAGATACCAAGCTGATTTTGGATGAAGTTAATCTCCGCATTGTAGTCAGGGTTTCTCACTCTTGCGATTACCTTGCATTTGCCCGCTTTTCTTGCGAACATACAGCAAAGAAGATTGATCTCGTCCGTTCCCGTTACGGAAACGAAAAGATCTGCCGTTTCGATTCCCGCTTCCTTGAGCACCTCAACCGATGTGCCGTTACCCTCTATGCCCATGATGTCATAGAATTCGGTAAGGTTATCGAGCCTTTCACGGCTGATGTCGATAACGGTCACACTGTGCTTCTCTTCGGTAAGCTTCTGTGCGAGTGCGGTGCCTACTTTTCCGGCACCGAGAATGATGATGTTCATAATTTCTCCGTCTAATTAGGGGCTTTAGCCCGCCTTTAATAAGAATATAGATTTATCAGAAAAGATTATATCACAACAAAAAGCAATATCAAGAAGTTATTGAAAAAATAGATTCTTAACACATTTTAAGATAATTAATTCTTATTAAAAATGCCGAAAAGGAATGATATAAATTGGCAATTTTAACAAAAATAACCGTGTATCATTTCTGTATTGGGGAATGTGACGAAAGAGGAAAAATGTCAAGAAAAAAACTTCATAATAAGGAAATATATTGTAAACAAATTCGTTGCAAATGAATTTAAATTATGTTATTATTATCACAATTTAATAATGGGGTAGATTGGTTTATCTATTAAATTGACCTACTATCACATAATAAATTTTTCAGTTTATCAAAATGAATCCGAAAGGAGGATACAAAGCATGACTGTAAGTACACCAATGGTTATCGCTATGGGTATGATTACCGTTTTCGTAGTTCTCATCTGCCTTATCCTTATTATTACTATAATGGGTAAGATTATGGGCGCGGTTACGGCTAATCAGAAGGCAGCAGCTCCGGCACCTGCCGCAGCGGCACCGGCTCCGGTTCAGGCAGCACCTGTGGGAAACAAGCAGCAGCTCGTTGCAGCAATGGCAGCCGTTATTGCTGAGGACATGGGCACTGATGTTGGTCGTATTAAGATCCACTCAATCAGAAAGCTCTGATAAAAGCTTGTATCTTAATCGAGCCGCAAGGCTCAAAATCAACTATTTTCAGTACTAATTTAAAGAGGTAAAAAGAGCCTCGACAAGAAAGGAATATTTTCACTATGAGAAAGTATAATGTTAATGTTAACGGAACAGCTTATGAAGTAACAGTAGAAGAAGTTACAGGCGCAGCTGCACAGGCTCCCGTAGCAGCACCGGCTCCGGCAGCAGCTCCCGCTCCGGCAGCAGCACCGGCAGGCGCAGGCACAGAGGTTACAGCTCCGATGCCCGGTAACGTCCTCGCAGTAAACGTAACAGTCGGACAGCACGTTGAGGCTGGTCAGGCAGTTGTAGTTCTCGAGGCTATGAAGATGGAGAACGAGATTCCTGCTCCTATCGCAGGCACAGTTACATCTGTTGCAGTTCAGAAGGGTGCAACAGTAGCCGGCGGCGCAGTCCTTTGCACAATTGCTTAATCGCAAACAAACCGCAAGCAATTTAATTCAAAGGAGTAAAATCACATGGAAGCTATTCAGAATTTCTTAAGCAGCACAGGTTTTGCTCAGGCAGCTAACAATCCGCTTCAGCTTGTTATGCTCGCAATTTCCTGCGTGCTTCTTTACCTTGCAATAGTCAAGAAGTATGAGCCGATGCTCCTTCTTCCTATCGCATTCGGTATGCTTTTAACAAACCTTCCCGGCGCTGGCATGTACCACGCAGAGCTTTTTGCTGACGGTCATGTTCACTGGGATCTCTTTGCCGAGACAGCTAACACTGGTCTTATCGACTATCTCTACCTCGGCGTTAAGCTCGGAATTTATCCCTGCCTTATCTTCATGGGCGTTGGTGCTATGACAGACTTCGGTCCCCTCATTGCCAACCCCAAGTCACTTCTTTTAGGTGCAGCCGCTCAGTTCGGTATCTTCATCACATATGTCGGTTCCAGACTTTTGGGCTTCACAGAGAAGCAGTCTTCTTCCATCGGTATCATCGGTGGTGCAGACGGTCCTACGGCTATCTTCGTTACATCTAAGCTCGCTCCTGAGCTCTTAGGTGCTATCGCAATTGCCGCTTACTCCTACATGGCTCTTGTTCCTGTTATTCAGCCTCCTATCATGAAACTCCTCACAACAGAGAAAGAGCGCAAGATCAAGATGAAGCAGCTTCGCTCCATCTCCAAGACAGAGAAGATTCTCTTCCCGATCGTTGTTACAATCTTCGTTTCTATGATGCTCCCTGATGCTGCATCTCTCGTAGGATGCCTCATGTTCGGTAACCTCGCAACAGAGTCAGGCGTTATCGACAGAATTTCCAAGACAGCTCAGAACGAGCTTATGAACATCGTTACAATCTTCCTCGGAATTTCCGTCGGTGCTACAGCTACAGCAGCTAACTTCCTTAAGGCTGAGACCCTCAAGATTCTTGTTATGGGTATCTGTGCATTCGCATTTGCTACAGCAGCAGGTGTTGTATTCGCAAAGATCATGAACATCTTCCTCAAGGACAAGATCAATCCGCTCATCGGTTCTGCCGGTGTTTCTGCTGTTCCTATGGCAGCTCGTGTATCTCAGAATGTCGGTTCCAAGGCTGATCCGACCAACTTCCTTTTGATGCACGCTATGGGCCCGAACGTTGCAGGTGTTATCGGTTCTGCAGTTGCTGCAGGCGTATTCATCTCCCTGTTCGGAAAGTAATTAATCTATAAGAAAGGTAAGAATCAAAAATGGCAAAGAACCCACTGAAGATTACCGATACTATACTCCGTGACGCTCATCAGTCTCAGGCTGCTACAAGAATGACGATTGATGACATGCTTCCCGCTCTTGAGAAGCTCGATGATATCGGCTACTGGTCACTCGAGTGCTGGGGCGGTGCTACATTCGACGTTTGTATGAGATACCTCAACGAGGATCCGTGGGAGAGACTCCGTACTCTCAAGAAGCACATGCCGAAGACACCTCTTCAGATGCTTCTCCGTGGTCAGAACCTCCTCGGTTACAGACATTACGCAGACGATATAGTTGAGGAATTTGTTGAAAAGTCAATCGAGAACGGTATCTCCGTTGTTCGTGTATTCGATGCACTTAACGACCCGAGAAACCTCGAGACTGCTATGAAGTCAATCAAGAAGTACGGCGGACACGCTGAGGCTTGCTTCTCCTACACAACATCTCCTGTTCACAACGAGGAGTACTTCGTGAACCTCGCTAAGACACTCGAGAGCATGGGTGCAGACACAATCTGCATTAAGGACATGGCTAACCTTCTTCTTCCTTATGACGCTTACAGCCTCATCAAGAAGCTCAAGGAGAACGTAAACGTTCCGATTCATCTTCACACTCACAACACAACAGGTACAGGTGACATGGTTAACCTTATGGCTGCTCAGGCAGGCGTAGATATCGTTGACTGCGCACTTTCACCCCTTGCTAACGGTACATCTAACCCGACAACCGAGTCTATGGTTGCAACACTCCAGGGCACAAGCCGCGATACAGGTCTTGACCTTGCAAAACTTTCCGATGTTGCAGCTCACTTCAGAGGCGTAGCAGAGAGACTCAACGTTAACCCGAAGGTTCTTCACGTTGATACAAACACTCTTCTCTATCAGGTACCGGGCGGAATGCTTTCTAACCTTGTTTCTCAGCTCAAGCAGGCTGGCAAGGAAGATAAGTACTATGAGGCACTTGCTGAGGTTCCGAGAGTTCGTGAGGACTTTGGTTATCCTCCGCTTGTCACACCGTCATCTCAGATTGTCGGTACTCAGGCAGTTATGAACGTTATCATGGGCGAGAGATACAAGTTGGTTCCGAAGGAGTCCAAGGGTATTCTCCGCGGTGAGTACGGTCAGCTTCCCGGAAAGGTAAACGAGGAAGTTCGCAAGAAGTGCATCGGTGATGACGAGGTTATCACATGCCGTCCCGCAGACCTTCTCGAGCCCGAGCTTGAAAAGATCAGAGCAGAGGTTGGCGACAAGGCAAAGTGCGAAGAGGATGTTCTCTCCTATGCACTCTTCCCGCAGGTATACCTCAAGTTCTGGGAGCAGAGAAATAATCCGCAGCCCGAAGCAGCAGCACCTGCAGCACAGCCGGCAGCAGCTGCGAAGGCAGACGATAATTCTCCGAGAACACTCGTCGTTGACGACTTAACAAACGGAAACTTCTGATTTCATTAGGATAAACTGAATTTAATCCGTCGAGACATAAAAAGTCTCGGCGGATTTTTTGTTGACTGATTAAATTTGCGGTATTACAATAACTTGGAAAACACTAACATTACTGCAAAAAAGGTGATAGCTTGAAATTTGTATTAAAACAGCTTGTGCGAACGCCATTGAGAACGGTGCTTTTCATTGTGCTTATTGCGCTTGCAGTGGTTCTCTTGTCGGTCGGCGTTCAGCTTTGCTCACAGAGCCTTTCAATTTTGGACGAGATCGACTCAAACTTTGTCACGGTTGGAACAATCGGACAAAATCCCGATTCGACCAAAACCGTGGTTGACGGCACGGATACTTACGAGGAGGCTTACTACTCCGCTCCCGTAAAGCTTGATAGCCTTACAGGGCTTGATTATGTTTCCGCTCCCGAGCATATGCCGGTTCTTCTCTCGCATATGTACCGCTCAAGCACGGGAAAAGCGATTAAAACGAGCAACTACGCTCAGTACAATAAATATCTACGCACGCTGATTGTCTTTAAGCCGACAAGAGATTTCATTCTCGTGCCGACAGACGAAGAGGTGGAAAGCGGAGAATATAACGTTGAGCAGAACAGAATAGAAGTTGAGGAAATTCTCTGGGGAAACAAATATGCCGATTTTACCTACAAGAGTCTTGTGCTTATAAGCTGTGAGGGGACGAACGGCGAGGAGCCACAGAAACTCGAAGAGGGCAAACTTTATATCGGTTGGTTCTCGGAGACGAGCGAGACGGGCACGGGTACATCAAATATATCTCTCTTTGCTCAGACGCCCTATTTATCGGTAAGTGCGGACGAATACAGCACCGAGACCGAGAGACTCCCGTCCGTTGCGGAATATTCCGATGATTTCTTTGATACGGAACTTGGCAAAAAATATCAGACGGTTACCGATGACCTCAAATTTATGACGGACGACAACACATTTGCCGTTATGCCTGTTGAGAGTCTTGAGACTTACCCAGCTTTTGACGAGAGCGAAGCGGTCATAGTCAAGGGCAGAGCGATAACCGAGGAGGAATACGAAAGCGGCGCTAAGGTTTGCCTTATTAGCGAGACAACGAACCAAGACGGTGACGGAAACTATGTTACGATAGGCGATAAGATAACCATTACGCCGTACTCACGCTATTACTGTGAAAAGCCGATGCTCGTTTCTTACTCAAAGCGAGGCGTTTGGACAAACGATCTCTGGCCGAGTGATGGATTTATGCAGTCGGAGGGTGAAGAATACGAGATTGTCGGAGTTTATTACTCTAAAAATCAGGAACAGGATAAAATCGATTCCGAGTATTATATGCCGGACGAGGCAGTTATAATCCCCTCAAAATCGGTAAATATGGACGACTACCCGATTTTACAGGGCAGCGTACTCTCGCACGAAACCTGTTCGTTTGTTATCGAGAACGGCACAATCGATACTTTTTTGACGAATTTTGACGCACTCGGACTTGATAACCTCGATATCGAGTTTGACGATATGGGATACACCACAATCGCAAAGGGAACGAAGTCGGTTTTGAGAATTTCCGTGATACTTCTTGTGAGCGGTGCGGTCAGTGCTTTGAGCATATTGATTCTTTTCTCGTTCTTGCAGATTGTGAGAAAGAAGAGCGAAGCGGCTATAAGCATCTCGCTCGGCACGGGAATTAAGAGAAGTGCCGCAAGACTTATTTTAAGCGTTATGACGGTTGTCGTTGTCGGCACGGCGGTTGGAAGTCTTGCGGGCGCATTGTCTGTTGACAAGATAAGCGAGGCGGCTTACAACAGCGCACAGGAGTCGGGCGTATCGAGACTTTATAGCGATGTCAAGGTTTCTAACGGCGGCTACGAGTATACGGTGGATTACAGCTTCAATCCCAAGCCGTTTGCTCTTTCGGCGGCTTGCGTTTTGGCGGTATCGTTAATGATTTCGGGCGGCGCTGCCTACAAGATAGTAAGCACCGAACCGATGAAGCTTTTGCAAAGGGCGGGTGAGTGATATGTTTATTCTTCAAAATGTGATGAGAAACATCACGCGAAACAAGGGAAAGAGCATAATCGCACTTGCCGTTGTTATGGTTTTGTCGGCGTTCCTCGTGATTTATTCGGGATTTCTCGGAAAACAGGAAAGTGAGCTGCAATCACTTACCGACGATATCGATATAAGGCTTAAGCTTTGCAATATCTCCGGAACGCAGACAACGGGACTTATAATCGATACAAACAAGCTTGATAAAATCGAGAACAGCGGTTATGTCACGCCAGTTGTTTATGTAACAAGTGCACTATATTATGATGATATGGTATCGAGGGTGAAACTCAATTCTGCTCAGATTTCCGGTATGGGAGTAGCCTCGGGCGTAACAAACGATTCTCTTTTCGGCGAAAACGAGATTGAGTACATCGACGGTTTTGACGGAAATCTTTTCTCGGGCGACGGTTATTACTGCGTTATGAGCGAGGAAATGATGAAAAACGAGGGCTTAAAGCTCGGCGACGAATTCACAAAGGTGTTTTACACAAAGCGTGAGAACGGCGGTTCTTTTTATTCGGGTGAGCACACTTTTAAGATAGTCGGTTCGTTTGTGAGTATCGAAAGCGAGAAAATTCCCACGGGCGTAGGATTTATAACATCTTTCAGAACGCTTCGCAATATGGCAGAGGAGCAGAATTATCACACTTGGCCGACAAGTGCCGAGTTCAAGGTAAACAATCCCGATGATATTAACAGTCTTGTCTCGCTTCTCGAGGACATTAAAATGGTCGAGTGCCAGAGAAAGACAAGTTCGACTGCGCAGTGGGGAAATTCTTGCATAATCACTGACGGAGTTTACATCAGAGTTAGCGAACCGCTCATCAAGAACATAGGAATGCTTAATACGCTCTACTATCCGATATTCGTTTCGGTTGTGCTTATAGCTTTTCTTTCGTCTTATCTTCTCATGCAGTCAAGGCGCGGAGAAATTGCGATAAACTGTTCCCTCGGAGTATCAAAGAGCGGCATATTTATAACCATGCTTCTCGAGTCGGCAGTGATATGCTTTTTCGGAGCGTTATTATCGGCGGCAACGGTGCTTTTGGTATTTTCGCAAGGAATATCCACGGCATTTTGCATCTTGGTGTTCGTTCCGTTCTATCTTTTGGGATGTGCCTTTGCGGTTCTCACACTGCTTCGCACCAATGTTATAAGCATTCTCACGTCTTCCGAGTGATACAGGAGTAATAATATGAGTATTTTTGAAGTAAAAAACGTTGATTACGAATACAGGAGCAAATATCAGACCGTTAAAGCTCTGACGGATATTTCCTACGGTTTCGAGAGCGGATGTTTTCATGCGATAATCGGACGCTCGGGTAGCGGAAAAACCACGCTTCTCTCACTTTTGGCAGGACTTGATTTGCCGACAGACGGCGAGATACTTTTTGACGGCAAGGCAACAAAAGATATCGACAGAAGTGAACTGAGAAGAAAAGATATTTCGGTTATTTATCAGAGTTTCAACCTTTTTCCGCTTTTGACGGCTAGGGAAAATGTTATGTATCCCATGCAACTAAACAAAGTGCCGAATAAGGAAGCAGAAAAGCGTGCCGAGGAGCTTCTTTTGTCCGTGGGACTTAAAGAAAAGATCTTCAAGCAGTTCCCCAAGATGATGTCGGGCGGCGAACAGCAAAGAGTTGCCGTTGCAAGAGCGCTTGCGTGCGATTCTAAAGTTATTCTTGCGGACGAGCCGACGGGAAACCTCGACAGCGAGAACGGAAAAACCGTAATAAACATACTTAAATCTCTGGCGCACGAAAAGGAAAAATGCGTGATTGTTATCACACACGACGAGTCCATTGCAAAAGGCGCTGACAGGGTGCTGAGAATATCTGACGGTAAGGTAAGTCCGTAAAACAAAATTGACAGATGAAAGGAGAGCCGAACGGTTCTCCTTTTTAATTTTTCGGCAGAGTAAGCAAAAAGTGAGGGGTAAATTTCTTCTTTTTTTGCTTTTAATATTTTGTGGGCTGTGTTATTATTAATTTGTATGGATTATGTCAATCAAAATTTGAAAAGGGAGGATTGACTGAATGCAGTATATTTTTTCGCTGATATCCGATTACACAAAGGTATTTGTTAGTCTGTTGCAAAGCTTTACCGTGCGTGATCTGTTCGACATTGCGATAGTAACGCTCATAGCTTACCTCGTCATTTGTCTTTTCAGAGATTCGAGAGCCGGCCAGCTTGTAAAAGGCTTGATTTTGCTTGCTGTATTCTTTTTCTTATCGAATGTTTTCAAGCTTCAGATGGTCACGAGTCTTTTGTCGTACTTCTTCCAGTACGCCTTTATTGCCGTGCTCATCGTTTTCCAGCCTGAGATAAGAAAGGCACTCGAGCAAATAGGAAGATCGGACTTCGGCTCAAAGTTCAGCTCATTTTTTGGCGGCGGAACTAACGAGGAATATGTTAAGCAGACAAGAGAGGCAATCAATGCTGTCTGCGACGCCGTGCAGATTCTTCAGGGACTTAAAATGGGCGCTCTCATCATTTTCGAAAGGGAGACAAATTTAAACGAAATAGTCGAGACAGGCACGATTATCAATGCCGACGCAAGCGGTCAGATTATCGGCAACATCTTTTTCAACAAAGCTCCGCTTCATGACGGTGCAATGATTATAAGAAACGGCAAAGTTCTTTGTGCCGGATGCATTTTGCCGCTCACAAAGAACGACAGTCTCAGTGCTTCTCTTGGAACAAGACACCGTGCCGGAATAGGTATGAGCGAAGATTCGGACGCCGTTATCGTCATAGTATCCGAGGAAACTGCTCAGATTTCAATTGCCGTGAACGGCGAGCTTGAAAGAGACTTCTCGAAGGATTCGCTCAGAAGAAAGCTCTATTCTTATCTTTTGCCCGAAGAGCAGGATAAAAATGGCGTCAAAAATTCTGTTTTGTCCTTCATAAGGAGGTCAAAGTCATGAAAAACTTATTCAAAAAGAAATCCAAAAATACCGTTAAGGGCGGACTTTTTCGCTACAACTGGTTTGTGCTTCTTGTCTCTCTCGGATTCTCCGTTTTTTACTGGGTAGGACTTAACGCCTCCAACACCGAGGAACGTCCGAGAACGCTTTACGATGTGCCCATTGAGGTTGAACTCTCGGATTCGGCTCAGGCGGACGGAATAAAGGTTTTCAGCCAAAGTTACACCACGGCGGATATTTCTCTGACGGGCTCGTCCGTTGTCGTAAATAAGGTTACGGCGGATGACATCAAGATAGTTGCAACACTCTCGCCAAACTCCACAAAGCTTACGGGAAACACAATGGCGAACGACACCATTACCCTAAGCGTAGTAAAAAAGGACGGCGGGCTTACCGACTACGAGGTTTCGTCGATTAATCCCGAGACGATTTCCGTCAGCTACGATAAGTACAAAGAAGTAACATTCAAGGTGGAGAATAACATCTCCGTCACGACAAATCAGAACTACTATTCAACAACTCCCGAGATTTCGGTGGAAAACGTTACCGTTTCCGGCCCCGAATCGGCAGTAAACAGAGTTGCGAAAATTACAGCTTCAAGAACCTTTGCCGAACCGCTCACATCGAGCCAGTCGTTTACGTGCAACTTGACAGCACTTGACGAGGACGGCAAGGAGATAAATCTTGATTCAAACTACCTCACGCTGTCAACAACGCAGTGCGATGTTGATGTAACGGTTCTCAGTAAAAAGACGGTAAACCTCAAGGTGAACACCGTGAATATGCCGTCAGGATTCAGCGATACGAGAATCACGATAGATCCCGAAACTATCGATATAGCGGGTGAAGAGAGCGTAGTCTCGCAGTACAAGGAGATTGCACTTCCCGATACACTTGATTTCTCGACGATAGATACTTCCACAACATCGCTTACCATGGAGATACCGATTCCGTCATCGTGCAAGAACGTCTCGAAGGTTGATAAGGTTACGGTCACGGTTAACCTAAACGGCTTCAAGGAGAAAACGATAGATGTTCCCGCATCGAGAATTTCTTTCAGCAATGTTCCCAAAGGCAAAACCGCAGAGCTTATGAACAAGACAATCAAGATAACCGTTGTCGGTTCTTCGGCTCAGGTGAACGAGCTTGACGCAAATTCAATTACGGGTTCAATCGATTTGGCTAACCTCACGGATGTGAACGGAAACACCGACGCATCGGTAACCTTCAGTATATCCGATACTTCAAGCACATCGTGCTGGGTTTACGGAAAATACACGGCAACAGTTACGGTTGCCGATGAAAACAACGACGGCGGCTCAGAAAATCCGTAAAAGTTCATACAAACAAAAACAACAGTCGGAAGGCTTTTCGCTTTCCGACTGTTTTATTCTGTACAAAGATATAATATCAGACGATATTCAAAATTTCCTCGAACGAGTAGATAATGTGATCCGCTCCCGCTTCTTTTAGCTCTTTTTCTCCGCCGTAGCCGAACGCGCATCCGACAGATTCCATGCCAAAGTTTTTTGCGCCCTCAATGTCGTGCAGACGGTCGCCCACCATGAGGCACTCGCTCATGTCGCTTATGTTCATATTGGATAGCACCCATTTTATCACGTCCGTTTTGGTTATACGGGTTAATTCGTCCATGGTTGCTCCACCGGCAAAATCGAAATATTCCGCAAGAGAAAAATGCTTTAAAATAATCTTGACAAATTCCTCGGGCTTAGAGCTTGCCACAAGCAGCTTGAAACCTCTTTTTCTAAGTTCCGCTAGAGTTTCGGGTACGTGCGGGTAAACTTCGTTCTCGAAAATACCTTTGCTTCTGAAATACTCCCTGTAAACATCAATGGCTTCATAGGCTTTTTCAGCGCTGAATCCGTAAAAGTTCATGAACGAGTCCTTGAGCGGTGGGCCTATGAATTTGTAGAGATCTTCTCTTTTGTAGTCTTTAATGCCGTAGTGATCTAGCGCATAAGAAACGCTGTTTGTTATTCCAAGACCCGGATCGGTCAAGGTGCCGTCGAGGTCAAAAAGTATGTATTTTTTCATGGGATTAATTTTTCTCCGTTTGGTAAGATATTTGTAATTGAGTATAGATGAAATCTCGCTTTAATTCAAGTGCGGAGAGCATGCAAAATGAGTGCAAAAATCGCAGAAGACAAAATAAAATTCACCTTAAGTTCATACAAGCGACATAGAATTAAGAAAAAGCTCACGCTTTTGAACAAATAGCTTTATTTTTGTGCCTCATTATGGTAAAATCTTAGATTGTAGAGGTATATCTTCGCTAAAATGAAGATAAAAATAAAAATTTACCTATCGAAAGGCGGTTTAAAATGAAAAAGAGAATAGTTGCTATAGTTGTGACTGCTGCGGTTGTTGTGGCTGCGGGCGGTTTCACACTCAGATATTTTCTTTCACGCACAGGCTCCTCGAGCGACTCGACAAGCGCTTACGTAACAAGCGTCACCGACATTATGAGCGGCGGCACGCTTGACAGCAACGCTAAGCTTACGGGCGTGGTTGAGCCTCAAAAGGAAGTTAAAGTCAAGAAGGACGACAGCAAGAAGATTGCCAAGACTTATGTTGCCGAGGGTGACGAGGTTAAGGCGGGTGACAAGCTTTTTGAGTATGACGTAGACGATATTCAGATTCAGCTTGATCAGGCTAAGCTTGAGGTTGAGAACATAGATCAGAAGATAGTTCAGCTCAAAAAGCAGCTTGAGAGCTACACCGACCAGAAGAACAAGGCTACTACTCAGGACGATGTTCTTGACGCAACAATCAATATTCAGCAGACTGAAATTGACATCAAAACTCAGGAATACGAGAGAATCGACAAGCAGAACAACGTTGACAAGATTGAGAAATCTCTCCAGAACACCGTTGTCACAAGCGAAATCGACGGTATCATCAAGTCGGTAAAATCAAGCTCTTCAAGCGATTCCACATCCGACAGCAGCACGACAGATTCAAGCTCGGCTTACATCACAATACTCGCACTCGGCAATTACCGCGTAAAGGGTACTGTTTCAGAGCTTAACAGAGGTCAGCTTTCAGAGGGCGAGAGCGTTATCATCCGTTCAAGAGCAGACGAATCCCAGACTTGGACTGCCACAATCAAGTCCATTTCCAATCAGGCGGATTCCTCCAATTCCGACAGCGAAAATCAGGCGGTTTACGGAAACAACAACGGAACATCATCGTCAAAATACACCTTCTATGCAGAGCTTGACAACATGGATGGTTTGGTTCTCGGTCAGCATGTTTATGTTGAGAAGAACACAGAGGTAAGCGAGAAGAAAGAAGGAGTTTGGCTTTATTCTTACTACTTAGCTTATGATGAGGATGGCAACCCGTACGTATGGGCTACCGACTCCGAGGGCGGCTCGCTCAAGAAGATAGATATCGAACTCGGCGATTATGACGAGAGCGCAGATATGTACGAAATCAAATCAGGCCTTTCGACTACGGATTACATAGCATTCCCGATGGACATTTACACTGAGGGAATGGGAACCACAACGGATTACACAAAATCGATAGCACTCACAGACACGACAGACGACAGTTACAGTGAAGACGAAACAACCGATTCGGTTGCAGATGGTGAGGTAGTCGGATGATACTTGAGCTTAAGAGCATTTATAAGACCTACATTCAGGGAAAGATGGAGGTTCCCGTTCTTAAGGACATAAATCTTTCCGTTGAAAAGGGCGACTATCTTGCGATAATGGGTCCTTCGGGATCGGGCAAGACTACGCTCATGAATATTATCGGTTGCCTCGATAAGGCAACAAGCGGCACGTATAACCTTGCGGGTCACGACATCAACTCGCTTGGCGACAACGAGCTTTCAAACGTGCGCCTTAACAGCATAGGATTCGTTTTTCAGAGCTTTAACCTTCTGCCTAAGCAGAGCGCACTCGAAAACGTCGCATTGCCGCTTCTCTATGCGGGCGTTAAGCCGAAAGAGAGAAAAGAGATTGCAAGGGCGGCACTCGAAAAGGTCGGACTCGGCGAGAGAGTGAGCTTTACGTCGGCTCAGCTTTCGGGTGGTCAGTGCCAGAGAGTTGCCATTGCACGTGCTATTGTAAATAAGCCCGATATTCTTCTTGCCGACGAGCCCACGGGCGCACTTGACCAGAAGTCAGGCAAACAGGTTATGGAGCTTTTCAAGATGCTCAACGACGACGGCGTAACAATCATTATGATTACGCACGACCGCCATGTCGCCGAGCACGCAAAGACAATCAAGCACATCCTTGACGGCAGAATTTACAACAACGAAGAGTTGGAAGAAAAGCTCCGCCGCCAGAATGAAGAATCGGAAGATTCGGAGGTGCACGATGAATAAAAAGAACATTAAAAGAATAATTGTTTCAGTGGTTGTTTGCGCCATTATTGTCGGAATTATCGGCGGTGCGCTTTCAATAGTCAAGAAAAACCGCGAGAACAATGTCACGGCAACCGTTAAGCCGGTTTCGTACTTATATGTCGACCCTGAGGTTTGGGGCAGCGTTGATTCAACCTACGGTGTTGTTTCAACGGAATACACCCAGTCGGTCTATGTCGATTCCACAAAGAACATCTCTGAGATTTATGTCAAAGAGGGCGATAAGGTTAAAATAGGCGACAAGCTTCTTTCTTACGACAAAACTCTTCTTGAACTTCAGGAGCAGTCGGCTAAAATTACCGTTCAGAAGGACGAGTTAGCCGTCAAGAAAAAGGAAGCCGCTCTTCAGAAATTGAAGAACACAACTCCCGTCAGCGATAATGGTGGCGGCGGATATTATGACGATACCACGCCGGAACCGGAGGTCACTCCGACTCCCACACCGGACAGTCACGCAAACCTCTATTCAAAGGTAACGCTTGATGCCGTTCCGTTTGCCGGTACAGGTACGGTTGACGATCCTTATCGTTTCCTTATTACCGAGGACTGCGTGATAAGAAAAGATTTCATTGCTAAAATTTACGGATTTGTTCCTGCGGCTACGGCTACACCGACTCCGACAGCAACTCCGACACCGAGCCCGTCTGCAGAGCCTTCGGCAGATCCGACTGTTGAGCCGGATCCTACAAGCGAACCTACCGCTGAGCCTACAGCAGAGCCGACGGCGGAACCCACCGCAGAGCCTACGGCAGAACCGACAGCAGCACCGCCAATCGAGCCGACAGAAGTGCCCGATACTTCGACAGAGACGGCTTCAATCAGTGCTAAAGCTATGAATTTTGTTTCGGGTCTTTTCCCGAAAATCATTCCGCTTACCGAGACCGAGGAGAGCGGCACCTCAAGCGAGGCTTCGAGTGAGGCATCAAGCGAATCTTCAAGCGAGAGCTCATCGGCATCTGCACAGATGTACACAACCCGTGACGGAAACCCCGTAAGCTACGATAAGCCTTTCTGCGCTACATTCGAGCTGCACGTCGGTGACAACGAGAACGGCGAGATTATCAAGGCTTGGAAGTTTGACGGCGTGAACGACGAGACAGGTTTCTATACAATCGATATTCCCGACGGTGACGAGGAGTCAAGCGAGGGCGAAAACGAGGATGAAATCACAGAAGACGATTTCATCTATTACGGCGGAGTTGTTTCGACTGAAATCACATACACCGCAGACGAATTGAAAAAAGCTATTTCAGACGCAGAGGACGAACTTGCCACAGCAAATACGACACTCAAGACCGATAAAATCGCTTACGAGAAAGCAAAGCTTGCTCTCAGCAACGCAACGGTTCTCAGTGAAGTAAACGGCGTTGTCAAGAAAGTTATCGACAAAGAGGCTGCAATCGAGGAGAGCAAGCCGCTCATGACGGTTTCGGGTGCTGACGGCGTTTACATCAAGTCGGCAATCACCGAGGATCAGCTCGGCAAAATCAACGTGGGCGACAGCTTTGAGGCAAGCTCATGGGATACGGGCAGCACCTACAAGGGAAAGATTCTCTCTATTTCTCAGTTCCCGATGGATCAAAACGCAGATTCCTCAGACGGCAGTCAGTCAAAATCCAACTATACATTTATCGGCTTGCTCGATGACGCCGATAATTTGAGCGAGGGCGCTTACCTGAGCATTAAGTATCCTCAGTCATCAAGCTCGGACGGCTCGCAGTCGCTTTATATTTCGACTGAGTATTTCAGAACCGACAACAGCGGAACATATGTCTTTAAGGTTGTTGACGGCAGACTTAAGAAAACTTATGTTGAAACGGGAAAGATTATTTCCGGTTTGGCTATGGAGATCACCTCAAACAACGTATCCATGGACGACTGGCTCGCATTCCCGTACGGCGACAGCGCTAAGGAAGGTGCAAAAGCCGTGGATGAGGACGGAAATCCCGTAGGCAACAGCTCATCGGCGGATTCATCGATAGATTCTTTGGATGATGCATCGGCGATAAGCGATGAAGAAGGTTTGACCGATGCTGCGGACAGTGCCGAAGCAGAGGAGACCGTAACCGAAGAGAGCGTCACGGAAGAAACAGAGTCGTCGGAGGGATAAAATATGATAGAAAATTTAAAACTTTCATTTAAAGGTATTTGGTCCCACAAGCTGCGTTCACTTCTCACAATGCTCGGAATTATCATCGGTATTGCCGCTATTATTGCGATTGTTTCGGCTATTCAGGGAACTAACGAAAGGCTTAAGGAAAAGCTTATCGGTAACGGCAACAACCTTGTTCACGTTCAGATTTACAGCGACAGCTGGACGTTTACTTACTCCGATTATGAATCGGCTCAGGGAATTTATCCCGTTACCGATTCTATGATGGAGGGCATTCGCAATATCGAAAATGTTGCGGCTGCATCCTCTTACAATCAGAGAAACGAGAACTACATTTATTACGGTTCGGATCAGTACGCTGCAGGCGTTTACGGCGTGACCAACGATTATTTTGATACTTGCGGATACCTCGTCAAAAAAGGCAGACTTTTTAACGAGAAAGACATCAAGAATCACTCCAATGTGTGCGTTATCGACGCAACAATGGCAAACACGATGTTCGGTTCAAAAAATCCTATCGGCAAGATAATCGAGATTAAGGGCGTTCCCTCGACTATTGTCGGCGTGGTAGTGGAGCAAAATCCTTACGAGCCAAACATTGAGTCGCAAGAAGATTACTGGAACTATTTCTCGAATAACTCGACAACGGGCATTATTTACCTTTTACAGTCCGACTGGGCTAACTTCTATAACTTTGATGAGGCTCAGAACGTTGTTGTAAAAGCTGCTTCGACAAACGATATGTCGGCAGCGGGCAAGGCAGTTGCCGATTACCTCAACAACTATGTTCAGACAAGCGAGCAGAGCGGTACAACCTACAAGTACAAGAACGAAGACCTGCTTCAGGATCTCAAAAACCAGCAGGAGCTCTCCAACGAGACAAACAAGATGCTTGTTTGGATTGCAAGTATTTCGCTTTTGGTCGGCGGTATCGGCGTTATGAACATCATGCTTGTTTCCGTCACCGAGAGAACCAGAGAGGTCGGTCTGAAAATTGCTATCGGCGCACCGAAGAGAAAGATTCGTGCACAGTTCCTCACAGAGGCAGTTGCGCTCACAAGTCTCGGCGGCGTTATCGGTATCATTTTCGGTATCGTCTTGGCTAAGGTAATTTCAAACGTCATGCAAACGCCGTTTGCGCTGAGTGTTCCCGCAATGGTTGTTGCGGTTGCCTTCTCAATGGTCATCGGAGTCATATTCGGACTCTTCCCGGCTGTTAAGGCTTCGAACCTCAACCCAATCGACGCTTTGAGACACGATTGATTTTAAAACACAAAAGATTTTGCAGAGATGCGTTTGCGTCTCTGCTTTTTCTTTTGTGCAAAGTAGAATAAAAGCAAGAAAGGAGCTTGTTTGAAGGAACAAAGAGATAAACAATCAAGAATTTGATAAAATCGATGAGCAAAAAGACAAAGCGGAAGAGTTTGCCGTATCGGGTCATTATGACTATGGTTTCGGGATGAATTTGACGAAGGACTTTTCTATTTGTTGACGGGAAAAGAGAAACCAAACGAATAAGCGCTTTTTAATCGACATAACGCTTAATTGTATTGGCAATATCGATATATTGAAAGTATATGAATTAAACCCCGATTTTTCCCCAAAAATAGATTAAAGCTTGCAATTTAGCCTTATGTGAATTATAATGTAGATACAAAATTTCTGCTTTGGAGGAAGTATTATGTTAGTATCAGCAACCGAAATGCTTAAGAAAGCTAAAGCCGGCCATTATGCTGTCGGTCAGTTCAATATCAACAACCTTGAGTGGACAAAGGCAATCCTTCTCACAGCTCAGGAGCTCAACAGCCCGGTTATCCTTGGTGTATCTGAGGGTGCAGGTAAGTACATGACAGGCTTTGAGACTGTTGCAGCTATGGTTAAGGCAATGGACGAGAGCCTCGGAATCACTGTTCCTGTTGCTCTTCACCTCGACCACGGCACATATGACGGATGCTACAAGTGCATCAAGGCCGGATTCACATCTATCATGTTCGACGGTTCTCACTATCCTATCGAGGAGAACATCGAGAAGACAAAGGAGCTCGTAGCTGTTGCTCACAAGCTCGGTCTTTCAATCGAGGCTGAAGTCGGTTCAATCGGCGGCGAGGAAGACGGCGTTGTCGGTATGGGCGAGTGCGCAGATCCCGACGAGTGCAAGGCTATTGCAGATCTCGGCGTAGATATGCTCGCAGCAGGTATCGGTAACATTCACGGTAAGTATCCTGCCAACTGGCCGGGACTTTCTTTCGAGACTCTCGATGCAGTTCAGCAGAAGACAGGCGTTATGCCTCTCGTTCTTCACGGCGGCACAGGTATTCCTGCAGACATGATCAAGAAGGCAATCACACTCGGCGTTTCCAAGATCAACGTTAACACAGAGTGCCAGCTTGCATTCCAGGAGGCTACACGTGCTTATATCGAGGCTGGCAAAGATCTCGAGGGCAAGGGCTTCGACCCCAGAAAGCTTCTCGCACCGGGCTTTGAGGCTATCAAGGCTACAGTAAAAGAGAAGATGGAGCTCTTCGGTTCTGTTGATAAGGCATAATTGACAATAAAAATCAATAAAGTCGTCAAGCGGGATAAAATCTTCGGGTTTTATCCCGCTTTTCTCTTGCAAATATAATCCCCTCATATGCTCTGAGATAATTAAGTATAGCCGTAACCCAAGTAAAATATTTGGAAATTTATCACTTTAACGCGTGTGCTTGACTAAAAAATTTTACAATATATAATCATATTGCAAACACGCTTGGAGAATTTTTGAAGAATATATTAATGAATAAATTATTTCATACTTAGGAGTATTAAGGAGGAAAGAAAATGGCGAAAAACAATCACTCAATCGATATGGTGAACGGCCACCTTTTTAAAAACGTGATTAAATTTTCCGTGCCGCTCATGATAACCACGCTTTTGCAGATGTGCTTCAATACGGCTGACACGATAGTTGTCGGAAGATTTGCGGGCGACAATGCTTTGGCGGCTGTCGGTGCAACGGGTTCGCTTTGCTTTCTCATGGTCACGATGTTCAATGGCCTTGCCATGGGAGCGAATGTTGTTATCGCAAAGTATTTCGGTGCTAAGGACGACGAGGGCGTTTCAAAGTCGGTTCACACCTCGATGATGCTTTCGCTTATCAGCGGAGTTATCCTCACGATAATCGGCCTTATTTTCGCAAAGCCGCTTCTTCAGATGATGAGCACGCCGAGTTCCATTATAGATTTAAGCGTGCTTTATTTAAGAATTTACTTCAGCGGTGCGATTTTCTTTCTCGTCTATAATTTCGGTGCGGCTGTTCTCAGAAGTAAGGGCGACACCAAAAGACCCGTTTATTATCTCTCGGTCAGCGGAATTTTAAATATCATACTCAACCTTGTTTTAGTTATAGTGTTTCATATGGGCGTAGCGGGCGTTGCTCTCGCAACAACAATTTCCAATGCTCTTTCGAGCGTTTTGGTGGTTCTCACGCTTTTCAGGGAGACAGACGCAACAAAGCTTCATTTCTCAAAATTTAAGCTTGATAAAGCGATAAGCATCGATATTCTTAAAATAGGTATCCCCGCCGGAATACAGCAAGCTATGTTTGCACTCTCAAACCTCGTTGTACAGTCGTCGATAAATTCTTTCGATTCATCCGTAATCGTTGCGGGCAACTCGGCAGCTTCAAACATAGAGACTTTCGTCTATGTCGGAATGACATTCTCGAGCGCAACCATGACATTTATCAGCCAAAACATCGGTGCCGGAAATTACAAGGCGATAAAGAAGATAACCGCTATAACCATGCTTTTGAATGCGGGCGTTGCATTCTTGCTCGGATTTATCGTTTGGAGCTTTGGCACGCCGCTTCTCGGTCTTTACACTTCAAGTGCAGACAGCGCACAGGTCATTTCGGTCGGTCTTGTCAGAATTACTTGGGTCGTGTTCTTCCTTTGGCTCAACGCCATTATGGATGTTTTCATCGCTTCCCTCAGAGGAATGGGAATTTCCACGACGCCTACCATCACCATGATAATCTGCATTTGCGGCTTGAGACTTCTCTGGCTCTTCACGGTTTTTCCGGCACACAGAACAATCGAGACGATATATTACTGCTTCCCGATAAGCTGGGCAGTTTCAAGTTTGGTTCTCGGCGTAATGTGGTGGATTGCTTACAGAAAGTTTATGAAAAATGTTGCATAACTATTGCACAAATCAGTGCCTTAGTGTGAAAAAAGATTTATTTTTGCCGCAAAAAATAATGACAAAATAAATAAACTGTTGTATAATTGCAATATAGGTGTATATTTATCTGAAATTAATGGTATGACAGTGTTTGTTTAGAAAAGACGGTGGCTTATGGGCACTCAGGCAAAGAATACGGCAGAAATCAAGGATTTCAATTTAAGCTTGATAAGAGATACGCTCATGGGAGCGGATATTCTGACAAAAAAACAAATAGCGAATAAAACGGGGCTCTCTCTTGCCACATGTACCTCGATGCTCTCAGAGCTTATCGAGATGGGAATCGTGACGGAGCTTGAGCTTGCGGAGTCAAGCGGCGGCAGACCCGCAAGACAGTTTTGCATAAACCCCGACTACACGCACATAATATGCTTTTATGCCGACAACAACGGTGATATGCCTGCCGTGAGGCTCAGAGTTTACAACTTCAAAGGGGACATTCTCAAGGAAGTTGACTGCAAGTCGAGCAGATCCATTGCGGCCGGACAACTCAGGACGATACTCAGCAGTACGCTTGCGGAATTTCCAAAGGTGCGATTTGCCGTTTTGGGAATTCCCGGTTCGATAGATGAGAACGGCGTGGTTGATCACTGCGACTTTGATTCTCTCGAGGGAATTAACCTTAAGGCGCTTCTTGAGGACGAATTCGGCATAAAACTGATTGTCGGAAACGATATGTATTTCACTTCGGCGGGAACATATCTCAATTCTAAGCGTGAAAAGCCGTATATTATGTCGCTTGCATACCGTCCCGAGGGCGGATCTTTCGGTGCTGGCGTGGTCGTTAACGGCGATGTTCTTGACGGCCCGTCGAGGTTTTCGAGAAATGTTGCGGGCGAGAAATTTTCGCTTGTCGATGATACTCAGCTTAAAGCTCATCCGAACACGAAACTCAGGAATTTTATTTTTATCAGCACCGTTTTTCTCGGTGTTGACGTTGTTTACGTGAGAGGAACGGCAACAAACGAAATTAACCTCGAGCTTTTGAAAAGTGACGTGGCAAAGCTTGTCGGCAAAGCGCATTTCCCCGATATCGTTGTGATTCCCGATATTCACGACGATTATATGACAGGCCTTTTTGAGGCGGCAAGAAAATTACTGAAATAAACATAATTATATTCTGAATGAAAGAAGTGAGCGTCATGAAAAAGTCTCGGTTTGTCTCGATACTTTTTGTTTTGGCGCTCTTTTTCGTTTTTGTGCCGACTGTTAGTGCTTCGGCAGAGACAAAAAACGCATTTGACGGAACGGGCTTTGAGCTTTTTGACAACTCAAAGGGAAATGTTTATGCTTTTGAGAGCATAGGCAATGAGAATTATCTTGTTGCAGACAGTTCGGTTTATAAATTTGAAGTGAGCGGCGGCACGCTCGGCATTCAATCCGTGAACCTCGGAAGAGGAGCAAAGAGCGCGGTTTTCAGAAATAACAGTCTTTATATTTTTTCTTCGGGGACAAACGGCATTTTGATGCGTGAGTGCGATTTGTCGAGTCTTGTTCTGCGCAACAAAAGAACCATTGACGGCAATTACGGTGATGTAAATCAAATTACCGCAGACGTGGACGGAAACGTTTATTTCACCGATATGAATTCACCGTGCACGCTTAAAATAAGCTTTTCAAACAGCGTGAATGAGACTCTTGATTTTTCCGACAGGATAAAGTGCGTCCTCACATACGGTGAGAAAGTCTTTGTCTATGCCGAAAACAAGCTTATGCGTTACGGCGTTTCCGGCTCTGCACTTAAGCTTGAAAGAGAATTTGACGTTCAGAATATCCCCACGCTTATGCTCAGTGCGGGGACTTATATAGATGCGGGCGGAAATTTATTTTCACTCGAAGAAAATCGTGCCGTTTGCAAAGTCGGTTCCGTGACGGATTATGAGTCGTCTGCCGGAAGCAGAAAAGCGATCAATTTTATTTCCGACGGAAACGGCGGTGTTGTCGGTGCGGCTGCAAGCAGAACGGCAATACACGTGGATAAAAACGGCGAGGCTGATATTCGCTACACGCTTAATGAAAATATTTTTGCTGTCGGCAAGAACGGCGCAGTCACGATAAGCGGCTCAAAGGTCTCTTACTATCCGTTCGATACTTTCTCGGTGAGAAACGAACAGAGCGAGACGAAAAAAGATTTTCCAGAGTCTTGGAATATTAACGGCGGATTTCTTATGCTTGAGGCGGGGGAGAATGTGTCTTCTCTTATAAGCGAATCGGGCGCGGAGATTTATTTTGACGGCAAAAAAGTGACAAGCGGCAAGGTGAAAACGGGAATGATAATTTCCCTTGAAGAAAAAAGCTTGACAATTTGCGTAAAAGGTGATATAAATAACAGCGGAACAGTTAATACCGAGGATTTGTATCTCCTTGAGGAGTATCTAATCGGCAGTTCGGAATTAAATGAGGCTCAGATTTTGGCCGGCGATATGAACGGCGACGAGAGCTTGGATACTTCCGATTTGGTGCTGTTTCGAAATGCTTATTTGAACTGATTTGAGAAGCTTTTGAAAAAAATAAAAAAAATTTAAAAAAGTATTGACAAATGAGTTTGAAGTGAGTATAATAAATATCGTTGAGTGACGAACACGAAAATGTAAATCACAAAACAAAACTTAATATGCGCGAGTGCTGGAATTGGCAGACAGGCACGTTTGAGGTGCGTGTGTCTACGACGTACGGGTTCAAGTCCCGTCTCGCGCACCACGAAAATCCCGAAGGCATTGAGCTTTCGGGATTTTTTGTTTTTACAAAAAGTTTACGCAAAGTTCATTTTTGAAGCGGTCTTTTAAAGGTTTTCGTCTTGAATTGTCAAATGAGGATTGGTATAATCTAATGGCGTGGTTAATGACCGCAGAAAATCTTTTGAAGAATTTATGAAATCGAAAGGAAAATCACAATGTCTAAAAATTTGAAAAAAGTACTTGCCGTTTTGGCTGCCGCTTCAATGTGTTTGAGCATGGCTGCCTACTCGGCATCCGATGATACATCGTCAAGCTCCGAGTCAAGCACAGAGTCAAGCGCAAGCGATGAGAGCTCTTCATCAACAACTTATACTGCTCTTGAGGATTACAGCGAGGGCATCGACGATAACGGCTACTATGACGGAATTGTCGCTTCCGACTATGTAACTCTTCCCGACAGCTACGACAAGATAAGCGTTGCCGCTTCCGAGTACGAGGTTTCCGATGACGACGTTAACAGCGAGATCAAAGAGAACTATCTCGCAAATGTCGCTACCGAGGAAAGCTATGTAAAGGACAGAGAAGTTAAGGACGGCGACACCGTTAATATCGACTACGTTGGCAGTGTTGACGGAGTTGAGTTTACAGGCGGAACAACTAACGGTTCCGGCACAGACGTAACAATCGGCACAACTCAGTATATCGACGATTTCCTCGATCAGCTCGTCGGACACAAGCCGGGCGAGACAATTAACGTTGAGGTCACATTCCCTGACGGATATTCCGATTCAACAGACGCAGACGGCAACACAATCGAGCTTGCAAACAAGGACGCTGTTTTCGTCACAACAATCAACTACATCATAGAGACAAACGATGTCGAGATTACAGACGATCTCGTAAAGGAAAACCTCTCCGAGTCTTACGGCTGGAACACCGTTGACGAGATGAAGGCGGGTGTTAAGGCTACAATGGAGAACTCCAAGAAGCAGACTTACGTTCAGAACTGGTTCTCCGAGAATGTTACTGTTGATAATCTTCCCGACGCTGTTCTTCAGGTTCAGGAAAGAAATATGATGAACTACTACACAACTTACGCAAACAACTACGGCGTATCTCTTGATACATTCCTCTCAAGCTATGTCGGCGTTGACAGTGCAGACGCACTCAAAGAGGCTCAGAAAGAGAGCAACACAAAGAGCGCAAGCTACTTCCTCGCTCTTCAGGCTGTTGCAGAGAAGCAGAACATCACTGTTTCCGATGACGACATGAAGGCTTACTTCCTCGAGAACATGAGCACAGAGGACTATTCCACTTACGAGGACAGCTACGGACTTCCGTACATCAAGATGGTAGTTCTCGAGAACAAGGTTCTCAACTGGCTCACAGATAATGCCGTAACCGCTTAAGACAAAGGTATAGACAAGAGGTCTCTTTTGGGGTATACTTAATCTGTTTCACATAAAAATCTAAGCAAGGATGATAAATACATGGAAAACGCATTTAAAATTATACTCGCAGCTCTGACAGAAGAGCTTTCCGCTCAGGGCTTTAAGGGACCTGAGTCCATGGAGGACAAGCTCGGCGAGGCTTATCTCTATCACACCGACGAGGTGGCTTATCAGGTAGTTTACGACAGCGAAAAGCAGGTTTTCCTGCTTCGCTCAAACGCTTACTCCGAGTCAGGCGACTACGCTCACGACTGGAAACAGCTTTCAACTTGGCTTTTTGACAAGAACGAGGGAACAAACGCTGACGCTCAGAGCATCGCCAACGACTTTGTAGATGTTGTAGCCGGTTCCAAGAGAAAGGCTGCCGTTCAGACCGCAAAGAAAAAGAAGAAAAAGGGCGACGACGAGAGAGTTATCGACGCTATGTTCTTCTATAACAGACTCGTGGGTGTTTTTCCGGAGCTTAAAGAGAAGCTCAACCGTGAGAAAATCACTTACGGTCAGGTGAGAACAACCGTTATCGCAAAGGACTTTGTAGCACCGAAAATCGCAAAGCTTGCTACAGACAAGCCGAACTCGGACGCCCTCAAGAAGGTTAAGACCTTAATCGGCGAGATGTACGTTCAGGGCGACAACGACCTCAAGGCTGTAATCACGGCGGGCGTTCTCAACAATATCTCCGACGAGGCTGTAATCGCAAAACTCAGCGAAGATTTTCCACCGGAGCTTGCTAAGGTTTACAAGTGCTCGAGAAAGCTTATCGGCAAGGATATAAAGCCCGAAAAGGTGAAGAAACAGAAGAAATTTGCCGCAAGAGCTCTCGATGACGCTTCACATCTTTGATTTTGACGCCGGGTTTTTGTGAAAAAAATCAAAAAATCGCAGTCTAAAGCCAAATAAATAGAATTTTAACCAAAGAATCCCTTTCCGCTTGACAAAAAAGCACGCGTTATGATATAATCGTGTTACCTCGGATAGGGGTTCTTTTTTTTGTGCCCTTCTCAGAGGGAGGCTGGGGAAAACCCAAATTTATTCCGTAAAACGGAGGTGCCGTTATGAGAAACAAAATTGTTTTAGCTTGCACAGAATGCAAACAGCGCAACTACAACACCAAGAAGAACAAGAAGAATGATCCTGACAGACTTGAGATGAACAAGTACTGCAGATTCTGCAGAAAGCACACTCTCCACAGAGAGACAAAGTAAGCGGAGGTACGTAAAATGGCTGAAGCTAAGGATGCTAAGAAGAAGCCTAATGCTTTCGTATTTTTCTTCAAGAGACTCGGTAAGTTTTTCCGTGACTGCAAGGGCGAGGTCAAGAAGATAGTTTGGCCGACACCACAGCAGTGCTTCAAGAACATGGGCGTTGTCATTGTCACAATACTCGTTCTCGGAGTTTGTGTTTTTGCTCTTGACACAGTCTTTATGAAGCTTCTGGGCCTTGTGATGAATGTCGCAGGTTAAGCCCTGAGGGCAAATTAACGAAGCGGAGGGATACAAATGCCGGATCAGGCAAAGTGGTTTATCGTTCACACTTATTCGGGCTATGAGAACAAAGTCGCGGATAGTCTGAAGAAAACAGTTGAAAATCGACAGATGCAGGATCTTATCAAGGACATCACCATTCCGACCGAATTAGTCTCCGAGATTAATGATAAAGGTGTCGAGAAGTTGGTTGAGAGGAAAACTTTCCCCGGCTACGTCATGGTAAAGATGACGGTAACGGATGAGGGAAAGGTTCCAAATGAGTCCTGGTATGCCGTGAGAAATATTCGCGGATGCACGGGTTTTGTCGGTACAGCTACTGAGCCGATACCTCTCTCAGATGAGGAGGTCGCAAGACTCGGTGTTGAATCCAAAACTGTTGAAGTATCATTCAATGTCGGTGACACAGTCCAAATCACCGGCGGTCCATTTGATGGATATATCGGAACAATCGACAGCATAAATGTCGAGGAGTCGAGAATGACGGTTATCGTTTCGATGTTTGGACGTGAGACTCCGGTCGAGCTTGAGATGAGTCAGGCTCAGCTGGCAAATTTTTAAGGTAAAAAACAAGGCCAAAGGTTTTGTTTAGCGGGGACTTTAAAGTTCCCTGTGGGAGGCTGTACAAATTTTATCAAGGTACTGCCGCCATCTACCACAATTTGGAGGTGCACAAAATGGCTCAGAAGGTTACTGGTTACATTAAGCTCCAGATACCTGCCGGTAAAGCTACCCCGGCACCACCTGTTGGACCGGCTCTCGGTCAGCACGGTGTTAATATCATGGCGTTCACAAAGGAATTTAACGAGCGCACAAAGAACGAAGTCGGAATGATCATTCCGGTCGTTATCACGGTTTATGCAGACCGTTCATTTACATTTATCACAAAGACTCCGCCGGCTGCAGTTCTTATCAAGAAGGCTTGCAACATCCAGAGCGGATCCGGCGTTCCGAACAAGCAGAAGGTCGCTAAGATCACAAAAGCACAGGTTCAGCAGATCGCCGAGCATAAAATGCCCGATCTTAATGCTTCTTCTCTCGAGAGTGCTATGAGCATGATCGCAGGAACAGCACGCAGCATGGGTATTGAGGTCGTAGACTAAAATTATACCCGGGTGGGAGGGAAAACTCCCGATATTTACCACTCTATGGAGGAAAGATAATGAAACACGGTAAGAAATATACTGATGCAGCTAAGCTTATCGAGCGCAACAAGCAGTATGAAGTTGCTGAGGCTCTTGAGCTCGCTGTTAAGACAGGTACTGCCAAGTTTGATGAGACCGTTGAGGTTCACGTAAAGCTTGGTGTTGATGGTCGTCACGCTGACCAGATGGTTCGTGGTGCTATCGTACTTCCTAACGGAACAGGTAAGAACGTTCGCGTTCTCGCTATCTGCAAGGATGAGAAGATTGAGGCTGCTAAGGCTGCAGGTGCTGATTTCGTCGGCGGCGCAGACATGGTTCAGAAGATTCAGTCAGAGAACTGGCTCGACTTCGACGTCCTCATCACAACTCCCGACATGATGGGCCAGGTTGGCCGTCTCGGTAGAATCCTCGGACCCCGCGGACTCATGCCGAACCCGAAGGCCGGTACTGTTTCCCCTGACATCGCTAAGGCTATTCAGGAGGCTAAAGCCGGTAAGATCGAGTACAGACTCGACAGATCCAACATCATCCACTGCGTTATCGGCAAGAAGTCCTTCGGTGCTCAGAAGCTCCAGGAGAACTTTGACGTCCTTCTCGATGCTATCGTTAAGGCTAAGCCGGCAGCAGCAAAGGGCCAGTATGTTCGTTCTTGCGCAGTAAGCACAACAATGGGTCCTGGAATTAAGATTGTTGCATCAAAGTTTATCTGATAACTACTTGACAAGGAAACTTGTCTGTGTTATACTAATTAAGCTGTTTTCAAAGACAGCAGGTGCATTTGCATAATGGTTTATCCGCCTGCCGAGGAAGCACGACTGAAAGATTTATAATCTCACTATGTCGTTCCTATGCCTTCCTGCGGTTTGCGGGGAGGCATTTTTTGATGCACAAAAAATTATCCGAAAGGCGAGGTGAATATTTTGCCAAGTTCAAGTGTTTTAGAAGCAAAGCAGGCAGTTGTCGCTTCTCTCAAGGAGAAGGTTTTGAATTCCGCTGCAGGTGTTATTGTTGACTACAAGGGCATCACAGCTGAGAACGATACAAAACTCCGTAAGGAACTCCGTGAGGCAGGCGTTCAGTATACTGTTATAAAGAATACTCTTCTCAAGAGAGCTATCGAAGGCTCTGACATCGAGGGTCTTTCTTCTGTTCTCGAGGGAACAAGCGCTCTTGCTGTTGCAGGTGAGGATCAGATCGCTCCTGCAAGAATCCTCAACAAGTATGCTAAGGATTCCGAAGGCAAGTTCGTAATTAAGGCAGGCTACATGGACGGTAAGGTCATGAGCGCACAGGAAGTTGCTGCAATCGCAGATCTCCCGAGCAAGGAAGGTCTCATTCAGATGCTTCTCTCCGTTCTCGTATCCGGTCCAAGAGGTCTTGCAGTTGCTCTCAACGCTGTTGCTGAGCAGCAGGCTGAGCCCGCTGAGGCTGCAGAATAATCTGCTTAATTTTATTTAATTTAAAAAACAACATTTTAGGAGGATATTACAATGGCTGATATCGCAAAGTTTATTGAAGACATTAAGGCTATGACAGTCTTAGAGCTCAACGAGTTAGTAAAGGCAATCGAGGAAGAGTTTGGTGTTTCCGCTGCTGCTCCTGTTATGGTAGCTGGCGGTGCTGCTGGTGCTCCTGCAGAGGCTGCAAAGACAGAGTTCGACGTAATTCTTAAGTCTGCTGGTGCTTCCAAGATCAACGTTATCAAGGTTGTTAAGGATGTTTGCGGTCTTGGACTTAAAGAGGCTAAGGCTCTTGTTGACGGCGCTCCTAAGGCTCTCAAAGAGGGTGTTTCTGAGGACGAGGCTAACGAGATCAAGGCTAAGCTCGAAGAGGCAGGCGCAGAGGTTGAGGTTAAGTAATTTAAGCATTGCTTGAATTTTTAACACGACTTATATAGTCTATCAAGGCTGTGGGAAACCACAGCCTTTTTTCTTTTTCGCTTTTGAATATATATCTGTGGAATTTTCGGTTAAAGAATATTAATTCTTGATTTATATCACCTAAAATGTTAAACTTTTTATCAGAAAATGATAATAAGGACGGTTCGGTGTTATGAAAAATGTAAATGATATGACTCCGCTTGCAATCGATTTACCCGAGGATGTTCTGCGTGCCAAATGGTGCGGAGATTTTTCCCGTTGCGATAGACTTATTGGTATTTATTTGGATAACCCAAAGGTGCCTGAGTGCACCAAGGAGCGACTTCGCCTTGAGAAGAGAATAATCAAGGCTATGCCGAGCGATTTCACCTATACCGAGGAGGAGGCTTTCAAGCTCGCCTCTGAGAAAATAAACGGTATGACGAGGGAGGAATTTGAGAATTTACTCGATACAAGCGCAATCGAGTGGATTTATATCGGCGGTAAGGTTTATTGTCATCAGCGTTTTCTCTCCACTTTAATCAAAGTGCACCCCGATTTGGCAGAGCGTGCCGGTGAGCCGAGCGCAAGCGAAAGCCCGGCAAGACAGGAGCTTGATAAAAACATTGTTGCCATGAAAGCCGACAGAAAGAGCGAATGGCACATCAGACTTAAAGCGTTCACAAAGATTAACGACGATGTTTTCAGACCAGGAGAAACTGTAAGAGTGCATCTGCCGATTCCTAAGAATGCGATAAACATGAAGAACATAAAGATTTTGTCACATTCTCCTAATGCCATTATCGGTGACGAGAACGATCCTCAGCGCACGATTTTCTTTGAGACAAAACTCGAAAAGAACGAGCCGTTTGAGGTTGAGTACGAATACGACAGCGTAGTCAATTATATCGATCTTTCTGATAAGAAGAATATTGAGCTTGCCGCAAAAACCGAGCAGCCGTCCTTTGAAACAGAGGAGCTTTATCCTCACATCAGATTTACTCCGTTTATCAAAGCACTTTGCAAGGAAGTTGGCGGCGACGAGAAAAATCCTGTACTCTTGGCAAGAAAGTTCTATGACTATTGCACCACAAAGGTTACATATTCATATATGAGAGAGTATTTCACAATTACTGAAATACCCGATTATTGCGGTCTCGGACTCAAGGGCGACTGCGGTGTTCAGGCGCTTCTTTTCATCACGCTTTGCAGATGCGCCGGCATTCCCGCTAAGTGGCAGTCCGGAGTTTACGTAAATCCGCACGATGTCGGATGTCACGACTGGGCGCAGTTCTATATCGCTCCGTTCGGTTGGCTTTTTGCCGATTGCAGCTTTGGCGGAAGTGCGTTCAGAACTGGCAATTACGAGCGCCACGATTATTATTTCGGCAATCTCGATCCGTTCAGAATGGTTGCAAACAGCGAATATCAGGGAGCATTCGTCCCCGAGAAATATCATCCGAGAATCGATCCTTACGATAATCAGCGCGGTGAGATTGAATATGAGGACAGGGGACTCGCTTGGTACGAGCGTGAGTCGGACTGGGAGCTTATAGAATGCTATAAGAAAGAGGTGTGATATGGCACCCACAAAATTTAATAATCCGATAATTCCGGGATATTCGCCCGATCCGTCAATTTGCAGAGTGGGAAAGGACTACTATCTTGTAAATTCGACCTTCGAGTATTTTCCGGGAGTGCCGATTTATCACTCCGAAAACCTTGTAAACTGGGAGCTTATCGGCCACGTTCTCACAAGAGAAAGCCAGCTTAAGCTTCACGCTTGCAAGAATTCGGGAGGAATTTTCGCGCCCACGCTGAGATTTCATGACGGAAAATTCTGGATGATTACGACAAATGTTTCCGATAAGGGTAATTTTATCGTGCATACCGAGGACGAAAACATTCTCGGTGTGTGGAGCGAACCTGCTTGGATTGATCACAGGGGAATAGATCCTTCGGTTTTCTGGGACGATGACGGAAAATGTTATTATTGCGGTACGGGTGAGGACGAAAACGGATACGGAATAATTTTGTTTGAGCTTGATCCCGTTACGGGAAAAATTCTTTCCGATAAGAAAATAATTTCGCACGGATGCGGAGGAAAAACCCCCGAGGGCCCGCATATCTACAAAAAAGACGGATATTATTATCTTATGATAGCAGAGGGCGGAACGGAGTACGGCCACAGCGAGACCATGAGCCGCTCAAAGAACATTTGGGGGCCGTATGAGAAAAGCCCGAACGAGAGGGGAGTCATACTCACTCACAGCGGTATCGGCGGTCAGGACAGTGAAATTCAGTGCACGGGTCACGCCGATTTGACGGACAGTGAGGACGGAAAATGGTATCTTGTCTGTCTCGGCACAAGAAAATTCAGCCACGCCATGCTGCACAATCTCGGCAGAGAGACATTCTTGGCACCCGTGACTTGGGAGAACGGTTGGTGCACGGTGGGAAACTGCGGTATGGTTGAGCTTTGCCCACAAATGGAATTGCCGAGCGAAATCACGCCGCAAAAAAGGGATGTCACCGTGGAATTTAACGAGCCGATTTCAAAGCACGTGCTTTTCACGAGAAACCCCGATATGTCCTGTTACAGCTTTTCCGACAACAGCTTAAAGCTTGTTGGAAAGGGAATTTCACTTGATGAGCCGTGCACTTCACCCACGATGATTTCTGTCCGTCAGCCCGAATTTGTCACGGAATTCACGACAGTTATTGATTTGCAGAGATCCAAGGGAAACGGCATGGGAATTTCTGCTTACTACAACAACGATTACCACTATGATTTGTTTGTCGACTTTGGCGAAGGCGAATTCGGTGCGGCTATGAATTCGGTCAAACTTTATAAGCACGTGCACGATATGGGCGCTTTGGTCAAAAAGACAGATTTTAACCACAGAAGCGGCAAAGTGAGACTTACGATACGCTCGGACAGAAAGGGATATTCTTTCTTTTACAGCGTAGATGGTGGCGAGGAAGTTTTCATGGGATTTGGCAGTAATGCCGGACTTTCCACGGAGAATACCATGGAAATGTCATTTACGGGTACGCTGATGTCGGTTTTCTGCGAGAGGGGTACGGCTGTATTCGAGGATAAACTCGAATTAAAAGCCGAGACGGAAAAGCCGCAAGACTAAGCTTGACTAAACTATAACTTGGCGGTAAAATCAATATGCGACTGTCCCCGCAGTTTTTGTGGGGACTTTTGATTTTTGTATTTTCCGATAATTAAAGTGATGCAAATGAACTGTATATTTATTCATAAAATCGTTGACTTTTTGCGAAAGATGTGATAAATTACTCATATGTTTTCATGATCGGAAGAAAGGATGTTTGCAATATGAATTTTAAAGGAAGAAGCTTTTTGAAGCTTATCGATTACACTCCCGAGGAGATAGAGTATCTTGTAAATCTTGCCGCAGAGCTTAAGGCTCAGAAGAAGGCGGGAATTTCTCACAAGGTTTTCCCCGGAAAAAATATAGTTATCCTCTTTGAGAAGGACTCAACAAGAACACGCTGTTCGTTTGAGGTTGCCGCTTACGACCTCGGAATGGGATGTACCTACCTCGGCCCCTCGGGCTCACAGATGGGAAAGAAGGAGTCCATTGCCGACACGGCTCATGTTCTTGGAAGAATTTACGATGGCATTGAGTACCGCGGATTTGAGCAGAGCATAGTTGAGGAGCTTGCCGAAAATGCGGGCGTACCTGTTTGGAACGGACTCACAAACGAATTTCATCCCACACAGATTTTAGCCGATATGCTTACCATAAAGGAGCATTTCGGAAAGCTTAAGGGAATCAACTTCTGCTATCTCGGCGACTGCCGCTACAACATGGGCAACAGCCTCATGGTAGGTTGCGCTAAGCTCGGACTTAATTTTACTTGCGCCGCTCCGAAAAAGTATTGGCCGAGTGAGGATCTCATCAAGCTTTGCGAGGGTTACGCAAAGGAGTCCGGTTCAACTCTCACATTTGAGGAGAATCCCGAAAAGGCTGTTGAGGGTGCAGATGTTCTTTATACCGACGTTTGGGTATCTATGGGCGAGCCGCTCGAGGTTTGGGAGGAGAGAATCAACGATCTTTCCGCTTACCAGATTAATTCTCACCTCATGGGCATTGCAGGCGAGAACGCCGTATTTATGCACTGTCTGCCGGCATTCCACGATCTCAAGACAAAGATCGGCAAGGAAATGGGCGAGCGTTTCGGAAGAGACTGCATGGAAGTTACGGACGAAGTTTTCAGCGGCAAGCAGAGCATTGTTTTTGACGAGGCAGAGAACAGAATCCACACGATTAAAGCTGTTATTATGGCTACTCTCGGCGGAACAACTGTCGGTTAATTTGATTGATATTTGATTGAAGAAAGCCGTCCCTTTGATGGGGACGGCTTTCTTGCGTAAGTTTTAAACAGTTTTGAAAAAATTGTTCAAAACTTTTATTGTTCGGTCATTTCTTCATAAATACATTCGGCTATTTCTCGGTAGCCGTCGGCGGTTGGGTGAACTCCGTCCGAGAAGAAAGCTTCGTTTCCTTCGGTTAGGGAGTAGAGATCGATTAGCGTCGCTTTGTATTCTTCTGCAAGCTCGCTGACTGCATCGTGGAGCTCGCCTTTGATAATATCGTCGCTGATTCCGTTCGTGAATACGGCGGGCGGCTGCATGAGAATAATTTTAGTATCGGGATTAGCCGATTTGAATTCATCAAGCATGTTTTTCATCGATGATAAATAATTTTCCTTGTTCCAAAAGCCTTCGTGTGCGTCGTTCGTGCCGAACATAACTATGTAAATATCGGCTTTCGACTCTTTTGCCAAGTTGTATGCGTTCATGGAAGAATAGGACATCGAGCAGCCGTCTGTTCCCGTTGCGCCGTTCACGCCGTAATCGAGAACGCTTGTGTCTTCGCCGAAAAGCTCCGCAAGACATGCGGGGTAGCTTTCGTTATCACTCACGCCGTAGCCGTAAGTTATGCTGTCGCCTACGCATGCGATGACAGACGGATTTTTGTTGCCGCTTTCTGTTTTGCTCTCACTATCGGAACACGCAGAAAGTGACAAAATCGCCGTGATACAGGATAAAGCTGTAAGAATAATTAATCTTAATTTCATGAGCGCCTCCTTTTTGTGTTTATTTTATTATATTATTGTGTTACAATCAGTATCAAGATATATTTTGAGATTTTCACGCATAATTGTTATTTTCGAGGCAAGATTATGAACAGAAAAGATATAAAAAAAGCCGCAAAAAAATCCGTTAAGGCGCACTATTTGTTTTTTGTGGTCACAATTCTCATTGCCGCTTTGATAGGAAGCGGAAACAATGAAATCACAAACTTTCTCTCTTGGCGTACCGATAAAGGATTGATCGCTGCCGAGAGGGGCTCTCATACATCGAGTTACGGTTTTTCTCAGGTTTATGATGCCGTTATCGAGAATAAAATGTCCGACTTTGAGGAAAAATCAGAGGAGGAATACGAGAAAAACGAGACGGCGGCGGACAAGAAAATCGGCATTGTCAGCATAGGCTACAGCCGCGGAGTGCTTGCCGGAATCGCAAATAAAGTTCATTCGGGATCGTTCTATGTCACGATTTATACGACGATACTTTCAATTACCGATTCAAATTCCGCAACTCAGGTTTTGTTTATTTTATTCGGCATGGTGTTCCTGACGGCGTTCTTCCTGTTTATCACAAACGTTTTCGAGATTGCCATGGCGAGAATTTTCCTCGAGGCGAGAATTTACCGTCGTCTTTCTCTGCACCTTTTTATCTATCCGCTTTGGTGCAAGAGGTGGATTCATTTCACGCTCTCTTCGCTTCGCAAATTTATTTATGAAACGCTGTGGGCATTGACGATAATCGGCGGAGTCATCAAGCATTATTCATATTTTCTTTTTCCGTACATCTTGGCTGAAAATCCCGATATAAGCTCAAAGGACGCAATTTTGCTCTCGAGAAAAATGATGGACGGGCACAAATTTGAGTGCTTTGTATTTGAACTGAGTTTTATACTTTGGGATATCCTCTCTTTTATCACGGGCGGTATTGCGGGACTTTTATGGGTCGTACCCTACAAAACTGCGGCTTTTGCCGAGTATTGGTGCACCTTGCGTGACGCTTACAAGGAGAATGAGGGAGATTTGAGCGAGCTTTTAAACGATACCTACCTTTACAAAAAGGCAAGTCAAGAGCTTCTCGGTGCGGCTTATCCCAAGATTAGCGGTGAGTACGCCGAAAAGGAAGAGGCAGTTGACTATAAAAATCCCGTCAAGAGATTTTTTGCGGATACTTTCGGCGTGGTTTTGCGCTACGATGCCGAGGAAGAGGCTGTGAGAAGATATAAGCGAAGAAAACTTCGCTTTGCCGATATTTCGTCCATACTTAACGGCGATGTCTATCCTTCAAGACTTTTCCCCATAGGCAGAAAAGAAAAAATTCGAGACGACGAAAGTTACGACTACGTGAGAAGTTATTCCGTTACCACGCTTATCACGATATTCTTCACCATGAGCATATTCGGTTGGCTGTGGGAGGTGAGCCTCACGCTCATCACCGAGGGAACTCTTGCAAACCGAGGCGTGAACTACGGCCCGTGGCTTCCGATTTACGGCACGGGATGCGTGCTGATACTTCTGCTTCTCAATAAATTCCGCTACAAGCCGAGGCTCGAGTTTGTAGCTTCAATCGTGCTGTGCGGTCTTGTGGAGTATATCACTTCCGTTTGGCTCCAGTACGCTCACGACGGTCAAAAGTGGTGGGACTATTCAGGTTATTTCCTCAATATAAACGGCAGAGTTTGCGCAGAGGGGCTTCTCGTGTTCGGCATAGGCGGAATTGCCGTTGTGTATGTTCTCGCTCCGCTTATCGACAACATCGCACGAAAGATTAAGCCTACCGTTATCGTTCCCGTTTGCACGGCGCTTGTTATCTGCTTCCTTGCCGACTGCACGGTCGCTCATTTCTGTCCGAACGAGGGCAAGGGAATAACCGACGATTTTTCAAAGCAAACGCAAGCGGCGGATCATATTCAAAATGAAATTTACCACGATTTAAAGGGATAATCGGAGAGAGTTTATGTATAAAAAAGTACTTTATTTATCGGTATCAATATCGCTTTTCGGACTTTTGCTCGGATCTTTTTTCGATCTCAGAGTATCGCAAAGCATATGTAACCAAAGCAGTATGTTCGGCGTGATATTCGCCGGTTTCGGTCAGACGCCTATGATGCTTTGCTATCTTTCGAGCGTCGCATTTTGCATCGCTTCGTTTGACAGAAACAGACTCGAAAAGAGCATTCCGCTGTGCCTTTTCAGCTTGCTCGACTTGGTGGCAGTGGCACTTTATTTCAAGGATTCTTACGAGAACATGCAAAACAAAGTTCTCGGCAGTGTTGTATTAATCGTGATAAGTCTCGTGTTTACGGCGGCAGTTTATCTTCTCTGCGACAAATCAGACAAAGATAAACTGAGAAAACTCTCGCTTTTTCTGGGTCTTACGCCCATGCTGATTTTTCTGAGTTACGAGATAATCAAGCAGTTCAGAGGAAGACCGCGCTACCGCATGCTTATGGGCCGTGACGATATTTCATTTGAGAATTGGTGGAATTTCACTTCGAACGTCAAGAAAGAATTCGCTTCGGTAATTGCCAAGGAGGAGTTTAAGTCGTTCCCAAGCGGTCACACGGCAAGCGCCGCCGGAACACTTCTGTTTCCGATTATTTTCTCGGTGATTCCGCCGCTTAAAAAGCGAGAGAATATCGTTTTGATAATCTGCATAATTTTCCCCGTTGTGGTTGGTTTGGCAAGAATAGTGTCGGGCGCTCATTTCTTAAGTGATGTTTCGGTGGGATTGCTTGATGCGACCGTGGTTATATTGTTAATGACAAAAGTGTTTAAGTATAAATGCGGAGATTATGATTAAACGGTTGTTTAATCGTTAAAACTGAAAATAAGACAAAGCAAGGCAAAAATGGGACAGCAATGTGCCCCGTTTTTGCCTTGCTTTTATATTATTGAGTTTGTGTCAAAACTAACCCTAAAGGCGTGGGTTTGTTTCTGCCAAGATATAATAAAAAGCACAAAAACGGCTTGAAACAGCCGTTTTTGTGTGCTTTTTTATGGTCGGAGTGGCGGGAGTTGAACCCACGGCCTCTTGAACCCCATTCAAGCGCGCTACCATCTGCGCTACACCCCGATGACTTTTTGATTATACTACATTAGTCTTGAGAATGCAAGTGTTTTTTGAAATTTTTTGTCTTTATGTTTAATTTTACATTTTGATTACTTGGCTTTTGTTGATTTTAAGCCTTTTGAATGGTATTATGTAACCAATATGGAGTTTGATTTTGGGAGGCTGAGTATGAAAATTTATACAAGTGAAAATATCAAGGCTCTTGAAAAGCTTGCAGTCGAAAAGGGCGTTTCCATGAGCAGTTTGATGGCAAATGCTGGAAATGCCGTGGCAGACACCGTGATTCGTGAGTATTTTCCGCGAGGCAAAAAGGTGGTTGTGCTTTGCGGTAAAGGAAATAACGGCGGCGACGGATATGTATGTGCAAACAAGCTTTTTGACTGTGGTGCACTTGTGAGGGTTATTTTGGTTCAGGGGTCTCCGGCAACGGAGCTTGCACTTGACGCATTTCATGAGCTTTATTCGGCTATACCTATTTGTGACTTATCAAAGGACGGCAAAGAAACTGTATTTTCTTTCATTTCGGAAGCCGATATAATTATTGACGGAATTTTCGGTTTCGGATTTAAGGGAGCGGTGAGAGGAGATCTCACTGAAGTAATCGAAAATGTTAACAATTCAAAAGCCGATATAATATCAATCGATATTCCATCTGGCGTTTGCTGTGACAGCGGTGAGGTTCTGGGTGAGGCTGTCAAGGCGGATTTGACCGTCACGTTTTCGGCGATTAAGCCGGCATTTGTCTCGGAACCTGGAAAGAGCTTTTGCGGCAAGATTAGTTTGGCAAACGTCGGAATTGACAAAGACGATATTAAAAACTGTGAAACCGACTTTGGATGTCTTTCTCCCTCTAACGCAAAAAAACTAATGATTGAGAGAAAAGCTGACAGCAACAAAGGAACGTACGGCAGACTTGTGATAATCTGCGGCAGTATGGGAATGATAGGTGCGTGCGTTATGTGCGCCAAAGGAGCTCTCAGAAGCGGAGTAGGACTTGTGAATATCGTTGTGACAAAGGATATTTATCCGCTCATTGCGGTTCAGCTTTCGGAGCCGATTTTCACGGTGCTTGATTTTGAAAACTTAGAGACAAAAAAGAAATCGTTCGAAAAGTTAACGAATGCTCTCTCAAATGCTACGGCAGTTGTTATGGGCTGCGGTCTCGGTGAGCTTGCCGAAAAATATGTTCCGCTTATACTGGAAAACTGCGTGTGTCCGATAGTTTTGGATGCCGACGCATTAAATTATATTTCTCTACACATGGGACTGCTTGAAAACAGAAATTATCCTATTATCGTCACGCCGCATCCAGGTGAGATGTCTCGCCTTACGGGCAAGAAAATAGGTGAGATACAGGCGCACCGCATTGAGACGGCAAGAGAATTTTCAAAAAAGTACGGTGTGATAACTCTGCTTAAAGGTTCGGGAACGGTTATTTGCTCTCCAAATAACGATGACGCTGAAAAAACAGTCACTCATATTAACACAAGCGGAAATGCGGGCATGGCAAAGGGCGGCAGCGGAGATGTTCTCTCGGGAATAATAGGTGCGTTGGCTGCCGTGGGAATTTCGCCCGACAAAGCCGCTGTGCTCGGAGCGTATGTTCATGGAAGAGCGGGCGATCTTGCGGCGAAAGAACTCGGTCAAACGGCTTGTCTGCCAACTGATTTTATCGAATATCTGCCCAAAGTTTACAAAGAACTTGAATAAAAATAAAAAGGAGCAAGCGGCAAGCTTGCTCCTTTTAGCTTTGTTACGGTTATCTTGAATATTTTTCCTCGCAATAGATGCAGCGGTAAGTTTTTGAACCTGTTTCGCTGAGAAGGAAGATGTTCGGAAGCTCTGTCTCCACGGATGTAATGCAGCGCGGATTTTTGCATTTGATGACGTTTGTGAGCTTTTTCGGATGATGAATCGCTCTTTTCTCGACAACTTTTCCGTCTTTGATGATGACGACGGAAATTCTCTGGCTTACAAAGCCGACAACGTCGAGATCTATATCGTCGATTGAGCCTGAAATTTTGATTATGTCCTTTTTGCCCATTTTGTGGGAGTCGGCGTTTTTGATTATGGCAACCTGCGTATCGAGCTTACCGAGCTCGAGGTAATTATAAAGCTCCATGCTTTTGCCTGCAGGAATGTGGTCAAGAACTACTCCGTTGTCAAGTCCGCTGATGTTAAGCATATCACTCTACCTCGATTCCAAGTAATGTTAAAATAATTGCCATTCGAACGTACATGCCGTACTGTGCCTGCTTGAAGTAAGCGGCTCTTGGGTCATCGTCTACCTCGAGTGCGATTTCGTTGACTCTCGGAAGCGGATGAAGAACAAGCATGTCGTCTTTTGCGAGAGCCATTTTCTCTTTGTTGAGAATGTAGAAATCTTTCATACGAAGGTAATCTTCCTCGTTGAAGAATCTTTCTTTCTGAACTCTCGTCATATAGAGTATGTCAAGATTGGGGATAGCCTCGTCAAGCGAGATAACCTCTTTATACTCGTAGCCCTTGGAGTCAAGCATATCGGTGATGTACTCGGGAACTTTGAGCTCGGGCGGGGAGATGAGAACAAATTTTACGCCCTCGTATCTTGAAAGTGCATTGATAAGTGAATGTACGGTTCTGCCAAATTTCAAATCTCCGCAAAGTCCTACCGTCAAGCCCTCAAATTTACCCTTGAGCGAGTGAATTGTGAGAAGATCCGTGAGGGTCTGAGTCGGGTGCTGATGACCGCCGTCGCCCGCGTTGATAACGGGAATTCCCGCTTTCTGAGAAGCTACGAAAGCGGCGCCCTCCTTGGGGTGGCGCATGGCGCAGATGTCGGCATAGCAAGAAACCATTCTGAGAGTATCGGATACAGTTTCGCCCTTAGTTGCCGAGCTCGAGGCGGCAGAAGAAAAACCAAGTACATGCCCGCCTAAACGATACATAGCAGCTTCAAAGCTGAGGCGGGTTCTTGTGCTTGGTTCATAAAATAACGTAGCTAATATTTTTCTGTCGCATGCGTGAGCGTACTTATCGGGATTTTTCTCGATGTCTGAAGCTAAATCAATCAGCTTGTAAATTTCTTCGACTGAGAAATCCATAGGATTTAAAAGATGACGCGGCATTTTTGTCCTCCTTTTAATAACCGTTTGTGTTTCTGACTTATTTTCAATTGTGAATTATATCAAATGGGGTTATAAAGGTCAATAATTACGAAGTAAATAAACTTAGCTTTATTTTGGCTTTTTTTGTTGACACAAAGCCCTATCGTGTGATAGTATTATAACGATTTTTGATCACAAGGTGGAAGCTGAAAGATTCCTTTCTGATAATTTTTTGTTGTTTTTGTTTTTTCTTTGTTCTCCTTTCGGCTTCCATATAACAGCATACAGTGGGTTGCGTTTATCGCAGCCCTTTTCTTTTTGCGTTTTCGTTTATTTATTCATTTTTATGTGTTACAATTATAAAAAAAGTTATAAACAGAATTTTGAAAGGAGAAGATTATGGACGAAGAAAGAAAGCCGAAATATTCTATTGCAACGATTTTAGTGGAGGCAATTGTGCTTATTGCAATAATCGTTTTTAGGGTAATGGGTAAAATAACAACTGCCGAGTGCGTTGTCGGTTGTGTGATAATAATTGTTTTCACCGCAAGATGGTTTATTGACGCTGTAAAATCCATAATGAACGGTGACGGCGGAGACAATCGGTAATTTTAGTTGTAATTTTGCAAACGTTGTGATAAACTGATATTCACCCAAATATCGTGCCGCAGCCGGCGGTGCCAAATAGAAAGGAATATTAAATTATGATGAAACCCGAAGAAAAAACACTCGACATGATAGTAAACCTCTGCAAAACAAGAGGTTATGTCTATGCAGGCAGCGAGATCTACGGCGGTCTTGCAAACTCATGGGACTACGGCCCTTTGGGTGTCGAGTTCAAAAATAACGTCAAGAAGGCTTGGATGAAGAAATTCGTTCAGGAGTCCCCCTACAATGTAGGTCTTGACGCAGCTATTCTCATGAACCCCCAGACTTGGGTCACAACAGGTCACGTAAGCTCTTTCTCCGACCCGCTTCTTGACTGCAAGAGCTGTAAGGCAAGACACAGAGCCGACAAGCTCATCGGTGATATTCACCCCGAGGTAAATACCGACGCTATGTCTTTTGACGAGATGGACGCTTTCATTCAGGAGCATGAGGATGTTGTCTGCCCCGTTTGCGGCAAGCACAACTTCACACCAATCAGAAAATTCAACCTTATGTTCAAGACGGCTATCGGCGTAACAGAGGATTCTTCTTCAACTGTTTACCTTCGTCCCGAGACCGCACAGGGAATTTTCGTCAACTTCGCAAATGTTCAGAGAACAACAAGAAAGAAACTTCCTTTCGGTATCTGCCAGGTTGGTAAGGCATTCAGAAACGAGATTACTCCCGGTAACTTCACTTTCAGAACAAGAGAGTTCGAGCAGATGGAGTGCGAGTTTTTCTGCAAGCCTGACACAGACCTCGAGTGGTTTGCTTACTGGAAAGAGTTCTGCATGAACTTCCTCACAAGCCTTGGCCTCAACAGAGACAACCTTCGTTTCCGCGATCACGAGCCGGCTGAGCTTGCTTTCTATTCAAAGGCAACAACCGACATCGAGTACCGCTTCCCGTTCACAGATTGGGGCGAGCTCTGGGGTATTGCTGACAGAACAAACTATGACCTCGGTCGTCACCAGGAGGCTTCGGGCAAGAGCCTTGAGTATTTTGACGCCGAGACAGGCGAGCACTACATTCCTTACTGCATCGAGCCGTCTCTCGGTTGCGACAGAGTTGCGCTTGCTTTCCTTTGCGACGCTTACGATGAGGAGCACCTCACCGATTCAAAGGGCAAGGAGGACGTGAGAACAGTTCTTCATCTTCATCCGTTCCTCGCACCGTTCAAGGCTGCAGTTCTTCCGCTTTCCAAGAAGCTTGGCGGCAAGGCACAGGAGATTTATGCCGAGCTTTCCAAGAACTTTATGATCGACTATGACGAGGCAGGTTCTATCGGTAAGAGATACCGCCGTCAGGACGAGATCGGCACACCGTACTGCATTACTGTTGATTTCCAGACAGTCGGTGACGACAAGAACGAGGCTGACAACTGCGTAACTATCCGTGAGAGAGATTCTATGGAGCAGGTAAGAGTTCCCGTAAGCGAGCTCACCGAGTGGTTAAGAGCAAGAGTCGATTTCTGATAAGAAAATGATATTGATTGAAAGGCTTTCCGTTTTTTCGGAAAGCCTCTTTTCTTTGTGTGGCTTAAAAAATCGCATAAAACGGGCTTTTTTATTTAATCTTGACTAAATATATCGGAATTCTCATAATATTGACAAACTGAGTGCTTTGGTGTTATTCTCTGCTTAACTTATTTATCAAGAAAAAGCGAGGTAATGTATATGAGCGGAATCGGAACAAAATGCGTTCAGGGCGGCTACACCCCCGGAAACGGCGAACCGAGACAGATACCTATTTATCAGTCCACAACATTTAAGTATGCGACCAGCGAGGACATGGGAAAACTCTTTGACCTCGAGGCAAGCGGATACTTCTACACAAGACTTCAGAATCCCACAAACGATCTCGTTGCCGCTAAAATATGTGAGATGGAGGGCGGCGCCGCAGCAATGCTGACTTCATCTGGTCAGGCGGCAAACTTCTATGCACTCTTCAATATCTGCGAGTGCGGAGATCACATTGTTTCTTCAAGCTCGATTTACGGCGGAACCTTTAACCTCATCAGCGTTACTATGGCTAAGATGGGAATAAGCGCAACGTTTGTTTCTCCCGACTGCACCGAGGAGGAGCTTAATACTGCTTTCAAGCCCAACACCAAGGCTGTTTTCGGCGAAACTATCGCAAATCCGGCTTTAACAGTACTCGACATCGAGAAGTTTGCTAAGGCGGCTCACGCTCACGGCGTTCCGCTTATTGTGGACAATACCTTCCCGACACCGGTCAACTGCCGTCCGTTTGAGTGGGGAGCAGACATTGTAACTCATTCCACAACAAAATATATGGACGGACACGGCGCACAGGTCGGCGGTGCTATTGTGGACAGCGGTAACTTCGACTGGATGGCTCATGCCGAGAAATACCCGGGACTTTGCACTCCTGACGAGAGCTACCATGGAATCACATATGCCGAGAAATTCGGCAAGGCGGCTTTCATCACAAAGGCAACAAGCCAGCTTATGAGAGATTTGGGCTCAATTCCTTCTCCGCAAAACGCATTTATACTCAACCTCGGCCTTGAGAGCCTTCATGTCAGAATGGCTCGTCACGTTGAGAATGCACAGGCAGTGGCTGAGTTCCTCTATAATCACCCGAAGGTCGCATATGTAAATTACAGTGGTCTCAAGAGCGACAAATATTATGAGCTTGCTCAAAAATATATGCCGAAGGGCGGCTGCGGCGTTGTTTCGTTCGGACTTAAGGGCGGCAGGGAGGCTGCTTCAACCTTTATGAGAGAACTTAAACTCGGCGCAATCGAAACTCATGTAGCCGACGCAAGAACTTGCTGCTTGAATCCCGCTACTTCAACTCACCGTCAGATGAATGACGAACAGCTCAAAGAGGCCGGCGTTCCCGCAGAGCTTATCAGAATTTCTCTCGGAATTGAAGATAAAGAGGACTTGATTGCAGATATTGCTCAGGCACTCGATAAGGTAAGTGAATAAATTATTTTTTCAAAGCGGAGGAGTTTTCTCCGCTTTGATATTTTCTTGCTATCCAACTGATACCTTTAATGTATCAATTTTAGCGGTTTAAAGCACGAAACTTTCTTGATATTTTTTTGCATATGTGTTAGTATAACCGGGAACATTGTTAAAATATTTGCAAGGTAAAAATCAAAGAAATTTAAGAATATTGAGAGGCTTATTTTTATGTCACAGATGCAATTCACAAAGCTTCGCAAGCTCCCCACACCCGAGGAGCTTCTGGAGATGTTCCCCGTATCACAAAAGGTAAAGGATACCAAAAACAGACTTGATGACGAGATAGCAAAGGTTTTCACAGGCGAGCTCGATAAGTTTTTGCTTATCATCGGCCCGTGCTCGGCAGACCGTGAGGACGCTGTTCTCGACTATATCTCGAGGCTTGTGCCCGTTCAGGAAAAGGTTAAGGATAAAATTATAATCATTCCGAGAATTTACACCAACAAGCCGAGAACCACAGGCGACGGTTACAAGGGCATGCTCCACCAGCCTGACGCAAATCAGAAAGCAAATATGGCTGACGGTATTCTCGCAATAAGAGATCTTCACACAAAGGCAATAGAACAGACAGGCTTTGTATGCGCAGACGAAATGCTTTACCCCGAGAATTATTCATATCTCGGCGATCTTCTCGGCTATGTTGCAATAGGTGCGAGAAGTGTCGAAAACCAGCAGCACCGCCTTACGGCTTCGGGATTCGGAATTCCCGCAGGTATGAAAAACCCGACTTCGGGCGACTTCTCCGTTATGCTCAATTCCATTATGGCGGCTCAGCATCCTCATTCTTTCGAGTACAGAGGATATGAAGTCAGCACACCGGGAAATCCGCTTGCACACGCAATTTTACGCGGTTCCGTAAATAAGCATGGTCAGAATCAGGCAAATTATCACTATGAGGATCTTTCTATTCTTTACAAGATGTACTGCGAGAAGAAGCTTGAGAACATGGCTGTAATTGTCGACTGCAACCACTCGAATTCTGGCAAGGACTATCTCGCACAGATAAGAATTGCAAATGAAGTGCTTCACAACAGAAATCTTCACGAGGAGTTCAAGTATATCAAGGGTCTTATGATTGAGTCTTACATCGAGGACGGAAATCAGCCTGTTGGCGGCGGAGTTTACGGCAAGTCGATAACCGACCCGTGCCTCGGCTGGGAAAAGACAGAGAAACTCATTTACGATATTGCAGAAAATCTCTGATGAATGTATAATCATATTGCTGATGCCCTCGCCGGTCTTTTCGGCGGGGGCTCTCTTTATCATACGGAAAGAAATGAGGTATTTAATTGAAAGCTAAACTAAAAAAGTATCTTGTGATTATTTCTTTGGCACTTGCTGCGGTATTTGCTTTGAGTGCGTGTTCGGTATCTGTAAAGGTTACGAACTCTTCCGATTCGTCGGAGAGTGAGAGTTCGGGCGTTCTTGACGGAATTGTCAGCGGAGTTTTGACGGAGGACGAGCTCTCGGGAATTGACGAGGCAATGCAGGTTCTTCCCGAGGACGGAAGCTATAACTCAAAGGACGAGGTTGCACTTTATATTCACCTTTACGGCAAACTTCCCTCAAACTACATAACGAAGAAAGAGGCTGAAAATCTCGGTTGGGAGGGTGGAAGCCTTGAGAGCGTTGCTCCGGGAAAATCAATCGGCGGCGATAAGTTCGGAAACTATGAGGGACTTTTGCCGGAAGCTGACGGCAGAACCTACAAGGAGTGCGACATCGATACAGAAGGCAAGTCCTCAAGAGGAGAAAAGAGAATAGTTTTTTCGAATGACGGACTTATTTATTACACAGAAGATCACTACGAAACATTTGAAGAGCTTTACGGAGAATAATATGAAAAAAGTTTTAATCAAGTTAAAAAACATAACATCAAAAGAAGATTTATTTAATAATATTTCCGCTAAATTGAATCTTCCCGAGTACTGCGGAAAAAATCTCGACGCTTTGCATGATGCGCTGACAGATATCCACGAGGAAACCGAGCTGATAATCAGAGAATCATCCGCTTTGGGCGAGGTTCTCGGTGAGAAATACGCCGCTTCATTCGAGAGAGTTTTGCTCGACAGCGCAGAGGAAAATGAGAATTTAAGCGTTAAATTCTTGGGCGGTGCAAACGGCAGACTTCATCACGTATGTATCTGCACAAATGAATACGATAAGTATGTCGCTTTATTTGATGAGCTTTTCGGTCTCACGGTAAACCGCACTTTGGGAGAAGCGCCCGCAAGAAAATTGTGGTTTAACGAGGGTGTGCAGATAAACGAGCTCACAGCCGACGAAGAGAACGGCACAAGCGTCGATCACATCTCACTCGGAGTGGACGATGTTCCCGCAGTTGTGCTTGACGCACTCGAAAACGGATGCACTCAGCTTCCCAACGGCGCACACTGGATTGCACTACCCAACGGAGTGAAAATAGAGCTTATGCAGAACGCTTAAGGTGAGAATATGTGGCATCCCGTTAAGCATCTTAAAACTATCACCCATCACCACAACCTTGTTATGAAAAACTGCTTTCGGTGCGGACTTTACCGTCAGGGAATTATGCACGATTTTTCAAAATTGAGTCCCGTGGAGTTTTGGAGCGGCGCAAAGTACTATCAGGGCACGCAAAGCCCGAACAACGCCCAGCGACAAGCCGAGGGACTTAGCACCGCATGGCTTCATCACAAGGGTAGAAACAAACACCACCTCGAGTACTGGATTGATTATTCCACCGAGGAGGGCGCACCGCTTGCCGGAATGAAAATGCCGACAAAATATGTTGTGGAAATGGTATGCGACAGAATTGCCGCAAGCAAGACATATAAAGGAAAGGCGTACAAAGACAGCGACCCGTGGGAATACTATTACCGTGGAAGAGGACATCTTCTCATGCATCCCGAAACGAGAGAACTTCTCGAGACTTGTCTTGTCAAGCTTCGTGATGAGGGGGAGGACGCCGTTTTCTCGTATATGAAGCACGATTTACTTAAAAAGTGAGGTAAAAGCTTGATAATTGAAGTAAAAGATATAAACGCTCCCGAGCTTGCGGTTTTCTGGAAACTTACCGAGTCGCAACTAAGAAACCGACTTGAACCGGAAAAGGGAATTTTCATCGCGGAAAGTCCAAAGGTTATTAATACCGCTCTCGATAACGGCTACGTGCCTACGGCTCTTCTGACGGAGAAAAGGCATCTTGACGGACAGGCTAAAGAAATTATCGCAAGACTGGGCGAACACGTACCCGTTTACACGGGAGAAAGAGAAACACTCGCATCTCTTACAGGATACGAGCTGACAAGAGGCGTTCTCTGTGCCATGAAAAGACCGCCCGAAAAAGACCTCGGCGAAATTGTTGAGGGCAAAACAAGAATTGCCGTTTTGGAGGGAATAGTTGATTCCACCAACATCGGAGCTATTTTCCGCTCGGCGGCGGCACTCGGCATGGACGCCGTTCTGCTCTCCAAGGGCTGTTGCGATCCTTACAACAGGAGAAGTGTGAGAGTCAGCATGGGCACGGTATTTCAGATTCCGTTTACATATATTGAAGATGCATCTGCTTTAAAGGAATACGGCTTCAAGACTTGCGCCATGGCTTTGACGGACGATTCCGTGAGCATTGATGACGAGAAACTTAACTCCGAAGAAAAGCTTTGCGTTGTGCTCGGCGCAGAGGGAGACGGATTAAGCCGCAAGACCATAACGGCATGTGACTACACCGTTAAAATACCGATGTATCACGGGGTGGATTCGCTCAATGTGGCGGCGGCAAGCGCAGTGGCATTTTGGCAATTAAGAAAAAGATGAAGTACTCGGTAAAGACAATATGTAAAAGCGGGCAAGCCGACAAGGCTTGCTTTCTTATAGGTGAAGAGGATAACGCAGAAAAGATTTACGATGAGATAAACGACGAAAATCTCATGCTCATAGCCGTGGGCGGAATAGACTGGAACCGTGATTTATCCCCGTGGAAAGCCGAAAAGGTTTTCAAAAAAGGCGAGGACTTCGGCGGAAACGCAAGGGAGCTTCTCGATTTTTTGGAAAATGAAGTTATTCCTTCTATCCAAAACCTTCCGCATAAGAGATTTATCTGCGGTTACTCGCTTGCGGGGCTCTTTTCACTCTGGACTTGTTTCAATACGGACGAATTTTGCGCATTCGCCTCATGCTCGGGGTCGATGTGGTTTGACGGTTTTGTCGATTACGTGAGTGAAAACGCCCTGAGCGAAAATGTAAAGCACGGCTACTTTTCACTCGGCGACAAAGAAAATCACTCCAAAAACCCAAGAATGGCTTCGGTTCTCGATTGTACCGAAAAAATTCTCTCAATTTTATCGATAAATTCTGATAAATGTGATATTATATTTAAGTCTGTTCCCGGCAATCATTTTGTCGATGCCGACAAACGCCTTGCAGACGGAATAAAATGGGTAATTTCCCGTTTGGAAGATTAAAATAAATAATCGGAGGATAAAAAATGCCAATAGGTGTATTAACAAACGTAGCTGCTGTTCTTTTAGGTTGTCTTTGCGGTGCTCCCCTCGGAAAACTGCTCCCCGAGAGAGTTAAAAACTCTCTGCCGCTTGCATTCGGTATTTGCTCTATGGGTATCGGAATTAACTCGATAGTGAAAGTTCACTCCATGACTCCCGTCGTGCTTGCCATGCTCGTCGGTTTGCTCATCGGCACGCTCATTCATCTCGAAAAGCACACTCAGCAATTCTTTAAGGGCCTTGTTAAGGTGCTTCATCTCGGCGGCGAACATGTCGATATGGATATGTACATAACGGTTGTCGCTCTTTTCTGCTGTTCGGGATTCGGCTGGTACAGCGTTCTCACAGAGGCAATCGCAGGAGATCCGAGCTTGCTTTTCTCAAAGGCTGTTCTCGATTTCTTTACGGCGCTCGTTTTTGCCTCCACTCTCGGTTTTTCTACCGTTGCAATTCCTTTTCCGCAAATTGTAATTTTTCTTGCGCTTTTCGGCGTGGGCAAGCTTGTGGCGCCGTTCCTCACGGACACCATGTTTGCCGACCTCTCCGGTCTTGGCGGCGTGCTGACAATGGCGGCGGGCCTTCGTGTGGCAAAAATCAAAAATATGCCTATTGTGGATATGATGCCGGCGCTCATTTTGGTAATGCCGTTCAGTATGCTTTGGACTGCGATAGGAATGTAATAAATCGATATTTTGACCTTTAATCAGCTCTTAATTTTGAATTAAGGGTTGATTTTTTTGCCGTTAAAGAAGCATTTTAGAATTTTACAGAAATTTAACATTTCGTTAGCTTTGACTAATTTGTGGATTTTTTACACTATTTTGATGTATATGGTTTTGGTAAACACTATATTGATTTAAGTTTAAATAAAACAATTTTGCATTTGCTCGAAACTTAAATTTAAATAAACAGCAATAATTGTGCTTGGTTTTAAAGTAAAGGCTAATTTGAGAATTTAATTTAAAATAGTGTTTAAAATTGAATTTAAACAAAGTGCAAAAATGTTGCATAATCAGAAATTTAACGCTTTAATAAGTTGAATTTGACAATTTAATTAAACATGGTAAAATTAGGATGCAAAAGACTGGATGTTTTAATATAAACTTTAGCAAATGCTAACTTTATCGGATACTTGTACGAAAAAGGAATAGATGGCAAACAAGGAACTCAGAAGAATGAGCCGTTCGGAGCTCATCGAGATTATCTATGCCCTCGAAGGAGACAACGAGCGGCTTGAAAAAGAAAAAAACGAACTTGAAGAAAAGCTTCGGGATCGCGAAATTAAAATAGAGAATTCCGGCTCTATCGCCGAGGCGGCACTCACGCTCAACGATGTTTTTGCGAAAGCCGACAAGGCGGCAGAGGAATATATACTTTCAGCCAAAAGCCTCAAGGAAAAATACGAGAAGCTTTTAGCCGACGCAAACGGCGGGGGTGAGAGCTGATGGAAGATAAAATAGTTAAAGCGGCAATTCCGTCGCTTGACGAGGTTACCAAGGAAAGAGACCGCTTGGCTTATAAGAAAAGATACAGGCGTGTGCTTACAAGCACAATCGGCGCCGTGTTGGTTGTGGCTGCGGTCGCGGTGCTTCTCGCAACGCTCATTTTTCCCGTGCTCAAGGTTTCGGGCACAAGCATGGAGCCGACGCTTTACGATCAGGATATTCTCCTGCTTGTGAAGAACAACAACTACTCAACGGGCGAGCTTGTCAGTTTCAGCTGGCAGAACAAACTGCTTATCAAGCGAATAATCGGTATGCCCGGCGATATAATCGATATTGACGAGGACGGAAACGTAAGCGTCAACGGCGAAAGGCTCGATGAGCCGTATGTCGATGAACTCGCACTGGGCGAGTGCAACATCAACTTTCCGTATCAGGTTCCCGAAAACAGATACTTCGTTCTCGGCGACCACAGAAGCGTATCGATAGATTCGAGAAATTCTTCTATTGGGTGTATAGAGAAAACTCAAATAGTCGGCAAGGTCTTTTTGAGAGTTTGGCCGTTTGAGAGATTTTCAACTATAACCTGACAGATGATTATAAATTCACTTTCACATTTTCACTTTCACATCACTTTCTTTCTAAACATGCCAAAAAGCACACAGCAACACTTTCTTTGTGTGTGTTTGGCGTGTAAAATTAAATAACTGTTAACTCTCGGATTTTCCGATAGAGATAAAGTTTCTGTCTTTCACTTTTGATCGTTTAGGATTTTTATTGAGAGGTAAAGGTAATGAAAACAGTTGTTAAAGATTATGTCACAAGGTTCGAAAAGAACCACAAGAGGCGTAACCGCTTTATAGCTATGTTTTTGTGCCTGTCGCTCCTGACTTCACTGGTTGTTAACCGTGAGCTTGCCGGCGTCGGTATTGCCGCAACGGCTGATTATATCTGCGGGCAGGAGGAGCACACGCATGACAAATCGTGCTACGAGCTTGTTTGCGGACTTGACGGAGAGGACGGCGATTTGGATTTCGCCACTCTTTACGAGGACGGCGATTTGGGCACACTCACGGCGGCTGACGCTTACAATCAGGAGCTTAATGCCTACAACGAGCAGATTAACGCTCAGTCGGCAGAGAGCACAGAGGGTGAAGGCGATGAGCTTTACACCGAGACGATTTCGGCTCCCGTACACGTTCACGACGCTTCTTGCTACAAGCTTGTTTGTGACAAAACTCCTCACGTGCACTCGGCAGATTGCCTTGTGAACGACATTGAGCCTGCGAACAACGATAATTCGAACAGCTCAAACAACGCTAACAGCGCAAATAATGCAAACAAAGCCGAGAACGCAAATTCTTCCGAGAATGAAGAAAGCTCCGATGACGAGAACGGCATTTCCGCTCAGGACGATGATCTCGTTATCGACAAGGATACCGAGATCGATGAGAACGAGCATAACAGCCAGGGCATCGATGGTATTGCGAGCGAGTTGAACTTCAAGCTTTCTAAGTTGCCGAACGGTCAATCAAGTTGGGTGGAGCTTAAAGACGGCGATACACTCACGGACGGCGACAAAATTAAGCTTGACCTCACTTATTCGATACCTCACTCAAATGTTACCGAGCAAAAGAATGTTCTCCTTTATGACCTTCCCGAGGGATTCTCGATTACCCAGTTTACGGACGGCTACATAGGAGGTACGATAGGCAGTGTAACCTACGGCGGAACAAGCGCTGAGGATTCTTGGGGTATTTATAAGGTAAGTACCGACGGTCACGTTCAGATTATGTTCAACCAGAAGTTCCTTGCTACAAACGATGACTTCCAAGGCTCTCTCACCATAAGCGGTACCGCTAAGAAAACAGGCGACGGAGAGAGCACGGTTATCAAGTTCAAGGATGACGGCCCTACTTATAATATAGTGCCGAAGAAAGAGACCAGCGATCTTCAGGTAAAGAAAACCGCAAGTGAAGTAAATAACGGAAAAATCACTTACACTGTTGTTGCCACATCCACAACAGGTACGGATGATGTCGTTAAGATTCAGGACAGCATTTATTATCAGGGCTTGAACGGCGTTTCAATCGATAAAAATAATGTTACGATTGTGGACGGTGACGGAAAAACCGTAGAGCCCACAAGTAAAGAAATTAATGATAAGAACTTAAATCTTGTTCTTCCCAAGCTTGACGCTAACGGTTCTTATACCGTGACTTATACCGTTGATGTAAGCGATATCGACCACTCTTCAAACGGTTATACAAAGGTTGAAAATACCGTTGTTGCAAAGGACGGAGACAACTGGAAGAATCAGGATCATACAAGCAGCGAGATTCAGAAGAAGATTGTTGAGAAGAGCGGTTCTGTGAACGAGACCAAGACGGGCATCAACTGGACGATTACGGTTAACCCCGACAAGGCACAGAATGTAGCGGGTGATTGGAGCATAACAGATACTCTGGACGGTACAAACATCGACTGGAGCAAGGTTACCAATCTCAGCGTTAAAAAGTACGACACCAACGGGCAGAGCACCGACCTTACCTCTGAATTTGTAAATAATAATTACAGTAAGATTCACGTTGATAACGGATGTTCTTACACAATAACTTACACAACACCTGTTACGGCATCGGACGAAACCGTAACAAAGACAAACAAGGTTGTTGTTGATGTACCGGATAAGGGTAAATACGAAGACGATTCGACTATCGGCGTTCTTCCGACGGACTTCTTCCCGAGCAAACAGGCAAACGGAGAGAGCCAGGAGGTAACGGGAACAACGCAGAGAAGCCAGCAGTGGAAGATTACATTCAATCCCACGGCAGGCACGGATACTCCGATAGTTGTTACCGATAAGCTCACTAAGGACGACGGAACGTTTGACGAGAACGTCCACTGGACAACGATTTCCGAGGTCAAGAATTGGTTCGTTTCTCAGAGTAATCTCGAGTATAGTGTAGATTCTGTAGTCGGTTCCGATGCAAACGGAAATACGATAAGCGATGAGAACGCAAAGATAGTAAGCTTTGTTCTCACACTCAAGCCGAACAGCACTTGGAGCGGTAAAACAATAAATGCTTACTACTACTCGATTTTCGAGACAAAAGACCTTGATTCTGACGAATCGATCACTATTAAGAATACGGCTAAGAGCAACGATATAGAACGTGAAAGCACGACTACCTTCACAAAGAAGGGCGACTTTAAGAAACGCCTTAAGTTGGACGGAAAGTATCAGGAAAGCGGATACACGGTAGATTACGATAAGCTTGATGATAAAAAGCTCAGCTACACAATTTATGTCAAGCCCGACACTACCGATGAGATCACAATCACAGATACTCTTCCCGAGGGAGTTGAGTTAAGTGCAAGTGATGTAAAGGTATCCATTGTTGATAAGCCTTTCTATGATTGGGAATATAAAAGTGATAGTTACGGCAATTACAATCTGAATGATGCCGCAAACAAGCCTGTTATTACGGTTAAGAACAACGTTCTCACGGTAGTGCTTCCTTCGGGACGTCCGACTGAACTTACAAGCAGCAACAACACTTTGGGCTACTACATCGACTACACCGTTATGATCACCGATGAATATTGGGAGAACCTCAAGAACGGCTCAAAGGATTACCTCAATATAGCTAAGTGGGGCGACAAGACTGCCGAGAACCAGACAACCATCAAGAAGACAACAGAGGTCCTCGAGAAAGCGGGCGAACAGGTTAAGGACGGCAGCGGAAAGCTCACAAACGACATTCGCTACTACGTAACAATCAATCCAGCGGGCGAAACGCTCAACGCAGGCAATCCGCTTACACTTACCGATAAACTCACAACTTCGAACGGAGTTAAGGTTTCGGTTGACTTGACCAAGATTAAGCTTTACTCCTACGATGAGAGCAACTCCAGTAACCACTGCATCGGTTCGCTCATCGACAGCGACATCTTTCTTTCTAAGTTTGATGAGAGCACGAACACCCTCACGATGGAGATTCCCGATGGAACACCGCTCGTTCTCTCGTATGTTTACACGATTGAGAACTGGAACAGCCAGACGCTTTCAAGTTTCTCCAACAGCGTTTCTCTCGAGGGCGATACCGTAATCGAGAAAGAAAACAAGGTTGAGGTTAAGGAAGCCGATTCGGCGGCTACCGTCACAAAGTCAAACACACTTACGATAGTTAAGGTTGACGAGGACAGATACCAGAAAACTCTCGAGGGCGCGGAGTTTGATGTATATAAGTACTCCGACAGTGCGTGGGGCAAGATTAACGACACAAGCCTTGTCACAAACAGTGCGGGTACAGCTTCACTCAAACTTACAAACATAACGAGAAACACGCTCTATTACCTCAAGGAGACAAAAGCTCCGACGGGATACACTCTCGGCACAAAGCTTTGGTATTTTGTTCCGCTCGATAGCGGCACGACAGCCGACAGCTGGGCATCGAGTAACTCAAACCTCTTAAAGAGCGAGGGCATAACAAAGGACGATATACTCTTTATCTCCTACAACAGTTACGGCACGATTTATGTTCCGAATAAGCTCGGCACACTTCAGGTAAAGAAACTTTGGTTCGACTTTAACGGCAACGAGGTTTCCGGCACAAAGGACATTCAGGTTCAGCTTTATCAGAACACCAAGCACCTCAATTACAAGACCGTAACGGTAGTCGCACAGTATAACGACTTTACAAGCACGTATGATTCGGTTGAGTATCAGGTTTCGCCGGGAACTGAATTTACGCTCTCAACTTCAGGCTATTGGAATGACATCTCATATAAAATGAACGGTACGGTTACGAAGGTTTCACATAGTGGCGGTGCATCAAGCTGGAGTGCGGGCACAATTGATGATGATGTTACTATTTATGCATCATTCCAGTGGGGAATGTCAGCCTCAACTATGAAAGCCACATATACAAAGGCAAAGTGGGTTTCTGACGATGCCGTGGCTTACGGCGAACCTGTAACTCTTAATACTTCCAACAGCTACACCTACAAGTGGGAGAATCTTCCCGCTACAAAAGAGGTTAACGGCAAAATTCTTGATGTTTACTACACCGTTGAAGAGCTTAATCCCGACAGCACCTACAACGTAACCTACGTTAACAACACGGGCATTCAATCAGGCGTTATCACGGTTAACAACAAGAAGAACACCGAGAGCGAGCCCTACAAGCTTCCCAACACGGGCGGCACGGGCACAACACCGTACTTATTCGGCGGACTTGCCACAATGGCGGCTTCGCTGACAGTAATATACTTCAAAAGGCGTAAGGGCAAGGGGGAAGCGTGATGAATACTAAACATGCTTCCACCACCCGTGGGGTAACGAATTTTGAAGAAAAGAACAAATGTATGTTTTTTGAAAGTGAGGATAAACATATGACAAAGAAGATTATTGCTTGCTTACTTGCAGTTGCCACAATGCTCTGCATGGTTATTCCCGCAAGCGCATCAGTCAATTTGACAAAGCACACATTCAAGGCTTATCAGGTTTTCACAGGTACTGTAAATGACGAGGGCGAGCTCGAGGAAATCGCTTGGGCTGATGGCTATAACGCAGAAGGACTTCTTGCTTATCTCGGTCTTACAGGTGCTGACGCAACAGCAGCTGCAGCAGCTAAGAAGATGGCTGAAACCGCAACAGCAGATCAGGTCGCTCTTGCAAAGGCTGTTTATGACAACAAGGGCACTTCTGCAGCTATAGAAGGCACAGGCTCAATTACATTTGAGGCAACCGGTTACTATGTAATCGAGGATACAACAAATGTATCTGACACAGTTGACGCTAAGAACCTTACTCTTCTCAAGGTTGCTGAAGCGGACGAGACTGTAACACCTACCACAAAGACAGATGTTCCTTCTTTCGAGAAGAAGGTTAAGGACACAAACGACTCGACAGGCGAGACAACAGGCTGGCAGGATTCCGCTGACTACGATATCGGCGACACAATCCCCTACAAGCTCACAGCTAAGCTCGGCGACATCTCTAAGTTTGATCACTACTATCTCGAGTTCAACGATACTATGACTCACCTCACATTGGTTGAAGGTTCTGTTCAGGTTAAGATCGGCGGCGAGGACGGCACAGTACTTACTACTGGTCAGTATAATATGACTTGGGACAAGATCAATAAGGTTCTCAACGTTGCAATCACTGACGTTAAGGCACTCGGCGCAACATCAAACAGCGAAGTTGTAGTTCTTTACAATGCGACACTTGATAGCGATGCAGTTATCGGTTCCACAGGTAACCCGAACACAGCAAACCTCACATTCTCCAACAACCCGAACAACACAGGCGACGGAACAACCAAGCCGAGCGACACAGGTAAAACTCCTGACGACAAGAACATCGTCTTCACATACAAGGTAAGCGTTGACAAGGTTAACGAGAAGAATGAGCCTCTTAAGGGTGCCGGCTTCACACTTTTCAAGCAGAACAAAGAAGGCAATTACGAAAAAATAGGCGATGAGATTAAAGGCAGCGACCTCACAACATTCGCATGGAACGGCGTTGACGACGGTAACTACAAGCTCGTTGAGACAACAACACCTACAGGTTTCAAGACTATGGATCCTATCGAGTTCACCGTTTCTGCTACACACGATACAGAATCTGATGATCCTAAGCTCACAAAGCTTGACGGCGGCAACCTCGGTACAGGTGATGTAGACACAGGTGTAATTACAGCTACAATCGTTAACAAGAGCGGCGCAACTCTTCCGAGCACAGGCGGCATCGGTACAACTATCTTCTACGTAGTTGGCGGCGTTCTCATGGCAGGCGCATTCGTACTTCTCATCACAAAGAAGAGAATGAACCACGACGCTTAATTAATAAGCTAAATTAATCGGTACGATTATTGTAGGTATACAATTAAAATAACATACGAATTCTGATTGTTTGAGCGGGTGGGCACATCCCACGCCCACCCCTTAAACTTACCTTTTGAAGTAACACCAGGGAGTGACCCATGAAAAAACATTTAAGTACAATTATATTAGTCCTGATTTTTTTCGTGGGCCTTTCCGTGCTGTTATATCCGACCGTGAGTAACTATGTCAACGTGAGACATTCCACACAGGTTATCTCAAAGTATGACGAGGCGGTAGCCAATATGACAAAAGAAGACTATTCCTCTTATTTTGAGGCGGCAGAGAATTACAACAAGGCTCTCGCCGAGGATACATCCGCTTTCTTTGTCCCCTATAAAATCGAAGGTTACGACACGACCCTCGATATTACGGGAACGGGCATTATGGGCTACATTACGATCGATAAGATTAACGTTCAGCTTCCCATTTACCACGGAACCGATGAGGGCGTTTTGCAGGTAGGCGCGGGCCACCTCGAGGGAACAAGCTTCCCCATAGGCGGCGAGAGCACACATGCCGTCATCTCGGCTCACAGAGGTTTGCCCAGCGCAACGCTTTTCTCCAACCTTGACAAGCTCGAGGTGGGCGACACCTTCAAAATTACCGTTCTCGACCGACTTTTCACCTACGAGGTGGACGACATTGCAATCGTTCTTCCCGAGGAGGTGGATAAGCTTCAAATCGAGGTGGGCAAGGATCTCGTAACGCTTCTGACCTGTACGCCCTACGGCGTGAACACCCACCGCCTTTTGGTTACGGGCCACAGAATCGAGAATCAGGAGACCGAGGAGCTTCACGTTACCGCCGAGGCATTCAAGATTGAGCCGATTAAAACAGCACCGATTATGGCGATACCTCTTATCGTGATAATGCTGATTATAATTTTAGTGAAGACAAAATCAAAGAAGGAAAAACGGGGTGAAAAAAATGACGATTAAATCAATTTTAAACCGTTTTGCTGTGTGCGCTGTTGCAGCCGCAGTCATGACAAGCGGATGTTTTGTGGCATTCGCCGAGAGCAACGAGGGAAATGTTCCCGATTTTGACAAAGAAAACTCTGTTTCCGTAACGCTTAAGAGCAAAGAGAACGACAAGCTTGTTTCAGGCGCCGAGTTTAAACTCTACAAGGTAGCCGATGTCACGCTTGACGACGGAGATCTTGTTTACAGCACGGTAGGCGATTTTGCCGCCGATGAAGTCGATGTTTCAAAGCTTTCGGACGCCGACTACGCCGCATCGCTCGAGAAAAAGGCATCAAATGAGACGGCAAGCGGAACAACGGACGATAACGGAACGCTTAAATTCTCATCGCTTAAAGCCGGACTTTATCTTGTGGTTAACACAAAGGCGGCAAGCGGATACTTGAAGGTTAATTCTTTCCTCGTGACGGCACCGTCACTCACGGACGGCACATGGGTCTACGATGTGGACGCTTCTCCTAAGATGGAAACAGCCGCCGCAGGCTCACCCACACCTTCTCCGACGCCGACAGCAACGCCTCCCTCAAAAATTCCTCAGACGGGACAAGTAAACTGGCCGATTCCCGTTCTCGCAATTTCGGGACTTATCCTTTTCTCTGTCGGCTGGCTCTTAAGAAAGAGCAAGAAGAACGATGAAACGTAAGTTAGGAAATATTTGCATAGTTTTGGGGATAGTGTCACTTTTAGGGGCAGTATCCCTATTCTTTTATAACCGTGCCGAGGCTACCGAGGCGGGCAAAGCGAGCGAAACCGTGCTTCAGAAAATCGAGAATGAATATGACGTAATTCCCGAGCACACGGTGGTAATGCCCGAGCTCTATCCCGATAAGGAGATGAAGAGCGTAGAGGTGGACGGAAACGAATATATCGGCTATGTGACGATTCCGTCTGTCGGTATTTCTCTTCCGATAATGAAGGACTGGAGCTATGAGGGACTGAAAATTTCGCCTTGCCGATTTTCGGGTTCGCTTTACACGGACGATATGATAATTGCCGGACACAACTACATCACGCATTTTGGGCCGATTGAGTCGGTCTCGAGCGGTGACGAAGTTACTATAACGGATATGGAGAATAATGTCTGGCGATATGAAGTTTTGGGGATCGAAGTTATTGATGGAACAGACATCGAGGGAATGATGTCAAAGAGTGAAGAGGACGATTGGGATTTGACGCTCTTCACCTGTACCATGAGCGGCACGTCACGCTATGCGGTGAGGTGCGCAAGAGTATAAGATTTTAGGATAATTAAGGTATAGAAAAGTAAGGGTTAGTTTAGAGAATGAGTACGGCAATAGATAGATTTTTTGATAAATTTTCGGTTAAACCCGAGAGCATTAAGACGCTCACAAGAGACGGTGGAAAGACCTTTATCAACATGCTTGACGGCAGAAGCGTGGAGACGTATTTTTCCGTCAAGGCGATTTTGGACGAGCTGCCGACAGGTAAATTCGTGACCGTCAATAAGGGCGTTGTGATAGCCCTTAATCAAATTGAAAAGGTGGAGGGCACCACTTATTATTTAATTGACGGAACGACCGTAACGGGCAGAAAGAGGCGTTCCGCACGCCAGACGCAGTTCATTAATTTTATCAATGAGTCCATTGTTGACGAGACTCCGGAGGCTTTCTCACCGCGCCGGTTTAAGGTTCTTGATAATATGCCGTATCCGTTTTTTGTAATCGAGGTGGTTTTCACCGAGAACGGCAAGGGAATGGATTTTGTTCTGCGCTACTGCAACAGAGAGATGGCTGAAGTAAGCGGAATGTACATCAATGAAATGATTGACCACAGCTTTTTGGAGATTTTCCCAAATGCCGACAAAAAACGTCTTGTGACATACAGTGACGTTGCTCTAAACGGTAATGCTTATTGCCTTAATGACTATTTGCCGCAGTTTGAAAAGCAGATTAAAATTAACTGTTTTCAGCCGAACGAGGGCTATTGTGCGTGTATGATTCAGTCGGTATGATGGTTTCTACCGTCAAATTAGACAAACGGATGTGCCGTCACACAAAGAAAGCCGTACTTAATATTATTTGACACGAAAAAACCGACCTCGAAAGAGATCGGTTCTTTTTTGCTTAAATGTATTGGTGGTTAGACGAGTTTGTTTCTCCACTCTTTGCCGTTTAATACGGCAACGGGGCCCTCAACGCCGTTCTTGACCATTTCTCTTACGGCGGCGTCCGTATAGAATGCCATGTGCTGAGTCATGACTACATTTGGGAACTGGCGCAGATATGCCATTTCACGGTTCGAGATGATATCGTTGATGTGGCTCTCGTGATAGATGTTGAGCTCGCCGTCAAAAACGTCCGTTGCGAGTGCGCCGATTTTCTTTGTCTCAATGCCGTGGATGAGGTCTTCAACGTTCATAAGCTCGCCTCTTGCAGTATTGATGAGGACAACGCCGTCTTTCATCTGGCTTAAGGTGTAGGAGTTTACCATTCTTGCGCTCTCGGCGGTGAGGGGGATGTGATAGGTAATCATATCCGCTCTTGCGTAGAGCTCGTCAAGGCTCACGTAGTCGGCAATCTCGGCAACTTTGCTGTTGACGAATTTATCGTGGCAGATAACTGTTGCGCCGAAAGCTTTAAGTCTCTTTATGACGGCATAGCCGATTTTGCCCGTGCCGACAACGCCGACTGTCATACCGTTGATTGTTCTGCCCTGAAGTCCGCCGAGAGAGAAATCGTTGACGTTCTGGCGGTAAACTGCGGGCTTATATTTTCTAAGTGCGATAAGCATGAGCATGAGTGCGAAGTCTGCCACGCTGTCGGGGCCGTAGCTTACATTGCAAGCGTTAATGCCGTACTCTTTGCAAGCGTTGAGGTCAATGTGGTTGTAGCCGATAGTTCTAGTTGAAATGCATTTAACTCCAAGCTCGGCGGCTTTTTTGAGAAGAGCGTCGTTCCATTTTGTCATGCCGAGAGTTGTAACGGCTTCACATCCCTCAACCAAGCCGATATTATCGAGAGTGAGTATCTCCGGTGACGTTGTGATTTCAAGCTCGGGCGATTTGAGCGTTTCAAACATAGCCTGTTCGTCCGGTCTTACTTCAAATGCGTAAATCTTCATTTCTTTCCTCCAAAAAACTTGTTTGTAAACATTTTTGCACCGAAATTTGCGATTGTCAATAAGCCACAAAAAGTTTGTGAAAAGTGCACTTGCATCTGATAAAACATAAAAACATAAAACAGATAAAGAAAATTGACTGAATTTTATCAAAAATAGTTTAAAGTCTTTAATTTTGTTTTTATAAGTGTTAAAATATATATTGTTGAAATATATTTAGGGAGTGTTGTGTTTTGGAAAGTGCTAATCAAAAGAAAGTTTTTATCACAAGGGATAAAAGCTTTTATTCCACGCTTATAAAGCTTGCGATACCTATGGGTTTGCAGTATCTCATCACGTTTCTTGTAGGCTTTGCCGACAACGTTATGATAGGCAGACTTGGCGATGCGGCTATATCCGGCGTTTATATGGGAAATCAGATTCAGACGATAGTTCAGCTTTTCAGCGGCGGAGTTGAGGGCGCAATTCTTATTCTTGCGGCTCAGTACTGGGGAAAAAAGGACACAAAAAGCATCAAGAAAATAATAGCCGTTGGAGTAAAATTTGCGGTTCTTTTCGGCGTTTTGTTAACTTTGGGTGCGGTCACCTTTACAAATCCCATTCTTCGTTTTCTCACTAACGATGATTCCGTTGTCAGGGAGGGCGTTGTCTATCTCAAAATAGTGGGTATATCTTACATATTTTTCTGTATCTCTCAGGTGTTCATCGCAAGCATGCGTGCCGTTGAGACTGCAAAAATCGGCTTGTACATATCAATTATGACCCTTGTCGTGAATGTCGGACTTAACTATGTGTTTATTTTCGGTGTTGGCACACTCATTCCTAAAATGGGAGTTGCCGGTGCGGCGCTTGCCACGCTCATCTCGAGAATACTCGAGGCGGTTGTGGCTGTCGTTTACACGCTTTTTGTCGACAAAAAGCTTTGCTTAAAGCTAAGGGAGCTTATTCCCACCGACAAAGCCATGCTCGGCGACTTTGTGAGATACGGTCTGCCCGTAATCGGCGGCAACGTGATTTGGGGCGTGAATATGATAGGTCAGAGTGTTATTCTCGGAAGATTTGACGCTGCGGTTATATCTGCTGCAAGCATAACGGGTTCGCTCAATAACCTTATTTACGTTTGGATGAACGGAATTTCTCAGTCCATCGGAATTATCACGGGTAAGACAGTCGGAGCGGGCGAATACGAGAAGATGAAGGAATACGCAAGAACGACGCAGATAATTTTCCTTATTGTCGGTATTCTCTCGGGAATAGCGGTATTTTTCCTCAAGATGCCGTTTATCTCGCTTTATTCCGTAACAAGTGACGCTGTTAATTATTCCGTGCAGTTCTGCAATGTTCTCAGTGTTACGATAGTCGGTACGTGCTATCAGGCGGCTTCGCTTTTCGGTTTGGTTAAATCCGGCGGCGACATAAGCTTTGTTTTCATCAACGACACGATTTTCGTTTTGCTTGTGGTTTTGCCGTCCGCTTTCATCGCATGGAAAATGGGCGCACCAGCATGGGTTGTTTTTGCGTGCCTCAAGTGCGATCAGATTTTAAAGTGCATAGTTGCTTTCTTTAAGATTAAGTCCTACAACTGGATGAAAAATCTCACGAGAGACAACGCTTAAAAAGAAGATAACACAAGAATCTATAAAGTCGGATATCAAGCGTTTGTGCGCCTGATGTCCGGCTTTTTTTACGTTAATTTTAAAGAAAAATATTTGTTCAAAATTTTGCTCTAAAAGCTTTTATCAGGCTTGATATTTTTCTATTTAAGCTTTATGATATAGCTTGATTAAGGGACACGGAAGGAAAGAATAAATGAACGGTATAAATAAAATAAAAGGGCCGCTTTTGCTTGCGGTGACCGCACTGATTTGGGGCACGGCGTTTGTATTTCAGAGTATGGGTACAAGTTATCTAAAGCCGTTTTCCTTTTTGGCGGCAAGGAGCTTTGTCGGTGCTTTGATTCTTGTTCCGCTTATTCTTTTTATGAAAAATGGCGGAAACGAAAATAAAGACAAATCCCACATAAAAGGCGGAGCAATCTGCGGATTGTTCCTTTTTATGGCGAGCGCATGCCAGCAGATAGGAATTCAATACACGACGGCGGGAGAAGCGGGATTTTTGACCGCGCTTTATATCGTTATTGTGCCCGTGCTCGGATTGTTCGGCGGAAAAAAGCCTGCCGCACGGGTTTGGCAAGCGGTGGCTATCGCGCTTATCGGAGCATTTCTTTTGAGCGTTAAGGACGGTTTTTCCGTCAGCAGGGGTTCGTGGTGGCTTCTTCTTTGCTCGGTTCTCTTCTCGTTTCACATAATCGTTTGCGAGAAATTCGGCAGCAGTACCGATCCCGTGAAACTGAGCTGCATGCAGTTTTTGACTTGCGGAGTTCTCTCGGCGGTAGCTGCGCTTTTATTCGAGCATCCGAATGCTGCATCGTTTTCAGGTGCGCTCATACCGATTCTTTACTGCGGCGTGATGTCAAGCGGAGTTGCTTACACGCTTCAGATTGTCGGTCAGAAATACACGGAAGCCACTGTCGCATCGCTTATTATGAGCCTTGAATCCGTTTTCTCCGCTTTGGCGGGGTTTGTGATTCTCGGCGAGGTTTTGTCCGCAAAGGAAATTATCGGATGTGTGCTTGTGTTTGCTGCTGTTGTGCTGGCTCAAATTCCAAGCAAAAGAAAAGCCTGATAGTTAATTTAGGAAGGTGTGTTATTATGAAGGTTATTACGGTTAGAAATTATGAGGAACTTTCGCGTACTGCCGCTGATATTATCAAAGCTCAGATAGACGAAAAAAAGAACAGCGTTTTGGGACTTGCAACGGGAACATCTCCGCTTGGCACATATGCCGATTTGGTGAGTGACTGCAAAGAGGGAAAACTGAGTTTCTCGGATGTTACTACGCTTAACCTTGACGAGTACTGCGGACTTTCGCCCGAAAACGAGCACAGCTACCGCTATTTTATGAATAAAAACCTGTTTGATCTAATAGATATTGACAAGAAGAACACCTTTGTTCCGAGCGGACTTGCCGATCCCGATGAGGAGTGTGCCGCTTATGAGAATTTGTGTAAGAACTTAGGCTATGCCGATTTGCAGCTTCTCGGAATCGGAAACAACGGTCACATAGGTTTTAACGAGCCGTCTGATAGCTTTGAGCCCGAAACTCACAAGGTTAAACTGACAGAGAGCACGATAAAAGCCAATTCCAGGCTTTTTGAGAGGGAAGAGGACGTTCCACGCTATGCGATAACCATGGGAATAGGCACGATTATGAAGGCCAAAAAACTGCTCCTAATCGCCGGAGAAGGCAAGGCGGAAATTGTCGAGAGATCGATATACGGATCCGTTAAGCCCTTGGTGCCGGCATCGGTTTTAAGGCTTCACCGAGACGTTACAGTCATCTATGTAAAATAAAGAGAATAACGAAGAAAAACAGCTGTTACGGTTAAGTCTCGTAACAGCTGTTTTTGTAAAAGGAAACGGCTCCGCAAAAGCGAAGCCGTTAAGTATTAAGTTAGGTTTCTTTAATCCAGCTTGTACTTGCGTAACCGATGGTGCCGTTTGAAAGTTTTACTTTATACCACGATTTGTCAATATAAGCGATGATTGTGCACTTGGTTCCGTAAGGAGCGCCTGTTTTTACAGATGCGCTTAAGCTTGCGCCGGATCTGATGTTGAGGTAATCGGCTGTTACTTTTGCGGATACCGAGGTAGTTACATACTTGGATGAGAGCCATCCTGACGTACCGTCTGAGAGAACAACCTTGAGCCAACCGGAGGTCGCCGTGCTTACTATGGTTACCTTTGTGCCCTTATTAAGCTTTCTGATAACCGATGAAGAAGTAGAAGCCTTTGATCTGAAATTGAGGTTAGCGTTTGTTGTACCTGTTTTTGTTGCAACCTGAGTTGTGTAGCTCCAATATACCCAACCTTTTTTGCCCGAAGAAGTGGTTACATAGTACCACTTGCCTGAGCTTGATCTTTTTGTGACGGTTACAATCTCGTTCTTTGAAAGCTTAGTGACCACAGTTGCAGAGTTGTAAGCATTCTTGAGAAGATTGCATGCTTTGTTGATTTTAGCTGTGTAAGGCGAGAGTGTGACTGTCTTAAGATAAGCCGAGTAGATGTAACCTTCCGTATTATCGGCAAGTCTTACTCTGTACCAGTTAGAGTTGGACTTGTTTGTTATCGTGAGGCTTACGCCGCTAGCGACAATTTTGAGTGCCGTTGAAGATGAGCTCGTGCTCGACCTCAAGTAAACATATGCCGTAGTCTTAGCTGAAATGGAGACAACATTCGGATTTGGCGTTGCCGTTACTTTTGGCGTGGCTGTTGCCGATTGGGATTTTGCCAAGTACTCGGCGCTTGCGTATCCGACTGTACCGTCAGAAAGCTTAACCTTGTACCATGAGCTGTTTGAATTGTTTGTAACAGTGAGCTTTGTGTTCTGAGTTACGACCTTGAGAACGCTTGAAGAAGTGCTTGGGCCGCTTCTGATGTTGAGGGCGTCTGCCGTTACGTACATTGAGATGCTTGTGTTATCGGGATAGCTGTCACTGCTGCCGCCGTCTTCATCAATGATTCCGCCGCCGGTTGTGTAGCCCTTAGGAGTCGGATTGGGGATACCTGCCGCACTGAAGGTGTATTTTGTGCCGTCAATGGTGAGAGTTTTGCTTACGACATATTCGCCGTTTTTGTAGTAGTAAACTTTGCCGTTGAACTTATACCAGCCGTTTGTCGGATAGGAAACGTTCTTGAGCTTGCCCCATGCGACCCAGCCTCTGCCGGCAATCTTTCTGTAAACCATGTTTGTTCCGTAGTCGGAGTTATCGACTGCGTAGCCGTTACCGACATAGATACCTACGTGGTCCTGATTTGGGAAGAAGACGAGAAGACCGTGAGTTCTCGGAATGGTTGAAATATCGCCCGTCTGAACGCAGAAATTATACTGCGGTGTTGCGGCTCTCGGCCAGCTGTAGTTTGCTGTGGGGAAGTAGTTCGGAGACGCATTTGCCTGAGCTTCGTCCCAGCAAAGGTAAGCGTAGATAAGTCCCGAGCAGTCGGAAGCGTATTTTCCGTTCACCTTGTAGTTTCCCCATGCACCGTAGGAATACTGCCAGCCGTCCTTGTATGCCTGAAGACCGAACTCTGCAAGACCGATTCCCGTTTTGGTTGCAGCCTCTGATTTAACAGAGGTTTGCGGGGTAATGATACATGTGAATGCAATGGCTAATGTGAGAAAAGCCGAGAGCATCCTCCCTGTGATTCGCTTAGTCATTTGTATCAATCCTTTCGTTTCTTGAATATAGTCGTAAACCTTAAAATGGGTTGTATGCTTAATTTGTTTCGATTGCCTCGCTTTTTACATAACCGATAGCGCCGGAGGAGGTGAGTATCATAGTGAAATCGTCCTCATTTTTGCTTATTATGTATACGCTTGCGCCCTCTTTTACCGATCCGATGGAATCAGAGGAGTCGTCTCTTGCACTTTTTAGCTTGGCGTCCGAGATTACATAGGCCTTTTCAAAACAGCTTTTTTCGCTTCGTGAAAGAGTATAGTCTCTCACATAGCCGTTTATGTCGCCCCAGCTTACCTCGAACCACATTCCCGAAGAACCTGTGACGGTGAGCTCGGCTCCCTTGGAGATAACTCCTTTGATTGCCGAATTCTCGCTCGGCGCGCTTCGAAGGTTTGTGTCCGTGAGCAGCGTGCCTGTTTCAGGGATATTAAGTATTACCGATTTATATGGTTGTGTGTGATAATTTTGAAGTGCTTTTTCTGTTGTGTAGCCGATTTTTCCGCTGTCTGTGCGAACAAGGCAGATTCCGTCATCCGATTTTTGAAGAACGGTCACTTCCTCTTTGCCGCCTATATATCCGAGAACATTGTCTTTTTCGTTTGACGCATAGAGCGTTACGGTAGATTTTGTTACCTTGCGGATATTAAGCGAAGAATCCGGTACACTCGGTTTATCTGTTTCGGTATCGCTCTTATTGCTTTCAAGGGAAGATGTTTTGGCATAGCCTTTCTCGCCCCATAAAGTTTTTACAAGCTTAAATCCGTCAGTTTCTTTGTTTGAAACCTCGACAGCCGTGCCTGCGCTTATAAGTCCGACAATATCAGAATCTGATGCGGCTTCTGCAAAAAGTGTGATTTCTTCCGTCAAAGTTATGCTCTCAAAGCTTTCCTCTTCGGTGTTTTCTTCATTCTTTTCGTTTTCCGGCTCGGGAGTGGGTTCTTCCGTGGGCTCGGGCGTTGCTGCCGCTTCACTCGATGAACTCTTTGCGTCGTAGTACATAACTCCGTTTTCGGGACTTATGCCACGTCTTGAAAGAAGTTCTTCAACCGTGACGAATGTCCAGCCGTCGGCTTTTAAGGCGTCAATCGCCATAATTGCTCCGTCACAACTTGTATCATAAATGTCGTGGCAGAGTATTATCGCACCGTCATAGACGCTGTTCATTATGGAGTTGTAGACCGCCTGAGAATCGAGAGTTTTCCAGTCCTCGGTGTCAACCGACCAGTAGACCATAGGTGCTCCCGCCGCCGCTGAGACGTCGGAGTTAAATTCGCCGTAGGGGGGACGCAGATAATGCGTATCTTTTCCGTCGGCTTGTTTTAAGACCTTATTGGTGGAATTAATCTCTGATTTTATTTCATCGGCACCAAGATTAGTCAAAAGCGAATGATCCCAGGAGTGATTTCCTATCTGGTGGCCGCTGTCGGCGGCTTTTTTTATGACATCGGGGTAGTACTCGGCGTTTGAGCCTACTATGAAGAAGGTCGCCTTGACGTCACGCTCGTTGAGCCTGTCTATGAGGTCGGAGGTGTAAAGTCCGGGGCCGTCATCGAACGTTATGGCAACGAGTTTTTCGTCATCGGCGCTTGCCTTGAAGGAACAGATATTGAAAACGCTAAAAAGAACCGTTACCGACAAAAAAAGCGATAAGATCTTTAAGCCGAAACCTCGGCTTAACGTGTGTGAATTCAATGGATATTCCTCTATGATTGATTATTTTTACAATTGAATTTTATCACAAAACGGTCACATTTAGAACTAACGGCAAAGAGACTTTGCATTTATTTTGCAAAATACAGCCCTTTCGAGCCGAAATATAACGCAAAGCATGTTAAAAATTATGAGCAGAAGAAGTGCTTGGGGCAGGTTTTATCGGAGAAAGCAAGCTAAAATCGGCTTTAATCGGTTGACTTTTTCATTTCGGTTTGCTACAATTCTGAGTAAGCAGAATAAAAGGCGAAAACGAAGAGTGACGCGCCCCTATCCTCAAAGAGAGTCGGCATTTGGTGAGAGCAGACAGGAGAAAAGCGCAGTCTGTCACTTCTGAGCCGGAAGGAAGAAAGGATTTCCGAGTAGAACCTTCCCGCAGACGGCGGCGTAAATTGCCGGGGGCTTGAATGAGCCTTAAAGTGGTCTTGAGATATTTCGAGACAATCTGAGTGGTACCGCGGATATTTTCCGTCTCAGGGTTTTCCTGAGGCGGTTTTTTGTTTGCCTGCCAACGCTTTTTATTTACTGAAAGCAATAATTTACATACGAAAGGAAGAAACCACATGGCAAAAGAGCTTGCTAAGGCTTACGAGCCGAACGAGGTTGAGGACAGAATTTATGATTTCTGGATTAAAGGAAATTATTTTCATGCTGTTCCCGACCCCGATAAAGAACCTTACACAATAGTTATCCCCCCACCGAACATCACGGGTCAGCTTCACATGGGTCATGCACTCGACAACACCTTGCAGGATATTCTTATTCGCTGGAAGAGAATGCAGGGATACAGCACACTTTGGCTTCCCGGAACCGACCATGCGTCCATTGCAACAGAGGCTAAAATCGTTGAGGCAATGCGCAAGGAAGGAATCTCAAAGGAAGATATCGGCAGAGAGAAATTCCTCGAGAGAGCATGGGATTGGAAAAAGCAGTACGGCGGAAGAATCGTCGAGCAGCTAAAAAAACTCGGTTCTTCCTGTGACTGGGAGAGAGAGAGATTCACTCTTGACGAGGGCTGCAGCAAGGCTGTCAAGCACGTTTTCGTAAAGCTTTACAACAAGGGACTTATCTACCGCGGTGAGAGAATCATCAACTGGTGTCCGCACTGCAAGACTTCGATTTCTGACGCAGAGGTTGAGTTCGAGGAGAAGGAAGGTTCATTCTGGCATCTTCGTTATCCGCTCACTGACGGAAGCGGTTACATCGAGCTTGCAACAACAAGACCCGAGACCATGCTCGGCGATACTGCCGTAGCAGTTCACCCCGATGACGAGAGATACAAGAATCTTGTCGGAAAGACGGTCACACTTCCCATTGTCAACAAGGAAATTCCGATTATTGCCGACGAGTACGTTGAGATGGATTTTGGAACGGGCGTTGTTAAAATAACGCCGGCTCACGATCCGAACGACTTCGAGGTCGGTTTGAGACATAATCTCCCCGTTATCAACGTTATGAACGATGACGGCACAATGAACGAGAATGCCGGAAAATACAACGGTTATACTTCTGCCGATTGCAGAAAGGCTGTTGTCAAGGAGCTCGAGGAGCTCGGACTTCTCATAAAGATTGAGCCTATCAAGCACAATGTCGGAACATGCTACCGCTGCGGTACTGTTGTTGAGCCGAGAGTTTCCACTCAGTGGTTTGTTAAGATGGAGCCGCTTGCAAAGCCGGCTGTTGAAGCCGTTAAGAACGGCGAGGTTAAGTTTATTCCCGAGAGAATGAACAAGACCTATTACAACTGGATGGAAAATATCCGCGACTGGTGTATTTCCCGTCAGCTCTGGTGGGGTCACAGAATTCCCGCTTGGTACTGCGGCGATTGCGGCGAGACGATAGTTTCGGAGACTAACGTTTGCACTTGTCCGAAGTGCAGCGGCAGCAACTTAAAGCAGGACGAGGACACTCTCGATACTTGGTTCTCTTCGGCACTTTGGCCGTTCTCCACTCTCGGTTGGCCCGATGAGACAGAGGAGCTAAAATACTTCTATCCGACAAACACTCTTGTAACGGGATATGACATCATATTCTTCTGGGTTGCAAGAATGATTTTCTCGGGCATCGAGCACATGGGCGAGGTTCCATTCAAGACGGTATTTTTCCACGGCTTGGTTCGTGATTCTCAGGGCAGAAAGATGAGTAAGTCGCTCGGCAACGGTATCGATCCGCTCGAGGAGATTTCAAAGTATGGCGCGGACGCACTCAGATTCACTCTCGTAACAGGCAACAGCCCGGGAAATGATATTCGTTACTCAGACGAGAGAGTTAACGCATCAAGAAACTTCGCAAACAAGATTTGGAATGCCGCAAGATTCATTCTCATGAACATCGAGGGCAAGGACGTTAAGTGCGAAATTCCCGAGAAACTCTATCTTGAGGACAAGTGGATAATCTCCAAGTTCAATAACGTGACCAAAGAGGTAACCGATAACCTCGACAAGTTCGAGCTCGGTATTGCCGTAAGCAAGCTTTACGACTTCCTTTGGGACGATTTCTGCGATTGGTACATTGAGCTTGCAAAGATAAGAATGAACGGCGAGGACGAAGACAGTGCCGCTTCCGCAAGACAGGTACTCGTTTTTGTTATGAGCTCCACATTAAAGCTTCTTCACCCGTTTATGCCGTATATCACAGAGGAAATCTGGCAGACACTTCCTCACGAGGGCGAGGCACTTGTTGTAGCAAGCTGGCCCAAGTACGATGAGGCTCTTGATTTTGCCACAGAGGCTGCAGAGATGGAGAAGGTTATGAACCTTATCCGTGCCGTAAGAGCAAGAAGATCCGATATGAATGTTCCTCCGTCAAAGAAGGCTCACATTTACATCGAGACGGCAGAGCCTGACGCATTCGATACCGAGAAGAATGCTATTATGCGTTTGGCTTACGCTTCCGGCTGCGAGACAGGTGAGAGCTTCGAGGTTGAGGGTGCCGTAACAGTTGTCACAGAGAGCTGTAAGGCATATATTCCGATGAACGAGCTTGTTGATTTCGAGGCTGAGAAAAAGCGTCTTAACAAGGAGCTTGAGGGTGCTCAGAAGCAGCTTGACACCGTTAACGCTAAGCTCAACAACGAGAAGTTTATGAGCAAGGCTCCGGAAAATGTTGTTGCGGGCGTAAGAGCAAACGGCGAGAAACTTACCGAGAAAATCAGACTTATCAAGGAGTCTCTCGAGGCTTTGAAATAATTTGAAGTAAAATAAATTGTATAAAATCATATTCGATTTTATTGTAAGGGGGCACAGCCGTTAATTCGGTTGTGCTTCTTTTTGCGAGAAAACGGAGTCAGTTATCAACAAGAGCGAGCCCGGCAGTTGAAAATTATCCGTTTCGGGAAGAAAGGCGAGAGTTCTCGGCTTTTTTTCTTGTAGTTTTCCGTTTGCGGTGCTATTATATCCGTAACAAATACTGATTTGACGGAGAGAAAGAATATGAATTACGAAGAAGCGATAGCGCTTATCAATTCCCGTTTGCGTTTCGGCTCAAAACTTGGGCTTGATAATATAAGAGCACTTTTGAACGAGATGGGAAATCCGCAGAAAAAGCTGAAATTTGTGCATGTTGCGGGAACGAACGGAAAGGGCACAACTTGCACGTACATTTCTTCGATTTTGAGGGAAGCAGGATACAAGACGGGACTTTACACATCGCCTTATGTGGTTGAGTTTCGTGAGAGATTCATTATAAACGGTGAGATGATTCCCGAAAACGAGCTTATCGAACAGATTAAAATAACAAGTGCAGCTTGTGAGCGACTTGATACCGATATTACGGAGTTTGAATTTATTACGGCTCTTGCCTTCAACTGGTTTTATGAGAGCGGATGCGACATAGTTGTTCTTGAAGTCGGCTTGGGCGGCAGATTTGACGCAACGAATATAATCGATTGTCCCGAGTGCGCTGTAATAACAAGCATTGCACTCGATCACATGCAGTATCTCGGCGACACAATAGATAAAATTGCGTTTGAAAAAGCGGGTATTGTAAAAAATAACGGTGACGTCGTGCTTTACTGCAACTTGGCAAAGGAAGCCGAAAAGGTATTTGACGAGGTTTGCCGCGAGAGAAACGCAAATTTGATTAAGCCGGATATTTCTTCGCTTAAAATCGAAAACAGCGATCTTTTCGGTACGGATTATATTCTTGACGGTGAAAGTTACCACATTCCGTTTTCAGGAATTCATCAGGTGTATAATTCAATCGGTGCGTTAAATGCGGTTCGTGTGATTCGAAATAAAGGTTTTGATATTTCAGACGAACAGATTAAGTCGGGATTTTCAAAGGCTTCAATTGCCGCAAGAATGGAGATACTCTCAAAAGATCCCGTAATTCTCGTTGACGGCGGACACAACGGCGACTGCGCAAAAGCACTCAGAAACGTGCTTATCGATAATCTCTCCGATAAAAAGAAAATTGCCGTAATGGGCATGATGGCAGATAAAGATATAGACAGCTATCTTTGCGAGGTTGTTCCGCTTATGGACACTGTGATTTGCGTTAAACCGCAGAATCCACGCTCGATGAAAGCAGAAGATTTGGCGGCGGCATGCGCAAAATACTGCGAGAATAGCAGTTCCTCGGACAATGAGACGGCTGTAAACAAGGCTCTTGATTATCTAAAAGAGAACGAGAACTCTGCGTTTATCGTCTGCGGATCGTTCTATATGGCATCTGAAATCCGTCCGATAATCATAGACAAAATAAACGGCAAAAAGTAAACAACAGAAAAGCAGGATACCGTCGAAAGTATCCTGCTTAATTTTTTATTCGCTTATTCTGCGTTTGATGATGAACCGTCATCGGAGAGAATGTAGAGGATAATCTCCTGAACGCTGAAATCGGGGTTTTTCTTGAGTGCAGACGAGAGAGAATCTTCTATTTTCTCAAGCTGCTCGTCGGTTTTGTCTTCATCCGTAACTTTCCAGCCGAGAACATCGCCGTAATATCCTAGATAAGCCTCGGCGCACTTGCGGCGGTCGGTATCAGATGCTGATTCCCAGTTGCTGTATTTCCACTGGAGATAAACGCTGTCGTACTCGTTGTTTACAGTAGCTACTTTGCCGTCATCTGTGCTTGAATCGCTTGAAGCGTTAGCGTCGGAGCTCTCTGCAAGTGAATTTGCCTCGTCACGAAATGCCTCATACGGGTCGGAGGAGGCGGCGCTTGAAACCTCGCTTGTTTCGCTTGTCTCTGAAGCGGAGGAGCTTGCAGAAGAATTATCGCTTGCAGAGTTTGACGAGCAAGCCGAAAGTGAGAGAACGAGGACTGCGCCGAGTATAATAAAAATCTGTTTTTTCATGGTGTTTCCTTTGTTTGTACTGAATTTTGATTTAAGCTGAAATAATCCTCTCTCAACATGGAGTAGGTGCTGACCGAAACGACTCCTTTGCCGTCCCAATAGTCACCGTTTCTCGATGTCCCCTCAAGAATAAATCCGCATTCTTTGAGGTAGTTTGAATATCTTGTGTTTTGTGGCAGACAAACAGCTTTGATTCTCGAAATTTCAATTTCATCGAACATGTATTCAAGCACTGTATTCAAAGTGAAAACAATGCGTTCGAAATCTTCTGTATCTTTTGAGAAATTAAAATCAATCGTGCATGAATCTGTTTTGGAGTCAAAATCTTTAAGAATGACAATTCCGTCAAGAGTACGGAAATCATCGTCCTTGCCGACGCCAAGCCAAACAGCCTGTCCCGCACGGTAAAGTGCGTCAGTCTGACGGTAAAGGTCGGTGATGTTAAAGTCGTTGTACAAAGGCTTTTGCGGACTGAACTGAGTATATTCGGAGTCATTTATAAGTTTAATTAACGACTCTGACTGAGATGCCTGGATTTTTGTAAGCGTCAAATTATCTTTGACTATAAACGGGTAACTCTCAAAAAGTAATTTACTTTTCACACTTAACCACCTCCGTTACGGGAATTTCTTTTTTTTAAAACAATCGAATATTAATTTAATGACAGGTGCTCGAGATCTTTCAAATCGAACGGCGTTTGCTGATAGACATAATAATTGAGCCAGTTCGATACAAGAAGATGAGCGTTGCTTCTCCAAGTGAAAGGAGGAGTTTTGCTCGGATCGTCATTTGGAAAATAGTTATAAGGGACTTTCGGATTGAGATTTTTGTTTACGTCACGGAAATATTCTTTTGCGAGAGTGTCGCGGTCGTATTCGGCGTGTCCCGTGACGAAAAACTGTCTGCCGTTTTTCTCGGCAATAATATGAAGACCTGCCAAGTCGCTGTAAGAGAGCGGAATGAGCTCAGCGTGCTTCTTTATATCCTCAAAAAGAACCTCGGTATATCGTGAGTGCGGAGCAAAATAGTTATCGTCGAATCCGCGCATCAGAGGATGTAAGGGATTGAGAACGGTATGATGATAAATTCCGCTTAGTTTTTCTTTCATCAGATATTTCTGAATTCCGAAATGATAGTAAAGACCTGCCTGAGCACCCCAGCAAATATGAAGAGTGCTGTAAACATTGGTTTTGCTCCACTCCATTATCTGACAAATCTCATCCCAGTAGTCAACCTCTTCGAACTCCATCTTCTCAACAGGCGCACCGGTTATAATCATTCCGTCATAGCGGTTATCTTTAATATCATCAAAAACTTTATAGAAAGTATTCAGATGAGAAGATGAAGTATTCTTACTTAAATGAGTGGCGGTATGAATGAAATCTACATTAACCTGAAGGGGTGTGTTACCGAGAAGCCTGAGAAGCTGAATTTCGGTTTCCTGCTTTGTCGGCATGAGATTAAGAAGAAGAATATTGAGCGGACGGATTTTCTGACTTTCGCCTCGCTCGGGAGTCATGACGAATATATTCTCGGATTCAAGCACTTCGAGAGCGGGTAAATCCATATTAATTCTGATTGGCATAATATACCTCTTTAAATTAAAAGGGATAAAAAGATTTATAATAGTAGAGATATAATCGTTATAATACGCTTATATGCAATACGAGAAGATTATAACACAATGGGAAAAATGTGACAATAAAAAGCGAAACAAAAAAATAAAAAAAGGCTTGACTTTTGATGAATCAGGTGGTATTATAGCAAAGTACTCGGCAAGAGTACAGAAAATCAAAAAGATTTTTTACCGGAAGGTTTAAAAAACTCTTGACAAACGATTTTCGAAATGTTATAATATCTAAGCTGTTCGAAAGAGCGGCGAACAAATCTAAAAGCTTCGTCAAAAAGTTTTTTG
>CAVFCW010000008.1:0-78094 GCA_963621245.1 uncultured Prevotella sp. | reverse complement strand
AAAGTTTTTGGTTTCGCTTTTTTCAAAAAGCGAACGGGTGTGGGCGGAGCCCACTATTAATTAATAATTAATAAATAATAATTAATAATGAACGAATAAAGAGGCACGAAGTGCCGATTAAAAAAGTGTAGGCTTAAGCAGTCAACCAAAGGCACGCAGTGCCTTTAGGGAGCAAAGCGACCGTAGTTGACAGCGAAAGCCGAGTTAATCACACCAAGAAAAATACAAAACAGCTAATCAAATAATCCCACAAAAAACAAACAGACGAAAAGGCACAGAGAATACGTCAAAAACGCAAAGCGTTTGTAGACGGATATTCTCTGTGCCGTATTATTTACACTAAAAATATAAAGAACAGAATGGCGAAATAATCCACCAAAAACAAAGCCCAAAACAGACCATTTCAAACTTCATCATTAATTAAAAAAGGGTGCTCCCCGTGAGGAGCACCCCGATTTTTTTAACTCAAAACAGATTTGAGTTTAGATTATTTCTGCTTTCTTCTCTTGATTACCGCTGTGCCTGTGAGTGCGCATGCGCTTACAGCAAACAGGATAACCCAAAGATGAATGTTGCTATCGTCACCCGTCTTAGGTGTACCGGAATTCGAGTTCGGAGTAGCTGACGGTGTAGGAGTTACCTCAGGCGTCTTAGCGTCCTTCATAACAACCTTTCCGCCCTCAACCTTACCATCCTTGCCGACTGTGAATGTTATGGTCTCTGCGACCTCATATCCCTTAGGTGCGGTCTTCTCGGTAAGTGTGTATGTGCCGAACGGGAGAGATACTGTGTGAGTCTTTAAGCTGCCGTCGGAATTCTTTCCGTCAGAGCCTGACGTCCACGATGCAACAACATTGCCGTCAGCATCCTTAATCTCAAGCTTTGCGCCCTCAATTTCCTTGCTTGTGGTAGCGTCTACCTTGCTTATCTCAACATCCCACTTGGTTGTGTCATCAACCATTGTGACTTCGGTTACTTCCTCACCATTAACCGTTACCTTGCCGTTCTCGTCAACAACAAACGTAATGTCGTTAGTTACATCATATCCGGCCGGTGCGGCATCCTCGTGGAGTGTGTATTCACCCATCGGTACTGTGATTGTATGGTTTTCCTTTTCGCTTGTCCAAGAATCAACTACGTTTCCGTCCTTGTCTGTTACGGTGAGTTTTGCTCCCTCGAGCTCCTCGCCGCCGACTGACTTCTTGCTGATTTCGACATCACGCTGAGTCAAGTCATCAACCATTGTAACTTCTGTTACTTCCTCGCCGTTAACCGTTACCTTACCGTTCTCGTCAACTACGAATGTAATGTCGTTTGTTACATCATATCCGGCTGGTGCGGCATCCTCATGGAGTGTGTATTCACCCATCGGTACTGTGATTGTATGGCTTTCCTTTGTGCTTGTCCAAGTATCAACAACTTTGCCGTCCTTGTCTGTTACGGTGAGCTTTGCTCCCTCGAGCTCCTCGCCGCCGACCGACTTCTTGCTGATTTCGACCTTGCGCTCGGCATATTCATCAATCATAACGACTGAATCTACTTTCTTGCCATCGACGAAAACATTTCCCTCTGCGTCAACGGTAAACACAATCGCGACCGATTCCATGTAGCCCGCAGGTACGCCATCCTCGCAGAGTACGTAAGTGCCCATAGGAACCTTGAGCTTATGCGGAGTTCCGTCGCTCGACCAAGACTCTATCAAATCGCCATAGCGATCTTCATCGTCGGCTTCGGCATTGCCGTCATCTTCGCCATCATCATAGCCCTCACGATCTTCATCGTAGCTGTCTTCATCATCGCCGTCTTCGCTGCTGTAATATTCGTAAACAGAAAGCTGAGCGCCTTTAATCTCTTCGCCGCTTACATTCTGCTTGCTGATTTCGACATCACGATTTGTGAGCTTATCGGTCATTGTTACAGCGGAAACTTCCTTATCGGCTATCGTTACCTTGCCGTCTGCGGTAACTGTAAATGTGATGTCATCTGCCGTGTCGTATCCCGCAGGAGCTTTACCCTCATGTAACTTGTATGTGCCCGAAACTGCTGTGAATGTGTGAGCCGAACCGTCACTTGTCCAGTACTCTACAAGCTTACCACTCTCGTCATAAATCTGAAGCAATGCGCCCTTGAGAGCCGCCTTGTCCTCGGTCTGCTTGTTTATCTGTGCGGTATATGTTTTGCCGTAAGTGTTGGTGAACGAAACTTCAACTTCTGTGTCTTTAGCCAACTTGAAGCTTGCCGATGTATCACCGTCAGTTGTCACGTCTGCAATCGTGCTGCTTGCCTTGACGAAGCTCCAGCCGACTACCTCGTCGCCGACAGTCTCAACAACTCGGTAAGTTCTGCCCGGGTATGCGTTATAGCTGTAACGCCAGCTGCATCCGCTTTCATCCTCGGTTGTGAACTCCGAGAGCTTAATGCTCTTTACGGTGACCCACTCGTAGCTCGGACCGTCATCAGAGCCGCTTACAGCAGGACCCATTTCCTCGTACTGAATGTCAAACTTGATGTCGTTTGCCAAATCGGATTTCGGCAAATCCTTTGCGGTAGCCTCATCCTTGGCGTCTATCGTCTTTGTGATGAAAATAACGCCCTTGTTCTCCTGTTTCGGAGCATTCTTGAACGTCACGGACGTTTCGGCTTTCTGGGCAACTGTAACCTTCTGTGTTTCGCCGCTTGTAATATATCCGTCAGGAGCTTTAATCTCGGTGACATCATAAGTACCTGCGGGAAGAATTACAGAAACTGTTCCGTCCTCGCCCGTCGTCGCCGTGACCGAAACATTCTTTGCTTCTTCGTTATTATCACTGTAAGCTGAGCCGTCAATCTTAAACTCTGCGCCCTTAAGTGATGCAAGAGTGAGCTTGTTAAGCTTTGTTATCGTGAGTGCGCCCAAACCGTCCGGGAGGTTTGTCCAACCGCCGCTGTAGTTTGCGTCAATTTCCTTCTCGGAATCGGCGTCCCACTTAGACGTTTCACTGCTGCTCTTTGCGTAGTAAACAGTGTTGGAATATTTTCCGCTCTCCATTACTCGTGTGGAAAGAACTATGCGGTAAGCCTTTTCTTTGAAAGCGTTTTCGTCACTGAATGTAATCGCAACAACTCTTGTTTTGCTGTCAAACGAAACCGTGTAGTCTTCGCCCTCGGTCAGCTCTTCGCCCTCGGTCAGCATATTATTCTTATAATAAAGCTCGTTAACCTTAACGCTCTTGTAGTTAAGTCCGTTTGCAAGCTCATCGTAAATTGTGTTGTAAGCAGACATATCGGCGCGGTTGAGGTTTACATCGATAGTCCATGCGAGCAATCCGTCCTTCTGGAAGGTTGCGTTACTGCCCTTCTTTCGAAGAATGCTATTACCGACATTCTGCCTTGTCCATGTCTCTACACCGCTGCTGGGGCCTCCGTCATATTTAAGTACAGCTTTATTTTTAACGTAAACCGTCTCGTTGCTCTTAAGCACGTCGTCGTTCTTTACGCTCGTCGTGTACTTAAGCGTGTACATAAATTTTTCACCGGAGTAGTGCGGTCTTGCCACTCTGTCGGGCAGTGTGACGGTCATAACTTCTGTTTCTCCGTCGCCTGTACCCGTAATCGTAATGTCTGTTTCAGGATTAAAGTCCCTAACCTCACTGCCGGACAGATCATAGAGTTTAATGGAGTCTTTGTCGAACTTCCAGTTTGCGTCAGGCAGAGTATCCGTAATTGTAGCGTTCTTCAGTTCCTGGCAGTTTCTGTTTATCTGAAGCTCCCAGGTGATCTTCTTGGTGCCGAAGTCATAGCTCACGGCATTCTTCTGAAGCATGTGAGATATGATTTTTACCTCAGCTTTGTTCGTTGCGGTATAAGGAATTTCGTTGGATTTTACCTGTACGCTGTTACTGATTGTATAACCGGTCGGGCTATTTGCACTGCTCGAGCCCCAAATATACGGATCGCCATCATCAAGCTTGGTTGTGTACTTAAGCACATAGGTGCCGTGTGCACCGGTTTTTCTATTTCCATGAGCATCCCATCCATCATCCTGAATGATATTCATATGGAAACCATTATGGTCACTATCATCGTAGATGGAAGCCGTGAAAAGTTCATATTCACTGTCCTGATAGAAGCCACAGGCAGATAAACCTTCTTTCGGATCGCCCAATTTATACTGTTCTACATCATCATGATAAAGCTTATAGGATCCCGGAACACGCGTCTGGCTGCAGCTTTCGTTTCCGAATGTGTCATAAACATCAAGGACGCCAAGGTTTTCGCCGTTGCACTTAATCGTAATCGTCCAGTCGATAGTGTGATTGTAGGGGTTGTATGTTCCGCTCTTTGTTACGTAATATTCGCCGGCAGGAATTGTTTTTGTTGCCTCGGCAATCAAGCCGATGGGGCCGTAGAACTTAACTTTGTTTGTGATGTCGCTCGGTATTTTGCTCTTATCAACGTCGCTTTTAGCCTTGATATAGTATGTAACCACGGACTTGAAAGCTTTCTCGTCAAGATTAAACTTTACCGTGTCGCATATCGATTTATCTCCTGACGGGGTGTTTTCATAATCTGTAAAGTTCTCGACAGTCGATATTTTTTTGCCGTCCTCGTCATAGTAGACAACTTTTATACCCTTGTCCTCGTCAAGCTCAAAATACTGCGGAAGCGTATCGAGAAGATACGGGTTCTTCTGCTGCATGCCGTTGACGGCTGTGATTGTCCACTCGATGCTCTTTGAGCTAACAATCTTACCCGTCTTGCTTACCGAACCGACAGTGATGTCTGTCGTAGCGTCGGTGCTTGACGTGGGCGAATTTGGGCCGTATTCGGTGTAAACTATCTCGGGAACCTTGGTTTCGGGGTTCTTCTGCCACTCGGGCGAATCCGCCGTTGCGTCGGCACTGTTCTTAATTGTAACCTTACCGTTGTTGCTCGGCTTGAAGTCACTTGACGTCGGGTCAAATTTCGTCTTGTACTCAAGCGTGATAGCCTTGCCGCTCTCGTACTTGCCCTCTTCGCTGATCCAAGTGAACGATTTCTTGTCGTCGCTCACGGTGAGCGTGCCGTTAATCTCTTTGCCTTCATATTTTGCTGTAACGGTAAAATTGTCGTCGATGATAATGTTCTTGTCGCTTAAATCATCGACAATCTTGATGCCCTTGACGTAGTTCTCTTCTTCAAATCCCTCCACGGTGGGAGTTGCATCCAATGTCCACGTTACGGTGTTGTCGTCAAAGCTGACGTTGGTCGCATTCTTAACCAACTTGAGCGAAGTTTTTCCCTCGGGAAGCTCAAAATCGAGAGTTTCGGTCTCGCACTTTGTCTTCTCGTTGATGGAAATATCGATTTTGTTCTCGCCCTTGTTGTCGATCTTCTCGCTGTTTATCTGTGCCCAGAAGTAGAAACCGCCGGGAACATCGCCTGTGGCAATACCGCCGTAACCGTTCTCAACGCCTTCCTCGGTAAAGGAGATTTTTGCGTTAATCACGCCGTCGCCCTGTTCAAAGCTGACGTTACCAACTGCCTGACCCGCAAGCGGGCCGTTGGTTGCGGTAATCTCGATGTTGATGCTGCCCCTCACAAGAAGCGGTGCGGTAATCGTAAAGGGATATTCTGTGTTAGCCTCAACAGCCTGTCCCTTAGGAATTACGTACTCGAGGAGCACTGCCACGTTAGCGTCTCTGCCGACGTTCTCGCCGAACGGCACAATCTGACCGTTCTCGTAGCCGGCGCCGACTTCAACCTTGGTGAAGAACTCCTTGAAGCCGTCAACCGAAACAGGAATAGGTGTTGCGGTAGGCTCGGGAGACGCGCTCGCCTCGGGAGAAGCACTTGCCTTAGGTGATACAGACGGTGAAGGTGTTCCCGCCTCTTCACCCGATGAAGGTGAACCTGTTGGTTCAACAGATGATGTTTCATCAGAACTTGGTGAGCCTGATGGTTCAACGCTTGTTTCGCCGGTTTGATCTTCATTTCCGGAAGACTCACCCGGTTCTACAACCGATGAAGGTGTTGTAGAGTCTGCATCAAAGCTTTCGCCGTTATCGGAATTTTCACCCACTTCGCTTACTGTGCTTGTTTCGGACGAATTATTAATCGTGTCCGCAAAAACAGAGTAGCATGGAGTGGATACTCCGAGCATCACGGCAAGCATTACGCTTACGATTTTCGATGCAAGCTTTGTTTTTTTCATAATATTACCCTCCGTTTCAGAGTTTAGATTTGCAATAGATTTTAGTTTTCTAAAATACAAACCTATATACATTTTTATTTTACCACATATCTTTTTTAAATTAAAGACTCTTATTTTCTTATTTTTTGCTTTTTGTTGTGTTTTAGCGAAAGTTAATGGACAGTCTGTTGAATTTTTGAATTAAGAGAAATGCAAACGATACATTAAGGCTGTCACAAAAATTGTCACACCCAAAACAAAAACGGCAGAACCGCATGACGGTACTGCCGAAAAAATCAATTTATCTTTTGAATTTTCTTTTCTTTTTCAAACCGAATTTTCTCTTAAAACCGTCGGCCGTCTCTCTTGTTGCGACAATTTTGTCGGCAAGGCAGAGAATGACGCTCTCTCTGTGCGTTGGCGGCGACATGAGGTTTAACGGAAACATGTGCGTTCTGATCATATTTTTTTCGATTCTGTTCAGTTTAAAGTCGCGTTTTGCGTTGTTAAGCGCCGTTCCCGCATGGCTGAAGCCGTGCAGTTTGTGAGATTTATCGGGCACGTGCCAGTCATAAAGAAAATAGTCGTGAAGAAGCGCACCCCTCACAAGCGATCGCTTGTTGACCTTAAAAGGAAGCTTGTCCGCAATGGAAACGCACATCATGGCAACGGAGAGCGAGTGCTTGAAAACGGAAATGTTTCCGTGCTGAATAAATTTATGCTCCTTTTTCATTCCGGAGGATTTCAAAATATCTCTGCCGTGGTGCTTGATAACCTTCATTTTATCGGCTCTTGTCAAAATAAATTCTCCTTTCGCACAAACATCCGTATGCTCGGATGCACAAACAAAAAGACCCGTTTGCTCACTTAATCAAAATTTCATATGCTTTTGGTATACTACAGTATATAATATTGACGTGCTAAACCGCAACGGCAGATTTAACAAAATATCGATAATTTTGAAAAAAGATTTTTCAAAACTGTGTTATTGCCGAAGCTTTGATTTTTTGGTAGAATTAATGCGAACAAATTAATCTAATATTTTCGAGACACTAAATGTCACCTTGCCAATGTCGGACGGCGAGGCGGCATTTATTTTTTTATACTTTTTTACTCTGAAAGGAAAATATCAAAATGCCAAAAACTAAATTTCAGTCGGTCGTATTCACCGCCATAACCGCTTTTATTATGGTTTACATCATGACGCTTTACAACACCGTGCTTGCCACGGGCAGTTTCACGAATTTCACATTTTTATTTGTCCTTAAAAGTATGTGGGTTGAGTTCGTGATTATATTTCTGTGTGCGTTTTTTATATCAAGCCGTGTCGCAAAATTCTTTGCGTTCAGGGTTGTGAAACCGACAGACCGCCCCATAGCGATTATATTTGCCATTCAGGTTTTCACCGTGGTTTGTCAGGTGTTTTTGGCAAGTTTCATCGGCGTTTATCACGGTTTTGGATTCACCGCAAATTTCATCCCCAATTATCTTATGATCTACTGCAAAAATTTCCTCATGGCAATGCCCGCACAGCTTTTTGTGGCTGGCCCGCTCGCAAGACTTATCTTCAGATCTCTTTTCGTGAGAAAAACCGAGGTTTAAAAGCAATAAGCTGTTGATTTTCTCCCTTTTCGGGAAATAAAGCACATATTTTCTCTGTAACATCCCTTTATTTTTAGTTATATATGTTGTATACTGAAGTCACAATAAACGAATTCGTTAAGTAAATTGACAGAATTGATAAACTCATGTTTTAACCAACAATTTTTGAAAGGGGATGTTTTTATGCCAATGGGAAGAGGCCCTATGGGCGGACCGCCTCCGATGGGTATGGGCGGCCCTCCGAGAAGAAGAGGATTTCGTCCTCCGCCACCGCCTCCACCGCCGCCGAGAAGAGGAATGTACCGTTCGGGCTGCGGATGCTTGGGCTGCTGCATGCCGATTATATCGGTTGCCGCAGTGATATGTGCGGTTATAATCGGACTTTTAGCTTAAAATCAAAAAACGGCAGAGCGCACGCTTTGCCGTTTTTGTCGTTTTATCAGAATGTAACTGTAATTGTGGTTCCCAAACCGTATTCGCTGTCAAGCTTCAAATCGGCATTATGAACCTCTGCGATGTGCTTAACTATCGCAAGACCGAGGCCCGTTCCGCCCGTCTCTCGTGATCTTGATTTATCCACACGGTAGAACCTCTCGAAAACTCTCTCCTGATGCTCCCTCGGAATGCCTATGCCGTTATCCTTTACTTCAAGCACGGCTTTATCGTTTCTTATGCCAGCAAAAACTCTTATTTCACCGCCAAAATCGTTGTACTGAATTGAGTTCTGTACGAGGTTGTAGATAAGCTCGCTTATAAGGCTCTTGTCTCCCATTATATTGGTCGGCTCGCCCTTTAGGTCTATGCTTATCGACTTCTGCGAAGCATTTATCTCAAGGTCGTGGCAACACTCTTCGGCAAGCTCATATAAATCGAACTCCGCAAACTCCATCTTGTTTTCGTTGCGGTCAAGGTTAGAAAGCTCGATTATATCGTTGATGAGCTGTAAAAGTCTGTCTGCATTTTTTCTTATCTGGCGCAGAATGTGATTTTGATTTTCAGGCTCAACCATGCCGTTTTCAAGCAGTTCGGCATAACCCTTTATAGCCGTGAGCGGCGTTTTCAGCTCGTGAGAAACGTTCGCCGTGAAATCCTGTCTTATCGAAGCCGCACGCAAAATTTTGTCGTGCTGAGAGCGTATCTTGTTTTCAAACGGCTCAAGCTCCTTGTAAGAAGTTGTCTCGCCCGAGTGATCGTCGAGGTGCTCAGCCATTTGGTTTATCGGCTCGATGATTTTGTTTGTGAGCAAATGTCCAAGCAAAATGCAAGTTGCGAGAATGAACGCAGAGACAAGCAAAATGACGGGAATGACAGCCACAATCACGCTACCTATCGTTCTCGCCTCGGTGGAAATTCTCACAACCGTGCCGTTATCCTCAAGAATTGCATAGTTGTAAGTGTTCATTCCCATGGTTGATGAAAGCCTTATGCTCTCGCCCGAACCATTTTCCATAGCCTCTTTTATCTCGGGGCGGTCAAGGTGATTTTCGAGCGTGTAGGCGTTGTTGTCGTTGTCGTAAATGACCGAGCCGTCCTTTGCTATCCAAGTCACTCGGAAATTTCCCGTACTGAAATTAAACTGCTTGTCGATGTTCGTCTCGTCGGCAGTCTCAAAAACCCCTGTCTCGTCCACGAGCTCAGCCGCCATTTTAAGGTCCTCACGAACCTGAGCACGGAAAAGCCCGTAATAAACAAAGGTGATTCCTATCGTCGTTGCCACTATCGCTATTACTGCGATTATCGCAAGACGGATATTTATTTTTTGCTTCATTTTCTTTCTTCCTTTGATGCGTGGTTACTCCTTCGTGTTGCTTTCCATTACATAACCGACGTTTCTCACGGTTTTAATCTGTTTGCCCGCCGTGCCAAGCTTGTGTCTTAATGTTCTTATGTGAACATCAACTGTTCTCGATTCGCCCTCGAAATCCGTTCCCCAAACAACGCGCATGATGTTCTCACGGCTTAGAACGATGTTTCGGTTTATCATAAGGTATCTCAAAAGCTCGTACTCTTTGTAGGTGAGATCCACCTGCACGTCATCCGTCAATACGGCGTGTCGCTCGTTGTCGAGTACAATACTTCCGATTTTGATTATAGCCTCCTCATCGTCATCGTTCATTCGTCTGAGCATTGCCTTAACGCGTGAAAGAAGTTCCATAACAGAAAACGGCTTGCGGATATAGTCGTCGGCGCCGTCGTCAAAACCTTTGATCATGTCCATCTCGGTAGCCTTTGCCGTTACCATAATGACGGGGATTTTCTTCCATTTTGAGTTCGCTCTCATTTTTCTTACAATCTCGTAGCCGTCGGAATCGGGCAGCATAACGTCAAGCAAAACAAGCTCGGGCTCATTTTGCTCAAGTCTTTTGAAAAACTCCGACGCCTTGTCAAATCCGACTACGGTGTGGTTTGCATTTTTTAGAGCGATAGTCTCGATTTCCCTTATACTATGGTCGTCCTCTACAATATAAATCAGAGCCATCTTGATTTCCTTTCAAATCAAATATATACTCTTAAATAATACCTTAAACCATACATAAAAGCAAGCATTGTGTAGTTTAAACCAACCCTTCGCTTGTGCCTAGCTTTTACCGAAAGGGGAAAAGAAAGATAGAATGTCTTGTTTCACACTTAAATTAATAGCCCTCATAACCATGATTACAGATCACATCGGTGCGATTTTCTTTCCGCAATATATTTGGTTCAGATATATCGGCAGACTTAGTTTTCCGATATATGCGTTCCTCTTGAGCGAGGGCTTTGTCCACACCCGTTCACGCACAAAATACGCCGCAAGGCTCTTCGTTTTCGGCGTAATCTCCGAGGTTCCGCACGATCTTGCATTCTTGCAAAAGGTGCTCGATTTAAAAAGTCTCAACATTATGTTTGAGCTTTACCTCGGCGTTCTCGCCCTAAATACCGCAGAGACTATTCTCGAAAAAGAAAACAAAACGATATTTAAAGTCCTATCGGCTTTTCTGCTCGCTTTGATTCTCTTCTCCTCGGCTTATTTCAATACAGCCTACGGAATTTACGGAATTGTTCTCATGCTCTCCTACTATATTTTCAGAAAAGACCGTGCCTCTTGCGCCGCATCGGGAGCCGTTGTGAGCATCGGCTTCAATTCATTCAAAAGAGTGACTTTGCCGTTAAAAGCCTTTGCGGGAAGTCCCGTTAAAATCACAAGCTTAAATCCGCTTCAGTCCTACGCCGCAGCCGCCTCGATTCCGATTTACTTCTACAACGGAAAACTCGGCCCACACAAATACAAATGGTTTTTCTATGCGATTTATCCTATGCATCTTCTGCTATTTTACTTCATAAAACTCGCAATCGGCTAAAACAAAACGAGAGTATTCTTTTTTCGGAACACTCTCGTTTTTATTACTTAGCTTTATTTTCTTTTTCAAGGTTTTCCTTACCGACAGCAAGCATAAGCTTGATTCTGTTCTCCTGGTTTACCTTCGTTGCGGATGCGTCATAATCGACAGCAACAATGTTTGCATCGGGATGATCTTCTCTTATTCTTCTGATCATTCCCTTTGCGACAATGTGGTTCGGCAAGCAACCGAACGGCTGAGCCGAAACAATGTTTCCGTAACCCGATTCGATAAGCTCGAGCATCTCCGCGGTCAAAAGCCAGCCCTCGCCCATTTTGCATCCCGAACCGATAACGGGAGCGGCAAGCTCTTTCAAATGCTTGTAGGTGGCAGGTTTTGTGAACTTGCTTCCGTCAAGAGCCTCAATAATCATACTCTCGTAATTTTCTACAAAGCTGTAAAGCGCCTTACAAGCCTTATCCTTTACCGCACTTCCGCCGTAAAGCTTAATATCTTCAATTCGGTTATCAATCTTGAAGAGGAAAAAGCCCATAACGCCGGGAATCATGTACTCTGCGCCCTGCTCATACAAGAACTGCTCGAGGTTGTTGTTTGCAAGCGGACAGTACTTGACGTAAATCTCGCCGACAATACCAACCTTTACTCGCTTAATTCCGTCCTGCTTAACTGCGTCAAAGTCCTTGACCATAGCGGAGAGATATTCTTTCATCTCACTTGCTTTAAGGCCCTGTTTGTTGTCTATCTTGTCGCAGATAAAATTCTGCCACTTTCTTACAAGTGCGGCACACTCGCCGCGGTTCACCTCGTAGGGCTTAACCTGATTATTGAGAAGTGTGAGCAAATCGCCGTAAACCAAAATCGCAACGGCTTTTCTGAGCATCGGCAAAGTTATCTTGAAACCGGAGTTTTTCTCAAGTCCCGAGAGGTTGACCGAAATAACGGGAACCTGAGGCATGCCCGCCGACTTAAGTGCTTTTCTTATTAGATGAATGTAGTTTGACGCACGGCATCCGCCGCCTGTCTGAGACATAATGAGCGCCGTGTGATTGACATCGTATTTTCCGCTTTTGAGCGCAGAAATCATCTGACCTGTCGTCAAAAGAGCGGGGTAACAGGTGTCGTTGTGAACATACTTGAGTCCCTCGTCAATTACGCTCTGATCGGTGTTTGTCAAAAGCTCGAGGTCGAATCCGTACGTTCTGAACATCTGCTGGAGCATATGAAAGTGAATATCCAGCATGTTAGGAAAGAGAATCTTGTAGGTCTTCTTCATTTCCTTGGTAAATTCAATTCTTCCTTTATCGTCTGCCATAAGTTTATCCTTAAGTTATCCTTGTAATAATATATCTTAATCTTCAAGTGCGGCAAAGAGTGAACGAAGTCTGATTTTGACCGCACCGAGGTTTGTAATCTCGTCTATCTTAATCTGCGTGTAAATTCTGTTCTTGCTCTCAAGAATTTTTCTGACCTCATCGGTTGTTATGGCGTCAACGCCGCAGCCGAACGAGACGAGCTGAACCAAGTTGATGTTCTTGTTTCCGCTGTCGGCAACATACTTTGCAGCCGCATAAAGTCTTGAGTGATATGTCCACTGGTTGAGAACGGTCGTGCTGAACTTTTCCACCTCGTCGCTCACGCTGTCCTCGGTGATGAGAACTGCACCGCAGTCGCAGATAAGGTTGTCGATTCCGTGGTTTACCTCGCTGTCAAGGTGATAAGGTCTGCCCGAGACGATGATTATCTGTCTGCCCTCGTCAAGACCGATTTTAAGGTACTCTTTTCCCTTTGCTCTGACCGCATTCATGTACTTCTCATACTCTGCGTATGCGGCGTCCGAAGCTTTCTTAACAGATTTAACATCGAGATTCAAACCGAGCTCACGGTTTAATATATCGGTTATTTTCTTTGGGAAGTCCTTTCTGCGGTGAATGCCCACATAGTCCTTGATGAACTTTTTGTTCTCGAGCGCCGTCACGTTTGCGCCGATAACCTCGGGGTAATAAGCGACAACGGGACAGTTGTAGTGGTTGTCACCGAGACCCTCGTCGATGTTGTAGCTCATGCACGGATAGAAGATAACGTCCGAGCCGTTATCGATAAGCCACTCAATGTGACCGTGAATAAGCTTTGCGGGGTAACAGGCTGTATCCGAAGGAATGGTGTGCTGTCCTTTGAGATACATCTTTCTCGTTGACTCGGGACTTCTCTTGATTCCGAATCCGAGCGAAGTGAAGAATTTATGCCAGAACGGATAGAGCTCATACATGTTAAGCCCCATAGGAATGCCGATTTGCGGCAAGCCGTTCTTGGACTCGGTATCTTCATAGGAGTTAAGAAGTTCCTTCTTGTAATCGTAGAGATTATATTTCTTTGTGGTTGTCTTGAGGTGAAGCGGCTTTTCGCAGCGGTTTCCGCCTATGAAACGTCTGCCGTCCTCAAAGGTGTTCACGGTAAGTCTGCAGTGGTTGTTGCAGCCGTTACATGTGATTGCCTTTACCTCGTGGGTAAACTTTTCAAGCTGTTCGGGTGAGAGAATCTCGCTTTTCTCTTTTTTCACGTGCTTCTTTGCATAAAGAGCGGCACCGAATGCGCCCATAAGTCCCGATTCAGCCGGTCTTGTAACATTTCTGCCGATTTCCTGTTCAAACGCACGCAAAACAGCGTCATTGAGGAAAGTTCCGCCCTGAACAACTATGTGCTCGCCGAGCGAATCTGCATTGGCAACACGGATAACCTTGTAAAGTGCGTTCTTGACAACGGAAATTGAAAGTCCCGCGCTTATGTTCTCGATGGAAGCACCGTCTTTCTGAGCCTGCTTAACGGAGGAGTTCATGAAAACAGTACATCTTGAGCCGAGGTCAACCGGCTTTTCGGCAAAAATACCCTTCTTTGCAAAATCGGCAATGTTGTAGCCGAGTGCGCCCGCAAAAGTCTGCAAGAAGCTTCCGCATCCCGAGGAGCAAGCCTCGTTCAAGAAGATGTTGTCGATTGCGCCGTTTCTTATCTTAAAGCACTTAATGTCCTGACCGCCGATATCGATGATAAAATCAACCTTTGGGTCGTACTTCTTTGCCGCCGTGAAATGAGCCATAGTCTCGACAAGACCCGTATCGCAGTGGAAAGCGTTCTTGATGATTTCCTCGCCGTAACCCGTTGAAGCGGACGCCATAATTTTAATATCGGGGAATTTCTTGTAAACATCCTCCAAAAATTCCTTTACGAGCGGAACGGGGTTGCCCGAGTTGGACATATACTTTGAGAAAACAATCTCTTCGTTCTCGTTGAGCACAACGCCCTTTAGGGTGGTTGAACCGGCATCTATTCCTATGTAAGCCTTTTTGGAATCGGTGAGCGGATAAGTTTTAATCTCCTCGTCCATTCCGTGGCGGGATCTGAACTCTTTGTAGGCTGCCTCGTTCTCAAAAAGTGCGGGGCACGCACGGTAGTTGCCCGATGCGGAATAGTTTGCAATCTTCTTTGTTATGTCGGAGAGATTAAAGCTCTTTTCTCCGCCGAGAAGCGCCGCACCCATTGCGACAAAATAGAGAGAGTCCTGAGGACAAACGCCCGTAAGTCCCAAAGCCTCGTCAAAACTTCTTCTAAGCTCGCTGAAGAATGTGAGTGGGCCGCCTAAATAAACCACGTTGCCTTTTATGTCTCGTCCCTGAGCAAGGCCGGCAATTGTCTGATTGACAACTGCCGCAAAAATCGAAGCCGAAATATCAGCCTTCTTTGCACCCTGATTCAAAAGCGGCTGAATGTCGGACTTTGCGAAAACGCCGCAGCGTGAAGCAATGGAATAAATCTTTGCGTGATCTTTGGAGATTGTGTTCATCTCTGACGGAGTTAAGTTTAAAAGCGTTGCCATCTGATCGATGAACGCACCTGTTCCGCCGGCGCAAGAGCCGTTCATTCTTACCTCGAGAGTTCCCGAGATGAAGAGAATTTTCGCATCCTCACCGCCAAGCTCGATTACGGTGTCCGTTCCGGGAAGAAGCTTGTTGACGGCAACTCTCGTTGCGTAAACCTCCTGCATAAACGGAATGCCCATATCCTCGGCAAAGCCCATTCCGGCAGAACCCGAAACGCAAAGGCCGACCTCGTTTTCATCGGGCAAAACCGATGCAATCTCGGTGAGCATGGCAGAAGCCTTTTCGGTTATCTGAGAAAAATGTCTCTCGTACTTTTTAAAAACTATCTCGTCCTTTTCGTTCAGCACGATACACTTGAGTGTTGTCGAGCCGACATCCAATCCGATTCTAATCATATACTGTTTACTGTTCCTTATCTCTAAGCTTTTTATTCAAAATCAAACTGTCAAATCACATGAGTGATAACCGCTTTTCCGTCGTCAATGTACGTTTCGACCACATTGCTGTCCACGTAAAGCTCAATCTCACAGCTTTCGCCGCACGGTGCACTGTATTTTACGCCGTCACGAACAGCCACGAGAGCGTCATTTGTCTTTTCGAGAATATAATCCGTGAGCAATATTTTTTCGCCCGGATTCATTCTTTTCTTAATGCAATAGGGCTTGTTTATGTCCGCAATTTCCGTGAAATCGGAGTAAACTCTGAAATGTCTTTTAACCTCCGGATGAGGTCTTGTTATTATCTCGCCGTTCTCCACCGTGATAACTCTCGGCATCGTGTAAACGCCGATCCACTTAACGCCGTTATCATCGGTGACGGGAGCTTTCATTCTTATCCAGCCGATTTGCGTTCTTCTGCCCTTTTTGTCAAGAAACGACTGCGGAGCGTAATAATCAAGGCCGTAGTCTATCACGCGGAATTTGTCGGTGTCAAGTTTCATCTCGCATGTTTCGTTGTCAAAATTGACAAGTCCGAACATGGCTAAATCTCTCTGCGGCGCATCCGTCACCCCTTGCGGAGAGAAAACGCAGACCGTGTTTCCCTTGACGTCAAACACATCGGGGCACTCCCACATGTAGCCGAAGTTTTCACCGCAAACCTTGTTTTTGTATGTCCAGTTTTCGGCGTCGTCGCTCTCGTAGAAAAGAAGCTGAGGAGTGGATTTCTCCTGAGCGTCTTCTTCTCCCTCTTTTCTCATAAGAGAGCCGAGAACCATGTAGTATTTTCCGTTCTTCTCCCAAACCTTCGGGTCTCTCGTGTGCTCGCTGTCACCGATGTTTTTATCGGTTAACATCGGCACAACCTGCTTTTTGCCGCCGAGGTTATCAAAGGTATATCCGTCTTCGCTTGTTATCAAAGCCTGAGAGGAATCGAGGCCGTTTAAGGTTAAGTTGATATTCTCGGGGTTTTGTCCGCGGTAATGAATTGCGGTGTAATAAAGATAGAGCTTTCCGTCCTTTTCTATCGCACTGCCCGAAAAAACTCCGTCGGAATCAAAAGATTTCGAGGGATAAAGTGCAATCGGCAGATACTCAAAATGGCACAAATCGTCACTCACGGCGTGTCCCCAGTGCATTCTTCCCCAAATGGGTTCATACGGAAAATGCTGGTAGAAAACGTGGTATTTTCCGCCGAAGTAAATCAAACCGTTAGGATCGTTCATCCAGTTTGCGGGCGGTGTAAAATGAAGCTCGGGTCTTTTCATGGCGCTCCTCCTTATTACAGCTTTAAAGCGGTCGGCAAGGCTAAAATCTGAAATATGTTACAAATTTTAACCTTTGTATTTATATATATCTTACAAATATCCGGCAAAACATATTCTACGCTATTATAAAACTAAATTGTGAACATTTAAAGTAGGCAAATGGAAAAATCTCCCGTGGGTATAACGCAAAATTTTGGCTAAAAAGCTGTCTTTTGGTTTCATAACCGAAGCCGCCGCATTCGAAAGAATTTATATATCACTTGAGTTATATCGCTTGGAGCAATATTTGGTATATCAAAATCATTTTTGTGCATATATACGCTATAAATTGCCCATCAAATTATTTGACAGACTAACGAATCCGTTCTATAATAATAAGTGTTTTAATAAGGCTTATTTCAAACTGTACGGAGTGGATATATGAAACAGATCAGCAATGTAAACCAGGTTAAAAGTCACAATGTCGCACTAATCAAAAATACCCTTAAAAGCATAGAGTCGGGAACCAAAAATACCGTCTCCCAAATGACGGGTTTGTCCGTTGCAACGTGCAACACCATTTTGAACGAGCTTGCAAAGTCGGGCGAGATAATCGAAACGGCATCTCCCTCGCCGACAATCGGCAGACCGCCGAAAAGCTACCGTTTCAATGAATCTTTCGCCCATGTCTTGTGTCTTTTCACATTTGAGGAGGGTTCTTTCACGATAAACTCTGCCGTAACCGACCTTCTCGGCACAATTTTGACGGACAACACCAAAAGCTATTCTGAAATTACCACCGAGAGCATACTCGAATACATCTCGGAAAAAATAACCGAGGATCCGAAAATCAAATATATTTCTCTCGGTATTTCCGGATTTTACTACAACGGCAAAATTCAGGCAAGCGGAATAGTCGATATAAACGGAAAAGACCTCAAGAGCATAATTGAGAACGAATTCGGTCTGCCGTGCACGATTGAAAACGACACCAACGCCATGGCATTCGGCGTCTATTCATACGCCGACAAAATGGAAGAATGCCGCGAGGAAAACAAAATAACGGCGCTTCTTGCCTACTTCAAGGGAAGATCTCCCGGATGCGGAATCATCATTGACGGAAGAATTCATCGCGGAAACACGCTTTTTGCCGGCGAAGTAAGCCATCTTATCTTCAAAGGTTTCTCAAAAGAAAGCGTAAGCTATACCGACGAGAGCAAGCACCCGTTCCCCGCAGAAAATGTACTCGAATCGGCTTACACCTGCGTTGTAGCGCTGTCCTGTACCGTCAACCCCGATACCGTTGTTTTCACGGGCGAGGCAATAGATGACGATTTGCTCATAGATATTAAAAAAGAGGCGGAAAAATATATTCCCGACGAGCATATGCCGAACCTCGTCTACGGCTCCGATGTAAGAAAATATTACTTCTGGGGACTGTGTGCCGTTGCTCTTAGTGACGACTGATTAATTAAAAATTACAGCAAAAATCCCGCTCCGAAGAGCGGGATTTTTTATGGCTTTTGCCGTTTATTAGGAAGTCTCAAATCAGAAGTTCTGAGAGTAGCCTACGATGTACCAAGAATCTCCGTCCTTGCTCATGTTAATCGTGCAAGTTCCTGCATAGTTGTCTGCGCTGAACTCGTAGCAGTCCATTGTGGCCGTGAAACTTGTGTCTGTCAAATCGGAGATTGTTGCGTTGTTGAAGTCACGGTTTATCGGAGCGTAACCTCTGTCACGAAGGATGTAAGTCGTGTTGCCGAAATCGTAAAGCGGTGTGCCGTAAAGCTGATTTACAACATCCGAGCTCATGTAGCCGAGAAGATTGCTTCTTGCTTCGTCGTCGCTGTCAACGCTTGTTACGTGATAATATACGCCGTCATTGGTCGGAGTATCGTCTGTAACCTCATCCTCCGAAACAAGATAACTCGGTGCGCCTGAACCGACGTCATCCCAGCTGTCCCATACTCCCTTGTATACTACGCTCATATCATAATCAACGTTATAGCTTTCGTCATCAAAGCCTTCCAATACCCAGCACGGAGTTGCGAGAAGATTTCTTGCATCCTGCTCTGAGAATCCGCTTGCGGTTGTCTGAGATGGTGCTTCTGTCGGTGCCGGTGTGGCTGTTGCCTGAGGTGCCTGTGTAGGTGCGGGAGTAGCCGTTGCCTGAGGTGCCTGAGTGGGTTTCTGTGTAGCCTTCGGTGTAGCCGTTGCCTTTGGCGTTGCCGATGCCTTAGGTGTAGCCGTTGCTTTCGGTGATGCCGATGTGAGCGGCTTGCTTATTGCCGAAGCCTCAGACTCCGTTTTTGTCTTTGCGCCCGAACACGCTGTGAATGATAATGCCATTGCTCCTACGAGTACGCCTGCCATAATTTTCTTAATGCTTAACATAGTTTTTTCTCCTTTCAATTTAACCGTTTGCATTTTTGAATAGGTGTTTTTGTTTGTTTTCTTGATTTAAATATAACACCCCGAACAGGACAACTCAAGGACAAAAGAAAATATTTATTCGCAAAAAATCCTCCGCCATAAAGACGGAGGATTCATTAATTTAAATTATTATTTTGCGCTGTTATCAGAAGTTCTGAGAGTAGCCTACGATATACCAAGAATCGCCGTTCTGGCTCATGTTTATCGTGCAAGTGCCCTGATACTGATCCCACTCGTAGCAATCCATTGTAGCGGTGAAGCTTGTGTCTGTCAAATCGGAGATTGTGGCATTGCTGAAGTCACGGGTTACCTGATAGTAGCCTCTGCCGCCGCGCTGAAGGTAAGTGCCGTCGCCGCAGTCAAATGTCGGTGTGCCGTAAAGCTGATCGAGAACATCCTGGCTGACATAAGCGAGAAGCTGACTTCTTACTTCGTCATTGGAGCTTGCGCTTGTTACGAGGAAGTAAGGATTTACGCCCGTGATTACGTCGGTATCATCGGTAATATCGGACTCTCCAATCAAGCCGAAAGGTGTTGCGCCCGAGTCGGCGTCATCCTGTGAGTAATAGAGGCCGAAATATGTTTCGCTGTCATCGTAACTTACATTGTAGGTCTCATCGTCAAAGCCGTTGAGTACCCAGCACGGTGTAGCGAGAAGGTTTCTTGCGTCCTGCTCTGAGAATCCGCTTGCGGTTGTCTGTGACGGTGCTTGTGTCGGTGCCGGTGTGGCTGTTGCCTGAGGTGCGGGAGTAGCCGTAGCCTGAGGAGCCTGAGTGGGTTTCTGTGTAGCCTTGGGCGTAGCCGTTGCCTTGGGTTTTGCCGATGTCTTTGGTGATGCCGATGTGGTCGGCTTGCTTATTGCCGAAGCCTCGGACTCTGTTTTTGTCTTTGAGTTTGAACATGCCGTGAGCGATAGTGCCATTGCTCCGACAAGTACGCCTGCCATAATTTTTTTAATGCTTAACATAGTTGTTTTTTCTCCTTTCATCTTTAACCGTTCGCATTTAATTTTGATGTTGTTTTTGTTTGTTTCCTTGAATCAAATATATCACCGTAAATTGGACTATTCAAGGACAGTAATTGATTATTTCGATTAATTTCCCGCAGTTTAATGATTTTTCCGATACATCAGAATGTCTGTGAATAACCAACAATGTACCACGAACCTCCGTCGCACTGCATATCAATCGTGCATGTACCGACGTAGTTGTCTACGCTGAACATATGGCAATCCATAGTAGCGGTGAAGCTTGTGTCCGTGAGATTTGTGATTGTCGCATTGTTATAATCACGATCCATGGGGGCGTATCCTCTTCCGCCGCGAATGAGGTATGTTCCGTCGCCGTAATCAAAAAGCGGTGTGCCGTAAAGCTGATTCAAAACATCCTGGCTCATATAGTCGAGAAGATAATCTCTTGCCTGCTCGTTGCTTGAAAAATTAGTTACGTAGAAATAGCAATTAGAATCTGTCGGGGTGTCGTCTGTAATTTCATCCTCAGGAACCAAGTAGCTTGGGCCGTAAACTCCGATGTCGTCCCAGCTCTCCCACACGCCCTTGTAGGTCACGCTGCAATCGTAACTTGCGTTGTAGTCCTCGTTGTCAAGACCTTCGAGAACATAACACGGCATTTCAAGCGTGGCTCTTGCGTCCTGCTCCGTAAAGCCGCCGTACGATTGATTTCCGTTATTGTTGTTCTGATTGTTCGTGCTCTGAGTTTGGGTTGTGGTTGGCTTTTTGAACGCATTGGTGATTGACTTTACGCTTGTCTTTGAACACGCCGCAAGCGATACGGCAATAGCCGCCACAAGTATTCCTGCCGCAATTTTCTTGATACTTAACATTTTTGTTCTCCTTTCCTTTTGCTGTTTTGTTTAGTTTTTGCCATTTTTGTTTGTTTTTTCTGTCTTAAATATAACAGTGCCAAACGGACAAAGAACGGACAAGAAGAGACGGCAAAAGCAAACGCCTTCGCCGTCTTTTCCGCGCAAACAAATTATGAAAGTATTAAGGATAAGATTTACCCGTCAAACACTGATTTCAATCTATCAATACTCAACCGTTACCCACTCGCCCTTTTCGCTCGATTCAAAGCAAGCCGTAATAACCGAAAGTGTGTTGTGTCCGTCCTGACCCGTGATGAGCGGCTCTCTGTTCTCGACAATTGAAGCGATGAACTCATCGATAATTCCGGATTTAGTCTGATTATCGTTGGTCTGCATCTTAGAAACGGTATATTTAACGGTTGTGTGATCTCTCATCTCAAGAACGATATCGTCGGCATAATCACCGAAAATTTTCATGACGCCCTTGGTGCCGTAAATAACGGTTGAGTTGTCCTCGTCGCCGTAGTTTGTCCAAGAGACATGCATAATTCCCGGAATGCCGTTAGCCATTTTAAAGAAACAGAATGCGTTGTCGTCAACTCCGATTAAGTTTCCGTCCGGGCCTCTCTTGTCGAGCGTCATAATGGTTGCGTTCACCTTGTCGAACTCCGTGCCGAGAAGAAAGCGTATGATGTCAATTTTGTGTGCGCCCAAATCACCCATTGCACCGAAATTCGCCTTGGATTTATCGAAAAACCACGTGGAGTTATTGGATGTGATCGACCAGTTTTCGGGGCCGGAATGCTTAAAGTTGGACTGAATGGAGATTATATCTCCGATTGCACCCGACTCCAAAACCTCTTTTGCTCTCTTGTGGGTGGGGTTAAGTCTCTGATTGTGACCGACCATAAGGATTTTACCGACTTCTTCTGCCTTTTCAATCATCTTTTTGGAATCGGCTGGATCAAGCGCTATCGGTTTCTCAACAAGAACGTGCTTTCCGCTCTCGAGCGCCTTAAGTGTGTATTCCGCATGGGTGAAATTCGGCGAGCAAACGGAAACCGCCTCAATCTCGGGGTCTTCAAGAAGCTCATCGACAGATGTATAAGCCTTGCAGCCTATTGCCATTGCAATCTGAATGCATCTCTGCTGGTTAAAATCGTAAACGCCGATTATTTCCGCATTGGGATTTTCGTCATACTCGGGAGCGTGGCGTGTCTGTGTGATTTTTCCGCAGCCGATAATACCGACCTTCACTTTTTTCTGATCTTTCTTGTTGAAATTAAAATTGAGTGCCATAAGAAATACTCCTTGTATAAGCCTGAATAATAGTGATTGTTCTGTTTTGTTTGATAATTTATCTCTCTGTGTAAATTGTGTCTACTTTAACTCTTCTTGACGGCATATCGGGAGCTTTTATTCTCGAAAGTGCCATGCTCACCGCCTCGATTCCTATTTTCTCGTAATCGAGAGAAACGCTGGAAATCTCGGGCGAAAGAAGCTTCGCTATGGTGTCGTCGTAGCCGGTAATCAGAAAATCATCGGGAACTCTTAGGTTTTTGGGATAAACATACTGCATAAAGCCTGCAGCAATCAAATCCGAAGTGCAGAAAACTGCGTCAAATTCCGCACCGCTCTCCAAAAGACTTTTTGCACTGTTATATCCGTTCTCCGAGGTGTATTCGTCGATAAATTTGATGAGACTTTCGTCACGCTCAATTCCCGCATCCTTCAAAGCAGCCAAATAACCCTCGAATCGCTCGCCCTCAACGTTGTCATTCGGACGACAACCGACAAACGCAATTCTCTTGGCTCCTTTTTTTATCATTCCGAAAGTCGCTTTTTTTGCGCCGTCCAAATCGTTGATGTAAACTCCGTCAGTCTTCGGAATGTCGATAACCCTCTCAATCATAACTATCGGTATTTTCGCATTCTGAATCTTCTCAAGATATTCGTTCTCGATATCGAGCATGGATATAATCATGAGAGCGTCAACCTTGCGTGAGATAAACTCGTCGATTTCGTTCTCTATGCTTCCCGAATAATGCGTGAGAATAAAGCAGTTGTATCCCGCCGACTCAATCGCTCTTGTAAGACCCCTCTCAATGGAAACGAAAACCTGGTTCGCATTGAATCTCATCAGAATACCGATAAGCTTTGATTCGCTTTGTTTTAGCGACCTTGCCATTTTGTTCGGAACATAGCCGAGCTTTTTTATAGCCGCCTGAACCCTCTCTCTTTTTTCCTGACTTACATAGCCGCCGTTCAAAACACGGCCGACGGTGGTCAGCGCAACACCTGCCTCCTTAGCGACATCCGACATAGTTGAGTTAGCCATAACACAATTCCTTTCTTATGTGACAAGTCCCGACTTAACAAACCGAGACGCAAATTCTGTAATATATATGGCATCGTTACCACATATTCGAATTCTACCACACATAATTTTCGGTGTCAATCATACTGTGAAATATCCTTGTTTATTTTTATGGTTACGATACCATATTTTCTTAAAAACAAAGCCGACTTAACGGCCGTAAAGTGTGGTATCGTTTCCACATCTTCATTATATGCAAGCCTGTCGCACTTGTCAACAGTTATTTTTGAATTTAAGGAAAAAGGAATTTCCGCGCGAAAATTCCTTTCATTTAAGCATATCTCTTCTCTTTTGGTAGTCGGGCAGTTCTTTTTCCACTATCGCCCAAAACTCTTTCGAGTGATTCATCTCTTTAAGGTGCGCAATTTCGTGAACTATCACGTAATCAATAGCCTCTTCGGGATAAAGCATAAGGTAAAGCGAAATGCAAATGTGCCTTTCGGACGAGCATGAACCCCAGTGTTTTTTTGCCGACGTTATCGTTATCTTTTCGGGCGGTTCTATCCCCATTCTCTCGCAGTAATATGCGATTTTCGGCGGCACTGTTTTTTGAGCTGTCGCTCTTAATTCACGTGATTTTTCTTCACTCACCGCATAATTCGGCTTTGATTTTTTCTCTTTCTTTGCGTTTTCTATCCACTCTTTATTTAACCTCACAAAGTGAGTAATCTGCTCCTCTTTGCACCTTATCGGTGCTCTTACCTCGCATTCGCCGTTAAGGTCTATAAGTAAGGTTATCCTTTTTCTGCCGCTTCTTTTAACTATCTTGCAGGGAATTCCGTCTATAATTACGTTTTTCTCAGTTTTCATCGAGCTTTTTCAAACAGCTTTCTATAAAGTCGGCGTCCGCCGTGTTCATATATTTGATGAGCGAATTTGTGTTCATATGCTTGGGCAAGGAAAGCATACCGAAAAGTTTTTCCCGTCTGCTCTTTGAATCCGGCGTGCCGCTAAGTCCCATAGAATAGAGGTCTGAAGACGAATATATTCTTCGCTCTCTTCTCTCGCACTTTGATTCAAGCGCGCCGCTTTTTTCTATTGCATCCAGAATTATATTCCCCGATAATCCCTCCACTCCGAGCGTACCCTCCTTTGAGGGGGCATTTTTTCTCTTCTCCTTGCCCTTCACAGACGGAATGTAAGCATTATAAATCAGGCTGTCGTCAATGAACGATTTTAGGTGATTTCTTATGATAAATCCCGCCGAATCCGAATCGGTGATTATTAAAAGACCTCTCTCGGCGGCTAATTTTTTCAGATAATTCTTTTTTTCGGCGTCCTTGAATATCGCAAAACCGTCGGTTGTTATTATGAGTGCGTCCACGATGTTTTCAAGTTTGATTTTATCGTATCTTCCCTCGACAACAACAGCCTGAGAAATTTTGATTTTATCCATTTTTGCTCCTGTTCTCTCCGCGTGTTATCAGAAGGATTTTAGATATAAGCTCCTGTAAAAGTATGTAGCCGTCATCAATTCTTGCCATTTTGGAGCTTTTCATGAGCATATCTGTCTCAAGACAAGCGTCAAGGCAAGCGACTATTTGAGCCGTGGAAAGTCGTGATGCGTTTTTCTCTGCACTCGTCAGCATCCACTCTCGTCCCTTGTAAGAAGCGGGATCATAGCTTGCGGCGTGATCCGCCTTGTTGCCCGACTCAATCTCACATCGTGCCCGATACATATGGATATACTGATTTGCTATCATCGCAAGAATACCCTGAGGCTTTTCCTTGTCCTGAATTAATCTGTAAAGTATGGTGTAAGCGGCAGAAAAATTATTGTTGACGAGATTTTTTACAAGATCGAACGCACGCACCTCGGCTGTTTTTGCAGTAAGCAAATCAATGTCGGCGGCGCTTATTTCACGGCCCTGACAGTAAGCGCAAAGCTTTTCAAGCTCACTTCTTAATCTGTTCATATCCGTTCCGACAAAATCTATGAGCATTCCGACCGTTTTGGCAGAAATCGACGAATTTCTGTCCGATGCATACTTTGTGAGGTACGGCACAAGCTCCTTTTTTTCAAGCGGTTTAAACTCCGTTACCGTTCCCTTTTTCTCGGCTTTTTTCAGGAACTTACTCCAGTTGCCCTTGTTTTCGCACACAACGGTGGGATAAACAAAAATCAAAACCGTCATATCGGAAAGCGAGGAAATAAGCTCGTCAAGCTTTTTATATTCCGTTTCCGAGAGCGAATTTATGTCGTAGTCCGACACGACAACGCACTTTCTTTCAGCCATAAACGGAACGGCAAGTGCGGCGTCGGCTATCGTATCGACAGACGCAGAAGATGAAAACTCATTTAGATTAAATTCCCTGAAATTATCGGGGCTTACCTTGTCGATGAGCTTTTTCGCCCTTGTTTTCAAGGCAAATTTTTCCTCGCCGTAAAGCACATAGAGCTCGGAAAAATCTTTGCCTGCAATATTCTTTTTTAACATTTCGGGACTTATATTTGCCAAGAAAACTCCTCCGATTTTCAACTCCGCTTCAAATTACATAAAGCGAATTGTTTTTGATTTCTATTATCTCTGTTTTATCCTCTTTTGTGAGCAGATATCTGCCCGCAAGAGCCGAATTCAAATTGTCCTTAATTATAGCACCGCTTGAAACAATCGTAAAGGTGCTGTCACTTTTCTCTCCGTTCAAAAGACTTCTCGTGACGAGAACATCGCAATCGGGAGCGTCGCCCTTTTCTTCAAGCATAACGCTCACCCTTACGCCGCCGATATCGTACGAGCGTGAATTTGCCTTTAGATAGCCCGTCTTTCCCAAGCCACTCCACACGCTTTCGCTTAAACCGTCACGCAAAATAATCGCGCTCACGTTTTTACAGTGAACCTTAGTAAGTGCGTCTTTCATGTCGCTTGCGGTCGAACTGTCCGTCACAACTATCTCTGCCGTAGAATTTTGAACGCTTGCCACGCTGAACCCCTTCGAGCCCGTGCATACTATCAAAAAGCTTGAGCTGTTCGCATAATTCATCTCGACTGCACTCATAAACACAAACAGCACGGCGCACAAAACAGCAATCATGCCCTTTCTTTTCCGTGCGAATATAAAACCGAGCAAAATCACAAGAGCGGTCAAAAAACAGGCAAGCGGCGCAAACATACTCACGGTGACGGACGGTAAAAGCGTGACAAATTCGGTAATTTTCACGCATAATCTTGAAGCCGCCGCCATAACCGAACGTAGCGGCAAAATAAGAAAATGCAGAAAATGCGGAACGCACGCAAACAGAAGCCCAACCGTGACAACCGCCGTGCTCGGAACAGCCAAAAGCGAACCGGCCACAACGCTCCTCATCGGCTCGCAGGTTCCGAAAAGCATCTCAAACGGCAAAAGCATGGCGTTGGCGCATATGCTCATGCAAACCACCGACAAAACGCCGTCAGCCGCAAGTGACAAATAGTAGGGAAGCTTTTTTACACGTTTTTCGAAAAATCCCATCATTTCGGGATAGAAGACTTCAATTCCGAAAACTGCCGCAAAGCTGTAAACAAACGATAGGCTCAAAACCGAAAACGGATTTGCAAGAAGCATAAGCATGGCGGCAAAGGTTACCGATGTTATGGGGTCGTATCTTGAGCCGCTCATTTTGCCGAAAGTGCAAACCGCAAGCATGATGCCCGCTCTCACTATCGATACCGAAAAACCCGTCACGAGCATGTAGAGAAAAACAAATATCAGCTCAAGCAAATAGACCTTTTTTCTTGAAATCGGGAGCAAACCGAACAGAAATGCCGCAAAACTTGCCGCCAGCGTGAGGTGCATTCCCGATATGACAAGCACGTGATACGCTCCCGCACTCTTGAATCCGTCCGATATTTCCGCGGGCAGATATGTTCTGTCGCCCGTCACCACGGCTTCGCTTATTTTTGCCGAGAGACTGTCAAAACAGCAGTAAAGCCGTTTTTTGAAAATCTCTCTTGTTTTTTGCAGTAAGCTTATTTCTCCCGTTTCTTTGAAGCTTATGCTTTTTTCTTCTGCAGAAAGATAAATTCCGTCTGAAATCGGTGAGGAGACATCCACGGCACTTTTCTCAAATGTAAACTCTCCCGAAAAGGAGTCCCCCTCGTTAACCACGCTCAAAATCGGAACATAGAGATAAAATTTCGTGCCGTTCGCAGATTTAAGCTTGAGTCTTGCCGAGGTGTCGTAATAATTTACACTTTCCACCGTTCCGTGAAGCGAGTGTTCTTTTCCGTCGGCATATTTATATGTGGGTTCGATTAAAAATTTCCCGTGAATAAAGCACAAAAGCAGTGCCAAGCCGAAAAAGCTCAGCACCGCAGTGTTAGTCTTATATGAATTTTTCTTTTCGGACTTAACCCGTGAGATTACAAAAATAGCCAAGGCGACAACAAGCACAGCCGCCGCCAAAATTCCGAGAACGGAAAAACCCGCTCCCAAGTGAAGCAAAACACACGCCAAGACGCAGCCGCACATGAAAGAAAATCCCGAAAATGCAAGCGGCCTTGACATGTTTATCACCTCACCCATTTGTAACTAAGACTTTTATGTCTTCAAAAGCTCTTTGATATCGGCAATAAGCGCATCGGAGTTTTCCGATTTTGTCGCCCAGCTTGTGGCAATTCTCACAGCCGATCTGTTCTCGTCGACAGCACACCAGAATGCCGTCAGATACTTCTCGCCAAGTTTCTTCAAAACATCGTTCGGCAAAATCGGGAAAATCTGATTGCTCTCAGGTTCTGTCAAAAATTCCACGCCGATCACCTTGAGTGCGTTTGCAATCTTAAATGCCTCGTCAATCGCATGCTTTGAAATATCAAAATAAAGTCCGTCCTCAAAAAGAGCATGAAACTGTATTCCCAAAAGTCTGCCCTTTGCGAACATTCCGCCCTTTTGCTTGATGAGGTAGCGGAAATCTTCCTTGATGTTATCGTTCATAATGACAACAGCCTCGCCCATCATTGCGCCGACTTTTGTTCCGCCGATATAAAATACGTCTGCAAGCTCGCAAAGATCGTGAAGCGTGACATCGTTTTTCGGCGACATGAGCGCATAGCCGAGTCTTGCACCGTCGATATATAAAATCAAATTATGCTTTTTGCAAACATCGCGTATTGCTTTAAGCTCCGCCTTTGTATAGACGGCTCCGTTTTCAGTTGAATCGGAGATATAAACAAGCTTAGGCTGAACCATATGCTCGTGAGTTTCGTCGTTCCAATGGGATGTTACGCAGTCGTCAATCGCCTCGGCTGTGAGCTTTCCCGAAGCGTCGCTCTCAAGCGCAATGCACTTGTGTCCCGTTGCCTCAATCGCACCGGACTCGTGAACGTTAATGTGGCCCGTCTTTGCACAAATCGCACCCTGATGCGGTCTTAAAGCCGCCGAGATAACGGTTAAATTTGCCTGAGTTCCGCCGACCAAAAACTGAACGTAAACATCTTCTCTGCCGCAAGCCTTTTTGATGAACCCTCTTGCCTCCTCGCAGTACTGATCCTCACCGTAACCGACAGTCTGCTCCAAGTTGGTTTTCTGGAGCATATCGATTATTTTCGGATGTGCACCCTCGGTGTAATCGCAGTTAAAACAAATCATAATAAATTCCTTTCTTTCTTCTTTTCCCATAAAAGTAAACTAAGTTAATTTTATGATTTTGCCAAGTCAAAGTCAACAAAAATCGCCCCAAAATTGCCCTCTTTGCTGTAAAGAAAAAAGCTTCACACCCCTTGACACATACGGCGTTTTATAGTATAATTCAAAGGCTGTAAAGAAAAATCCTTTACACTTCAGAGGAGGCAGAGTATGGCTAAGGATTTAAGAATTTCATATCTTCTTGATTTCTACGGCGAGATGCTGACTCAAACTCAGCGTGAAGTCACAGAGAGCTATTATTACGACGATCTCTCCCTTGCGGAAATAAGCGAGGTTAGAGGAATCACCCGTCAGGGCGTAAGAGACGCCATCAAGCGAAGCGAAAAAGAACTTCAGGAGATGGAAGATAAACTGGGACTTGTAAAGCGTTTTCGCAAAACGGAAGAGGCTCTCGCAAAAATTTGCGACTGCGCACTTCTCATCAAGGACAAAAACGAAGGAAAAAACACCGAGATAGACGGGCTCGTTGCCGAGATAATAGGCACGGCGGCGGCTCTTTCTGACAACAAGTAAAGGAGAAACATTATGGCATTTGAAGGTCTCGCAGACAAGCTTGCGAATTCCTTTAAAAAATTAAGAGGCAAGGGCAAGCTTTCGGAGCAGGACGTTAAGGACGCAATGAGAGAAGTAAGACTCGCTCTTCTCGAAGCCGACGTTAACTACAAGGTAGCCAAGGATTTCACAGCCAAGGTTTCCGAGAGGGCAATCGGTGAAGAGGTTATGAAAAGTCTTACCCCGGCTCAGATGGTCATCAAGATAGTCAACGAGGAATTGACCGCTTTGATGGGCGGCGCAACCGAGAGACTCAATCAGCCGTCAAAACCGCCCGCAGTCGTTATGATGTGCGGTCTTCAGGGTGCAGGTAAAACAACCCACGCGGCCAAACTCTCGAAAATGCTCAAAAAGCAGGGCCACAGACCGCTTCTTGTCGCAGGCGATATTTACCGTCCCGCCGCAATTAAGCAGTTACAGGTTGTCGGCGCTCAGGCAGAAACCGAGGTTTTCGAGCGTGGAACTCAGGACCCCGTTATCACGGCTAAAGAAGCCATTCGCCACGCAAGAGACTACGGCAACGATTTCGTCATCATAGATACAGCCGGTCGACTTCAAATCGATGAAGCCCTCATGGATGAGCTAAGAAGAATAAAAGAGGCTGTCGAGCCGACCGACATTCTTCTCGTTGTAGACTCCATGACAGGTCAGGAGGCAGTCAACGTAGCAAAGAGCTTTGACGATCTTCTCGACATCACGGGAGTAATCCTCACCAAGCTCGACGGTGACACCAGAGGCGGTGCGGCACTCTCAATCAAAGCCGTCACGGGCAAGCCGATTAAATATGCCGGTACTGGCGAAAAGCTTGACGATCTCGAGGTTTTCCACCCCGACAGAATGGCATCGAGAATTCTCGGTATGGGCGATGTCCTCTCACTTATCGAGGACGCTCAGAACAAGCTTGACGAAGAAGCAGCCGCCAAGACAGCCGAGAAAATCATGAATAACAAGATGGATCTGAACGATATGCTCGATCAGTTCCGTCAGGTTCAGAAAATGGGCCCAATCAAAGGTATTCTTTCCAAGATGCCGGGCGTCAGAAATGTTGACGACCTCGATATCGATGAGAGAATTATGGACAGAACGGCAGCAATCATACTTTCAATGACCCCCGAGGAGAGATCTCACCCCGAGATTATCGACGCAAAGCGCCGCAAGAGAATTGCAGCCGGTTGCGGTCAGAAGGTTGAGGACGTAAACAGACTTTTAAATCAGTTCCGTCAGATGCAGAAAATGCTCAAATCCTTCTCAGGAAAAAAAGGCAAGAGAAAAATGCGCCAGCTTCAGGCAATGGGCGGCATGAACGGTATGGACGGAATGGGCGGCGGTTCAATGCCTCCGTTCTGATAACAAACAAAACATTCAAAGTAAAAAATATTCGCCTGTAAACGGGTTGATATTGAAATAAATTTTTTCATTATATTTTTGGAGGAAAATTACCATGGTTAAAATCAGACTCAGAAGAATGGGTGCTAAGAAGAATCCTTTCTACAGAATCGTTGTTGCAGATTCACGTTATCCCAGAGACGGCCGTTTCATCGAGGAGATCGGCTACTATGATCCTATGCAGGAGCCCAGCGTAGTTAAGGTTGACCCCGAGAAGGCTAAGGATTGGATCGCAAAGGGAGCACAGCCGACAGATACTGTTAAGGCTCTCTTCAAGAAGCACGGTGTTATCGACTAATCACTTTTTAGTGAAAGGACACTAATATGCAGGAACTTCTTAAAACTATTGCTCAGGGTCTCGTAGAGCACCCCGAGGAAGTAGTGGTAAGCTGCGACGAAAACCCCAACGGATCTCTTGTATTCCACCTTCATGTTGCTGAGAGCGACATGGGCCGTGTAATCGGCAAGCAGGGCAGAATCGCAAAAGCTATCAGAGTTGTTATGAGATCTGCAGCTACCAGAACAAACAAAAAGGTTTCGGTTGAAATCGACTAAACAAAAATCCCGACCGCACGGCCGGGATTTTTTCATTGCTTTTCGCATGACTGCTTTAGTCTTTGCGTTATTTTTTTGAGAAAATCCGGCACGGCAACACCTACCGCCGAGATATTCTCGAGTATGCTGATAAGCTCGTTTATAATAAGCCAAATGCAAATCATAAGTCCCACCGACATTCCCGATGCATCGCCCGCACCAGAAAGCCCGAGTGATATGAGATAATCGGCACACATTCCGACAGCCACCGACATAAGACAGCAAAGCTTTTTCACTATGCCTCTAAGTCCCGTTTTTGAGCTTAATTCATGCTTGCAGTAAGCTTTTGCAACTCCGCTCGCATAATCGATTGCCATTGTGAAAATCAAAACGGCAACGGGCACGGCAAGCTTTCCGCAATACGTGACAAGTGAAGCCGCTGCCGCCGAAAAAACAAGCTTCACCGTGTTTAAATTTCTCTCCATAAAACCTCCGATTAATTCTGTTCTAAACTTTGTTTTAGAATTACTTTTCACCTCTACCCCATTTTCCCCGTTAATTTCCTTCAAAACGGAAAGAAAATTTAAATTTTGCGAAAAAAAGGAGCGGCCTTTCGGTCGCTCCCCAATCTTTCAACATTTTTCGAAAACATGTTGAAAACAATCGCGTTTATTCATTCGAGCCGTCATCGACGCACTTCAAAAATGCCTCGTGAGCCGCCTTGTTTTTTCTGCGAAGAATAATCGGCTTTGTGCCGTCCTCGTTCAAAAAGCAATGTTCGCTTTTACCGATGTTTCTAAGCTCTCCCGTCTGCTTATCGTAAACCTCATAGGCACAGCAAAGACGAACCCCGTCATATCGTGTGATTTTTGTTTTAATCACAACGGTATCGCCAAATCTTACCATGGATTTATATTCTGAGCTGACGGAAACAACGGGAATGATTATTCCCTCGTCCTCAAGACGCTTGTAGGGATAACCGATTTTTGACATCAAGTCAATTCTCGCTTCCTCAAACCAACGAATGTAGTTTGAGTGATGAATAATTCCCATTTTATCGGTTTCGTAATAATAAGTTTGTCTTTCGTATTCGTATGTCATAATTAAAACACCCAGTGACCGTTTCTGAATATAGGCTCCCAGTCTCCGTCCTTTGTTTTGCCGTCGATGTTCATGCTCTCGTCGCCTATCATAAAATCAACGTGAACGGCGGAGTGATTGTAACCGAGTTTGTCGGCCTCCTCGTCGCTCAGTCCGTCGGGGCCGTAAGAATTGCCTATGGCAATGTGACATGAAGCATTCTCGTCATAAAGCGTGGTATAGAAGACTTTGCCCTGACTTGCAATCGGAGAACCGGCATCGATGAACGCCATCTCACCTAAGTAGTGAGAACCCTCGTCCGTCTCTATAATCTCCTTGAGAAGTTCGTAGCCCTCATCTGCGGAATAATCGATAATTTTGCCGTCTTTAAGCTCAAGCTTGATTCCGTTTATTATCTGACCGCCAAAGACAAGCGGAAGAACCGCACCGATTGTGCCGTTAACTTTGTGCTTGTGAGGCGTTTGGAAGACTTCCTCGGTGGGAATGTTGGGGACAAAAACTTTATCCTCCGTCTCCATACAGCCGCCCATCCAGAAACTTCCCTCTGCGGGAGCAACTGTGAAATCGCTCTTATCGCTCTTGTACTTAAACTCCACATATCCTTTTTCGTCAAGCAGAGCTTTTCTCTTTGCCGTGTCGGATATGTATTTTTTCCAAGCGGAAACGGCGTCCGTCTCCTCCTTACATCTCGAACATGTTAGAACGGCGTCCCACATTTTTGCGATTCTCTCGTCCTCATCGCTCACATCGGGGAAAACAAGCTTTGCCCAAGCCTTTCCCGGCAGACACGCAATAGTGGAGCCTGCGTCCTTTGCGGCTTTTCTGAATCCTCGGCGCATGGCTACCGTAGCTTTTCTGTAAGCCGTTGTTGCCTGTGCGCTCATTCCGCGCATAGCGTCAAGGTCGGGGCTTTCTATTCTTATGAGTGCCGCTCCCTGTGAAGCCAGATACTCGGCAGTTTTTGCGTTGGGACATTCGTAATTCTCAAGAAGGTGCTCGGCATTTATTCTGTCGAGTGCGGAATTTGACCACATAACGGTAAATCCGCCGCAACCGTTTTCGTAAGCGGCATTTGCAAGTATCGGCATAAAATCGGCATGCTCTGTCGGACATTCGCAAACAAGTTTCTGTCCCTCTTTCAAATCAACTCCGATTTTTACAAGTACCTCGGCATACTCTTTTTTCATCTCGTCTAAAGATTTCATATTTGCCTCACTTAATCACTATTGAATTTATGGATTCGTTAAAAGCATCTGCATAGTCGTCTGCGCCCGCTCTCGTGTAACAAAAGGTAACCGAACCCTTGGAGGAATCAAAGGTATACTGATCCTGAGTGTAAGTTAAATTCTCGCTCACATAAGACGTGACGATATGCACGCAGTCGTAACCGTTGATTTCTGCGTCCTCATAGGTATAAACCGTCGCATCGCAGTCCTCGCCTAGTTTCTCCTCAAGCCCTTCGATAATCTGCTCCTCTATGCTGTCCTTGTACTTTCTCAAAACATCGAGCTGTTCTTCGTCACTGTAACCCACGGAAATATAAGAGGCGCAGTCATCGGGATAATCTTTCGTGCAAAAAACCACTTGATTTTCATATCTCTCGTTGCGCATCCAGCCCTCCGGCACGCTAAGCTCAAAGGTATCGCCAACATATGTGCCCTCTTGCTTGACAGCATAGGTATTTGAGTAACAGCCCGTAAAAGAAATGCAAATCGCCGCAATCATAACGGTCAAGAGTACAGATTTGATCGTCTTAATTTTCATTGTCCACTTTCCTTATCTTTGGTTATCTTTCTGCTGATGGCAGTAAACCCACGGTCGCAAAACCATGGGTTGATTTTTTAAATATATCAGAGAATGGAATATTCTCCGTTTGCCGTCTCCGTTACGGAAACGCTGAAAAATTCTTTCAATGCCTTAACGGTATCGAGAGTATCCTTTGCGCCCGCAGTCTCGCAAGAGGAGTGCATGGCAAGCTGAGGAATGCCGATATCTATCGTGTTAAGTGATACATGTGCGTTTGAAAGGTTTCCGAGGGTAGAACCGCCGGCCATATCGGAACGGTTGTGGAAAACCTGATACGGTGCGTCCGCTCTCTCACAAATTCTCTTGAAAACAGCGGCGCTCACTGCATCCGTTGTATATTTCTGGTTTGCGTTGAACTTTATGACAAGTCCATGATTGAGATAATTTCTGTTTGTCGGATCTGTCTTGTCGGTGTAATTCGGATGAACCGCATGAGCGTTGTCACAGCTTACCATAAACGAATCGGATAGTCTGCGGATGAAGTCCTCGCTGTTACCGTTAAGCGCAAGATTGATTCTTGTGAGGGTATCGTAAAGGAAAGTCGAGCATGCGCCTTGCTTTGTTCCGCTTCCCACTTCTTCATTATCGAATACGGCGGCAACCTTAATGGAATCACTCTTTCCGCTCTCAACTATTGCCTTGACCGCGGCAAAAGCGCACTGCAAATCGTCAAGCTTGGGTGACATGATGTATTCTTCGTCCGCTCCGACAAAGGTGCCCTTCTGTCTGTTGTAAAGGAAAAGATCTCCCGAAAGAATATCGCCCGAGTCTATCGAAAGCTCCTTGGAGATTACCTCCGAAAGGCTTGCGTTCTCATTTCCGATAAGCGGAAGCATATCTTTCTGAGCGTTGAACTTGTAGCCGCTGTTAATCTCACGGTTCATGTGAATTGCAAGATTGGGAATACAGCAAAAATCTCTGTCGAGATTTAAGAGCGTGGATTTTATTCCGTCACCGGATTTAACGACAACTCTGCCCGCAATCGAGAGCGGCTTGTCAAACCATGTGGACATAATCATTCCGCCGTAATTCTCGACATTAAGCTTGGTGTAATTGCCCTCGACCTTCATCTCGCCTATCTCTTTAATCTTGAAAGTAGGCGAATCGGAATGTGCGGCAGCAATGTTAAATCCGGGGAAACATTCCTTTTCGGGAATCTCGAATGCGATAACGGAGGAGTAGTTTCTCACCGTGAAATACTTTCCGCCCTCTTCTATTCTTCTGTCCCATCTTTCCTTCTCGCTCAATTCCTCGTAGCCGTTCTCAAGAAGATACTTTTTTATGTTATCGACTGCGTGGAACGGACTCGGACTTCTGTTTATGAAGTCAAAAAGCTCTTCGTTTGTCTTCTTATAATCTTTCTCGTTATATACTGACATAATCAGCACCTCTTTAAGCTTTTACAACTGAATTAACTGAATTTGCACCATATTATTTGAGATTGAAATCCGGAATGAATTTCTCTCCCTTTGACTTTCTGTCCTGGACAAAGCCGTCCAATCTGAGCTCATCCATTTTATCGAGAACCTTGTCGTATTCTCTTCTCGTTATACCGCGGTTAAGCTCGGGGAACTCCTCAAACTCCGCTATCGGAGTGTACTGCGCCATAAGCGACACGGGAGTGTTCGGAAATTTCTCGGAAATTCTCTCCAAAACCTTAATGCTGTTCTTTGTGTGAAGCGGCAAAATCAGGTGGCGGATTATAACGCCCTTTTGCATTATGCCGTCCTCGTCGTAGATATTCTCGGGCTGTTGGCGGAGCATCTCTTCTATTGCTTTTTCGCACACAAGCGGGTAATCGCTCACCTTTGAGAGCTTTTGTCCAAGCTCTTTTTCGGCATATTTAAAATCGGGAAGATATATGTTCACTAGTCCCTCAAGCATTTTGAGCGTCTCGATTTTTTCGTAACCGCCGCAGTTGTAAACAACGGGAACGGGAAGTTTTTTAATCGAGAGTGCCTCGGCGATTTTGTCGGCATAGTGAGTCGGCGTGACAAGATTGATGTTGTGCGCGCCCTTTTCGACAAGCTCAAAGAACATGTCACTAAGCTCCCTGGGGCTTACCCGTCTGCCGAAATTATCGCCCGTGCTTATCTCGTGATTCTGGCAGAAAATGCACCTTAAACTGCATCCCGTGAAGAAAACCGTTCCCGAACCTCTCTTGCCACTTATGGGCGGTTCCTCCCAGAAGTGAAGATCGCTTCTTGCGACGGTGAGTTCGTCGCTTCTGCCGCAAAAGCCGACGCTTTTCGAGCGGTCAACTCCACATTCTCTCGGGCAAAGTCTGCACGGCTCACTCATTTTCTTCAAGCTGCATAACAGCTATGTTTGCGCCTCTCTGACCTCTTGTCTTGCGGTGCGAGAATATGAGATCGGAGTTTTCGTAGCTGTCCACGTCTCCGATATATATGTTCTCTTCCTTTACGCCCGCTCTCAAAAGGTACTCACGGTTCACATTCCAAAGATTTACGTGATATTTTCCGTTTTTGTCATCGGTGATGTATTTATCCATCCCCTCGACCTCATAGAAAACATCGGCGCAAGGCTTATCCACCTCGAATGACTTCGGGCCGATTGACGGGCCGACTGCCGCTATAATCTTTTCGGGGTTAGAGCCAAACTCCGACTGCATTCTTCTTACCATGGTTCCCGCCATATCAGCTGCTGTTCCGCGCCAACCTGCATGAGCCAAACCTATCGCGCGGTTCTCGGGGTCATAAAAATAAAGCGGAACGCAGTCTGCCGCGTAGATAACAAGCGTAACACCCGTATCGTTTGTGCAAAGTCCGTCTATGCTCTCCATATCCTTGGGCTTGTCTATGCCGATTCCGCACTCGTTTTTCGTCACTCTTCTTATGTTTGTGTGATGATCCTGAGCGCCCGCAACAAGGCTCGATTTTTCTATTCCGAGGCCCTTGCAGAAAATCTCGAAATTTTCGTGCACAACAGCGTCATCGTCACCGCGTCTTAGGCCTAAATTCATGTCGGCAAACACGCCCTCGCTCTTTCCGCCTATGCGGGTTGAAAAAGCGTGCTTTAAGCCGCTTATGTCATCAAACACGGGAAAGCTCAAATATCCGGCTTTGCCCTTTATGCTGAGTTTCATTTTGCCCACGGTGCCTTCCCGGGCTTCTCTCGGCTTCTCGATAACGGGAAGCGGAATTGATTTCTTTGTCACTGTGATTCCCTCATATTTCTGCTTAAACTGAACTCTTCCCGAAAAGACGTATCCACAATTTTTACAGCTGAAATTTGCCACGAACTTCTTGTTGCGCATAAGCCACTTGGAGTTTCTCTGGCAGTCTCCGCCGCATTTTTCGCACTCAAAGGATTTAAGCTCTTTTTTTACATCGGGATGCTCTATATCGCAGATGAATCTCGTGCGGAAAGTCATTTTTCTGTAAAATTCGGGATTCAAAGCGTCCTGAACAAACCTCCGAGCCGTTTGTTTGTTATAAATGCGCTTCAGAATTTCGAGCGTGATAAGGCTGTCTCCCAGTGCCCTGTGGTGCTTAAGCTGTGAGACATCGACATGAAGTATCTCGGCGGCATGGTTAAGTCCCAACTGTTCGCCGCTTGTATCAAGCCCCAATTCCTGTTCGCAATACCTTTGAGCGTCTATATATTTTGTTAAAAACGGTATTTTTTCGCTGTCGTTAAAATAGCGACAGTTCTCGATGAGCGTCTGAATATCTGTGATTCCCCACGTCATAATCACCGAGGAACCTGCCCAACGCTTGAATTTTCCGACAACCTGCATGAACGGCTTTGCGTCTCTCAAATTCTCCTCCCGTATGCTTGTCAGATCCGATACGACAGAATTTAACTTCTTTCCTACCGAGAGTTTGACGAACGACGAGAAGGTATCGATGATATTCATGTTTTCATCGCATTTTACTGCTCCGAACTCGATTATCTCATTGATGAATCCGTCCAATTTGCGTGCATATGCCGCATTCCATTCAAGGTCAAGTACTACAATATTCATGGCTCACCTCCGATCCGTCTGATTTTTTATGAATTTTGCAAATTAAGAAAGTCTTATGCCTTCTTGTTTCTGTTCTGAGACTTAAGTCTCTGCTCCTTGTCGAGAATAATCTTTCTCATTCTTATGCTCTTGGGTGTTACCTCAACGAGCTCGTCCTCTGCGATGAACTCAAGGCACTGCTCGAGTGAAAGAACGGTGTGCGGAACAAGTCTCAAAGCCTCGTCTGCGCTTGAAGAACGTGTGTTGGTAGCGTGCTTTTTCTTACAAACGTTGACAACGATATCCTCGTTCTTCGGGTTCTGACCGACGATCATACCCTCGTAAACTTCAACGCCCGCACCGATGAAGAGCTTGCCTCTGTCCTGAGCGTAGAAAAGTCCGTAAGCTGTGGACTCGCCTGTCTCGTGAGCGACAATAGAGCCCTGATTTCTCGACTGAATTTCTCCCTTATAAGGCTCGTAGCCGTCAAAGAGGTTGTTCATGATGCCGTTTCCGTTTGTATCGGTGAGGAACTCTGAACGGTAGCCCATAAGTCCTCTTGCGGGAATTCTGAACTCGAGGTGGGTTGTGCCCGTGTCTCTTGTGCCCATGTTGAGAATCTCGGCTTTTCTTGAGCCAAGCTTTTCCATAACGGCACCGACATAGCTATCCGGAACCTCAATCATGAGAAGCTCCATCGGCTCGAGAAGCTGGCCGTTCTCGTCTTTCTTCATGATGACCTTAGGTGTGGAAACCTGGAACTCGTAGTCCTGTCTTCTCATCTGCTCGATGAGGATTGAAAGGTGAAGCTCACCTCTTCCCGAAACCTTGAATGCATCTGTTGTCTCGGTTTCCTCGACTCTCATGGCAACGTTTGTCTCAACTTCCTTGAAAAGTCTGTCACGAAGGTTTCTTGATGTGACGTACTTACCCTCTCTTCCGGCAAACGGGGAGTTGTTTACCATGAATATCATGGAGACAGTAGGCTCATCGATTTTTACGAACGGGAGCGGCTCAACGCAGTCGGGATCGCAAGCCGTCTGACCGATGTTGAGGTCTGCAATACCGGAAACGCAAATGATGTCGCCGACAGAAGCCGACTCGTACTCAACTCTCTTAAGGCCCTCAAACTGGTAAAGCTTGGAAATTCTTGCGTTGTACTTGTCCTCGTCGCCGCCGCAAATTGTGACGTTCTGACCGACCTTGATTGATCCTCTTTCAACTCTGCCGACGCCGATTCTTCCGACGTAATCATCATAGTCGATGTTTGAGAAAAGAACCTGTGTGGGGCCTTCCGGATCGCCCTTCGGAGCGGGAATCTCTTTAATGATTGTCTCGAAAAGCGGAGTCATATCCGTGCCGCCCTCTTCGGGATCGTATGTTGCGTAGCCGTCTCTTGCGCTTGCGTAAACAACGGGGAAATCGCACTGATCCTCGTCTGCACCGAGCTCGATGAACAAATCGAGAACCTCATCGACAACCTCTGCCGGTCTTGCACCGGGACGGTCGATTTTATTCAAAACGACAACTGCTTTCTTTCCGAGTGAAAGAGCCTTCTTGAGAACGAATCTCGTCTGAGGCATACAGCCCTCGAATGCGTCAACAAGCAAAAGAACGCCGTCAACCATCATGAGGATACGCTCAACCTCGCCGCCGAAATCGGCATGGCCGGGAGTATCAACAATGTTAATCTTGGTGTTGCCGTACATAACGGCAGTGTTCTTGGAAAGAATTGTGATTCCTCTTTCTCTTTCAAGATCGCCCGAGTCCATAACTCTCTCTGCGACCTGCTCGTTGGCTCTGAAGACATGGCTCTGCTTCAAAAGCTGGTCGACCAGTGTTGTTTTACCGTGGTCAACGTGAGCGATAATTGCAACGTTTCTAAGGTTTTCTCTTGTAGTAATTGCCATAAAGCATTCTTCCTCTCTCTATATGCAAATGAAAATAATGTCTAATATCACGAATTTATATTTTATCACAAAGAGGTTATTTTGTGAACACACGCCGAATTAAAAGATTGAATGACAAAAACTTAAAAATATGTTATTATTGACTACACTCACAATAAAATTTCCTTATTTAAGGAGGAAGAAAATGCAAAACCGTTTTATCGAAGCAGGTAAAATTGTCGGCACTCACGGAATAAAGGGCGAAATGAAAATCGAGCCTTGGACGGACTCCCCCGAGATGCTGAAAAAATTCAAAAAGCTGTATCTTAACGAGGGAAAGACCGACTTGGGTCTCATTTCCTCGCGTGTGCATAAAAATCAGGTTCTCATCACGATTGAGGGCGTGGACGATCCCTCAAAAGCAGATACTTACAGAGGAAAAGTAGTTTATATCGACAGAAACGACGCTCACTTGCCAAAGGGAAAATATTTCTTGAGAGATCTTATCGGTCTTGAAGTGATTGACGCCGACACGGGCAAAGTGTACGGAAAAATAGACGATATAATTCAGGCTCCCGCAAACGATGTTTACGTTATAAAGAATGAGGGCAAAGAATACCTTTTCCCGGCCGTAAAGCCTATGATTAAAAGCACCGACATCGAAGGCGGAAAAATCTTCATCACGCCCATTCCCGGCATTTTTGACGACGACGCCATAGAGGATAAATAACCATGAGAATAGATCTTATCACGCTGTTTCCCGATATGTGCGAAACAATTCTTAACGAGAGCATTATCGGAAGAGCCAGAAAAAAAGGCTTTCTCCAAGTTTGCTTTCATCAGCTTCGAAATTACGCCCACGATAAGCACAAGCGTGTTGATGACTGCCCGTTCGGCGGCGGTAAAGGCATGCTTTTAAAGCCCGAGCCGATAGCCGAGGCAATAGATGTTTTAAGCGAACACCTCGGCAAAAAGCCGTATGTCATCTATATGTCCCCAAGAGGAAAGGTGCTAAACCAAGAGACGGTCAAGCGGCTTTCAAAGGAGGACAGCATCTGCATTCTCTGCGGCCACTACGAGGGAATTGATGAGAGAATAATTGACGAATACGTGGACGAGCAGATTTCCTGCGGTGATTATGTTCTCACGGGCGGCGAGATGCCCGCAATCATTCTGACCGACGCCGTAAGCCGTATGATACCGGGTGTTTTGGCAGAGGATACGTGCTTTACGGAAGAAAGCCATTACAGCGGACTTCTCGAATATCCGCAGTACACAAGACCCGCGGAATTTCACGGCAGAGGCGTTCCCGAGGAACTCACATCGGGCAATCACGCAAAAGTCGAGGAGTGGAAAAGACACAAAAGTCTCGAAATCACACTTTCGTGCCGCCCTGACATATTAGAGACAGCTGTCCTGACAAATGACGATAAAAAGTATCTTTCGTTACTCAGAAACAAAAGATAAGGGATTTTTTAATTCTTTTTCACAGAAATAAACTCACATCGTAAAAATTTTGTATAGTATTGACCGATAATTGGCCGTTTTGTTGAGTGAACGGATTCTCGAAAAGTTAATTTTTTGTAAAAATTTGGTGAGAATTGCACAAATAGAAAATTCTAAAAACAAGTTTTTCAGTTCAAGCAAACGAAAATCGGCATTTTTTATTGACTACTTATTTTATTGTGCTATAATTCTTATAGTTTTTATTGCAGCAAAAACAGCAAAAAACAGCAAAAATCACACCCAAAAAATATCTATCTAACTATCTAAAAACTTAGGAGAGTGAATCAAAATGTACGATAAGGAAGTCTTAGTTGAGAATCAGGTAGGCTTACATGCTCGTCCGGCTACATTTTTCATCCAGAAGGCAAATGAGTTCAAATCATCCATCTGGGTTGAGAAAGAGGAGAGAAGAGTAAACGCAAAGTCACTTCTCGGTGTTCTTTCACTTGGTATTGTCGGCGGCACAAACATCCGCATCATCGCAGACGGTGCAGACGATGAAGAAGCTGTTGAGAGCCTCGTAGCTCTTATCAAGTCCGGTTTCGCTGAGTAATCAATGGTCGTGCAAGTTTGTTACAAACAAATAAGCAAATAATCGGTTGGGGTCGTCCTTTGGGACGGCCCCTTTTTCGTATTCACACAATATTCATTCATTATTCTTGCTTTTATTAAATTTTTAAATTAAAATTATGATATAGGATTATGTTTGGAGGATAATTTTAATGGCAAAAATACTTATTGTCGATGACGACAAAAATATATGCGAGCTTTTAAGGCTCTATATCGAAAAAGAAGGTTCCGAAACCAAAATCGCAAACGACGGAAAACAGGCGATCGAGGAGTTTAACCGCTTCAATCCCGACCTCGTTCTTCTCGACCTTATGCTCCCCGTTCTTGACGGCTGGCAGGTGTGCCGTGAGATAAGAAAAACCAGCGAATGCCCCATAATCATGCTCACCGCAAAGGGCGAGGTTTTTGATAAGGTTTTGGGTCTCGAACTCGGCGCCGACGACTATGTTGTTAAGCCGTTCGAGTCAAAGGAAATTGTGGCAAGAATCAATGCCGTTCTCCGCAGAACGGGCAAAAAAGAGGGCGAGGCTGTAAAGCAGGTAAATTACGACAAGCTTTCCATCAACCTCACCAACTACGAGTTAAAGGTTAACGGCGTTCAGATTGACACTCCGCCGAAAGAAATGGAGCTCATCTATCACCTTGCATCAAACCCGAACCGTGTTTTCACCCGTGACCAGCTCCTCGATGAAGTTTGGGGATTCGATTACTACGGCGACTCAAGAACAGTTGACGTTCACGTCAAGCGTCTTCGTGAAAAGCTCGAGGGCGTATCCGACAAGTGGGCTCTCAAAACCGTATGGGGCGTCGGCTATAAGTTTGAAGTAAAGGAATAAGCTATGAGAAAATCGTTATTTCGCAAATACTTGTGGGTGACGATGGCAATTCTTTTGATAAGCTACATCATTCTCGGCTCCATAACCACCACCCTCTTCACAAGGTACTGGACAAGCGAGAGCCGAAACACCCTTATAAGCGACGCCACAAGCGTTGCAAGCTTTTGCTCGCAGTTCACAAATTACGACGAAAAAGACGGCTACACCTTAAACATTCAGGCTACAAGCGCACTCACGGATATTTTAAGCGTCAATATGGACGCCGACATATTTGTGACCGATCAAAACGGCAAGCGCCTCTTGGGTGTTTACTCGTGCAGCGGACTCGACGGCTCAAAAGTCGGAAATGTAGACCAAAAATATGTTGACGACGCCATGTCAGGCTACACGGAGTTCAGGTCGAATTTCGGAAACTCTTACAACAAAGCCTACCTCACCATAGGCGTTCCGCTTGTGATAACGGACTCAAACGGTGAGGAGCACATCGTCGGCGCTGTGTTTGCCGCAACGGTATCGAAAAGCTTTCAGAATTACAGACAGGACACCGTAAGAATTTTCGTTTTGGCGGCGCTTGTCACGTTTATAATTTCGTTCTTCCTTGTTTGGGCGTTCACCTACAAAATGGTTAAACCTCTGCGCCAGATGTCAGCCGCCGCAAAGGCATTCGGAGACGGCGATTTCTCAATTCGTGTTCCCGATGACCGTGACGACGAGATAGGCGAACTCGGACACGCATTCAACAATATGGCTAACTCGCTTTCGGACTCTGAGAGCATGAGAAGAAGCTTTATTGCCAATGTTTCGCACGAGCTTAAAACGCCTATGACGACCATCGCGGGATTTATCGACGGTATTCTTGACGGAACTATCCCACCGGAGAGACAAAACTATTACCTCAAGATTGTTTCCGACGAGGTTAAGCGACTTTCGAGACTTGTACGTTCAATGCTCAATCTCTCGAGAATAGATTCCGGCGAACTCAAAATAAATCCCGTCAAATTCGATTTGACCGATACGGTTTTCCAGACCGTTCTCACATTCGAGCAGAAAATAGACGAGAAAAAAATCGAGATAAGAAATCTCGAGAACGCCGTTCCGATAACGGTTTACGGCGATCAGGATTTACTGCATCAGGTTATTTACAACATTGTTGAAAACGCCGTAAAATTCACAAACGAAGGCGGCTACATATCTTTCACCCTTGCCGACAGCATCGACCGAGCTTGTCTCTCGATAGAAAACAGCGGCATGGGAATTTCAGCCGACGATCTGCCGAGAGTTTTCGACAGATTCTACAAGACGGATAAATCGAGATCCAAAGATAAAAACGGTCTCGGCTTGGGTCTTTTCCTCTGCAAAACCATACTCAAACTTCACGGCGGAGACATAACCGTTTCTTCAGTCGAGAACGAGTATTGCAGATTTGACCTTTATATTCCGAAACCCGCCAACAATCAGAAAAATCCCGAAAAGGTTATCAATCTGTCAGATTCAATCGATGACGATATTCAGGACGTCGATATCTGACGAAAGGAATTAAAAATGTTTGAGAAAAAAGAAAAGAATCTCGATAACGTCGAGAACGAGAACAAAGCGGAAGAAAATGCCGTAAAAGAAGAAATAAAAGAAACCGCCGAAGAGCCGTCAACGGACGCCGCAAGCGAAGAAACGGCTCTGCCGACCGAAACCGCGGAAGAGCCTAAAGAAGATAAAGAAACTCAAACTGTTACTCCCGTTGCCGCACCGCAAGCCGAACAGCCTATCTCAAACGGCAACCCCGAACCTGTAAGCGGCACAAACACGGCTTATCAAACGCCTGATGTTAAGGCTCCAAGCTATCAGGCACCACAAAGCGCACAGCCTTACGGAAATGCTGCACCGTACGGCGCTTACCGTCAGGGCGGATTTGTCTATCCGCCGACTTCTCAGCCGCAGCAGGCACCGCAGACAAGCTACGGTCAGCCGAACGGCGCTCCTCAGCAGTATCAGCAGAATTATTACGGTGCTTATCCGAACACGGCAAATATGCCTTATCCGCAAGGCGGACAGCCGATGCCGCAAAATATGCCGTATCCGCAGGGAAATCAGCCGTATCAGCAGAATATGCCGTACGGTCAAAACCCTCAGGCTTACCAGAATTACCAAAATTATCCGCCGATGTATCCCCCAATGCCGCCCCAGCCACCCGTAAAGAAAAAGATGAAGGGCGGAACAAAATTCTTTATTTTCGTTCTTGTCTTTTTGTTCCTTTTCGGCGGCGGAGTTTTCTCCTATTCTCTCATTTCCGAGAGAAATCATTTTGAGGTAACGGATAAAAACAAGGCTTCATCGGAAGTTGTTCCGAGCGTCACACCCGCACCGAGCCCCGACGAAAACTCGGAAAACAGCGAGGAAAGCTCAGAAAATTCCGAGAGTAGCGAAGATGGCGGCAAGAATGCCGAGAGCAGTGAAGATTCCGAGAGTTCGGAAAGTTCAGAACCGAACATTGAAGTAAAGCCATACACGGACGGAATCACCATCAACAAAAAGCCGAGCGGCGCAGAGCTTGACGCCCAGGAGGTTTACGAAAAGGTTCTCCCATCCACCGTTACGATTTATTCGAAGATCACAACAACTTCAGGTGAGAGCGAGAGCTACGCCACGGGCATTTTCGTAACCGAGGACGGTTACATCGTCACAAACTCCCACGTTGTTAACAACACAAAATCCACTTCCGTAACCGTCACGACAAGCGACGGCAAGGAGCACGAGTGCGTGATTGTCGGCTTTGACAAGACAACCGACCTCGCAATTTTGAAGATTGACGGAAGCGGCTACACACCAGCCGAGTTCGGTGACGCAAGCGAGCTCACAATCGGCGAATGGGTTATCGCAATCGGAAACCCCGGCGGCACAAGCTTCACGGGTTCACTCACAAGAGGCGTTATCTCCGGTCTTGACAGAACCGTGGGAAGTTACTCCTCAAACGGCATGACTTATATTCAGACGGACGCCGCAATTAACCCGGGCAACTCGGGCGGCCCCCTTGTCAATATGTACGGTCAGGTTGTGGGAATCAACTCCTCAAAGATAGTAGCCGACTACTACGAGGGCATGGGCTTTGCAATTCCCGTTTCAAAGGCTAAGGACATCATCGATCAGCTCCTTTCTACAGGCTATGTATCTGGCAGAGTTCGACTCGGCATAACGGGAATGAACTATCAGGATCTCACACTTCAGGGCGTTGAGATTGTAAGCATAACTGAAGGGTCTGGCTTTGAGGGCACCGATGCAAAAGAGGGCGATGTTATCACGGCTGTTGACGGCAACGAGGTCACAAGCCTCACTTCTCTTGCAAACGAGCTTCTCTCCTATTCACCGGGCGACACCTGCGAAATCACAATCGTTCATCCGGCAAACGGCAAGGAGTACAAAGTTACAATTACCTTGCTTGCAGACGAGGGCGAAACTCAAAAATAAAACAAAATAAATTCTGACGGAGATATTCTTTTCGGAGAATATCTCCCTTTTTTGCCTCACCGTCCACGCAATCGGTAATTGATAATTATTTTCCGCTATGCTATACTTAATAAAATACGTGAATATAATATTTATGTATTTCAAATATCACCTGCGAAAAAATCTCAAAGGAGAAATTTTATAATGAATTTACCAAACAAACTGACTTTACTCAGAGTCATACTCGTTCCGTTTTTTGTTTTCTTTTTGATGGCAACATTTATTCCCCACAGCTACCTCATTGCTCTTATTCTTTTTGCTGTCGCTTCCTACACCGATCACCTTGACGGAAAAATCGCACGCCGTGATCACCTCATCACAAATTTCGGAAAATTTATGGATCCGCTTGCTGATAAAATTCTCGTCATGGCAGCCATGATATGCTTTGTCGCTCTCGGACATACAAACCCTTATTTTGTTATCATCATTATGTTCCGTGAGTTCGCCGTGACGTCAATTCGCTTGGTTGCCGCATCCAACGGAACCGTAATTGCCGCAAACAACTGGGGCAAGGCAAAAACCGTAACCCAGATTATCGCAATTTTGGTAGTGATTATTCTTCAGTATATTCTTCAGCTCGGTCTTTGTGCCGCTTACTCGAACGCTTTCTACATTATCGGCGAGTGCTTTGTCGGTCTTTGCACACTTATGGCACTCATCTCGGGAATAATCTACATCAAGGATAACTGGAAAGCCATTGCAGATTTTAAATAAGCTTATACGCTTTTGGAAAAGACGAATGAATATTTATTTTATTGACTACGAAAACACGAAGGTTCACGGCCTTTGCGGCTTGGAAAAACTCGGCAGATTTGACAAGGTTATTATTTTCTACTCGGAAAATGCCCAGAGCATAACAATCGAGTGCATGAAATCGATAAACGCAACCAAAGCAAAAGTTCAGCTTGAACAGGCGGAAATTGGAAGACACGATTTTCTCGATTTTCAGCTTTCATCCTACCTCGGCTATATGGTTAAAAAGCACCCGCATTCAAATTTCTTCATCGTCAGCGAAGATAAAGGCTACGAATGTCTCATGGACTTCTGGAAGAAAAAGGGAGTGACGGTAAACCTAATTCCGAACATAGCAAACAAAGCGAGAGATACCGCCGAGAGCAAACCTACGCCGAGCGCAAATAAAAGCACCGTAAGCTCGACCGCCAAACAGAAGAAAAAGAAAAATCTCCCTTCTGCGAACAAACCAAATAAATCGGCGAAAAAAAGCAGAGCTCAAAACACGGCAAAAAAGCCCAACCGCCAAACTGACGAACCCAAGAAAAAACAAAATTTCTTTTCGGCTCCAAGCAATCCGAAAAAAACTGATAATTTAAAAACAGTAACTAAAAATACAGCTCCTCAATCCGATTTACTTAAATCGCAAATCACTAAAAAAACGAAAGAGGAAGCAAAACCGGAGATAAAATCAGAGATTAAATCTCCGATTTTGCCACAGCTTGCCCCCAAAGCGGAAACAAAAGCCGAGGTTTCGGCAGAGCCGAAAGAAGAAGCAAAAACGGCTATTGTTCCCGAAACACCGAAAGCAAAAGAAGAGCCGAAAAAAGAGACAAAAAAAGAGCAAGCCGAACAAGCTCCCGTCATCTGCGCATACGCAAGACTTACGCCGCCGACCAAGAAAGAAACTCCCACGCAAGCGGCAGAAGAATCGGCGGAAGCAAGCGAAATAAGCACGGTTTCAGAGGTAGCTTTAAGAGAGATCAAAGAAGAGACAACAAGCCTTGCCACCGTTAGCGAAAACACCGATATTGTTCTTGCGGACAATCGCACCGAGATAACCGAAATTCCGCTTGACGATACCGAGAAGACGAAAATCGGTTCCCTTTCGGAAGAAATTGTTTCGGATGCCCCGACAGAAGACGATTCTGTTCCAAGTGAAAATGCGGAAAAAGCAGAAAATACCGACGACGATATTTTCGCTAAGGTTTCACTGCTGATAAAGGACAAAGACGAAGCCAAAACGGTGAGTGAAATTCTCCTGGAGAACGACGATAAAATGTCCGTTCACAACACACTTCAACAGGAGTACGGCATAAGATCAAAAGAAATCTACAATAAAATCAAACCGTTGATTCCGCCAAAAGACGAAAAAAGCGCACCCGAACCTACATACAATAGGGACGAGTACGCAAAATATTACCGTAAAGTTCTCGAAATCATGCATAATCCAAATGACGCAAAAACCATCACGGAACTTATCGTGACTTCAAAGAGCAAAAAGATTTTGCACGAAAATCTTCAAAAGGAATACGGCACAGAATCGAACACCAGAGCGGGAGAAATTTACCATCTCATAAAACCGATTTATGAGCAAAACTAAAAAATAACAAAATGATTTTTGCGGAAGTCTATTAAGCCTTCCGCTTTCATTTTGCCCAATTCCTTTGAGAGAGCACTTCTGTCAAGGTTGAGATATTCCGCCATTTGAAGGCGGTTCATATTTATATCAAAGCTGTTCGAGCCGTGAATTTCCGACTGGTACGTGAGAAAACTCATAAGTCGCTCCCTTATCTTTTTCGGTGAGGAATGAAATATTTTCTGAGAAAGTCCAATGTTCATGCCCGCGCTTATTTTAAGCATATTGGAAACGGCATGCGCCGCCGCATCGTTTCCGCTCTCGTTCAGTTTGAGAAGTCTTGCCACGTCGAGAAAAAGCACCTCGCTTTTCTCCTCGGCAAGAGCGTTCACCATAAGAGGAGTTTCGCCCGCAATCGCATATGATTCGGCAAAAACTCCACCTTTGCCCGTAAATCCGAGTATGCTCGAATTTCCCCACAAATCGTTGAACTCAATTTTCACTTTTCCCGAGAGTACAAGGCATAAATGGCTTATTTTCTCGCCCGCCAAAAGAATGTACTCCCCGCGCTTGTAAGTTTTTGTTTTGTATTCGAGTAAATTCAAAAGCTCCTCGAGGTCGTTTTCTGTAATACCCTTGAAAAGCTTTGTCTCTGATAAAAATTTAAAATTCATATAAAGCCTTCTCAAAATGTTGTTATAACAACGGAAATTTCAACAAAATAATATTATAATCACATCACAAAGTCAAGAAAGGGAGTAAAAACTTATGTTAAGACAGGTTATTCATATTGATGAGGAAAAATGTAACGGTTGCGGAGCATGTGCAAACGCATGTCACGAGGGCGCAATCGGAATGATAGACGGCAAAGCAAAGCTTTTAAGAGACGACTACTGCGACGGAATGGGCGACTGCCTCCCCGAGTGCCCCACAGGCGCAATTACATTTGAGACAAGAGAAGCCGCCGCTTACGACGAAAAGGCTGTTGAAGAACACAAGAAGCAAAAAGAGATGCAGAAGAAAATGCAGGAGTTTATTCATAACGCACCTCAGGGCGGATGCCCCGGCTCAAGAATGAGAGAGATGATAAGAGACGAAAAGCCGACTGAAGAAAATACCTCTGCCGCTCCTGTTGCCATAGGTTCTCAGCTTAGAAACTGGCCCGTTCAGATTAAGCTTGCACCGATAAAAGCGCCTTACTTTGACGGTGCAAAACTTCTCATTGCAGCCGACTGCACAGCTTATTCCTATGCCAACTTCCATCAGGAATTCATAAAGGGCAAGACAACTCTCATCGGTTGCCCCAAGCTTGATTCTGTCGATTACAGCGAAAAACTGACAGAGATCATCAAGCAGAACGACATCTCATCGGTAACAATCGTAAGAATGGAAGTTCCTTGCTGCGGCGGTCTTGAAATGGCTGCAAAGAAGGCACTCATGGAAAGCGGAAAGTTCATTCCGTGGCAGGTTGTGACCGTAAATATTGACGGAAGCTTACAAGATTGATTTTTTTCTATACCACGAAAAACTGCGGAGCCGTTTGGTTCCGCAGTTTTCCTGTTTATTCGATTTTTTCAAAGCAGTTTACAAAGAGATTATCTCCGCTGACAGAGAATTTTACGTCCCACTTTGAAAATCTCATGCCGTAAATTCTGTTTTCGTCACGCTGATAAGACGGCCTTGGGTCTTCGCTCAAAGCGCCGACTAAAGTTTCAAGCTGTTCGTCCGTCATTCCCTCAGGCTTTTCAGTTTGCATTCTCACTTTCAAAAAGTGCTGTTTCACTCTTCCCGAAAATCCCTCTTTGCAGTCATCATGGCAATCGGCGGCGATATACGGTTTTATATCGAATATCGGCGTTCCGTTCATCATGTCCGCACCGCTCACAATAAGCACGGGGGCTTCCTCGCAGTCATAGTCTATCTTCAAAAGTTTAAGCGAAGAAATTCCTATCGGATTTGGCCTAAACGGCGATCTCGTCGCAAAAACTCCCATGCGCTCGTTTCCGCCGAGTCTCGGCGGTCTTACCGTAGGACTCCAGCTCTCACGATGATTTTCGGAGAAATCCCAAATCACCCAAATGTGCGAGTATTCCTCAAGCCCTCTGAAAGCCTCGGCACGCCTATATTCCGGCTCCATGACTATTCTTGCAATGTTGCTTTCAAGCCCCGACTGTCTCGGTATGCCGAACTTTGACGGGAAATCCGTGTGAATTCTCGCTATGCAGTTAAGCTCCGTCTTGTTCGTGTTGTTTTTATCGCTCATAGTTTTATTCGGCAATTTCGTTCATCTCGTCGATGAGACCGTCAAAAACCTTGATTGCCGAGAGAACAGGCTCGGGAGAAGCCATATCAACGCCCGCACCGCGAAGGAGCTCGATAGGCGTCTTGGAACTTCCACCGCTTAAGAAACCGATATAATCCTTTACGGCAGGCTCGCCCAGGGTCAAAATTCTCTGAGAAAGAGCCATTGCGGCGGCAAAGCCCGTTGAATACTGATAAACATAGTAATTGTAGTAGAAATGCGGAATTCTTGCCCACTCGTGAGAAATCTCGTCATCGATAACTATGCCGTCACCGAAATAAAGCTTCTGCAAATTACGGTAAATCTCGGTGCAAGCGTCAGCCGTAACACCCTCGCCCTTTTCGTTGAGTTTGTTAATTTCAAGCTCAAACTCCGCAAACATGCACTGGCGGTAAAGCGTAGACTTAAACTGCTCAAGGAAGTGATTGAGAATATACGCTCTCTGCTTTTTATCCTCCGTTGTCTTGAGAAGATACTGCATGAGAAGAGCCTCGTTGCATGTTGAGGCAACCTCAGCCACAAAGATAACATAGTCGGAATAAACTGGCGGCTGGTTGTGGCTCGAAAGATAAGTGTGAACCGAATGTCCCATCTCGTGAATGAGCGTGAAGACATCGTTTAACGTGCCGTGGAAGTTGAGAAGTATGTTGGGATTCATGCCGTATCCGCCGGCAGAATAAGCGCCGCTTCTCTTTCCGGGATTCTCAAAAACATCGATCCACCTCTCGCTCAAGCCTTTCTTAACTATCGAGAGATACTCCTCACCCATCGGCTCAAGTGCTTTCAATATAAGCTCGCAAGCCTCCTCGTAGGTGAAGTGCATATCGACGTCGGAGATAATCGGCGCATAAATATCGTAGAAATGAAGCTCGTCAACGCCGAGGAGTTTTTTTCTTAAACTTACATACTTATACATGGAGTCCATACCGCTGTGAACCGCCTCAATAAGGTTTGTGTAAACCTCTGTCGGAACCTCGGTATCATCGAGAGCCGCCTCAAGCGTGGTGCCATATTTTCTTGCGTCAGCAAAGAATTTGAGCTGTTTTACCTGAGCCGAAAGAGTTGCCGCACATGTATTTCTGAAGTTCATATAAGTGCCGTAAAGCGACTTGTAGGCGGATTTTCTCAGTTCTCTGTCAGAACTCATCTCAAGCGGAACAAAACTGCCGTGAGTTACGGTGTAGGTTTTTCCCTCGCTGTCCACAGCGTCCGCAAATTTGAGGTCGGCGTCCGCAAACATAGAATAAGTGCTCTCGGGAGCAGAAGCCATCTCACCCGCCGCAGCCAAAAGCTTTTCTTCACTCGGTGAAAGCGTGTGTGCTCTTTGGGCGAAAATCTGTGAGAGACTTCTTCTGTAAAGTTCAAGATCGGGGCAAACCACGTAGAACGCCTCCATCTCCGCGTCCGTAAGCGTTAAAAGTTCCGGTGTGAACCAGGCGGAAGCCGCACTGAGGCTTACGGCAAGGCTCATACTCCTGTTTGTGTAATCCTGATACTTCGCTACTCTTGTGTCCTCGTCACTTCTTCTCTGAGCGTAGTTCATAATTTTAGAGAGAAGAATGTTAATCTCATCGTCAAGCTTAAGATAAGAAAGTAAATTTTCGGGGCTTTTGGTCACCTTTCCCTCAAACTCTCCTATTTTGGAAACATAAGCCGCACCCTCGTCAAGTGCCTTCTCGAATGCCTCGTCACTTTCAAACATCGAGCTTAAATCCCAGCGGTATTTCTCTTCTATGTCTTTTCTTTCGAGTATATCCATGATTTTCACCTTTCTTCGGTTAAATTAATTTTGCCTTAAATCAAACAAACCTTTTCAAAAACAACTCGGTTTATTTGCACTCTGATTATAACACCGATTTAGTGTATATTCAATAAAAGCAAACAAAAGCCGAGCCCCACGGCTTTGCCGCAGAGCTCAAAGAAAAATCTTAATTATCGGATTTATGCCGTATCTCGTTTCAAATCAACGTGAAAAACCTAAGCAAAGATTTTTCGGCTAAATAGCTCAAACTCTGTCCTCATCCGTAAAAGGATCTCCGCACTCGGGGCAGAATTTAGGGGGATTTTTCGGATCTGACGGAATGAATCCGCATTTTGCGCACTTGTAATTTGCCGCCTCGGGCTTTTTCGCACCGCACTCCGAGCAGAAACGACCCGTGTTTTTAGCACCGCATGAAGCGCATACCCAAGCGTTTGATTCAGGCTTTTTTGTTCCGCACTCGGGGCAGAAATTACCGGATGCACTCGCTCCGCATGACGGGCAAACCCAAGAGGATACAGCTTGTGTTTTTGGCATTTGCGGCGCAGTCTGAGCCGCCTGATTTGCGCCCATCTGATAGAGATTCTGGGTGTTGACGTTTCCAGACGCCATATTCATTCCCATAAAGCCTACCGCAGCGCCGCCGGAATTCTTTGCGGCGTCCTGCATAGCCTGAGCCTGAGCGCCGACAAGGTGAGCCGCCGCCATGGTTGGATCACGGAATGCCACATTTCTCTGAAGCTCTTTGATTGTTTTCTCGTCTTCTTCGTCCGCTTTTATGCTGTTCACGCCGAAAGAAACAATCTCGATTCCTCTTAGGTTTTTCCATTTGTCGGAAAGAACCTCATTGAGGCTTTGTGAAAGCTCCGTGGTGTGACCCGGAAGAGACGAATAGCGGATTCCCATTTCGCTTATTTTTGCGAATGCCGGCTGAAGCGCCGTGAGAAGCTCGCTTTTAAGCTGGGAATCTATCTCGGTTCTCTTGTAGTCATCGGAAACGTTTCCGCAAACGTTTGTGTAAAACAGAATCGGGTTTGAAATTCGATAGCTGTACTCACCGAAGCACTTGACGGAAATATCCATATCAAGTCCGACATTTCGGTCAACAACTCTGAACGGAACGGCGTTTGCCGTGCCGTACTTGTTGCCGACAATTTCTTTTGTGTTGAAATAATAGATTCTCTGGTCTTTGGGTGCAGTGCCGCCAAAGGAAAATCTTTTTCCGATTGAAGCGAAAGTGGCCTTTATGCTGTCGCCGAGGTTGCCCGAGAAGAGCGACGGCTCCGTTGATGTATCGTATATGTATTCTCCGGGAACGGCACAAATATCAACTACCTTTCCCTGTTCGACGATTACCATGCACTGTCCGTCGGCAACGGCAAAAACCGAACCGTTGGAGATTATATTGTCAGAGCCTCTGTTTGTGCCTCTCGAGCCTGTTCTCTTCTTGCCCTTTACGGCAAGAACATCGGAAGGAATAGCCTCGCAGTAAAAATATTCCTTGTAGGCGTCAGCAAACGCACCGCTCACAGAATTTACAGCAGCAGAAATAAGTCCCATAATTATTACCTGTCCTTTCAAGCAAAATTAACCGTGTTTTTCATTGATTGTCTTTGTTTTACGTTTAACTTTACTATATCAGAATTTTTAACAAAATACTATATCCGATTTGTGAATTTTTGAATATCTTGTTCCTATGTAATAACTTTCAAATACTTTTTTCGCAAGGCGGCACGGTGGAAAATCGTGTTTGATATATTCATATTTTTATGGTATAGTTATTTTTTGACAGCTATGCAGAATAGGGGGTGTGACGATGAAATCTATTCTCAAAAAGAACGGTCTCAAGTTTATTGACAAATTTCTTTCCGACAGATGCGACGCCATGGCGGCGCAGGTAGCATTTTATATCGTTATTTCCTTTGTTCCGTTCATCATGCTGCTTCTCTCGACCCTTTCGAGCATCAGGCTTGACGGTTACAGCATGCTGGAAAGTCTCATTTCCAAGCTTCCCGAAACAGCCGCAAACTTTTTGCACAGCCTTTTTTCAAAGGACAGCATATCCACCTTCGGAATGGTCTCCGTAACCGCCGTGACGACCCTTTGGTCAAGCTCGACGGCTATGTTCTCCATAGTGAAGGGGCTCAACGATATATTTATGATTCGTGAGAAAACGAACTACTGGAAAGCAAGAGGAATTTCTCTTATCTATACTCTCGCGTTCGATGTTGCGATAGTAATCACAATCGCCATCAACGTTTTCGGAAGTATAGTCTACAACTGGCTTTTGAATCTGACAAGTTTCCCCGTTGCCGAATTTCTTCACAACATAAAGGACTACTTCAGCTTCGTCTTTCTCTTCATTTTCTTCACGTTCACGTTTAAGCTTATTCCGTCAAAGGCGCACGTCAAATTCAAATTCGCCGTTTTCGGCGGACTTGTCTCGACTGTCGGCTGGCTTCTTTTCTCGTTCTTCTTCTCGATATTCGTCGAGAACTTTGCGCATTATGCCTCGGTTTATGGCTCTCTTGCCGCCATCGTTGTGGTAATGCTCTGGCTCTACTTCTGCATGTACATTATGTTTTTCTCGGGCGAGATTGTGGCTTGGCTTCAGTTCAGCTCACTGAGAAAAGAGCTTGCGGAATTCTTCCGTGAGAAAAAAGAACAGCTCGAGATGAAAAAAGCGGAGAAAAAACAGGCTCGTGCCGACGCCAAATTAATCAGAAGAAACAAGCGCAACCCAAAGAAATATCCGCTTCCCGAAAGGCTCACGGATAAAGAAATCGAACCCGAGCTTGCGGACATCGACAATATGACCGATGTTCCCGACAGCTATTATAACCACAAAAATTAAACGACACTCACCTTGAAGGGAGGAATCCTTTTGGCAGATAGAATTATGAAAGCCGACTTTGAAGAGACCTACCATAACTACTGCGACACGGTTTACAGCCTAGCTTTCATCCACATAAAAAAGCCCGACGATTCCAACGAGATATTACAGGAGGTTTTCCTGAGATATCTTTTGACCAAAAAAAGCTTTGAAAACGAAAAAGCAAAAGAGGCTTGGCTCATCCGCACGGCTCACACCGCAACCATGGACTATTTCCGCACGAAAATGCGCAAGGAAATTCGCATAAAGGACATGGAAAAAATGCACCTTCCGTTCGATATTGACGATACTCTCGGAGTACTTCTCACCATGCCGGAAAAGTACCGCACACCGATGTATCTTCACTATTCCGAGGGATTCTCGGCGGATGAGATTGCCAAAATACTTCACAAGTCGAAATCAAGCGTGCAGTCGGCTCTCGAACACGGCAGACAGTACGCCGAAAAAAAGCTCGGAGGTGAATCACGTTGAAAAAGAACAATCTTTTAGATAACGAAACTCTGAACAAAATAGTAAAAGACGATGCCGTGGACAACTCCGATTTGACGGCAGAATCTCTCGAACCGGTTGAAGTTCCCGATTCCCGTTCGACCGAGCAGAAAATAAAGGACGCTTTCGATCTCATTATTAACGATGATTATTCTTCAAACCACTCTTTCTACGAGATAAAAAGAAACATCGAGAAAAAGGGATTTGTCACAAAACAGCGTTTCAAATTCTTCAAGCACGCTTTTGACAGATTCGTTCCGCTTGTTGCGTGCCTTTGCATTGTGATTGTAGTCTATGCGTTTTTTGCCGTTCATAACGGCTGGCTTACGGGTTCTTCCTACGTGGAAAGCACGGAAATGGCCCAGAACGAGGGCTATGTTTACGAAGGTGAGGACAGCACCGTAGCCGCCGCTAAGCGATATTTTGACGGAAGCAAAAGCTACAATAACGTCGATATAGGCGAAAAATCCGAGAGCGGCTCAGAAACAAGCGAAACGGACAACGGCATAGACTTAATTTCCGTAACGGACGGCAAGACAAGCTATCACCTTGACGAAAGCCCGAAAGACTTTTTCGAGCTCTGGGATAAACTCGAAGAGCTTGGCGCCGTACCGGAAGGGGTAGAGCTTAACTCCTCTGCGATAGACTCCTCAAGCTCAAACAACACCGTTGTCGTGCTTGATTTTAATTCGGAACTTCAGGAATACACCGACAAGCAGAGCGGCACCGAATTTTTGCAGACGATAGCAAATAATTTCTATGCGCTCAACTCCGATTACGGCACGTTTACTTTCACATGCGATGAAAGTCCCCTCACGCAAAACGGCGAGGAAGTCGGAACATTTACGGCAAAATAACATAAATAAAAAATCGTCACGGTCAGGCAAAACCGTGACGATTTATTTTTTTGCAATCAGGAGAAATATTTCTCTTTGATTATATCAACAGGCATATCCTCACCCGTCCAAAGCTTGAACGATGCAGCTCCCTGATAAAGAAGCATATAAAGACCGTTGCCTGTTTTGCAGCCAGCCTCTTTTGCCTCTCTGAGGAATCTTGTCTCCTTCGGATTGTAAATGACATCGAATACGAAAAGTCCCTCATGGAACATGCTCTTATCGGTAATCATTGTTTTGTCCGTGTTCGGAGCCATTCCCACGCTTGTTGCGTTTACAAGAATCGCACTGTCGGCGATTGACGCACGAAGTGCCTCGGTGTCGTTATAATCGTGAAGGCTTACCTTGCAGCTTGTGCGCTCGTTAAGTTTCTTTACAATCTCCTCGGCTCTCTCATAGAAATTATCTTTGATGTTGAAAACCTGAATCTCGGCAACGCCGTCCAAAGCCGCCTGAATAAGAATTGCTGTGGCTGCTCCGCCCGCTCCGAGAAGAGTCATTTTCTTTCCGATAATGTCCACGCCGTTTTCCTCAACAGCCTTCATAAAGCCTATTCCGTCTGTTGTGTAAGCCGTGAGAACGCCGTTATCGTTCACGATTGTGTTGCATGCGCCGGAAATCTCCGATGCGGGAGAAAGCTTGTCGGCAAGCTTGCACATGATGTTCTTGCCCGGCATTGTGATGTTCCAGCCTCTTGCGCCCATGGTGCGAAGGCCCTCAACGGCTGTGGGCATTTTGTCCTCGGGAACGTCAAATGCGAGGTACGAGTAGTCAAGTCCGAGCTGATCACAAGCCTCGTTGTGCATCTCGGGGGAAATGCTGTGTGCTACCGGACTTCCGAGCAGGCACAATAAGCCTGTATGTCCTGTGATATGTTTCGACATAATCTTATCCTTCCTTTTCTTATGCAGTGTATGTTTTTGATTATTCGATAATTAATAGCTTTAGGTTATCACATTAATGCAAAAAATGCAAACAAAAAGATAAACAAAAACGTGTACAAACCGAATTTCTTCGTGCACACGTTTTGTTTAAAAGAATATTTTCAACACACTCGTGTCATACTCTGCTTCTTTTGATTGGAAATCGAGGTATCAATCTAAAATCAGATACCGAGCTTCTCCTTCATGTAATCAACAGGAGTATCCTTGCCTGTGTAAAGCTTGATTGCGATGAGAGCCTGGAAGAGCATCATGCTCATGCCGTTGTAAACCTTATCGCAGCCTGCCTCTTTAGCCTGCTTCATCATAACAGTCTCGCGAGGAGCATAAACTGTATCTGTAACGATGAGGTCTTTCTTGAAGTATGAAGGATCGGGGATGTTTGAGAGATCCTCGAGCGGATGCATGCCAACACCTGTTGCGTCGCAGAAAATGTCAGCCTCGTGCATCTTCTCCTTGAGGAGATCGTGATCAGCGAGGTCGTACATTGCAGCCTTGCAGTTTGTGTTCTTGTTGATGAGGTCAACAATCTCTTCTCCACGGCTGTAGAACTTATCCTTGATGTTGAAGATTGCCATCTCGGAAATTCCGTCGAGAGCACCGCGAACTGCGATAGCAGTAGCAGCTCCGCCTGTTCCGATAAGAACCATCTTCATTCCCTTGAAGTCGATTCCTTCCTCGGTGATTCCCTGCCAGTAGCCCATACCGTCTGTGTTGTAGCCCTTGAGCTTGCCTGTTACGTTGCCGTTCTCGTCACGCATGTTAACAACTGTGTTGATAGCACCGCAAAGTCTTGCAGCCTCGTCAACCTCGTCAAGATACTTGTGAACAACTGTCTTGTTGGGCATGGAGATGTTGGAGCCGAGCATCTTAAGTGCACGAATGCTCTGAACAGCATCCTTAAGGGAGTCGTTATCAACCTCGAATGCGAGCTGGATAACATCGTCGCCGTTCTTGTCATAAGCGAGGTTATGAGTTGTGGGAGACTGTGTATGACGGATAGGATAAGCCATTAAGCCGACTAATTCTGTATGACCTGTAATGTTTGGCATAACTTTTGTCCTCTTTTCTTTGTTCTGTGAAAAATGTGATTTTAAAAATTTATCTTAAGGGAGAAGGCTTTCGCCCTCTCCTTTCGATCATAAATTACTCGAGCGGATCGAGGAATAAGAAGCCCTGATCCTCGAGTACGTTGAGGATTGCACGGCCCTCCATGGTGCCTTCCATGATGCGTCTTGCTCTCACGGAGTCACCGATGTTGTAAACATAAGTGTGAGTATCTTCGAATGCCTTCTGAAGCTCGGGAAGAATAGGATTGTTAGCGCGCATACCGAGGCAGTTGAAACCGTAGTCAAAGTCGAGATCGGTGATTTCGCCATTTGGAAGCTTAACTGTGAATGCGTTCTCCTTAACCTCCTGGAGAGCTGTGTTGACATACTCTTTTACGCCGTAGTTATCGAATGTCTCACGCATGGAGCACTTTGTGATAGGATCGGCGAGCATACCAATCTGCGGAAGCATATCGACGATTGTGCACTCTGCGCCTCTCGGAGCGAAGTACTCGATAACGTCGAGACCAACCATTCCGCCGCCGACTACGACAACCTTCTTGCCCTTGCATGCCTCATCGGGATACTTGCCGGCGTTGAGGTTGTTAATCATATCGAAGATAGTTGCTACGTTACCGGCCTCAATGTTCTCCTTGAGTCCCTTAATCGGAGGAACAAGCGGAACAGAACCTGTTGAGTTGACAACGATGTCGGGCTTGAACTCCTTAATCTTGTCGATTGTAGCCTCAGTGTTAAGGAACACATAGAGGTTGTTAAGCTTAGATGCTCTTGCCTCGAGGTACTTCGGGAAGTCCTTCATACGGGTCTTGCTCGGAAGATCTGAGATGAATGTTGAAAGACCGCCGAGGTGGTCGTTCTTCTCGAGAACGAATACGTTACAACCTACTTCAGCCGCTGTACATGCAGCCTCAAGACCTGCGGTACCGCCACCTACTACGACAACGTTGCAGTTCTTGTTGACCTTGAGCTTCTTGTAAATATCGCCCTCGGGAACAGCCGGGTTGACGGTGCAGCGGATCGGACGGTTTACGCCGATACGGTTGCCAGCACAGCCTACGTTACAGGAGATACACTTACGGATGAGCTCTTCCTCGTGGTTCTCTACCTTCTTGACCCAGAACGGATCTGCGATGAGTCCTCTGCCCATACCGACGATATCGACATCGCCGCTCTCAAGAACTTTCTCAACAATCTTAGGATCACGGTAGTTGCCCGCATTGATAACAGGCTTCTTAAATTTATCCTTGACAGCTCTTGCCATGTAGGATCTCCAGCCGTCGGGAAGGAAGTTGGAATCTATCTGATACTGAAGTGACGGGTTGAGTCCGCAAGATACATCGTACATATCTACAAACTCGTCAATGTACTCGAGGTACTCAAGTGTGTCCTCAAGTGTGTTTCCGCCGGGAACTCTCTCTTCTGCGGAGATACGAACGATAATCGGGAACCAAGGTCCAACGTTCTTTCTTACCTCCTCGAGAACCATTCTCGGGAAACGCAGACGGTTCTCGACGCTGCCGCCGAACTCGTCTGTTCTTTTATTGTAATACGGGGAGATAAACTGGCTCATAAGATATGAGTGGCCGCAGTGAATCTCGATTGCGTCAAAGCCGATAGCCTGAACACGCTTTGCAGCTTCGCCGTACTTCTTTACTGTTGTGAGAATTTCTTCCTTTGTCATCGGGCGCGGAACCTCGCCGCCTGCCTTTGTGGGGATGTTTGAGGAAGAAACTGTTTCCATTCCGGTTCTTGCGGATGAAGCGGAAGCTCCGGCATGGTTGACCTGAATTGCAACTGTTGCACCGCTCTTGTGAAGATTTTCAACAAGCTGATAATAACGGGGCATAAAGCTGTCGTGGTCGATTCTTATCTGGCTTGTTCCGTTGGAACCAACCGGATATTCGATGTTGGCGTTCTCGAGGATGATAAGTCCCGTGCCGCCTTTTGCTCTGAGTGAGTAATAGTTCATATGACGGTTACTCATCTCGCCGCTTGTCTCGCCGTAGTTTGTTCCCATTGGGGTCATGGCGATACGATTTTTGATGGTAGTTCTTTTTACGGTAATCGGTTCAAAAATCTTTGGGTAATCACTCTTCATGAAATTTAACTCCTTATACAACACATTACACGATTGGCCTTCATTTGCTTGTGACAACTTTATCATACACTCTTTGTGTAAAAATTAACAATATCCTTTAGATAAAGTTTTGATACATTTTCGGTATCATTCGCACCATCGTCCTGTTGCTTCTTCATGTACTTGATGAAACGCTCCGCCGCAGGGAGGCGATAACGGTTCTTCATCCAGAACATAAAGACCTGTCTGTAAATTTCAAGACCCTTGATTTTAAGTATGCAAATATCCCTCGAAGTATCGAGTATATCTGTTCTCGGCATAAGTGCAATTCCGAAATTCTCCCTTACAAGCGCAACAAGCGAATATTCGTCGGGGCACTCAATCACCATATTCGGTGTGAGCTGATACTTCTTAAAAAGATGCTTCTCGTAGGTTCCCATCCAAGACGCCGGCTCGTAGCCGATGATGGGATACTGATTCAAAACCGACAGCGGAACCTCCTTAAAAGCCGAAAGCTCGTGATCTTTTGGCGTGATTATCACAAGCTCCTGAGCGGAAAGCGGGAAAAGCTCCATGTCTTTGTCGTTCAAATAGCAGCCGAAACCTATATCAATCTCGCCTGTTCTCACCTTCTCGGCGATTGCGGGCGTGTGATTCTGATAAAAATTGAATACGACGCTTTTATTTTCTTCAAAGTTCAGAAATTTTCTTACGTAGTGGGGAATATAATGCCCCGCAAGCGGGAAAATATATCCTATATCGATTTTTCCCCCGTCGATGCTTATTTCTTTCATTTTGCCAACGGCTATATTGCAGTCCTCGGCAATCTTGTCGGCATGCTCGAGAAAAAGCTTGCCGGCTTTTGTGAGCTCTATTCCTCTGCCCTTTTTTTCGAAAAGCACAACTCCCAGCTCGCTTTCGAGCGAAGCGATGGAGCGGCTCAAAGACGGCTGCGAGATATAAAGCTCCTCCGCCGCCTGATGATAATTTTCAAGCTGAGCTACCTTCTGAAAGTATAAAATCTGATTTAAGGTCACAAGCCTCATTCCTTTCGGTGTGTTGAAGAGTCAAACTGTTATTTTAACTCTTTAATTTCTTTTGGTTTTGAGTGTATTTTGGGATTTTAAATTTGTAAATTACCGCAGTTCAATAATAACACATTTGATTGATACATTCAATGTATTGTTTTTCTGACATAAAAGCATTAGACTACCGGTATCACACCTGTTAAAATAATATCAAACCGTAATGTTATTTTTTTAACAGAGTTCGCGAGAACGGCACGGTTATTTGTTTGTGACAGAACAAAAATAATTAAAAACCCTTTAGGGTAAGGAGTAAAAAATGAACAAGAAATATTTTCCAAGTGCGCTTCTTATGTACTTGAACTATTTCATCCATGGTGTGGGATGCTCAATCCTCGGACAGGCAGTTATCAAAGAAGCCCTCGCAGATTCATGGGGCGTTGAGGCAATGGCAATCACAGCTATTTCGGCTGCTCTCGGTCTCGGCCGTTTGATTGCTCTTCCTTTCGCAGGTCCTCTCTCCGATAAACTCGGAAGAAGAATTTCAACAGCAATCGGTTCTGCTTCATATGCGATTTACCTCATCGGTCTTGCACTTGCATTCAACGCAGGTACAAACGGCGGCTATCAGATAGCTTATGTATGCGCTATCATCGGCGGTATCGCAAACTCATTCCTTGACACAGGTATCTATCCCGGCGTTACAGAGATCATCTACAAGGCTCCCGGCGTTGCAACCATGGGAATCAAGTTCTTCATCGCTATCGCTCAGATGCTTCTCCCGTTCGTTCTCGGCGTAACAGTTGCAACAACAGCTTCCGGCCTCACATCTTACAACCGCCTCTTCATCGGCTGCGGTATCATTTATGCAGTTCTCTTCGTTCTCGTATTCCTCTTCCCGCTTCCGGATTCAGACCAGAAGGCAGCAGGCAAAAAGGAAGGCCTCATCGAGAGCTTAAAGCACACTCATTTCTCATTCGAGTCCATCGCAATGATCCTCATCGGATTCACATGCACAGGTACATTCCAGCTCTGGCTCAACTGCGCACAGAACTTTGCTAAGACAAATGTCGGCTGGGAGAACCCCTCCATCATGCAGACATATTATTCTGCAGGTACTCTTATCGCTCTCGTTGTTACAGCTCTTCTCACAAAGAAGATTAAGGATGTTCGTTTCATCGTTGCTTACCCCGTTATCTGCCTTGTTACACTCATCGTTGTTCTCGTCGGCCAGACTCAGACACTCATGATTGCAGGCGCATTCATCATCGGCTGGGCAGGCGCAGGCGGACTTCTCCAGATTGCAACATCAGTTTGTAACATGCTCTTCCCCAAGATTAAGGGTACTGTTACAGCTCTCGTTATGATTGCATCATCACTTTGCAACTACACAATCCTCACAGCAGCTTCCAAGATGCAGCCCTCTCAGGTTATGGTTATGAACATTGTTCTCACAACAGTAGGCGTTATTCTTGGTCTCTTCGTAAATCTTCGTTACAAGAAGATGGTTGAGCTTGCAGAAAAGGATAATTAAGTATATACTGTAATCGATACAAAGTATCAAATTATTCCAACTTACGTTCTTAAAAAGTTAAGGTTAAGAAAGGAAATTCACCATGAACACAGTTAAAATCCGTGACGTAGAAATCGGTGCAGGCGCACCCAAAATCATCGTTCCTATCGTAGGCGTTACAAAAGAAGATATCATCGAAGAGGCAAAAACCTTCCACTCCATTCCGATTGACGTTGTTGAGTGGCGTGTAGACTGGTTTGAGGGCGTATTCGATTTCGCAAAGGTTGAGGATGTTCTTAAGGATCTTCGTGAGGCACTCGGAAACATTCCGCTTCTCATGACATTCCGTACCTCTAAAGAGGGCGGCGAAAAGGCAATCGAGCCCGAAGCTTATGCAGAGCTCAACATCAAGGCTGCTCAGACAGGCTATGTTGATCTCGTAGACGTTGAGATCTTCACAGGCGACGAGATCGTAAAGAAGATTATCGACGGCGCACACGCAGCCGGCGTTAAGGTTATCGCTTCCAACCACGACTTCTTCAAGACTCCCGCTATGGCAGACATCATCTACCGTCTGCGCAAGATGCAGGATATGAACGCAGATATCCCGAAGATTGCCGTTATGCCTCAGAGCAAGAAGGATGTTCTCACACTTCTCGCAGCAACAGAGGAAATGACAACAAACTACGCAGACCGTCCTATCATCACAATGTCCATGGCAGGCACAGGCGTTATCAGCCGTCTTTGCGGTGAGGTCTTCGGTTCTTCAATGACATTCGGAGCTGCAAAGAAAGCAAGCGCACCGGGACAGATGGGAGTAAATGATCTTAACACCGTTCTTGGACTTCTCCATAACGCAATGTAAATTGTCATTAGCAACAAAAAATTAAATTTGCTTCTTTAAATCATCGGTATTTTTGTTATAATAGAGATACCGATGATTTCTTTATCATCTATTGACAAAATTTAAACAAAGGAGCCCCTCATGAAAAAAATACTTCACTGGCTTGATGAGAACCTCGAAGAATTTCTGTTGGTTGTTTTCCTTATCGCCATGACGCTTATCATGGGAATACAGGTATTTTCAAGATACATTCTCGGCATGAGCTTATCTTGGAGCGAAGAGATTACCAGATATTTGTTTATCTGGAGCGGATTCCTCAGCGTAAGTTACTGCAGCAAAAAATGTCTCTCGATTAAAATCGAGCAGTTCGTTGCAATTTTTCCACGCCGCGGAAAAGCGATTTTCAAGGTAGTCAACCACACCTTCGAGCTTATCTTTTTCGTCTACATGATTCCTTTTGCCTACTCATACATGATATCATCCGTTCACAGCGGACAGCTGTCTCCGGCTTGCGGCATCCCCATGTATTATATTCAGGCGGCACCGCTTTTCTCCTTCATTCTCGTTGCATTCAGAGTTTTGCAGCGCTGGATAATCGAGTTCAGGGTGGCAAGAGGCGAAAACGTATTCGACCCCGCTCACCCCGAAAGAAACACTCCCGAATCGTTCATCGAGGCAAACTCGGAGGTTTCGCTTGAGAACGGTATTGAGGCAGGTATAGACAACCGCGTCAAGACCATCAAAAAATCAAACAAGGAGGAACGCTAATGCCGGTCGTTGTCTTATTCTTAATTTTCATAGTACTTCTGATCATCGCCGTTCCCGTTTCCATAACTCTCGGAATCACCTCGGTGCTTCCGTCGGTGTTTGATCCTTCGTTTACCGTCGGCGCAAAGTACCTCATCCGTGCCATGTTCGGCGGTCTCGATTCATTCCCGCTTCTCGCCGTTCCGATGTTCGTCCTCTCGGGCATAATTATGGCAAAGGGCGGTATCTCCAAAAAATTATTCGACGTCTTTGCATATTTTCTCGGAAAACTCCCCGCAGGTATGCCGTGCGCCGTTATCGTCACCTGTCTTTTCTACGGCGCAATCTCGGGTTCAGCTCCCGCAACGGTTGCGGCTGTCGGAAGTATGACAATTCCGATTCTCACAGCTCTCGGCTACGACCTCACCTTCTCCACGGCTATCGTTGCGGTTGCCGGCGGTCTCGGAGTTATCATTCCGCCAAGCATACCGTTCATTATGTACGGCATGGCTTCTGGCGCTTCCGTAAGCGATTTGTTCCTTGCCGGCATCGTTCCCGGACTTATGATCGGCGCACTTCTCATGATCTATGCGATTTATCACTGCAAACGCTACGGCGAAGACAGAGAGAAAATCGACGCAGAAGTTAAAATGCTTCACGACAAAGGAATTTTGAAGGTCTTGAAAGAGAGTTTCTTTGCTCTTTTGAGCCCCGTCATCATTCTCGGATGCATTTACACAGGCGTTGCCTCACCCACAGAGGCTGCGGTCATCTCCGTTTTCTATGCGCTGATTATCAGCCTTTTCGTTTACAAGAGCATTAAATTCAAGGATATTTGGGGAATTCTCGTGGAGTCCATTCGCACATTTACCCCAATTCTCTTCATTCTTGCCGCATCCACGGCATTCTCGAGAGTTCTCACTCTCATGCAGGTTCCGCAGACGGTCAGCGAGTTTATTCTCAACAACTTCCATAGCCCCGTTGCAATTCTCCTCATCATAAACCTCTTCCTTCTCATCGTCGGAATGGTTATGGACACAACGCCCGCAATACTCATCCTCACGCCGATTCTTTTGCCTATCGTTGAGGCAATCGGCATGGATCCCATTCAGTTCGGCGTTATCATGGTTGTTAACCTCGCTATCGGATTTGTCACACCGCCTATCGGCGTCAATCTCTTCGTTGCAAGCTCACTCACGGATGTTCCCGTTATGAGTATCGCAAAGAAAGCCATGCCCATGATAGGTTTCTTCCTCGTGGCACTTCTGCTCATCACATTTATCCCCGCTATTTCACTCGGTATTCTTTAAGGAGGCAAGACGATGAAACCAAACAAAAAGAAAAAGACAAGTCTGCTTCTAAGAATTCCCGCTCTTATATTGAGTCTCGCTTTTATTGTCGCCATGACGGGCTGTTCCTCGTCAAGCGACAGCGTTCAGCGTTACTCTTGGCCACTTGCAACCGCAAGCCCTGAGGACACCGTAACTCAGCTTTTTGCGGAGAAATTTGCCGAAAAAGTTGAAGAACTCAGCGACGGCAAAATGAAAATTCAAGTTTATCCGAACTCAACACTCGGCGGCGACCGTGACTTGCTCGAGACATGTTCCGACGGCGATATTCCTTTCATCGTCCAGAACACGGCTCCTCAGGTATCCTTTATGAGCGATCTTGCCGTTTTTGATCTTCCGTGCGTTTTCGATTCTCTCGACGACTGCCGCAAGAAAATTGACGATCCCACCTTCTACAGCCTCATAAGCGATGTTTACACCGAGGGCGGATATCATCTTCTCGGCATGGCAGATCAGGGCTTCAGAGTTATGAGCACAAACAAGCCCGTTTACAGCATCTCGGACTTCAAGGGTCAGAAGATTCGTACCATGGAGAACAGCTACCACCTTGCATTCTGGAAAGCACTCGGCGCAAACCCAACACCCATGAGCTTTAGCGAGGTTTACATCGGACTTCAGCAGCACACAATCGACGCTCAGGAGAACCCCTACGAGGTTATAGTCTCGAACAATCTCTACGAACAGCAGGATTATATTGTTGAAACAAACCATTTACCGCATCTTATCTCGCTTATCGTCAACGATGAATTCTTTGGCGATCTCCCCGAGGATCAGCAGGAAATTCTCACAGAAGCCGCTCAGATTGCAACAGAGTATGCACGAGAGCAGTCGGACGCAAGAATTGCCGACAAGATTGCCGTTATCGAGGACAGCGGAACTCAGATAATCGAACTCTCAGACGAGACAAGACAGGAGATTCGTGAGGCGTCAAAGGGCGTTTACGAATCCATCCAAAAGGAAATTAACCCCGATATTTACAATTCTTACACCGAGGGAATTAACCTCGATTAAAAATTGGCAGCAAAAAACAGGAAGCCGCGGCTCCCTGTTTTTTGTTGCCTTTTTTGGTCAAATTTGCGAAATCGGCTTTGTCTTGTAAATTCCGTATTTTATGGCGTCGTCATCCCTGTGCTGTTTAAAGGTCTGCATCATGGTGGCTGTAAGGCTCATAAGGTTTTCACGAAGAGGAATATCCTCACGCTCAACCCAAACGGCTGTTTTAAGCTCGCTTTCCTGTCGTGTTATCTTGTCGTCACCGTCAAGATCGGCATAAAAGCCAACAAGAATATTTCTCGAATATCCCCAAGGCTGGCAACCGACATAGTTTAGATTTTTAACCTTAACTCCCGTCTCTTCCATTACCTCACGGTGAACGGTGTCCTCCAAGGTCTCGCCTATCTCGGCAAAACCGGCGACAAGCGCATAATAACCGCTTCTCGAATCGGCATACTGCGTTAAGAGAATCTTGTTTCCGTTTCTTATTCCCACAATTACCGCAACAGACATATCGGGATAGCGAATATTTCCGCAGTCGGGGCAAACCATTGCCCTCTCGGTTTTTGAGTGAACCATCGGCTTTCCGCAGCAACCGCAGAATTTGTTGTGGCTGTAAAAATAAGAGAGATGAAGCGCCGTCGTACAGCCGAAATATCTCCAGTCTGGTATCATAAATTCGACCTTTGCATGCAGATTTTCATACTTCAAGTATTCTGTTTCCTCCGGCAGATTATCACCCGTAAAAAGAAAAAATCCCTGACCCGAAATTTCAAAGAGATAGATGAGCTTATCCGCATCTTTTAAATTGGGAAAATCCGAAACTCTCGGAATATCGTTTTTTCCGTTCTCTTTCATCAAAAGGGTATTCCCCTTGAAAACCATGAGATAATCTTCACCTGTCGCTTTTCGCTCCGGCAAATACTCGCAGTGATATACTTTGTTTCCTATGTCCTGTAACATTTTTCGTCCTCTTTCTTACTTTCTCACAAGCTTAGATTATATCACCGATTTGCCTGATTGTGAACTTTTTAAACTAAAAAAGAGAGAGCTTGTTGGGCTCTCTCTGCTCATGCAAATTTACCGCTTAACCGATAACCTCAATCTCTTTCGGAACAGCGTTCAAAATCTTCACGCCGTCCTCGGTGACAAGGCAAAGATCCTCAAGTCTTACGCCGTACTTCTCGGGAAGATAAATTCCCGGCTCGCAAGAGAACGTCATTCCCGGAACAACCTTTGCTTCGTTAATTCCGCTTACGTCACCGTGCTCGTGGCACTCTCTGCCGATGGAATGGCCAAGTCTGTGCGTGAAGTACTCGCCGTAACCAGCATCTTCAATGATGTTTCTTGCGGCAGCGTCAATATCGCAGAAACGAACGCCCGGTTTAATCATAGCCTCGGCTGTTTCGTTTGCTTTCTTGACAATCGCAAATATCTTTTTCTCCTCTTCACAAGGCTCACCGAAATAGTAAGTTCTTGTCATATCGGAACAATAGCCGTCCTTAACGCATCCGATGTCGAAAAGAACACACTGATTTTTTGTGAGAACGGTTTCATCGGGCTCGTGGTGCGGATCTGCGGCATGTGCGCCAAAGCTTACGATAGGTGGGAAAGAGAATCCCTCTGCGCCAAGCTCCGTATAAATCTCGCCGAGTTTTTCGGCAAGCTCAAGCTCCGTTACGCCCTCTTTGACAAAGGTCTTTATCTTGAGCATAGCTTTATCGTTGAGTATGGAAGCGTTTATCATGAGCTGCTGCTCGTGCTCGTCCTTTATCGCACGGAACATATCAACTATCTCGGATCCGTTCACATATGATGAGCCTGCGCCCGCCTCCTGAAGTTTGAGAACAAACTCGGCTCTCATATTTTTGTCTATTCCAAGCGGCTTTGTGTGGTCGGTATATTCAGCGGCAAGCACAGCGCCGTTTGTGTTGTCCGTGAAATAAACAACATCCTCAAGCTTAATCACATTGTTGTAGAAAAGCTTGTTGAGGAAAAGCTTGTAGCTTCCGTCGTCCTTCAAAAGTAAACCGTAAAATCTCTCGCCGCAGTGCTGCATCTCTCCCGTGAGGTAAAATATAGCGTCTGAATCGGTGAGAAGTATCTGGGTTAAGCCTTCTTCTTTCATTTTTGCCGTAACATTATCTATTCTTGACATCTTTCCTTTTTCCTTTCTTTTTGTTTATCAATATTCGGATGCTGTTAGTCTATGCTAATTGCACCGATAATATTTTATCACTGTTTTCGCTTTGTTTCAATAAATCAAACTCAAAAACATCAATTCTGTGCTCCCGGCTCGTTCTTGACGAATGCATAAATATCGTCCTCGTGTGCCTTATCCTCTTCTTTAACCTTTCCTACAGGCTCGGAATAAACGATGTACTCTTCATCGTTATCAAGGCCGAAAAGCTCGCCGCAAAGGTCAAAATCAAAGGCACCTATGCCGCATGTGCCGAGTCCAGCCGCCTCACAAGCCATGTAAAGCGCCTGACCGACATGACCGACGTCAACAAGTGCGTGCACGGGTGAACCGGGGCCGTATCTCCACTCTGTTCTGTAAGGCACCATTGACCAGTAAAACACAACATTGGCTTTTGCACCCCAAGACTGACCCTCAAGCGTCTGCTTGACCGTCTCAAACATATTATCAACCTCTCCCAAGAACTCAATTTCATTAGTCATTGGCAGATAGTGATATTTTCCAGCCTTTAAGCCCTCAACGTTAATCACGATGAGATAAGTTTCAAACGGATGTCTTGCGCCGCCGCACGGAACGCATCTCAAAGTGGCGTAGTTGTTTCCTCTTATGGATTTTATTCCCTGTGTTGCCCAGAGTAAGAACGATAATTCTGTAAGGCTCATGCTCTCGCCGCTGTACACTCGCCTTGAACATCTGTTGTAGCAAAGAGAAACGTAGTCGGAATTTAAATTCAAACTCTCAAAATCCATGGGAAGCTTGATTTTCTCCCCGCCCATTGGCTCTTTTACAAGCGGCGGCTGCGGCAATCTCAACTGCTGATGAGATTTAAACTCCTCCTCGCCGTCATGAATGCGAAAACGGGTAATCTCTCGCCATTGTTCTTTCATTTCTTCATATCCGGGTCTAGGATCTTTATATACTTCTTTCATGTTTTTTCTCCTTATATCGGTTTGATAAGAAAAATATCATTCAATAAAACAAATATAATCCTTTTGTTCTTCATTGTAAATATAAATAATTGCGATTATAATCTAAGTACAAACAAAGTTGAACTCAAATTCATCAGAGGTGATATTTTGAAAATAATAGTACTGTCAGATATTCACGGAGATCTTTTCCGTGCACGCAAAGCCCTTTCAATGCAAAGAGAAGCCGAGGTGGTCATTTTTTGCGGTGACGGCTGGAGGGATATAGAGGAGCTCAAGCTTGAAAATCCCGACAAGAAATTTCTCACCGTTTGCGGAAACTGTGACTGGAGCTGTTCATATCCGCCGACAGACCACATAACGCTCGAGGGCAAGAGAATTTTCTTCACACACGGCCACCTTTTCCATGTGAAATACGGCGAATATGAAGTTAAAGCTTGGGCGCGTGAAAACAAAGCCGATATAATTCTTTACGGCCACACCCACGAGGCTGTAAACACCTACGAGGACGGGCTTTACATTATGAATCCCGGCTCCTGTTCAGGCTGGGGCGCAAGCTTCGGCACGATAGAGATCAAAAACGGCTCTGTTCTCACCAATATTGTTCGCATAGACTAAAATAATGACTATATTTTGTCGGCTTGAGCCTTAAATTATCATTGACTTTGCATAAAGATAATGATATTCTATATTATATAGACAAATGTCGTTTTTCGGCATTCAAAACTATGCAAATTTTTATAAGGCGTTTTAAATCAAAAGCCTTATCTTGAAAGGATGTAATACCAATGTCAGAATATGAAAGATGGCTCGCCCAGGAGCTCGACGACAAGGATCTTACCGAGGAGCTTGAGGCTATCAAGGGTCAGCCCGAAGAAATAAATGACAGATTCTACCGTGATCTTGAATTCGGTACCGCAGGACTCAGAGGCGTCATCGGCGCAGGCACAAACAGAATGAACGTCTACACCGTACGCAAGGCAACTCAGGGACTTGCAAACTACCTCAACAAGCACAACACCGAGGGAAAACCCCTTTCTGTTGCCATCGCTTACGATTCAAGAATCAAGGGCGTTCTCTTCTCGGAGGAGTCTGCTGCTGTTTTGGCTGCAGCCGGAATCAAGGCTTACATCTACCCCGAGCTTATGCCTACGCCGGCACTTTCCTTTGCAGTTCGCCACTTAGGCTGCGATGCTGGTATTAATGTCACCGCATCTCACAACCCCGCAAAGTACAACGGCTACAAGGCTTACGGCCCCGACGGATGCCAGATTACCGCTGCAATGGCTGACGGCATCACCGAGGAAATGAACAACATCGATATTTTCGCAGACGTCAAAAAGGTTGACTTCAAAGACGCTGTTAAAGCAGGTACAGTCGAGTATATCGGCGTGGAAACCGTAAACGCATTCCTTGACGCAGTTCAGGCAGAGTCCATTCTCGGCGGCGATGCCGGCAACCTCAAGGTTGTTTACACACCGCTCAACGGCGCAGGTAAAAAGTGCGTTCTCGCTATTCTTGACAGAATCGGCGTTAAGGACGTAACAATCGTTCCCGAGCAGGCTGAGCCTGACGGAAACTTCCCGACTTGCCCCTATCCGAACCCGGAGATAAGAGAAGCACTTCAGAAGGGCATTGAGCTTTGCGAAAAGGTCAACCCAGATCTTCTCCTTGCAACAGACCCCGACTCCGACCGTGTTGGAGTAGCAGTAAACCAGAACGGCGAGTATATTCTTCTCACAGGTAACGAGGTTGGTATCCTTCTTCTCAACTTCATCGCTAAGTTCCGCACAGAACAGGGCACAATGCCTAAGGATCCCGTTGCGGTATCCACAATCGTTTCAACCGATATGATTGACGATGTTGCAAAAGACTACGGCGTAACAATCAGAAGATGCCTCACAGGCTTCAAGTACATCGGCGATATAATCGCAGAGCTTGAGTCAGAGGGCAAAGAGGACAGCTTCCTTCTCGGCTTTGAGGAGTCCTACGGTTATCTTTCCGGCGGTTATGTCCGTGATAAAGACGCTGTTGACGGCTCAATGCTCATCTGCGAGATGACCTCTTACTACAAGAGAAACGGCATGACTCTTGTCGATGCAATCAACGACCTCTACGAGAAATACGGCTACTACAAGAACAGCACAATCACACGTGCATTCGAGGGTGAGTCCGGTATGATTAAGATGGCAGAGATAATGGAGAACCTTCGAAACAACGCTCCGAATGAGATTGCCGGCTACAAGGTTGTCGGAACAAGCGACTACAAGCTCTCCGTCAGAACAGACGGCGACGAGAAGTCCGAGATTAAGCTTCCGAAGTCCAATGTTCTCGAGTATCGCCTCGAAAACGGCTCAAAGTTCATCGTTCGTCCATCCGGCACAGAACCGAAGATCAAGGTTTATATGTCCGGTAAGGGCGCAACAAAGGCTGAGTCCGAGGATATGGTAGCAAAGATGACCGCCGCTGCAGACGGAGTTTTAGGCTGCTGATAAACCAAATAAATAATCAATTGGGAGAGAATTTAATTTCTCTCCCTTTTTTGCGCCTTTTTTACAAAGAAAAAAGAGCCCGCATGCGGACTCTTCTCTCTATATAATTTAGGAAGGGTAAAATGAATCAAACTCAAGTTGTTTTTTAGGCAATTTCTTCGCTCTCGGATGCAGTCTCGGGAGCGTCCATATCGACATGCTTAGGATCGACATGCGGATCGGTAATTCTTCTGAGGAACTTCTGAGTTCTCGGATCCTTTGGATGAACAAGAATTTCCTCCGGCTTGCCCTGCTCGACTATAACGCCGCCCTGCATGTAAACAACTCTCGTTGCAACCTCTTTTGCAAAGGCAATCTCATGCGTGACAACTATCATAGTGATGCCGGATTTTGCGATGTTCTTGATTGTATCGAGAACCTCACCGACAAGCTCAGGGTCAAGAGCACTGGTCGGCTCGTCAAAGAGAATTACATCCGGATCAAGAACCAAGGCTCTTGCGATTCCGGCTCTCTGCTGCTGGCCGCCCGAAAGAGATGACGGGTAAAAATCAAACTTATCTCCAAGACCAACTCTCTCGAGCATCTTCTTTGCAACCTTTTCAGCAGCGGGCTTAGCAACTCTCTTAACGGTGATAAGTCCCTCTGTTACATTCTGAAGAATTGTCTTGTTTGCAAAAAGATTGTAGTTCTGGAAAACCATTGCGGTTTTTCTTCTGAGATTCAAAACCTCGGGCTTTGAGTGCTTTTTGCAGTTTACCGTGAGCTCGTTAACCGTAACAGAGCCCTCGTCTCCCGGGTCAAGAAAATTAATTGTGCGAAGAAGAGTAGTCTTGCCCGAACCGGACGGGCCGAGAATAACCACAACCTCACCGACGTCTATATCCATATTCACGCCGTTCAAAACGTGGTTGTCACCGAACGACTTGCGAATATCCTTAAGTTCTACCATCATAATGCGTCACTCCTTATTTTGCAGCCTCGGCATGCTTCGGTCTGAATTTTGAAAGCTTCTTTTCTGCCACGCCGAATACCTTGTTGCATATAAAGCTGATAAGCTCATAGATAATTGTTGTCATTACATATGCCTCTATGAAGTTGTACTTCGGGTTGGCAAGCAAGTTTGCCGTTGCTGTAATCTCATATACGCCCACATAGTAAGCAAGGCTTGTGCCTTTGATAACTCCGGTAAAGAGACCCGTGAGGTTCGGCATTGCAACCGACAAAGCCTGCGGGAAAATTATTCTTCTCATTGCCTGAGGTGTTGTCATACCTATTGACCAAGCAGCTTCAAGCTGGCCCTTATTTACGGAGTCGAGCGCTGCTCTGAAAACTTCTGAAGAATATGCGCATTGATCCATTGAAAGAGCAACTATCGCATAAAGTACTGCGGGAATTCCCGACGTATCGATTCCTGCCGTGGCGTATAACATCATCGGAATTGAGTAATAAGCGACATAGAGAAGTATAACCATCGGCACACCTCTCATAAAGCTGACATAAACCGCACAAAACTGAGACAAGACAGGTACCTTGTGTTTTCTTGCAAGTGCCATCAAAAGTCCGAATATCCAGCCTATGATAACCGCCGCAAAGGCCATCTCAAAGGTTATCGGAATAGCACCTAAAACCTGAGGGAGAGATTCCTTTATAAACTGCCAATCCATAATTCATTCCTCCTCTCAGCTCTTTCTTCCTACTGTGTAAAGTTTTTCGACAATCTTGAAAAGTCTCTCGAATGCAAAGCAGAATACCCAGAAGATAAGGCCCGTTGCAATGTAGATTTCAAGCTGGGTTGCGCCGTAATTAATTGCCGAAAGTGCTCTTGCTCTTCCCAAAAGGTCGATAACGCCGATTGTGAAGGCAAGGCTCGTTTCCTTGAAAAGCATGATAATGTTGTTTCCTAAGGTCGGGATTGCTACGCCCAAAGCCTGCGGAAATATAATTCTTATAAAAGCCATAGTCGGGCTCATACCGACCGATAAAGCCGCCTCACGCTGACCCTTGTCAACCGCAAGGTATGCGCTTCGCATCATCTCTGCCATGTTAGCCGAAACGGATAACGAAAGTGTAGCGATGATATAAGTTGTCGTTGTTATTCCCGTCATATCAACGCCCATTCTCGTCATAAACTGAGGCAGAGCCAAATATAAGAGGAATATAAGAATAAGTGTGGGAATGCCTCGCATGAAAGCAATCCAAACTTTAGAAATCGCTTTAAGAACTTTGTTCTTCGACATACTCATACCGGCGAAAATCGCACCGATAACAAGTGAGAACAAAAGCGAAAGGAGAAGAATCTCAAAGGTTTTGGGTACTGCTTTAAGTATTTTCGGGATATAACCGAGAATCAAGCTCGGATTAAATGTACTACCCACTAAACCGCACGTCCTTTCTTAATTTATCTTTATGCGGAAGATGTGCCCACATCCTCCGCAATAAAGAAGTCTTAATTACTTGTCTGCGACAAAGTAAATCTTATCGGAATAAAGTGTGAAGATGTCTTCACCGAAGTACTCTTCTGAGAACTTGGAGAGTGTGCCGTCATCAAGCATTTCCTTGAGAACTACATCAACGTCGTCTGCAAACTGCTGCTCGTCAGAACCGAACATCTCGTATGTATCCTCGCACATTACAACATCTGTAGCAATAAGGTCAAGGCCAAGCTCTGCGTTAACAGTCTCGAATGTGGAGCTGTAAGAGAGTGCTGCGTCAACCTGACCGCTCTCGATCTGCTTGTAGCTGTCAGCTGTTGTGAGGTTGGAAACTGCGTTCTGGATGATTTCCTGACCGGGGTGATCTGCGTTCCAAGCCTCAATCATTGTGTACTCGTAAGAAGAAGGCGACTGATTGATTGTCTTGCCAGCCATATCTTCCATGGTCTCAATTCCGCTGTCCGGCTTAACGATCCAGCTCATAGGAGATAAGCAATAATACTGCTCAGGGAAGATGTACTTCTCTTTTCTTGCCTCGGACTTAACGAGCTGGTGAGAAACCATATCGAGCTGTCCCGCGTCAAGAGCTGTGATAAGAGCTGTGAAATCCATGCTCTGAATATCGAATTCATACTGAGGAAGTCTCTCGTCGAGCTCCTTCAAAACTGCTACGTCATATCCCTGAAGCTCGCCGTCCTCATCGAGGTAACAGAACGGAGCCATCGAGTTGCCCGTACCGACTTTCTTTACGGTTACGTCTCCGCTTGCAGCGGTAGAATCCGTAGATGCAGCCGAATCGGAAGATGCGCTTGAAGAGCTTGAAGAATCTGAGCTTGAGCAAGCTGTCATAGATGCTGCCATGAGAAGTGCAAGTACTAAAGAAGCTGCTCTTGCAAGCTTTGAATGTTTTTTCATTTTGGTTTCCTTCTTTCTTTTCTTTCCGTTTGAAATATAAAACAAAGGCGTTTCATCCGTTAAGTTCTCTCGGATGAAACGCCTTTGTTTCTTGCTTGACTAAATTATATCCACGAGTAAGGCAAATGTAAAGTGAACGGGGGAGATTTTAGTATTTTATGCAAAATTAAACAATTATTGAAAGATTATCCAGAAAATTAACAGTAAATATTCCGATATTTTTTCTTTATTGTTATGCTGTGCTAAAGCGAAACTATGTGCCAAAGCACTAAGAAAATGCAGAATAACAAAAGAAAATGTGCCGCAATTTTCAATTTTTGAACTAAATTTTATCAAAAAAGAAAAAATAAAAATAATCCTATCAAAAATCGCCGTTTTTGTGATTTCTGATAGGATTATAGCTCAATTTGCAAGAAAAACATATCAAAATTGCAATTCTATATAAAACTTCTAATTTTTATCCTTGAAATGAGTCCTGTATTGAGAAGGATTCAATCCGTAATTCTCCCTGAATGCCGCCGTGAACTTTCCCTGACTCTCGTATCCGACGCTTTCCGCAATATCTGCTATGCTGTCGTCGGTCTCTTCGAGAAGCTGTTTGGCGCGCTTAAGTCTGAATTCTTTCATGTATTGACCGATAGGTTTCTCGTATATTCTCTTAAACCCTGTTTTTAGTGACGAAGTGTTAACCAAAAATCTTTTGGAGAGCTCCTCGATGGTGTACCGCTCCGATAAATTTTCGGTAATCAGTTTATGCACCTCGCTGATAAGCTCGTCCTCGTTCAAGTACATTCGCTTAAGACGGGTTTCCTCTTGAGGGCAACCTATTTCGACTATTTTTTCAATCATAAGGTGCAAATGATTTGCTTGCTCGGTGTCTGCCGCACGGTAATAAACCTCTTTGCCGTCACGCTGTGAGACGATAAGTTCGGCTTCTTTTAACAAACGCAGATGATGAGCCGCAGCGGGGCCGGTCATTCCCACCATGGCAGCAATATCTATGCCGCATTCCTCGCAGTGGCAGAGAAGCCAAAAAATTCTGATTCGTCCGGGATCGCTTAAAAGTTTAAATATTTGAGCGGTTTTTTCAAATTCTTCAACGCTTGGCATGTGCTCGGCAAGCTGTTCGCCGAACTCACCGTGATGATGCGGAAGCAAAGTCTTTTTAACAGAAGATTCCATATTAATACACTCCAACTTTATTATAACTTAAGTTTATTTGAAATATCGAAACAAGTCAACAAATCGACAAAACTAAACGATAAATTTCTCCCCCAACGCAAAAAAACAGTCTTACCGATAGGTAAGACTGTATAAAAAAGGGATGAAACCCTGAAAACTGAACAAAGCTCAAAGAAGATTAATGCTAAGG
>CAVFCW010000007.1:0-80622 GCA_963621245.1 uncultured Prevotella sp. | reverse complement strand
AATATATATATATATATATATATATATTGATATAGGGGGTTCGGCATGGCGGGTAAATACACAAAACAAGAATTGAGAGAAATGCTTCAGGCTTCGGCTTATCACATTGTGGCAACCGAGGGAGTGGAGCACTGCACGGTAAGAAGAGTTTCATCGGGATGCGGTTTGAGCGATCCGTACATCTATCAGTGCTATTCCGATTTACAGGATCTCATGCTGTCGGCATATTTGGAGATAGACGGCAGAGTATCCGACAAAATATATGAGGCATTAAAGAACACTGTTTTTAGTATGGTGACCGCAGACGACGTTGTGAAAATAAGCGTTGTACTTTGGAGAGCATACTGGAAAACCATTATGGACAGACCCGAGGAGACGATTTTCTACTGGAGATATTACCAGTCGGCTTATTATAACCAAGAGGTTTATGAGATACGAAAGAAAAATTACAGGTACTTCGTTAAATTCATAGAACATGCGGGAGAGAAGTTTGGACTTAGCGAGAAATTCAATCTAAGCTACATGGTATCGAATTTGGTAGACAACACTGTCTCGTGTGCGGTTAAAATTCATCTCGGATACTTTGACGCAAAAGACATAGAAGAGAAAAAACTTTTCCAGGCCGTTTTCGCAAATCTTTTCCATCATATCGGAAAGGATGTGTGGAGCATAGACGACGTTTGGTCCCTGTCGAATTAATCGGAGGAAAAAATGCAATCCCTATCCCATTGGCACGCTTCCGCTTTTAAAGGCAAAGAGCGTTTAAAGAAAAATACTTCACGAGTTGTTTCGTTTACAATGGCACTTGTCATGGTGCTTTCTTCGGGCTTTGTCTACACGGCAAGCGCCGACGAGGAGCTCACGCCGACTTGCGGCATCGAGGAGCATAAGCACGACGACAGCTGTTACAAGAAAAAGCTTATCTGCAAGCTTAAAGAGACAGAAGAGTCCGAGGCTGAGGTAACCCCCTCACCCGAACCGACGGCAACACCCGAGCCTGCGCCCGTTCACGAGCACACTGACGAGTGCTACGAGACGGTTTCGACTCTTATTTGCGGTCTCGAGGAAAGCGAGGGCCACACTCACGGCGAGGAGTGCTATGACGAGGAGGGCAACCTCATCTGTACACTCGAGGAGAGCGAAGGTCACACCCATGACGAGAGCTGTTACAGCGTGGAGAAAGTTCTTATCTGCGAGCTTTCGACCGAGGCACCTCAAGCAGAACAAACAGAGGAACAGCCTGTAGCCGAGCAGTCAAGTGATGAAACTTCTCAGGCGGTTTCCGAGGGACACAAGCACACGGACGAGTGCTACAAAAAGGTTCTTGTCTGTAAAAAAGAGGAGCATGAGCACAAGCTTATTTGTTACACGAATAAATCTGCCGACCTCGAGTCACAGTCTACTTGGGAGAGCACATTGCCCGGCAATTTTACGGGCAACTGGAACAAGGATTTGGTCACCGTTGCAAAAAGCCAGATAGGCTACCGCGAGAGTAAATATAACTACGAGGTAGAAGAGGCTAAGGAAGAGGGCGGCGAGGACAGAGCACTCGGTTACACACGCTATGGTGCTTGGTACGGCGCTCCGTATGCCGATTGGTGTGCGATGTTTGTTTCGTTCTGCCTTAACTATGCGGGCATTCCCTCAAGCGAAGTGCCGTATGAGGCAAGCGCACCGAGATGGGTGAGCACCTTGACAGCTAAGGGAATGTTCCAGAATAAAGACGGATACGAGCCGAAATACGGCGATATAATCTTCTTCACATATGACGGCGACGGACTTGCCGATCACGTGGGAATTGTTGAATCTGTTAAGAAAGACAGAAAAGGAAACATAACTCAAATCAAGACTATCGAGGGCAACTCGAGCGACTTGGTACAGGAGAACACATACAGCCCCGACGACGGTAGCATTTTAGGCTACGGCGTTCTTCCACGCAAATGCGCTTGCAACAAGCTTGTGAGAACAGCAGTTTGCGGTCAGGAGCAGACGGGCCACGTGCACACCTTCGATTGCTACAATGCGGACGGAAAGCTCATTTGCAAAAAGGAGCAGACAACGGGCCACATTCACAGCTACACATGCTATACTTCGGAGACTGTAAAGCAGTGCAAAGGCGAGGGAAAATGTAAGTGTTCCTGCCATAAATAATCAAACAATTTATCCTCCGCTTTTCTGCGGAGGATTTTTTTGCGGAAAAAGAAACCCGACGCCGGATTTAATCGGCGTCGGATTTCTGCTTTAGAGGTAGTGTGTGTTGTATATTGGAAGTTGTAGTTAAATGAAATTACCAGTCTTTTACCGAGCCGTCGAATGCTCTTCTTGCGGCATTGCTTCCACGCTCGTTTGCGGGGTAGAGCTCCTCTGCGTTGTCGGCAAGCTCCACGCCGATTCCCGGTGCCTCGGGAATTATCATGCAGCCGTTCTCAAATCTGAGCGGCTCTTTCACCATTGCGTCCTCTGCGCCGTTGAGGCAGAATCCCGGAAGTTCCTGAATGCCGAGATTCGGTATTGAAGCGCAAATTTGCAGACAAGCCGCAGTGGAAACGGGGCCGAGGGGATTGTGAGGAATTACGAGTACATCGTGAGCCTCGGCAAGAGCGGCAATCTTTTTGCTCGTGGTTATGCCGCCGACAGCACAGACGTCGGGACGGATGTACTGGCAGGCACCACGTGACATAAGCGTTTCGCACTCACGAAGGTCAATTGCTCGCTCGCCCGTTGCAATCGGCACGCCAATTTTTGAGGCGACAAGCGCCATGGTGTCAACGTTGTCGGGCGGGACGGGATCTTCAAGAACCATGGGGCGGTACGGCTCGACTGCTCTGCCGAAAGCAACAGCCTCGGGCAAAGTCATTCCGCGGTGAACCTCGAGAATGAAGTCGAAATCGTCGCCGACTGCCTCACGGCAAGCCTTAACTTTCTCTGTCTCACGCTTTACTCGGCTTGAGTAGAACTCGCCCTTTCCGTCGGGGGAGCTTACAGGGCCGTTGCAGAATATTTTAGCTGCAGAAAAGCCCATATTTTTAAGCTCGACATACTGCTTTGAAAGCTCGTTCAAATCCTCCGTGATGTGCATAACGGAAGCGTAAACTCTTACTTTGTCTCTTGTCTTGCCGCCGAGTAGCTCATACACGGGTACACCCAGAGCCTTGCCCTTAATGTCCCAGAGTGCGATGTCTATCGCGGAAATCGCACTCATGATTACCGAGCCTCTGAAGTAGACCGAGCGGAGAAAATTCTGGTTGAAATCTTCGATGCGGAAAGGATCTTTGCCGATGAGATAATCGGCAAATTTCTCAATAGCGGCGGCTGTTGCCTGAAGGTAGCCCCAGTTGCCCGCTTCGCCCAAACCGACGATTCCGGCGTCGGTATAAACCTGAACAAACAGGTAATGCTTTGCAAAACGCAATTTTACATCTGTGATTTTCATGTTTTATTCCTCTTTTGATTGGTTAAGTGTGATTCCTATAATTGACGGTTAGGGAAAAATCAGAATGCCGGGAAAACTGTCATTGTGTAGAAGATGTAGACAATCGGCAAAATCAGAGTGATGAGTGCGCCCGATTTTACAATTGACTTGAGGTCGTATCCACCGTCAGCCATACACATGGGAACAGCGGGAGTTGCCATCGGTGTGAGGAAGGCTGTGAGTGAGCCTGCATTTACGAGCAAGACGAGTCCTGTCGGGTTTGCACCGAGAGAGGCGCAAGTCAAAAGGCAAATCGGAACGAAAACAGCCGAAACCGAACGGTTGAGCATGAACTGGGTGAGGATGAAAGGAATGATGAAGAAGAGTGCACCGAGAACATAGCTGTTGTGAGTGCCGCCGACTGCTTTTGCGAGAGCGTTTCCGATAAGCTCGCCGGCACCTGTGTTTGTGAGAGCCGTGCCGAGTGCAAGCGCACCGACAAAGAGCATGAGCATATCCCACGGGAGATCACGAAGAGCGGTTTTGCTGTCCACAACGCCGAAGAGAACCATAAGAAGTGAGCCAACAAGAGCGATTGCCCAAGTTGGGTAGCCGATCTGTGTTGAGAGAATGAGGCAAATGATTGTTGCGAAGAATACTACAATACCGATTTTGTCGGTTACGGGATTGAGCTTTGCGCTTTCGTTTCCGCCTTTTTTCTCGAGCGTCTCAATGGGAACAACGGGATTTTTCGGTGTGAACTTGGGGCCGATGAAAAGTGCCCAAAGCGGTACTATAATGAGAACCGGCCATGCACCGATTAAGAAGTCAATCGCACGAATGGATTGTCCCTCAAAGCCGTAGGTTTCCATAAATCCTGTGAACTGACCGGCCTGCTGAATTGCCGTTGAGAGCGGAAGAATACCGCAGCATGCAACGCAGACTACCATTACGGGGAACATATACTGACTGCGGCTGTGGTTTGTTCTGTCGCAAAGAGCCGCAAGAAGGGGGCTGACGATTGCGTAAACAACCATTGGGCTTGCGATGAAGTTGGTTATGATAACAGCTATGAGGATATAACCCGCATAAGCTGTCAAAAAGCTGCCTCGTGTGAGTTTCATGATTCCGTCGCAAAGTGCGTTAACTATGCTTGTTCTGCGGAATCCTGCGGCTACGATGAACATTGTAGCCATGAGAATGGTGTTGTTGTTGGCAAAACCTGCCAAAGCGCCTTGGTCATCAATACAACCCGTGAAATAGAGTGCTGCCATGGATATCATTGCGGTGAGCCACATGGGAATTTTGTTTAACATGTAGCTTATCAAAGTGAGAGCAAAGATAACCATGCAAATAATAATTTGTGTGTTCATTTTAAATTCCTGCCGTTATATAATTTGTTGTCTGAAAGAATTTCCGAAATTTACAGCAGAATTACCCGGGCGTTGCTGTAAGATGAAGCAATGATATCAGATGAATTTTCTTTTGTCGAAGATATTATTCACGATTTAAATCTTAGTGAGGGAAAAGATATCGATAAGAAGTAGTTATATATTAATTTAAAGAAATTTAAAATCAGAATTTTTTCCCTGTAAATACTCACAAATTGTTCAGATGAGATTTTGTGAAATATGCAAAATAAGGGATACAATATACTGAATAAATGCGTTAAAATCGTTGACATTAAGCCGATTTAGGGATATTCTATTATTAACGAACCAAACTGGAGAAAATAATTTCTGAATTTTCTCATAGGGAAAATATTCAGATTTAACGGGGTGAAAATTTTGGCTGATTCAAACTACGAACCGTGTTTGCTAAAAGATAATATACGGCTGAGGGTGTTTGCCCACAACATTATGAATTACCGCTACCATTGGCATACCGACGAATACGAACTGAGTATTCTTCTTTCGGGCCGTCAGGAATTTTGCAGAGGAAGCGAAAACTACATACTTAACGAGGACGATGTTATTTTGATTCCGCCCGGAATCGGACACGCAAGCATGAAACTTGCGCCGAACACAAGGGCGCTTGTTCTGCATTTTCCCGAAAAGACCTTCAAACTTCTCTCACAAAAAGGATATATCTACGACTTTAAGAGCTGTTTGAGCGGTGAGGAAAACCGAAACGAAAGAAGATTTTCGCTCGTGAGGTTTTACGCAACGAACATTCTCACGGCGGCAAAAAACGCAAATCAGTTTTCGTATATGTCGATAAAAGCAAACCTCGAACTGCTTTTAGTCACGCTTTTTAACGAGTTTAACCCCGAACAGCTGAGCGTTATCGATGACGACGACAGAAGAAGAGACACCATGCGCATGCTTCTCGGCTACATTGAGGAGCACTATTACGACAAGCTTTCGCTTGAGGACCTTGCCGATTACTCGGGCTACAACCGCACCTACGTTTCAACTCTTTTCAAGCAGATGGTCGGCATCAATTTTCACGAGTATCTGACAAGAGTGAGGTTTCAGCACGCCCTTGACGATCTCACGAACACACGGCTCAGTTTGACGGACATCGCCTTCAAGAACGGCTTTTCCGATCTCAAGACAATGACGGCTCGATTTCGCTCAATGCTCGGTAGAAGTCCAGCCGAATACCGTGCGATGATAAAGCCAGACGATATCATTGAGAAAGACACAAGAATTTTCATCGACTCCGAAGACGAGGTGCTTATTAACAAATTAAACGCTTATTTGTCGGTCGGAAAATAGAAAATTAAGCACAAGCTTTTTCGGCTTGTGCTTTTTTGTCGCTTGACTATTTGTAATAGGCAAGAAGTCTCGTCCAAACTCCCGTGCTTCCCTGTACCGCCGAGAAAGTCGATATGATATAACATCTGTCGGATTCGACTTTATCGAGATTGCAGATGTTTTCAACTATCTCCGTGCCTGCGCTCAAAAGAATTTTGTGGCACACGGGTTCGCTTTTGTCGGGAGAAATTGCCTCGCATCCCACAAAGCGAACGCCTTTTTCGGCAAGGTAAGTTGCCGATTCTTCCGTTAGGTGCGGATAATTCGTGATGTACTCCTCCGGGTCGCTCTCCCAGATTTTGTCGTGGTTGGTATCAAACAGAACGGCTTCGCCCTTATTAATCTCGCCGTGCTCTTTTTCCCAGTTTTTAATATCGTCTGCGCTTATCTCGTAATCACCGTCAACATCGAGGCGGATTATGCACGCCGTGCCGATCAAAACCGTGGGATCCACGCTTTCGGCGGTAACTCCGTCTTCAAGAACGTGATAGGGAGCGTCCATATGCGTTCCCGTGTGCGGGCAATAGCTTATGGTTTCGAGGTTATAAAGTGCGTTTTGATTTCCTATTTGGCTGAAATACTCGATTTGGGGCAATTTGAGTGCCGGATCTGCCGGCATATCGTCCTTTACGGTGTGAGAAATATCGACATATTTATATTCCGATAAGTTTATATCGGAGAAAAGACTGTCGGATTTTTTCTCCGACGAACAGGCGGTGAGCGAAAGCAAAATAGCCGCCGCCAATGAGATGAGTTTTATATGTTTTTTTAAATTCATAGCGTTTTCCTCAGATTCTGACGAGAGATACGACTGTTTCCACATGTGCCGTGCCGGGGAAGAGGTCGGCTGGAGTTACCTTTTGCGCTTTGTAACCCTTTTCGTTAAATATTTTGAGGTCACGGGCAAGCGTGGCAGGATCGCACGATACATAGACAACTCTCTTGGGGTTCATTTTGGAGATTGTCTCGATAAGTTCGGCGGCGCATCCCTTTCGGGGCGGATCGATGATTACAACATCAGGCTTTTCGCCTCTTTTTTCGAGCATATCGGCGGCTTTTGCGGCGTCCGAGCAGATAAATTCTGCGTTGGTTATTCCGTTTTCGGCTGCATTCACCTTGGCATTTTCTATGGCGGCGTCGATAATTTCGACTCCTATGAGCTTTTTTACCTTGTGAGCCATGGAAAGGCCTATTGTGCCGGCTCCGCAGTAAAGATCCATGAGAGTTTCTTCTCCCGTGAGGCAAGTGTACTCGGCGGCTTTGTTATAAAGTCTTTCGGCTTGTGTGCGGTTGACCTGATAGAACGAAAGAGGAGAGATATTGAACCTAAGCGAGCAAAGCTCGTCGGCGATGGTGTCGTTTCCCCAAACGGTTCGACACTTCTTTCCCAAAATGACGTTTGTTTTCTCTTTGTTGGTGTTGAGAATGAAGCTTGTCATGGAGGGTACGTTTTCACGAAGCATGGTGAGAAGTTTGTCGGCGTTTTTTAATTTGTCGGCATTTATTACAACGCAAACCATAATCTCGCCCGTCATCTCACCGCGCCTTAGGTAGAGGTGACGGATAACTCCCTTGTGGGTCTCTTCGTTATAAACGCTGTCGCCCCAGTTTTCAAACCACTCTCTGAAAACATCGGTGATAACGCCAAATTCCTCGGGCTGAAGAAGGCAGTGGCGTGCGTCGATTATTCGGTGTGAGTGTCCCTGATAAAATCCCATGATGAGCTTGCCGTTTTTGTCAAGTCCGACGGGAATTTGCGCTTTGTTGCGGTAGCCGCATCGGTGAGGGGCGGAAATAATCGGCTCAAACGGTATATCCTTCAAGCCGCCAATTCTCTCTATGCAGTCCTTTACTTTGTCGGTCTTTAATTTTGCTTCCGACTCGTAGCTTATGTGGCGAAGCGAACAGCCGCCGCATTTGTCAAAGTAGGGGCAATCGGGAGTTATGCGGTCGGGGGACGGAGCGATTATCTCCTCGATTTTTCCGAACGCATAATTTTTCTGTACTTTTAAGATTTTACAGCGGATTTTGTCGCCCACTGCGGAGAGCGGAACAAAAATCGCCATGCCCTCGTATCTGCCGATTCCCGAGCCGTCGCTTGACATGGCGTCGATTGTTATTTCAACGGTATCGTTTTTTGAGATGGGACTCTCAAAAGAGTTAAATTTCTTTTTGCTCATAATAAAACAAATCCTTTTGTCTGTTTTTTATATAATTAATTTTATGCTTTTAGGCATATTGTGCAAGTGGGAGATTTGCTATTTTTCGCTTGAAATTGCCGTTCGTTTAGTCTATAATTTAATCACAACAAAGAAAACAAGCCCTGTGATAGAGGAACTATCACGAGTTTATCAATACAACTCCTCCCCAAAAGAGCAAAAAAGCCGAGCAAAACTGCTCGGTTTTTTTGCGTCCCGGCACAGCTGAACTTTTAAAATATCTTAGCAAAAGTTTTTATAAATCAAATAAAAATAAATATATTATTGTGTATCTTCTCAGATGAAGTGCGGATTGTGGAGTTAAGAAACCACATTTATCGGACTGCCGTCAAGCCAAGCCGAAAGATTGTCGGCAACACACCTAACGAGTCTTATTCTTGCGTCACGGGAAGCCCAACCGATGTGGGGCGTGAGAACGGTGTTTTTAGCCGTGAAGAGCGGGCAATCCTTTTCGGGCGGTTCGTTTGTGAGAACGTCAAGACCCGCTCCCGCAATTCTGCCGCTGTTGAGCGCATCCGCAAGAGCGTTCTCATCGATAAGACCGCCTCTTGCCGTGTTGATGATAAGCGCAGTCGGTTTCATGAGAGAAATCATTTTTTCGTTTACAAGCAGTTTGGTATCTTCATTCAGGGCGCAGTGAAGAGAGATAACGTCGCTTTTTTGGAAGAGCGTTTCGAGAGAAACCTGAGTTTCGCCGCTTTCAAGCTTCTTTTCGTGCTTTGAATAGATGAGGATATTCATGGAAAGCGCTTTTCCGAGCGCCGCAACGGTTTTTCCTATGTTGCCGTAGCCGACTATTCCGAGGGTTTTGCCGTAAAGCTCAAACATCGGGTGGGTGGAGTGGCTCATCTCTATGCTGTGGGTGTAGTTTCCGCTTTTCATCTCATCGCTGTGAGATTTCACATGATTGCAAAGCTCAAGCAAAAGCGCAAAAGCCTGTTGGGCAACTGTTCCCACGCAGTAAAACGGAACGTTGCACACGGTAACGCCAAGTTCGTGTGCCGCCTTTGTGTCTACAAGGTTGAATCCCGTTGCGAAAAGACCTATATATTTTAGTCTCGGCAGAGATTTCAAAAGCTCCCTTGTCACTACTATTCTGTTTATGATTATTGCGTCGGCTTCCTTTGAGCGCTCATAAACAAGCTCTTTTGGAGTATCTTCATAAAAGGTTACTTTGCCGAGCTTTTCGAGCGGCTCAAACGAAATATCACCGGGGTTTGTTGTGCCGCCGTCAAGTATCACTATATTAAATTCCTTGTTTGCGCCTGAGTTTTCCACTTTATCCTCTCCTCTTGTTCAAAACTTCTTTCTGTTATTTTATCAGTATACCTTAAAAACGCTTTCTTTTCAACAGCAAGCGGAGTGCTGTTTTGCACCGTGAGTAATACCACGATAAAGAGGCAGTGCGGGAATTTTTTCCGAATATTTCTAATCCGACTTGTAAAATCCGCTTTGTTGGGATATGATGAAACCATAGTTTTTTTGACAGGAGAGACAAAATGACGGATTGGTTTGAAAAATCGAGATACGGCTTGTTCATACATTTCGGACTTTACTCCATGCTTGCTGGCGAATACAAGGGTAAAACGACCGACAGAATAGCCGAGTGGATAATGAATCACCTCAATATACCGGCATCGGAATACGAAAAGCTGATGAATGATTTTAATCCCACGGAATTTAATGCAGATAAAATTGCCAAAAAGTGCATTCAGTGGGGAATGAAATACATCGTTCTCACATCAAAGCATCACGAGGGCTTTGCCAATTTCAATTCGGCTTGCTCGCCGTACAACAGCGTGAACGCTTGCGGAAGAGACTTGGTGCTCGAACTTAAAAATGCATGTCTCAAGCACGGGCTTAAGTTCGGACTTTACTACTCTCAGGCTCAGGATTGGCACGACCCCGACGGTTACATTGCGGGCAAAGAAAAGAAGATTAATTACCGTGCTTACCTTGACAGAAAGTGCATGCCGCAGCTAAGAGAAATAATGGAGCAATATAATCCAGACCTAATTTGGTTCGATACTCCCATGGGCACAAGCGCCGATGAGTCGAAAGAGATGGTGGATCTCGTCAGAAGTTACAATCCCAATGTTGTCATAAGCGGAAGAATAGGCAACGGCTTGGGCGACTACATGACAACGGGCGACAACTTTATTCCGAGACTTCCCTATGACGGTTTGTGGGAGGTTCCCGCAACGATTAACGACACGTGGGGATACAACAAATTCGATAAGAACTGGAAAAATCCGTACGATATAATCAAGCTTCTTGTCAAGATAAATTCAAGAGGCGGAAACTATCTTCTCAATGTCGGCCCCAAGGGCGACGGTTCGATTCCGCCCGAGAGCATAGAGGTTCTCGATACAGTCGGAAAATATGTCACCGCCAACAGCGACAGCATTTACGGCACGAAAAGTGCGGGAATTTATCCCTATGAGCTTGATTTTGCGGAGTTCACATGTAAGAAGGGAAAAATATTCGTTCACGTTTTTAAGCCGAAAATCCGCTTTGAGCTTTTGAACATCGCAAACAACATCACGGGCGCTTATCTTGTGGAGACGGGTGAAAAGCTTGATTACCGTGTCGGCCACACGTGTGAGGGCCATGAGTTTGTCGAGGTCAATTTGCCGAAAGAAATGCATGACAAGGCTTACTATGTCGTATGTCTTACACATGACGGCGACGAGCCTGTGTACACGGATTTGAAGCTTTAAGGAGATGCAAAATGGGTCTTAATCTTTTTCTTAAAAGCAGAGTAGATGACGCAAAAGCTTTGGTGGAGGAGCTTAAAAAGGAATACGACTACGTTTCCGTTCTCGGTTCTTCAACAAAGATTACAAGAATAGTTTCGTCCACATATTCTTCGAGCGTAAACTCCTCGGAGAACGATTGCGGTTTCGTGATAAAGCTTTACAACGGAAGCTTTTACAGCGAGTACGCCTGTGACGATATAAGAGGTCTTAAAGCGGCGGACGTCAAGAAAGCTGCCGCACTCGATGGCTTAAAGCAAAAAAGCGTGCAGACTGCCCCTTTAAACGAGGAGGAGCTGACAAAAAGCTTTGTGCGTGACGATAAGTCTCCGCTTGAAAGCGACGATATAATGGCGAGAATGACCGCACTTCGTCAAAGAGCCGAAAAATACGACGATAAAATAATAGATGTTAACGTCATGCACTTAAAGCGTGAGGTTTCCGAGATATTTGTCTCCGATAAGAAATGTCTCGATCAGTTTTATGTTTGGGTGAATTTCAGACTCAGATCCACCGTTCGTGACGGCGACAACATTAAGAGCGGATCGGACAGCTCGAACGGATGCGATACGGCAGCGGCTTTGTCGGGCCTTGAGGGAAAGTGGCAGAGAATCTGCGACAAGTCGCTCATGCTTTTGAAGTCCAAGCCGATAAAGCCAGGCACTTACGATATAATCACTCATCCCTACATTTCGGGACTTATCGCACACGAGGCGTTCGGCCACGGAGTTGAAATGGATATGTTCGTCAAGCACAGAGCAAAGGCGGCAGATTACGTTGGAAAGTACGTGGCAAGCGAGCACGTGAATATGCGTGACGGTGCTTTGGGAATACTCTCGGCGGGATCGTATTTCTTCGATGACGACGGAGTTCTTGCACACAACACTGAGATTATCCGTGACGGAATTTTGGTGACGGGAATTTCTGATACTTTAAGCGCACTCGAACTTGGCACCGAGCCGACAGGCAACGGAAGAAGAGAGAATTTTGCTCACAAGAGCTATACCAGAATGACCAACACCTATTTTTGTGCGGGCGATGATAAGCTTGAAAACATGATAGCTTCTATCGATCACGGCTATATTCTTTACGATTGCAGCAACGGCATGGAGGATCCCAAAAACTGGCAGATTCAGTGCACGGCAGAGTATGCGGTCGAGATTGAGCACGGCAGACTCACGGATAATATTGTTTCTCCCGTTGTCATTTCGGGATCGGTTCTCGATCTTCTCGGTTCGGTATCTATGGTATCGGAAGAATTCGAGATGGACGGAATAGGAATGTGCGGTAAGGGCTACAAGGAGTGGGTTTTTGTCGCCGACGGCGGCCCGTATCTGAAAGCGAGGGCAAAACTGGGATGATTGAAAAAGCTAAGCTTATAGAATTACTTAAAGAAAACAAAGATGTCTCCGATTTTGAGATTTCGTTTGTATCGAACGATGAAAGACAGCTTTACTATGTCGGAAAAAATCTCGAGACAAACCGCGCGGTTAAGCACGAGAGCGTTACGGTTACTATCTATGCCGATGAGGAAGATTTGAGAGGGTCTTCATCTTTTGTCGTGAATGTGTTTGACGGTGAAGACGATGTAAGAGAAAAAATCAAGGATACCGTAAAGCATGCGCTTGCCGCAAAAAACAAGTGGTATCCGCTCACGGAAAACACCGAGAGCATAGATAAGCCGTCAGACGGAGAGATTGACCTAAACGCTACGGCACTTAAAATTGCCGACGCTGTTTTTGCCACAAAAGACAGAGACGACTGCGCACTCAACGCAACGGAGATTTTTGTTGCGGCGGCTTCGGAGAACTTTTTGAACAGCTGTGGAGTAAATCATAATTTCTGCAAAATGCGTGCTGAGTTCGAGACAATTCCAAGCGCAAAAGGCGAGAGCGAGGATGTCGAGGTTTATAATTACACGACCCTTCGTGAGATTAACGGCGAAAAAATCACATCAAACATCGAAAATCTTCTTGCTTTTTCACGACTTCGTGCAAAGGCAGTCAAGGCAAGCGAGCTTGATATTCCCGATGGCGTTCCCGTTGTGATACGCTCCGAGGTTGCGGCTGAGTTTGCAAAAGCCGTTGCTGAGGATATGACGTACGAGAGCCACACGAAAAAAGTAAATCACTTTGAGCTCGGCGACAGAATTGCATGTGAGAAGCTTAACATGACTCTCACGGGTGACGGTGAGGATGTTTACGGTCTCGGCCCGATAGATTCTCACGGAAATGTTCTCGGCGAAAGAGAGATAATCAAGGACGGCAAGGTTGTGTCGCTTTGGGGTTCAAACCGTTTTGCCCACTACATGAACGAGGAGATTACGGGAGCGTTTAACCGAGTAAAGGTGGATGCCGTGGGCGACGATTCATACAAGACGGAAAAACACATTTTGGTTTATTCGTTCAGCGCACCGCAAATCGATTGGGAAATAGGCTACATTGGCGGCGAGGTAAGGCTTGCGCTTTACTTTAACGGCGAGGGATATGTTCCGATAACGGGATTCACGGTTTCGGGGAATGTTTTTGAAGCACTTAAAAACATGGGATTTTCAAAGTGCCGTGAAGACTACATGGACTCGAGAGTGAGTTACAGCGGCCCCAAATACTGGATTTTGCCGAATATGAGTATTAACTGAGTTTTAGACAACGAAAAAGGCGGTCGAGCGACCGCCTTTGATTTTTGTGCTTTATTCTGCTTTGCTTGATTCTTCACTCGATTCGCTTGATTCCTCGGCAGAAGCCTCTGATGAAGAGCCGTTTTTGTTTGAATCCGTCACAAGAGATTTTAATTTGCAACTCTTAATTGCGGCGTCATTAATCTCAATATCGGATTTTTCTGCTGCAGCCTGCTCGAGAATGTAGCTGTTAAACTCATCGCTCTTGAGGTCGAGCATCATGCTTAGTCTGTCGGAAGAGCTTGAATAAGCCGTATCGAAAGCCGTGTTGATGTCGTTTTTCTGGAGAAGTACAAGCTTGCCGTCAGCCTCGAAAAGTTTCAAGGTGTTGTCGTCCATTTCCTTTACGGCTTCAACAAGCTCGTTCGGATAAGCCTCGCCGACAAAATCTGTCGAATCAACCGACACATACGGTGCGGAGTCGGCGTTAATTTCAACCTGATATTCCTGAGAGCAGTAATCAAGTGTCTGATAGCCGGATTCAACCTTTTTCTTGTAGGTCTCAAAGTCGGAGTAAAGCGCCTGCTTATCTTCATCGGAGATATCGGAAGTGTTTCCGTCGTCATCGGTTGTTGTGAGCGAGCCGTACATATACTCGAAGCTGTATTTTCCGTCGACGAAGGACTCCTTTAACTCGTCCTTGTCGATAGCGAACTCGCCGCCCTCGCCGTAATAGTAGTCGAAGAGCTTTTTGAACATTATGTTATATTCGGAGTAAGCCTTGTTGAAGCTGTCCTCGCTGATTCCGAGTGAGTCGAATCCGCTCATATAATTCATAAGGTAGCTTGTGGTTGACTGAGCGGATGTTTTTTCGTCCGATGTCAAATCAAGGTTATATTCGCTGATTTTGTCGCAAACCCAGAGGTAGGACTGAAGGTAGTTTATCGCCTTGTCTCTTATCCAAGTCTCGGCGGATTCGCCGTCGATTGTGGCTTTTAAAACCTCGGTGTCGGAGTCGACCATGTCGGCTGCGTTATCGTAGGCAACATAGAGGTAATAGAGATAAATTCCTATTGCGGCGGTGTTATCGCCGTCCTTTGCCGCCCATGTGAGATCCTTGTTGTAACAGCCAGTGAGCGAAAGGCTCATGGCAAAGGCAAGAAAAAGCGTAGTTATTTTCTTTAACGTACTCATTGTGAAAATGTCCTCCTTAATAAATGAAAAGGGGCGCAAATGTTTTTGTCACCTCGATTGCACATAGATTATACTCTTTAATTTGTTATTTGTCCACAAAAAATATATCGGCGCAAAGCAAAATTATTCGAAGTTTCAATAATTTTAGGCATAAAAACAGCACTAACGGTGCAAAGAAATAAGTAAAACTTCTTTTCGCATACCAAATTATAACCGCCTTTGCAATTATTATTTAAGTATTATATAATGATAAGCAAAACAAGAAAAAGCAAGAGAAAAGAGAGATAAAAGAGAAAAATGTCCGAACAGGAGCTTTTGGAGCTTACGGGCTCGGTTGAAAATATAATTTATCACAACGAGAAAAATCAATACAGCGTAATAGAGCTTGAAAGCGGAGACGAGCTTGTAACAGCCGTGGGAGTGTTTCCCTATGTGAGCGAGGGCGAAGAAGTGAAACTTTACGGAGTTTGGACAAATCACCCCACATTCGGCAGACAGTTCAAGGCGAGTGCATTCGAGAAATCCGCTCCGAGAACGACAACGGCAATTCTCCGCTATCTCTCGGGCGGTGCCGTTAAGGGAATAGGCGCGGCAACGGCAAGAAGAATAGTCGAGGCTTTTGGAGAGAACACAATATCCGTTATCGAGAACGAGCCGACAAGACTTGCCCAGATAAGGGGTATTTCGCTTGAAAAGGCGATGAAAATCTCCGAGGAGGTAAGGCGTGTTTACGGAATAAGAGAGCTTATGCTTTTCCTTGGTGAGTACGGCATAAAGCCCGAACAGACCGTGCGTGTGTGGAAGGCGTTTGGTTCGGGTTCAAAGGAGATTATAAGCGAAGACCCGTATGTCCTGTGCGATGACAGCATAGGCGTGGAGTTCGGCACGGCGGACGGCATAGCGCAAAAGCTCGAAAAAGCCCCCGATTCAGAGGTAAGAGTGAAGGCGGGGATCCTTTATATACTCAGACATAATTTTGTCGGCGGCGGCCACACCTGCTTGCCGAAAGAGAAGCTTGTGCCCGTTTCCGCAAAAATGCTCTCGGTGGACGAAAGCACGGTTTTGGATTGTTTGGGTAAACTTTCTGATACTTTCGATGTCGTTTTGCGTGAGGTTGACGGCAGAGAATTTGCATTTTTGGCAAAGGCATATCACGCCGAAAGGTTCTGCGCCGAGAGACTTGCGCTCATGCTCCGTTGCCCCGCACAGGCAATAGACGGTGCTGACGAGGACATCGAGAGAATAGAGCGTGAGGACGGGATTGAATACGCCGAAAAACAGAAGGAAGCCATAAGAGCCGCACTTCAAAAGGGACTCCTCATTTTGACGGGAGGCCCCGGAACGGGAAAAACCACAACGCTCAACGCAATTATCAGACTTCTCAAAGAAAAAGGCGAAAAGGTTTTGCTTGCCGCTCCCACGGGACGAGCCGCAAAGCGTATGAGCGAGGTGACGGGTGAGGAGGCAAAGACGATTCACCGCCTGCTGAAAGTTGACTGGGACGAGAACGACAATCCGATTTTCACGAAAAACGAGAGCGATCCGCTTGAATGCGATACAGTCGTGATTGATGAGCTTTCCATGGTGGATGTTTCCGTTTTTGAGGGAGTTTTGCACGCATTGCCGCTCGGCTGCCGACTTGTTTTGGTCGGAGACAGCGACCAGCTTCCAAGCGTTGGTGCGGGCAATGTTCTCGGTGATCTCATTGCTTCGGGGTGCTTTCCCACGATAGAGCTAAAGGAAATTTTCAGACAGTCCATGCAAAGCCTAATCGTCACAAGCGCACACAGAATAGTCGAGGGAAATATGCCCGAACTCGGCATTCGTGACAACGATTTCTTCTTTATGAGCAGAACCAATGCCGAGAGCCTTTGCGAGACGGTCAAGGAACTTTGCGTAAGGCGTTTGCCGAACACCTACGGATTTTCGCCCGTGACGGATATTCAGGTGCTTTGCCCATCGAGAAAAGGCGAGGCAGGAACTATGAATCTGAACCGCATTTTGCGTGATGCTGTAAATCCCGTGGACGGCAAGAAAAAGCAACAGGAAATTTACGGCACGGTCTACCGTGAGGGCGACAAGGTTATGCAGATTAAAAACGACTACGAGCTTCCGTGGGAAAAGGCTGACGGAAGTGTGGGTCAGGGCGTTTTTAACGGCGACATGGGCGTTATTAAGGAAATCGACCGTGCGGCCGGCATCATTCGTGTTGTGATGGACGACAGAATTATAAGTTATGACGCTGACAAAGCGGGAACGGAGCTTGAGCATGCCTACGCCGTGACGGTGCATAAAAGTCAGGGAAACGAATTTCCGGCAGTTATAATTCCGCTTTTTCGCTGTACGCCAAAGCTTTGCTACCGAAATTTGCTGTACACGGGCGTTACAAGGGCAAAGAAACTTCTCATTCTCATCGGTCAGCGTGACGTGATTGTGAGAATGGTTGAGAACGACAGTAAAACCAAGCGTTTCACGGGACTTGCACGGTTTATAAACGAAGAAATTTCAGAAAACCGAGAGGAAGCAGAAGATGCTTGAAAAAATAAGAAAGCTTCTCTATCCTTTGAAGTGCCTAAATTGCGGTGAGGCGATAGCACAAGGATACATCTGCGACGAATGTCTCGATAAAATAAGACCGTTTGATATGAGCATTGATCTTGACGGAAAGAACAAGCTTAAGGTTATCGCATGTCAAAGCTACACGGACGGTCAAAGCTACACGGACGGTTATCGTGACAGCGTTCAGACTTTCAAATTTTCGGGTGCTTACCGCATGAGCGAACAGTTTGGAGAGCTTATGAGCCTAAGTTTTGAGGACGAAGAGATAAACGCCGATTTTATCACCTTTGTGCCGATGACAAGGCAAAAGGAGCGTGAAAGAGGCTACAATCAGGCGCAAAAGCTTGCTTTAAGTCTATCGGAGATAACGGGCATACCGTGCAAAACGCTACTCAAAAAGAACCGAAACAATATGGCTCAGCACAGCCTTAAAGCCGAGGAGCGAAAGAAAAATGTTGTCGGCGTTTACGATTTTTCTTCGGAAAATTACATAAAAGACAGGACAATCATCTTGGTTGATGATATAATAACAACCGGCGCAACGCTAAGCGAATGCGCAAGGGTGCTGTATGAGTCGGGCGCGAAATGCGTTTTGGGCATTTGTGCCGCTTACACCGTGTCCGACAGCATACTCGATTGAGGAGGATTATAGATTTATGTTAAATCCCGAATTGGCAATTGACCCGGGAACCTCGGGACTTCGAATAAGCATTGACGGCAAGGGCGTTATAGTCAACGAGCCGAGTGCCATTGCGGTGGACGTGAGAGACGAGGCTGTTTTGGCTTCCGGCAGAGAGGCAAAGCAGCTTATTGACCGTGCCGCCAAAATAGTTGAGGTGAGAGACGTTTTCTCCTGGGGAAAGGTTCAGAATTTTCCCATGGCGTCTTATCTTCTCGGAAAGCACATCAAAAAAATAGGAAGCGGAAGAATTTCTCTTCCGGCAGTGTATATAAGCTCGCCCGACGATATGACAAAGGTTGAAAGACAGGCTTTTGTCGATATCATGCAGGATAACGGCATTCACAAGGTTTATTTTCTTAACGAGGGCTGTTGTGCGGCTCTCGGTGCGGGAAAGAATATTTTCACGGAAGACCCCGTTATAGTTCTTGATATGGGAAAAAGCCGTTCAAGCTGCACCGTTTGCAGAAAGGGTGTTGCAGAAATAAGCGCTTCGCTCAATTTGGGCGGAAAGGATCTCGATGAGGCGCTCATTCGTATGGTACTCAAAAAGTACGAGATACAAACGGGACATTTGACTGCCGAGGAGCTGAAAACCGTCACGGCTTCGGCACTCACACCTGAGAGGGATGTTTCCTTTGAAGTGAAGGGAATGGATATTCGCACCTGTATGCCGAAAAAAGCCAAGGTTTCTTCAACGGATTCTTGCGGCGCAATTTCGGGCATACTTGGTCAGATTGCCGATCTCGTTTTGGACGTTATGGCTCAGCTTGACGATGATTCTTTGGTGCGCCTTGCGAAAAACGGACTCACGATAGTGGGCGGCGGAGCAAAGATAGATTCTCTCGACCGTTACATGCACCGCCTCACGGGGCTTGACGTGTTTATTCCCACAAGACCCGAGCTTGCGGCGATTAACGGCGCTTCCAGATTGTTCGATTTGAAGGACAAGCGTGCAAGAAAGGCACTTATTATCTGACAAACGACAACAAATCAATGCACAAATGATTAATATTTTTTGCGGATTTTGCAGATTTTTTTCAAAGAGGCGACTGAATAAGTTGCCTCTTTGTGTTACAATCATATCAAAGAATATATTTGTAGGGGTAATTTCCGATGAAATTCAAAAAATTCAAAAGAATACTTGCAATTTTAATATGTGCTTCGATTGCCTTTGAGGGTTCGGCTGTCGCATTTGCCGATGACGCCTCATCGGACAGCGGAGCACAGATTTCGGTAAACGATGGTGAACTCGGTGATGTTCTGGGCGACAGCGACTACAGTGTTACCGACGACGGAACGATAATCGTTTACGGCTCGGATGATGAAAATTCCGAAACTTCGGCTGATGCTACAGAGACACCAAGTGTCGAACCGACGGCAGAACCTACCGCCGAACCCACGGCGGAACCTACGGCAGAGCCGACTGCCGTACCCGAGGAGCACGAGAGTTTTTCGGAGATATTTAAGGACGAAACCTTCAGAAACGTGCTTCGTCAGTACAAGGGGACAAAGAATATTTTTGAGTCCCTTGCAGACGACAGCCCGCTTACTGACGATATCCTCGAGAAAATCTCAGAGGTAAAGGAAATAGATTTCTCCGATGAAAGCGTGACTGCCGATTTGGAAGGAATTAAAAAGCTTGACGGAATCGAGAAGTTTTCTTCTCTTGCAAAGCTCAATCTTGCGGATGCAAAGCCCGAAAAACTCGAGCTTGACAAATTGACAAAGCTTGAGGAAGTAAAAGTGGAAATTTCCGCCTACAAGACAGATGCGCTCTATGTTTTTTCGGTTCCCGAATGTTTACCGAATCTCACAGGCGCCGAGTACAGCGAGACTTATTCCGCTTATACTAAAGAGATAAATTCCGACTCAAAGATAAATCTGACATACTCCTCTGATAAGCTTGAAAACACTGTCCGTGTGGAGCTCAGTGTCACAAAAACAGAAGAACTTGCGAAAGATATTTCAAATGCGGTAGCCGAAATAAACGATGTTTATTACACGGGTGAAAATGTCGTGCCGGAAATTAAATTAAGCTTTGACGGCAAAGAACTCTCTGAGGGAGACGATTACACCGTAACTCTTTTCGATAACGTAAATGTCGGAACGGCAAGTGCAAAAATCAGCGGCATAGGAGATTTTTCCGGAGAAAAAGAAATTAACTTTGCCGTTAAACTGCCTGTTCCCACGGCGGAGAAAATCACTTATGCAAACAATACCGCGACCGTGACTTTCGGTGGAAATATGCCCGAGGGAACAGAATATCTTCTCCGTTACTCAAAAAATAAGGATATGTCCGATTATACCGAGGTAAAATCCGAGGGAAACACAGTAACGACTGATAAGCTTGATGCTTCGTGCGTTTATTACTTCACGGCTCAGGCGGTTTGCGGTGAGGAAAAATCTGATTTCAGCGATGCAGCCGAGCTCACGGAAATTCACCTTATCGATACGGTCGAGGTTAAAGACAACGATACCGAGTACACGGGTGAGGAAATTGAACCTGATATCACTGTTAAATCGGGTGACGAGGTTTTGACCGAGGGCGAGGATTACACGGTTAAATTTAAGAACAACACAAAAATAGGCTTGGCAAGCGCAGTTGTTGACGGAACGGGCAACTATTCGGGTGAAGCCACGGCAAACTTTACCATAAGTCCGAGCGTGCCGACTGTTGTTTCGGTGGATAATTCCGTGGCGGGCAAGCTTACATTTAAACTAAGTTCCGATAACCCCCAAAACACGAAGTATATAATTGAGTACTCCAAAAAAATGAATATGAGCGGTGCAAAAACCGTTACGGGCACAAGCGATACCATCACGGTTGACGCAACACCGCTTTCTTATTGCTATTACCGTGTGTACGCCGAGTATACGGGTTCGGATAAGGCGGTTTATACCTCAGCCACAAGTGCGGTGAACAGTGTGTTTGTAAAGGCGGGCCTCACGGGCGTCATCATGAATGACGGAAGCGTTTTCACCTACACGGGAAGCCAGATAAAACCGAATGTAACTGTTTACAGCGGAACAAAACTCACCGAGGGAACGGACTACAAGGTTAGTTATTCCGCAAACAAAAACTGCGGCAAGGGCTACGTAACCGTAAGCGGCAAGGGCAATTATGTCGGAAGCATGAAGGTGAGCTTTGCCATAACGCCCACGGCACCGAAGATAACAAAAACCGAGAACACGAATGACGGCGCTCAGCTTGATGTTTATTACACTTACGCAAGCGGTTCGACAACGAGATTCTATTACTCGACGGACAAAAACTTCAAGACTTTCAGTAAAGCCGATTCAAGCGACGGCCACCTCGTCTTGAAGGGGCTTTCCGAGGGAAAAACCTATTATATTAAGGCGAGAAGCTATATAAATTACGGCGGAAGCAAATATTGGTCTTCGTACTGTTCTTCTGTGAGCAAGAAGACAAAGAAGAGTCTTTCTTCGGCAAGCGTTGCCTGTGCATCAAAGGTAAGTTACACAGGAAGCGACGTAACGCCTGTGCCTACCGTTACAATCTCGGGCAAGACGCTTAAGAGCGGAACGGACTACAAGTGCGAATACAGTAACAACAAAAATATAGGCGTTGCGGGCATGACGATAGTCGGAACGGGTGATTATGCCGGCAAGAGAGAGTTTAAATTTTACATCGTACCGAAAGCGCCGACGGTTAAATCGGTCACGGTTAACGGCTCATCCGTAACCGTAAGTTTCACAAAGGCAACGGGAGCGGATAGCACATATGTGTACTATTCGACAAACTCGTCTTTCTCGTCAAGCGCAAGCAAGTCTACAACGGGAACAAGCGTGACCATAAACGGTTTGGTTGCGGGAAAAACCTACTATATCAAAGCCCGTTCTTACGCAAAAATGTCGGACGGCAAAAACAAGGTGGGAAGCGCAACAAAGACCTATGTAGCTCAGTCGGTAACGGATTATAACAAGACAAGCGTAAAAATCAGCGTGCCTATGCACAAGAGCGGATATTTGAGCTCGGGCGTTTCGAAAACACTTTCTCCCGGCACAAGCGTAACCATACTCGATAACACACGCTATCTTGTAAAGGTTGATTACAACGGCACTGTCGGTTACATCTCGAAGTACTCGTTTGATTATCCATCAAAGTTCACGGGATACGCAAGAAGTGCACTCGCTCTTTGGAGCGACTCGGGCAGAACGACCAAATCGGGTACGATAGCAAAGGGCTCAACATTCTACGTTATGGGTTCGGTCAAAGGTTACTATCACATTTTCACCGATGACGGAAGAACGGGATATGTAAATCCCACATACACCGATTTAAGGGTTCGTGACGGCTCAAGTTACAGCGGAGATTCTGCTCCGAGCTCGGCATTATATACCAATGTTTCCGATCTCAATGTGAGAAAAGGTCCCGGCACGAATTACGACGTGGTTACGATGCTTGAAAACTCGGGAACAAAGGTAACAAAGCTTGAGACAGTCAACTCTTGGACGATGATAAGACTTTCTGACGGAACAGTCGGTTATTGTTTGAGCGAATACCTCGGAAAAGCTTCAAACTCCTCCGAGAGCAAGATCGACCGTACCGACGGAAAGAGCGGTTTCGGCATCGATATTTCCGAGTGGAACGGCGATGTTAATTTGTACGCAATCAGAAATGAAATTAACTTTGTCATCATCCGCTGCGGTTACGGCGGAAATTACAGCGATCAGGACGACGCACGATTTGTCGAAAACGTAAAGAAGTGCGAAAATCTCGGTATTCCTTACGGAATCTACCTCTATTCTTACGCAACAAGCAAGAGCATGGCTCAAAGCGAGGCTTCTCACGTTAAGCGTCTTGTTAAGTACTGCGGATCTAATTTCAGACTCGGAATTTGGTACGATATCGAGGAACAGCGCCAGTATAACCTCGGCGGCACGATGAACACCATTTTGAATGAGTTCGTAAGCAATCTTTCGGGTTATAAGGTCGGACTTTACACAAACCCGACTTTCCTTCGTGGCTGTTTCTACAACATAAGCTCCTCCGTGCCGCTTTGGGTGGCTTGCTGGGGAAGCGATAAGCCCACGGGAACCATTTACAACAATATGGTCATATGGCAGTTCGGCGATTCAAGCTCGTTCTCGGGAGCACCGGGAAAGGTGTTTGACGCAAACTACTGTTATCCGGGTCTCGGACTTTGATTATTAAACCTAACATCGAAAAGGCAGTCAATCGGCTGCCTTTTTTCTTTTTGCATGTGAAAACATATGCGAGAAAAAACATAATTTTTCCATATTTTTCCATTCTTGACTGAATTTAAAATAAAGACTATACTGGATATGGCAACGATACCACAAAGCTAAAATAAGGAGTGGAAAATATGAAGATTATCAGAACGGCTCACCCGTCTTTCAGAGTGAGCGACAGAGAAAAGGCACTTGAATTTTACCGTGACAAGCTTGGACTCAAAGTTAAATTCACCATTACTTATGCCGAGATGTATGAGGCACAGAAGAAAAAGATGGAGGGAAGCGGAGAACCTTTGAAAGCCGACGAAGAAAAGTACCTCGAGGATATGAAAAAACTCGGCGACAAGGTTTGGATTACCTACCTTGAGACGGGAGAAAACAGCTTTATCGAGCTTTTCAGCGATGAGGGGATAACAAAAAAATACACATGGTCACTCTCGGAGTTTGACCACATCGGTTATCTTCATCTTGCACTTGAGGTTGATGATATTCACGAGGCTTACGAGGACTTAAAGAGCAAGGGCGTCAAGATAATGAACGCGCCGTCCCTCGGAGTTGAGGACACATGGCAGTTCTGGGTGGAAGACCCCGACGGAAACAGCATAGAATTTATGCAGTACGAAGAGAACGCATGGCAGCTTATAGGTCATTGCCCCGACAGATAAAAGCAGAAAACAAGAAGAGCACGGATTTTCGTCCGTGCTCCTTTTTGTGTCGATTATTCTTCTGTTTCGGATTTGCTTTCTGTGATAGCTTCTGTAAGCTTCTTGGCAAGTCTGTAAACTCTTGTGCCGTTAATCTCAAGCTGACGTCTTGTTACAACGCCGCTTTCGAGGCCCTTCTTCAAGTTCTCGAAGTCCTCGGGTGAACCCGGCATAAAGAGATCGTTTCCTGCGGCGGCAACCTCGGGAGAAATTGCTCCTCTGTACTTTGAACCTGCGGGGCTCATCATTGAGATAACCCAGTCGGTCATAACAACGCCGTCAAAGCTGAATTCTGCTCTCAAAATTCCGTCTATGAGGTTCTTTCTCTCGCTGGTGTGTATGCCGTTGAGGAGGTTGTAAGATGTCATGAGGGTGTGTGGGTGAGATTCCTTTACGCAAATCTCAAATCCGCGAAGGTAAACATCTCTCATAGCTCTCTCGCTTACGTGTGAGTTTGAGTTGTAACGGTTTGTCTCCTGGTTATTTGCGCAGTAGTGCTTGATTGTGGTTGCTCTGCCCGGATGCTTCTGAACACCGTTTGTAATTGCTGCCGCGAACTTACCGCTTACAAGCGGATCCTCGGAGTAATACTCAAAGTTTCTGCCGCAAAGAACGCTTCTGTGAATGTTGAGTGCGGGAGCAAGCCAGAGGTGAATGCCGAAACGCTCCATCTCGTTACCGACTATATCGCCGAAAGTCTCGGCAATGCTCGGATTGAAGGACTGTGCAAGAGCCGTGCCGATCGGAATAGCTGTTGCGTAGTGATCGTAAACCTTTGATTTTGATTTTTTGAGCGACTTGATTTTCTCAATCGGAGCCATAATCGGAGGCATAAGCTCCTTCATGCTGTCGGGAATCATTCCTGTCTCTGAGTGAACGGTGCCGTCCTTATCCTTGGTGTAATGCTTGGAAATTCTTATGCCGGCAGGGCCGTCTGCCATGACAAGCACGGGAATCTCATCGGAAATAGTTGCGGTTTCGCCGGCTGCACCCGCAACAGATTTGCTTGCGTCACCGATAACGCTTGCAAGGCCGCCCTTTGGGTTGAACGAGCCGATGCAAAGGCGCATGAGGCTGTCGTCATCGAGAGCGCTGACAACGGGATCTATTTCTCCCTCTTTGTCGTACTCGACTTCTTCTGTGTCGATATAGCTTGTATCGAGTGTGAGAACGGGGGTTGTCTCTGAAATTTCGTACTCGCTCACTCTGTCGAAAACATCCTCTACAAAGTCGCAGTTGCCTGTGCAGGATTTTACCTTGCGCACTGTGACCGTCTCGGGAACATCAATAACTGCGCTTACGGCTACGTTATCACCGCTGTTGCCGACAAGCACGATGTAAGAGCCTTTCTCGAGAATGTAGCTTTCTGTGAGCTCATCGTAAGATGCAATGCTGTCGAGATCAAACTCTGCCGTGACCTTCTGGGTTTCGCTTGGCTTCAACTCTCTTGATTTTGAGAATGCGGCAAGAGTTTTAAGCGGCTGCTTTAATTTTCCCTCGGGAACGGAGACATAAACCTCGACAACCTCTTTGCCCTTGAAAGAGCCGATGTTCTTGACGGGAACGCTTACTTTTACTTTCTTTCCGTCAAGTGCGACTTCTGCCTTGCCGAGCTCAAAATCGGTGTAGCCGAGTCCGAAGCCGAAGGGATAGAGCGGCTTTTTGTCGACGGTGTCAAAGTATTTGTAACCGACATAAACGCCCTCTTTGTAGTAGGTGTCTGTTTCGTCAGCAAAGCTTGGGTCGTTGTAGTAATCCTCTGCGGTTGCCCATGTTGTGGTGAGTTTTCCTGACGGATAGAGCTTGCCGAGAAGAATGTCCGCAAGAATTTTTCCTGTGAGAACGCCGAGCTGTGAGAGAACGAGTATGTTCTTTACATGCTTAACGGGTGTGAGATCGACAGGGCCGCCGCAGTTGAGAACGAGCATGAATTTATCGTACATTGTGCTCAAGAGGTTGATGTCTCTTATCTCGGTGTCGGTCAAAGAGAAATCGCCCTTTGTGAATGTGCGGTCGTGTCCTTCGCCCGATATTCTCGAGAGAACATAAACGGCAGCCTCGCCGTCTACCGTGAGGGGAATCTCATATTCGGGTTCTGGGCAGATTTTTCCCATTCCTGCGAACATTGCGGGGATGTGGAGCTTTTTTGCCTCCTCCTTGATGTCCTCGATGAATTTTTTGTAGGCTTCTTTGTAAACCTCATCGTATTTATCGAGCCATTCGGTTGTTGTGACGGTGAAACCGTCGTCCTTCAAGCCCTCCTCAATGTTAACGGAGAATCTTGAGTTAACCTCGCCGGAGCCTGTTCCGCCCTTGACGGTGTGTCTTGCGCCGGAGCCGAAAACGGCTATTTTTCCTGCCTTGTCAAGCGGGAAAGAGTGGTCTCTTTTTAAGAAGAGAGTACATTCTGCGCTTAATTCACGGATTTTGCCGAGATGCTTAAGCTCATAATCGTTAATATCCTTTGGTGTCAGCATAGCTTACAACTCCTTATAGTTTGATACAAGTGTCTCATTTGAAATGTAATAAACACTCCTATGTAAAGTATTGTAACAGAATGTTATTCGATAATAAAGAGAGAATAATATACAAAATCTAAAGTTTACATTTGTGTAACATTTGGTGTTGCTTTCCCAAAAGCTTGCCACAAAAGACCGCAAAGGGCATATTTCCTTGATATTTATATAGTTTTGTGGTTTAATTACTTTGTGAAATAATAAACGGCAAAATTGCCATGGTTCAATTGGTTTAATTGAGGTAAGAAAATGGAAAGAAAGAAGAAAAACGGAAACTTAAGAAGATTTCTGCCCTACTACAAAAGATATTTGGGCGTGCTTATCTTCGACCTTTTTTGTGCGTCGCTGACAACGCTTTGCGCACTCGTTCTCCCCATGATAGTTAGGTCTATCACAAACAAAGGTATTTATGACATCGAGTCGCTCACGCTCACATACATTTTGAGACTTGGCGGACTTTATGCGTTTTTAAAGGTGGTTGACGCCGCCGCAAGCTTTTTCATGGCTTCAATCGGCCATATCATGGGTGCAAAAATCGAGACCGACATGAGGCGCGATATTTTCGATCACCTTCAAAAATTAAGTTTTAATTACTACGACAACACAAAAATCGGACAGATAATGGCAAGAATCACCTCGGATCTTTTCGATGTAACCGAGTTTGCGCATCACTGCCCAGAGGAATATTTCATTGCGATAATCAAGATTATCGGCACATTTGTAATTTTGAGCGGAATTAATCTTTCTCTCACGCTCATAATGTTTGCCGTTATTCCCGTGATGATAGTGTTCCTTTTCATATTCAACCACAAACTAAGAAGTCAGCAGCTTCGTCAGCGCCGCCAGATAGGTGAGGTCAACGCTCAGGTTGAGGACTCCATGCTCGGCGTTCGTGTTGTAAAAAGCTTTGCCAACGAGGATATCGAGAGAGAGAAGTTTGAAAAGGGAAACCAGAAGTTCTACGCTCTCAAGCGTGAGTTCTATTTCATAATGGGTTGGCTTGATTCCACAAGTAAATTCTTTGACGGAATCATGTATATTCTCATGGTTGTTGTCGGTGCGATTTATGTTATGAACCGCACAATCACTGCGGCAGACCTTGTGGCTTATCTTCTCTATGTGTCCACGCTTATCGAGTCTGTTCACAAGATTATCCAGTTCACGGAGCAGTTCCAGAGAGGTATGACGGGTATCGACAGATTCTACGAGGTCATGGACGCTAAAATTGACATCGAGGATGCTCCCGATGCAAAAGAGCTCGGCGATGTTAAGGGCGATATTAAATTTAACGATGTTTCCTTTGAGTATGCCGACGACGGAAAGAAAGTTTTAAGCCACATAAACATTGACGTTAAGGCGGGCGAAAACGTTGCGCTTGTCGGCCCGTCCGGCGGCGGAAAAACAACGCTTTGCAACCTTATCCCGAGATTCTACGACGTCACATCGGGCAGCATAACCATTGACGGCATGGACATAAGAACACTCACGACTGATTCTCTTAGAAATCACATAGGTTTCGTTCAGCAGGATGTTTACCTTTTCAGCGGAAGTGTTTTGGAGAACATTGAGTACGGCAAGCCGGGCGCATCGAGAGAAGAAGTTATCGAGGCGGCTAAGCGTGCGGGCGCTCACGAATTTATCTCAGAACTTCAGGACGGCTACGATACCTATGTAGGCGAGAGAGGCGTAAAGCTTTCGGGCGGTCAGAAGCAGAGAATTTCTATTGCGAGAGCGTTCCTTAAAAATCCGCCCGTGCTTATTCTTGACGAGGCAACCTCGGCGCTTGACAACGAGAGCGAGAGAATAGTACAGGATTCACTCGAAAAGCTCGCAAAGGGAAGAACCACATTCACCATTGCCCACCGACTCACAACAATCAGAAACGCAACGAAAATTCTCGTTCTCACGGATCAGGGAATTTCCGAGGAGGGCACGCACGAGGAGCTTATGGCAAAGAAGGGCATTTACTACGGACTTTACAGCGCCTATGCCGATATGCATAAATAAAAGCAATTGAAATCAAGATAAATCTATGTAAGAAGGGATATTATGAATAAGGATAAATTTTTGAATTCCCTTAAGGGAAAAAGAGTCACGTTTTGCGGTATTGCGAGAAGCAATATGCCTGTTATCGAACTTTTTTTGAAGTACGGTGCAGAGATTACCGCAAGGGACAGAAAAACCGATTTGGGCGAGAACGGCGAGAAGCTTAAAGCCCTCGGAGTTAAGATGATCACGGGCGAGCACTACCTCGAGAATATCGATGAGGACATACTTTTCCGTGCACCGGGAATGCCTTACTATCTGCCGGAACTTACAAGGGCGAGAAAAAACGGCGTTGCCGTTACAAGCGAGATGGAAGTTTTCTTCGATTTGTGTCCGTGCAAAATTTATGCCGTGACGGGATCTGACGGAAAGACCACAACAACTTCGATAATCGCAGAGTTCCTTAAAAAACAGGGCAAGAAGGTTCACCTCGGCGGAAACCTCGGCAAGCCGCTTCTTCCCGAAATCAACGAGATTGACGAAAACGACATTGCCGTTGTCGAGCTTTCCTCTTTCCAGCTTATCTCCATGAGAAAGAGCCCCGACGTGGCGGTCATGACAAATCTTTCGCCAAATCACCTCGATGTTCACAAGGACATGAAAGAATACGTGGACGCAAAGAAGAATATTTTCATTCATCAGAACGCTTTCACAAGAACGGTTTTGAATCTCGATAACGAGATTACAGCTTCCTTTAAAGATGAAGTAAGAGGAGATTTATATCTCTTCTCGAGAAAAGAAAAGACCGCAAGGGGCGCATATGCCGCTGACGGAAAAATCTATGTGAACGGCTGTTACCTTATGGATACCGCCGACATAAGACTTCCCGGTAATCATAACATCGAGAACTACTTAGCCGCTATCAGTGCGGTTTGGGGCGAGGTAAGCGCCGAGAACATCATAAGCGTAGCAAAGGATTTCGGCGGCGTTGCCCACAGAATGGAGTTTGTGAGAGAGCTTGACGGAGTTAAGTATTACAACGATTCCATCGCAACAAGCCCGTCAAGAGCCATGGCGGGTACGCTTTCCGTTTATGACAAGAAAATAATCATTATCGCGGGCGGAGCAGACAAGAAAATTCCGTTTGACGAGTTGGGCGAGGTCATCTGTAAAAAGGTAAAAACTCTTGTTCTTCTCGGCCCCGAGCATAAGCTTGAGGGGCATAAGGAGCCTGCGGCGGGAAAAATCGAGAAGGCAGTCCTCGAGGCAAAATCGTACAGCGAAGGCAACCCCGAGATTATCGTTTGCCACAACATGACGGACGCCGTTAATGCCGCAAGAAGCAGAGCAACCGACGGAGATATAGTTTCGCTTTGCCCCGCATGCACGGGATTCGATATGTATCCCGATTTCGAGGTGAGAGGAAATATTTACAGAGACACGGTTAATTCGCTTGAATAAACCCTAGGGTAGGAGGTGTCTTTTATGACGACACAAAAACATAAAAAAGGAAAGAAGCCGGGCAAAAAGGCATCTGTCAAGAAGCTTGGCAAAAAGCTCGGCACGGCAAAAAAATCCGAGTTCAATTATTTCGAGAGCAAGATTATGTCCGCCGTAAGGCGTGAGAGGGAGCATGAGTTTTCTTCAAGGGAGCTTATGAGAAAATCGGGCATAAAAGAGAAGGACGCTTTCTACGATGCGCTCAAAAGTCTTGAGAACATGGGCGAGATTATCGTTGATAAGCATGTCGTAAGGCTAAATAACGAAGTGAGAACCAAAGAATGTGAGATAGTTTCGCTTTCATCGGGATTTGCTTTTGCCAAACCGAATGACGGCGGCGAGGATATATTCATTCCGGGTGCGCTCATGAACGGCTGTCTTGTCGGCGACAAGGTTCTCGTGAACGGAATCCGCAAGGATGCAAAGGGCTATTCGGGAAGAGTTTCCAAGATACTCGAAAAAGGCAACAAGAGCATAACGGGTACGATAAACGAAACCGAGTACGGCACGGAGCTTATCCCCGACGTATCGATAAGATATAATCCGCAGATTTCACCGACTGACCTCGGCGGTGCAGTACCTGGCGACAAGGTTCTCGTAAAGCTTCAAAAGGACTATCGCGGCGACTGGACTCAGGCTAAGGTCATAAAGGTTTTCGGTTCGGGCGAGAGCGCAAGAATCTGCGCTGACGCAGTTATCGAGAAGTACGGCATTCCGTCGGTCTTCCCCGACGCCGTGCTTGAAGAAGCCGAAAAAATCGCATCGGAGAAAATTACAGCCGAGGAAATTTCCAAGCGACTCGACTTAAGACAGGAGCCGATTTTCACGATTGACGGCGCTGACGCAAAGGATTTGGATGACGCCATTTCTTGTGAAAAATATGACGGCGGTTTTCATCTCGGAGTTCATATTGCCGATGTTTCTCACTACATAACGGCACATTCTCTTTGTGACGAGGAGGCAATGAACAGGGGCACAAGCGTCTATTTTGCCGACAGAGTTATTCCCATGCTTCCCGAGTGCATTTCGAACGGCGTCTGTTCGCTTAATGCGGGCACGGATAAACTCACTTTCTCTGCACTTATCGATATTGACGATAACGGAAAGATGATCCGCTATAAATTCAGAAAATCAATCATAGATTCAAAGGTAAGAGGAGTTTACTCCGAGGTAAACGAGATTTTTGACGGAACGGCAAGCGAAGAAATCAAAGAAAAATACGCTCCCGTCAAGGAAAGTCTCATGGCGGCAAGAGAACTTGCAAATATTCTCAAGAGAGCGGCTGCGGCAAGGGGAACCATGAACCTTGACAGCGGCGAAGTAAAATTCGTTCTCGATGAGGACGGAAAGTGCGTAGACGTCAAGCCGAGAGTATCGGGTGAAGCCGAAGAAATGATTGAGCAGCTTATGATAAGCGCAAACATTGCGGCGGCAAGAACGGCTCAGGATGCAAAAATACCGTTCCTTTACCGTATTCACGAGCATCCCACTCCCGACAGAGTTAAGGATTTGAGAGAGCTTTTGACGGCGCTTAACATTCCGTGCAAGGAGCTCAACAACGAGAGACCTTCTCCGAGAGATTTCTCCGCAATACTCGAGAGAGTGAAAGATCAGCCGAACGAGGTGCTTGTTTCTCAGAGACTTTTGAGAACCATGGAAAAGGCAAGATATTCTCCCGAGCCGCTCGGTCACTTCGGTCTTGCGCTCAAGGATTATTCTCACTTTACTTCACCGATAAGAAGATATCCCGATACGTCCATTCACAGAATTTTGACGGATCTTGTTTCGGGAAAGGACAGCGCGGAAATTACAAAGCGTTATGCGGCATTTGCAGACGCAAGCGCACTTCAGTCCTCGAACAACGAAGTAAGGGCGGTTTCTGCCGAGCGTGATGCAGAGGACTGCTACATGGCTGAGTACATGAGCCGCCACATCGGCGAAAAATTCACGGGCGTTGTCAGCGGCGTTACCAAAAACGGCATATTTGTAAGACTTCCCAACAACGTTGAGGGATATGTCGACTGTGCGCTTTTCAAGAACAATCACTTTGAGTTTGACGGCGTTATCACCCAGAAGTGTAACTTAACGGGAAGAACTCTCTCAATCGGAACTTCCGTCAATATAATCGTTGCTTCGGCTGTTGTCGCAACGGGAATGGTGGACTTTGCTCCCGACGAGGATACTGCCGAATGAAAGTTATAAACGCAAGAGTTTTGGGCGGCGATTTTCGCTTCTCAAAATGTGATCTTGAAATATCCGACGACAAAAAGCTTAAGAAAATCGCTAAGAAAATACCTTATTCCGCAGACGAGCTTGTAATCGACTGCGACGGATTCACGATAGTGCCTGGCTTTATCGATATTCATATTCACGGTGCGGCGGGACGCGATACCTGCGAGGGGACGAGTCAGGCGATAAACGAAATCGCAGAATATCTTCTCTCAAACGGCATAACATCGTTTTGCCCAACAACAATGACGGTTGATATCGACACGATAAAAAAGTCTCTCTCGGCGGCAAAAGAAGTTATGGATAACCCAAGCGGCGGCGCAAGCGTTATCGGCGTCAACATGGAGGGGCCGTTCATCTCCCCCGAGAAAAAAGGCGCGCAGAACGAAAAATATGTATTAAAGCCCGATTTTGAGCTTTTCGAGAGTCTTCAAAAGGAATTTGGCGGCATAATCAAACTTGTCGACATTGCTCCCGAGGAGGACGAAAACTTTGAGTTCACCAAAAAGGCTAAGAACGAAAGCTGTGTTTCACTCGCACATTCAACAGCCGATTACGATACGGCAAAGGCTTCATTTGACGCCGGTGTTACTCATGCCACTCACCTTTTTAACGCAATGACTGGTTTTAACCACAGAGCTCCCGGTGCGGTCGGTGCTGTTTTTGAAGACAAGCGCATAAGCGCAGAGCTTATCTGTGACGGCAAGCACATTCATCCGTCAGTAATAAAGAGGGTTTTTGAGCTTATGGGCGACAGAATCTGCGTGATAAGCGACGCACTCATGCTAAGCGGTATGCCCGAGGGAACAGAGGGCGAGCTCGGCAAGCTTCCCATTTCGGTAAAGAACGGCACGTGTGTTCTTGAGGACGGCACGATAGCCGGTTCGATAAGCAATCTTTATGAGGAGCTTAAAAACTTGGTTTCGTGGGGTGTTCCGCTCGAAAAGGCGGTAAAGGCAATGACTGCCAACCCCGCAAAGGTAACTGGTACGTTTGATACAATCGGAAGTATTGAGGAGGGCAAAAAAGCCGATCTCGTCATTCTTGACGGCGACCTCAATATAGTCGGAGTGTATCATTGATATATTATTTGAAAGAAGGGTAAATTATGTTTTGTCCAAAATGCGGTCAGAAAATAGAGGAGGGTGTTCCTCACATTTGTCCCGCCGAGCAGTCGGCATCCGTAACTGCGCCGAGCGTGCCTTTTGCGGTTTCGGCTCTAAGATCCGTATCGGCTTCCGGCGTGGCACTCATGCTGACTATTGCACTGAGCGTGAGTATTTTTGCGAAGTTCATCGGACTTATGATTTCTTCGGCAAAAACTTTTTCCTCAATAAACTTTTGGGGTTCGGCAGTGTCGCTTTTAGGCGGTTCGTCATTTGTAAATTCCGCAAAGACTTTTGCTTACATGAGCACCATTATCGGAATTATCGCACTTGTTCCCCTCGGATTGACGGTAGCCGGCTGTTACATCACTTACCTGTCGGCTAAAAATCAGACGCCGAGACTCAAATCGACAGGCTTTGTTTTCTTCAAGGTCGTAGCGATTATCGACACTATTCTCTCGGCTCTTTCGGTTGTCGGAATGCTTCTTCTTCTCGTTATCGGCTGTTTTGTTATGTCGGCCGGCGAGATAGAGGATTACAAAATATACTGGATTGCATTCTGCATGGTCATGATATTTGCGAACGTGATTAAGTTTGTCGCTTACGTTGGACTTAACTCACTTGTCTCCGAGTGCAAAATAACAGCGGAAACAGGATTCGGCAATTTTGCAAAGGTAAAGAATGTATCGACAGTTTATGCCGTCATCAAGATTTTATCCGTGTTCTCGGCAGTTTTCACACTTATTTTCTACTGCATGAGAGTTGCTCTTAACAATGCGATTTTGTCCGCTCTCTCTGAGGTAACCGGAAGTCTCTTGGGCGTGGGAAGCATGAACTTCTCGGTTATCCCGACCAACTTCCTTGGAGGCGTTCTGGCTCCTGTGGCTGCGGCTGTTGCCGATGTTTCGATAGCTGTTCTTGTTTTCTCACTCTTGAAGAAAACATCGGTCGGTGCCGTTGAAACCGAGAATTTTGTCGGCGGTTTTGCTCCGTCGCCTGCCGCTCCCGTTTCTTTTGAAGCACCGGTGCCTTCTCCCGTGCTTACTTCCGAGAGCGATTTGAACACAGTTGCCGAATTTTCGGAAGAACCTCACGAAGAGATTCATGAAGAAATTCTCGAAGAGCTTCAAGAGGAGAAACCCGAAGAGGTTGTTTCCGACGCTTACGAGACAGAGAACGTCAAAAAAGAGCCGATCGGAATTCTCACAATGAGCGACGGCAGAAACGTCATAGTGGATCAGCCTATGTTTAAAATAGGAAAGAACGCCGCTATAACGGATTATCAGCTTTTCGGTAATCAGACAATCAGCCGTTTGCACTCGGTTATCACGAGAAACGACGGAAAATTCTTCATTATCGACAACGATTCCACAAACGGAACTTTTGTTAACGGTCAGAGAATAAGCACCGATCCCGTTCAGATTGTGGCGGGCGATGTTATAAGATTCGCAGATACCGATATGACATTCGATATAAGATAAAGGACGAAACAGGCGCATTTTGATGCGTCTGTTTTTGCGTTTCGAGGGTATGCACAAAATTTCTTAGGGCTATACTAAATTGACAAAAGGCAAAGCAAAGGTTTATGCAATATTTAATTTTAGCCTTAAAAATTAACAAAAATAATATTTCCCTTTCGGCACAATAACAGATATGTTATGCAAAATAAGCGTGGCGGCTAAAAATCGCATTGAATAATAAGGTATTGTGTGGTAGAATAGTCACGATTATAACTAAAATTATGCAATGCTGTATTTGAGTACGTTTTGCAAAATGAAAGGGTCAAAAAATGAATCAAAGAAGAAGAGTCGGTTGGCTCAAGCATTTTGATTTCATGCTTATTGATATTATCTGCCTTGAGATAGCTTTTTTCGTTGCGGTGTGGCTTCGCCGTGTTAATTTCAGATATATTGACAGACAAGAGATGTACACGGAGCTTAACGCTCTGCTCGTAGCCGCTGATTTGGTTCTCGTACTGCTTTTCAGTTGGTACAAGGATATTCTCAAACGAGGGGTTTTCGCTGAGATTAAATCGGTAATCGTGCAAAACTTGGTGGTTTGGGGCACTTCCATGACGATTCTTTTCATGGGAAAGAACATTTGGGATCTTTCGAGAACGGTTTTTGCCGTGGGTCTTTTGTTCTCAACCTTCCTCATGCTCGTTTTAAGGCTTATTTGGAAGAGAATTATTAAGGCGCACAACCGCAAGAGAAGAAACATGCCGAAAACCGTGGTGATTATTTCTCCCGAGAGGGCAAAAGCCACGATTGATAAGCTTATGGCAAGCGAGTACTCTGATTTTGACATAACGGGCGTTGTCCTCGACCAAAACCCCGAGGGACTCAAAGAAGTTTCGGGAGTTCCCGTTGTGTGCGAGCTTGAAAAGCTTGAGGATTACGCAAGAAAAGAAGTTTTTGACGAGGCTTTTGTCTTTTTGCCGCCGAGTGACGGCGCCGCAAAAAAGATAATATCCGTTCTGCTTGAAATCGGAATAGTCGTTCACATAGGACTTGATTCTTGGGGAAAAGATTTGCCGAACAGCTATGTTGAGAGATACGCCGGTTACAATCTTTTGACAACAAGTGTGAGCACGGCGGGAGTTCTTCACCTTTTGGTGAAGCGCCTCACCGATATTCTCGCGGGTGTTGTCGGATGTATTTTTACGGGAATACTTTTTGTGTTTGTGGCACCGCTTATCTACAAAGCTTCACCTGGCCCGATTTTTTACAGCCAGCAGCGAGTGGGAAAAAACGGCAGAAAATTTAAGATATATAAGTTCCGCTCAATGTATATGGACGCCGACGAGAGAAAAAAAGAGCTCATGGCACAAAACCAGATGCAGGGCAATATGTTCAAGCTTGAGAACGATCCGAGAATTATAGGTTCGGAAAAGGGCCCCGGCAAGGGCATAGGAAACTTTATAAGAAAATATTCCATTGATGAATTTCCGCAGTTTTTCAATATCCTCAAGGGGGATATGAGCCTTGTGGGAACAAGACCGCCGACGGTTGACGAGGTGGAGCAGTACGATCTTCACCACCTGATAAGACTGAGCATGAAGCCTGGCCTTACGGGAATGTGGCAGGTAAGCGGCAGAAGCAACATCAAGGATTTTGAAGAGGTCGTCAAGCTTGACGAATATTATATTAAAAACTGGAGTTTGAAACTCGATTTAAAAATAATACTCAAAACCTTTGTCGCAGTTTTCAAGAGCGACGGAGCGGAGTAAATTACGGAGGGTGTAAATATGTCTAAAAAAGAAATTACGGTTGCCGTTGCCGGCACGGGATACGTGGGCCTTTCTCTCGCAGTGCTTTTGGCACAGCACCACAAGGTCTATGCGGTTGATATTGTTTCTGAGAAAGTGGAGCTTATCAACAACAGAAAAAGCCCCATTCAGGACGATTATATCGAGAAGTATTTGGCTGAGAAAGAACTCGATTTAACTGCTACTCTTGACGGCGAAACTGCCTACAAAAATTCGGATTTGGTAATCATTGCCGCTCCGACAAACTATGACAGCGCAACAAAATATTTTGATACATCGGCTGTTGAGTCGGTTATAGAGCTTGTCATGAAAGTCAATCCGAACGCTTACATGGTGATTAAATCGACAATTCCCGTCGGTTACACCGAGAGTGTGAGAGAAAAATACAAGACGGACAAAATTATTTTCAGCCCCGAATTTTTGAGAGAATCCAAGGCGCTTTACGATAACCTTTATCCCTCGAGAATTATCGTCGGTTGTGACGAAAGCTCAAAAGAGACAGCCGAGACCTTCGCTTCGCTTTTGAAAGAGGGAGCAATAAAAGAAGATATTCCCACGCTTTTCATGGGATTTACCGAGGCTGAGGCTGTTAAGCTTTTCTCGAATACTTACCTTGCCCTCAGAGTATCTTATTTTAACGAGCTTGACACTTATGCCGAGATGAAAGGCCTTGACACAAAGTCGATTATAGACGGCGTTGGACTTGACCCGAGAATCGGAACTCACTACAACAATCCGTCATTCGGCTACGGCGGATACTGTCTGCCGAAGGACACAAAGCAGCTCCTTGCAAACTACGAGGATGTTCCGCAGAACATGATGACGGCGATAGTTGAGAGCAACCGCACGAGAAAGGACTTTATTGCAGACAGAGTTTTGAAGCTTGCGGGTTACTACGACTACTTTAACCGCGGAGACTTTGACGAGAACAGCGAAAAAGAGTGCGTTGTCGGCGTTTACAGACTTACCATGAAGTCAAACTCCGATAATTTCCGTCAGAGCTCCATTCAGGGCGTTATGAAGAGAATAAAGGGCAAGGGTGCGACAGTTATCATTTACGAGCCGACTTTAAAGGACGGAAGCACGTTCTTCGGAAGCCGTGTTGTGAACGATCTCGATAAGTTTAAGTCGGAGAGCGGCGCAATTCTTGCAAACAGATACGATTCATGCCTTGATGACGTAAAAGACAAGGTTTACACAAGAGATATTTTCAGAAGAGATTAATTGAGAGGAAGTTTTAAATGCCCGAGCTTGTCAGCATAATCACACCGTCATATAACAGCGAAAAATATATCGAGGAAACCATACAATCCGTAATTTCTCAGACCTACAAGGACTGGGAGATGATAATCGTAGACGATTGCTCGGGCGACTCAACCTGTGAGAAGGTTGAGAAAATAGCCGAGAGCGAGCCGAGAGTTAAGCTTTTCCGTCAGGAAACAAACGGCGGTGCCGCAAAGGCTAGAAACAGAGCGCTTGACGAATCAAAGGGTAGATTTATCGCTTACCTTGACGCCGACGACATCTGGTATCCCGAAAAGCTTGAAAAACAGGTGGATTTCATGCTGAAAAACAAGGCGGGCTTTTCTTGCGCCTCCTACGAGGTTATAGACGACAGCGGAAACAGTCTTAACAAAGAGGTTCACATGCTGTCAAAGGTTGATTATGTCGGCTTTCTCACAAACAATCTTTTGCAGACGGTCGGAATTATGGCGGATACGAATATAGTCGATAAAAGTCTGCTTCACATGCCGAATCTTCGCCGCCGTCAGGACGCCGCCACATGGCTTCAGGTTTTGAAGGCGGGAAACGACTGCTTCGGCATAGACGAGGTTTTGGCAAAATACCGCCGTGCGGCAAATTCGCTCTCGAGCAACAAATTCAAGGCGGTGAAGGGAATTTGGCAGTTATACCGTGAGATTGAAAAGCTCAGTTTGCCGTTCAGCATTTACTGCTTTGTGCGGTATGCATTCCTTGCGGTCTGGAAAAGAGTTTATATCGGAAAGAAGAAATAACATGAAAATTCTCTATCTTTGCACCTATTACCACGAGGCGCTTCTTTATAAACAGCAAAAAGACGCTCTCACAAAAAGAGGTCACACCGTAAAGGTTTTTAACGCCGCAAAGTACGGCGCACCCGTTGCGGAAAAGTTTAAAGCGGCAATTCTCGACAAGGACGTGGTTCACGAGGAGTGTTTCGGCGAAAACGACAGAAAACTTTTCTTTCCGAGACAGGCTAAAACCGAAAAGGCGCTTCTAAAAGCATACAATCCCAAAGATTTTGACCTTATGCACGCTCACCTTATGGTGGGCAGCGGCTTTACCGCAAGAAGAATTAAGAAAAAATACGGCTTAAAGTATGTTGTATCATGCAGAACAACCGATCTTATAGGATTTATAAGACTTCCGTTTTTCCACAAGCTTGCCGTGAACAACGCAAAAGAATCAAGCGGAATACTCTTTTTGTCAGGATGCCATAAGGACGAGTTTTTTGAGAAATTTGTCCCCGAAAAATACAGGGCGGAGTTTGAGAAAAAGAGCGTTGTAATCGGAAATCCTCTTGAGACATTCTGGGAGGAGCATAAGGCAGAGCCGAGAAAAGCTCTGCGTGAGGAAAATAAGGTTCATATTCTTCTTGTGGGAAGAATAAACAAGGTTAAGAGAATTCCTAACGCAATCGAGGCAGTGAGAATTTTACGGGATAAGGGACTTGACGCCGATTTGACCGTAGTCGGTGCGGTGGAGGATAAAGAGGAGCTTGAGAAAATAAGCGGAATCGATTTTGTGAATATTCTTCCGTTTATGAAACCAGAGGAGCTGATTAAAGTTTACGAAAAGAGCGATATTTTCCTTCTTCCGTCAAAAATCGAGACATTCGGCAGAGTTTACGCCGAGGCTATAAGCAGAGGCCTTCCCGTTGTTTACACGAGAGGACAGGGCTTTGACAGGGTTCGTCCCGACGGCGAGATAGGTTATTCCGTTGACTGCGAAAATCCATCGGAGATTGCCGAAAAGCTCATGCTTATACTCGATAACTACGCCGAAATATCGAAAAACTGCATAGAGACCGCAAAGGATTTCTATGAGGACGAGATTATTTCAAAGATAGAGAAATTTTACACGGACTCGGTTAACAGATGAGGACTATGGCTTGACGATACAATTAATTACGGATTTTTTTAGGCTTGACGAAAAAGAAAAGGACAAGAACCTCGGACTTTTTGTGTGCATGTATTTGCTTTTTGACGCAGTGAACTCCATGGTTCAGGATGTTTTCGGCCTTGGCGGAACGCCCCTTAAGCTTATGCGTGTGGGCATTGCCCTTGTGCTTCTTTATTTTCTTTTAAGAGGCCTTATGTATTTTAACAGAAGAAATTGGTCGGTACTGATACTCTCGGAGGCGGTGGCGGGTTTAGCTTACGCTTACAGCCTTTTTGTGGGGGTTTCTTTTTCACGGCTTACGGGCTGGGCAGGCACTACCTTAGGGGTGTGCGTGCCTATTGCCGTGTTTATCACCTTTATTGAGAATAAAGAAATATTCTATAATCAGTTGAGATTTTTCTCTTGGATAATATTGGCGGTTCTCATACTGGATATGGCAGGAACTACCGACGATCTTTATAATCTGCATTTTTCCTATGCCGTTCTTACCGTTATGTGCATTCACTTCAATGAAGGCGTGAACGGAAACAAAACTCTTCTTCACTTTGCGTTTGTGATAATTGAGTTTTACATGCTGTTTATGTACGGTTCGAGAGGCGCGCTTGTCTGTTTTGCGGCGTTTGTCATTTTGAAAATCTTCTTTAATGTGAAGAACGCAAAAGTGAGCGTTAAATACTCCATTTTGCTTGCGGTTGCCGTTTTGGCGGTTTGTGCCGTGCTTTCTTTCGGAAACGAGATTTATGCGCTCTTGAAATCCATGGGCATAACAAGCCGAACACTCAGACTTTTCCTCACGGGACAGTTTGTCAGCCACGATTCCGGCAGAGGAGATCTCTACACCACGGTGAGAATGCTCATCAATCAAAAGCCGATAAGCGGTTGGGGAATAAGGGGAGCGGTTTCAGCTATGAACAATCACCCTTATCCGCACCAGTTTTTCTATGATCTTGTGTTAACGTTCGGTTATCCGATAGGAATTTGTGCTATTGTGGCACTTTGTTTGCCTGTCATAAAGATATTCACGGAGAGAGAGAAAGCGGCAAGAGACCTCGTTCAGATGTTTTTCTGCATAGGTTTTGTTGCGCTTATGTATTCAAATACATTATTTACGGATTATTACTTCTTTATGTTTCTGGGACTTGCCGCAGGCGGTGTCGGCATAAAAAAATCAATCTTGCTTGGAGAAGACAAATATGATGCATAATCAAATGGGATTAAAGCATAATCTCGGACTAATAGCGATAAGCCTTGTCGATAGAATCGTTCCGAAAAAAGAAAATCAGGTGCTTTTTTATTCAAAACCTGATTTTTCCGATAACGGAAGAGCTTTGTACGAGGAATTTTTGCGACAGGGGCTTGATAAAAAATATCATGCGGTGTGGCTTGTAAACGGCAATCCCGAAAAGTTGAAGGTCAAATATCCCGGCGTTGAATTTTACTCAAAAAAATCCGTGAAGGGACTTATCGAGTATTGCAAGAGCACGATAATCTATCGCTCGCATATGCTTTTCGGAAATGTGAGAACAAAAAAGCAGAAAGTTACGCTTATTTGGCACGGCATGGGAATAAAGGGCCCGATGGATCACGATTATTCTGAGAATTTTGCTGATTTTGTCACTGTTACCTCTGATTTTTACAGATATAGAATTTGTTCTCGATTCAGAATGGCACCTTCCAAAATGATTACAACGGGCTTGCCGAGAAACGATTTTATGTTTGAGGGCAAGGAGAGAATGTGCCTTGATAATCTTCCTAAGGTTAAGGCAAATCCGAACTGCAAGACAGTTATCTGGATGCCGACTTTCCATGCCGACGAGTCAACGGGCGATAAGGACGGAAAGTTCTATTCTCTCGGTATTCCCGTTGTGCAAAAGGAAGAGTTAAGTGAGCTTAACGAGAACCTCAAGAAAAACAACATCGTTCTTTTAATCAAGCTTCATCCGCATCTTCTCGGACACGGTGCGATTTATGAGGTGGATTACTCCAACATTCAGGTTTTCGGCGACAACGATTTGCCGGCAGAATGTTCGCTCTACCATTTAATCGGCGGAGTTGACGCAATGCTCACGGACTATTCTTCCGTTTTCACGGACTTTATGCTTTTGGATCGTCCGATTGCGTTCATCTATGACGATTTTGAGGAGTACGGCAAAAAGCCGGGATTTGCTTTCGAGAACGTCAAGCTTTTGATGCCGGGAGTTCACATCGGAAAGACGGATGAGCTTTTGGCTTGGCTCGACGACATCGCAAACGGAATCGACAAGGGCGCAGAGGAGAGAAGAACGCTCAATAAATTTATTAATTACCACAACGATAACAAGAACAGCCTGAGAGTTCTGCAAAAGACGGGACTTTTGGACGAAGAAAGATAACAGGAGCAAGAAAAATGTCAAAAGCAGTTGTTATAGGCAGAGTTTCTACCTCGCTTCTCGGCATGACCAGAGCGATAGGCGAGGTGGGATATGACGTTATATCGGTTAAAACGGTGAAAAAATTGCCAAAACCGATATCTTGGCAGAAAATTGCTCCGCAGTTTAAAAGCAAATACGTGATAAAGCACGCTTTTATTTCTGAGAAAGACAGGGAGTCGCTTGTGGAGTTTCTGAAGAAAAAGTGCGTGACAAAGGGCGAAAAAACGCTTATTCTTCCCACGGACGATTTTTCGGCAGAGACGATAGACATGTACTACGACACTCTCAAAAAAGATTTTCTCATGCCAAACGCAGAAGATAAACAGGGCGCAGTGAAACGCCTTATGGACAAGGGCTTTCAGAAAAAGCTTGCCGAAAAAGCCGGACTTAATGTCGCAAAGTGTGTTTCCGTTACAATCGAGGACGGTAAATTTACTTTACCGGGTGCGGGCGATGTAAGTTTTCCCGTTTTCGTCAAGCCGTCCTTGCCGATTCCAAACCGCAAGGACTTTATGGGAAAGTGCGACAACATCGAAGAAGTGAGAAAACTTGTTGCCGGTGCGGCTAAGCTTGCCGACTGCGATATGCTCTTGGAGGAGCTTTTGCCGATTGAAGAGGAGCTTTGCTTCAACGGTTTCTCGGACGGTAAAAGTGTGCGTATTCCGGGAATGTACGAGATGGCAGTGGGCGGCTCTGGCTCGCACTCGGGCGTTACCGTTGTCGGAAGACTTGTGCCGTTTTCAAAGTACGGCGAGTACAAAGACGCATTCACACGATTTATAGAGAGTCTTCATTTCACGGGAATTTTCGACATCGACATCATAAAAGCGAACGGCAAGCTTTATTTTAACGAGCTCAATTTGCGTCAGGGCGCTTCGGGCTATGCCTTCTATTTGGGCGGAGCCAACTTTGCGAAAATGTTAGATGACGCTCTTCACGGAAAATACGTGCACGAGGAAACCGAGGTAAAACCATTGGAGCTTGTGAACGAGAGAATTGCGCTTGACGAATATTCTCACGGAAGAATGACTAAGGACGAGTACAGAAAGCTTGTCGATAAGACAGAGTACGGATTTATGCGCTGTGAGAGCGACAAAAGACCCGGAAAATATTTCAGACTGGAAGAAATGAAAGCTAAGCTTTAAGAAAATTCCTTGTGAAAGGCAAAAAATGGACAAGCGAAACATAAAAATAATACTTCTCGGCAGAAATTACCTCACATCAATCAGCACCGCGCGATCCCTCGGGAAAAGCGGCTATTCGGTTGATTTGATTTACGCTCCGATTAGACTTGACACCGAGATAGTAAAAGCATGCAAATATATTGAGACGGTCTATGATATTCCCTCAAAAAAAGACGAGGACATCATAGAGATAATCAAGACGAAATATACGGATAAATCAAAGACGTATATTCTTTATCCGACAGACGACCACGGAATTTACATTGCCGACAGCTTAAGAGCGGAGCTTGGTGAAAATTTCATCATGCCGTTCATTAAGGGCGAGGACGAAAAGCACCAGCTTGAGTACTTTATGCGCAAGGACGTGCAGACGAAAATTGCCGAGGAGTGTGGTTTTCCGTCGCTTAAGAGCAGAATAATCGATTTAGCCGATGAAAATATGGTTGTTCCCGAGGATATAGAATATCCCGTATTTTTGAAACCCGTTGTTTCGGCTCATGCGGGAAAATCCGACATCGGAAAATGCGCCGACAAAAACGAGCTCCAAAAGAGAATTGCCGCCACAAGAAAAAAGGGCAGACTCACAAAGTTTATGCTTCAGGAATTTATCAAAATAGATTCCGAGATTGTTATGAACGGCGTTTCAGACGGTGAGAGTGCGTTTATTCCAGCCGTTATCAAAAAGGAGAGAATTGCTTCCTTTAACAGGGGCGTTACCCTAAAGGGAAAGCTTGTTGCCTCTGACCTGACAAAGGAACTCACGGATAAAATAAACGCTTTTCTCAAAAAAATCCGTTATGTGGGAATGTTCGATCTCGAGCTTGTGGTTTCCGAGGAAAAAATCTATTTCGGCGAGATTAATTTAAGACCGGGCGGCCCGAGCTATGTTTACACGCTTTGCGGATGCAATTTGCCGTCGATAGCGGCTGACGTTCTTTTAGGAGAAAAACTTCCGGAAGAAAACAACATAAAGCTTGACAAAACCTTTGTTAACGATAAAGTTATCTGGGAGGATTATCTTCACGGTTTTATCGGCAAAAAGGAATTTAAGAGCCTTATCGAGACCGCCGATTTCTGCCTGACGGATGACGGTGAGGATTCAGAGCCGAGAAAAGTTTTTGACAAGAGAATGAAAGTAAGAGCGGTTAAAAAGCTTATAAAAAAGGTTATAGGTAAAGAATAATGGCTGAAAAAAAGAAAATCTCCGTGAAAGAGGTTTCGCCCGAGGAAAGCTATTCCGATATAAAAGACATAATGCTCAAGGCGCATGCGGCGAGCGGACTTGATTTCAAGAACGACTCCATGGAAAAAGAGGACTTTTTGTCGAGGCTTAAGGATGGCGGTGCGGTTTTCTGCGCTTTTGACGGTGATAAAGCAGTAGGAACCATGACGGTTGACGCCGAAAAATCTGGAAAATGGTATTCGGGTGAAAAGCTTTGCGCACTGAGATATATTGCGGTTTTGCCCGAGTATGCTGGAAACGGAATAGCATCGAGACTTTGCGCCGCCTGTGAGGAATGGGCGGATAATTACGGTTCGGACGTTTTGTTCTGGACTACATCCTCGAAGAACAAAGCCGCCATGGCAACAGCCGAAAAGAACGGTTTTGTCAAGGTGGATTTTATCAAATTCAAGGGTTATGATGTCCCGAGCGTAAGAATGGCAAAGTGGAAGAAAAATGCGGGATTAAAGAGGGTTAAGGCGAAAATTTATTTTAAGCTTAAGGAGAATAAGCTTAAATAATCAAAATGCGGTTGATTATCAAATTTCAAAAAAGGCGCTTTGGTGAGGGGACGCGCCGTTTTTTAGGAAAGGCAAAAGAATGAAGAAATTGAACGCAAAGGCGTTAAGAAAAGAAAACTCACGACTGACGAACACGATTTTTAATTTTACGAGCAGCATCGGCGGACAGCTTATAACGATTATCATGCAGTTTGCGGTGAGAACCGTATTTATCAAAACTCTTGGAAAATCGTATCTTGGAATAAACGGACTTTTTTCGAATGTTCTTACCATGCTCTCGCTTGCCGAGCTGGGAGTCGGAAGCGCAATACTTTATAAGCTGTACAAACCGATAGCCGAGAACGACCACAAGAGAATTGCTGTTCTCATGAAGTTCTATAAGACGGTTTACAGATATATCGGTATTGCGGTTGCGATTATCGGTTTGTGTCTCATTCCGTTCCTGCCATACATAATAAAGGACGGCGGAAAGCTTGAGAAACTCGGCATTAATATGTCATTCCTTTTCTGCCTCTATCTTTTCAAGAATGTTTCGTCTTATCTGTTCTTCGCTTACAAGACTGCGATAGTAAAGGCAAACCAAAAGGAATATTTGCTTAATATAATCAACTACTTCTTCACGGTGGGCATTTCACTCGTGCAGATTGTGGCACTTCTCATTTACCCCAACTTCACACTTTATGTGTTCTTTATGATTGCCGAGGTTATTCTTCAGAATATTGTCGGCGGAATACTCTCCGATAAGATGTATCCCTACATAAAGAATGCGGGAGACGATAAATTAAGCCGTGAGGAGGCCGTTGGAATATTCAAGGACTGCGGCGCACTTTTTCTTTATAAGATTAACGGAGTCGTGTTAAACGCTACCGACAACATAGTTATTTCTATGTTCCTCGGTATCGATTATGTCGGACTTTACTCCAACTACTATATTTTCTACACGACCATACGCACGCTTTTCAGCAAGATATTCAACTCTGTTTCTCACAGCATAGGCAATCTTCACGCTTCCAATCAGGGCGAGCATGAGTACGAGATTTTTAAGTCGATTAACCTGATTACCGCCATACTCGGTGCGACTGCGGGCGTGGGAGTTTTTGTTTGTGCGGATGAGCTTGTCAATGTTTGGATAGGCGACCAGTGGCTCATAAATCAGCCTTTTGCGCTTTTGATGGGATTCCAGATTTTCACCTACGCTTACAGACTTGTTCTCTCAAAATTCAGAACGACTATGGGACTTTTCCGTCAGGCTAAGTTCAGACCCGTTGCCGGAATGATAATCAATATTGTCGTTTCCGTTGCACTTGTAAACGGACTTGGAATAGACGGCGTTCTCATCGGTACGATAATTGCCGACTGGACAACTCTCATGTGGTTTGATCCGGTTATTGTTTACAAATACGGTTTCAAGGGAAAATACAAGGTTTCCGAGTATTTCTTAAAACTTGCATTCAACGTTTTGGTTACAGGCGCAGTAGGAGCACTTGACTTCTTTATCTGCAAGAATGTTCTTGTGGGATTCGGCTGGATAAGCGTGATTTTCCATGCTATTGTTTGTGCAGTAACCGTACCGACCATACTTGTTCTTTGTTACGCAAAATCAGAAGAAGGCAAATATCTGCTTAAAGTCGGCGGAAGATACGTAAAGAAGTTTAAAAAGGCTTTCGGTAAGTAATTATTATGAAATTTTTAGAAAACAAATCTATTCTCCTTACGGGCGCCACGGGTATGGTCGGCTCAACTCTTGTGAGAAAAATACTTGAGGCAAACGACAGAGAAAATTTAAATGCGACAGTTGTTGCGGTTTACAGAAACGAAGAGAAGAAAAACTCTGTTTTCTCGGACAGTTTAAGCCGTAAAGATATAATTTGGCTTCAAGCCGACGTGACCAAACCGATTGAATTTGACGGAAAAGTCGATTATATAGTTCACACGGCGGCGGTCACGGGAGGAAGCAAACAGCACGTTGATTTCCCGATGAGAACAATTTCCGTGGCAATCAACAGCATAATTAATCTTCTGGAGCTTGCCAAGGAGAAAAATTCCCTCGGATTTGTATTCACATCGTCGCTTGAGGTTTACGGCAAGACGGATTACTCCATGCCGTCAATCAAGGAGACGGACGGCGGCTACATCGACACCATGGCGGTTCGCTCGAGTTACTCCGAGAGCAAGCGCATGTGCGAGAACATTTGCGCCGCTTACGCAAAGCAGTTCGGCGTGCCGGCAAGGGTTGTGCGCCTGACGGCAAGCTACGGCGACGGTGCTTACTACGGCGACAAGCGTGTTTTGTGCGAATTTGCAAGGTGCGTAATCGAGAAAAAGGACATCGTTCTGAAATCCAAAGGCGATACCGTAAGAAATTACTGCGATACTCTCGATGTAGCGGACGCGGTACTTACGGTTCTCGATAAGGGAGAAAACGGCGAGGCTTACAATGTCGCTAACATGGACACGGCTCTTTCTATAAAGGAGCTTGCCGAGAGATTTATCTCGCTTTATCCTGAGGCGGGCATAAAGCTTAAATTCGATATTCCCGAGGATATTACAAAGCTCGGCTACAACCAAACGGTTAAGATAAGACTTGATTCAAACAAACTTTGCTCACTCGGCTGGCAGCCGAAATACGGCGCAGACGATATGATTAAACATCTTGTGAATGCTATGAGGGAAAGTCTTGAAAGGAGCGAAAAGCAAAATGGCTAAGAAATATAAAGTCGGTTACACTGTTGGCACATTTGATATGTTCCACATCGGCCACTTAAATCTTTTTAAACAGGCTAAAGAATACTGCGATTATCTCATAGTGGGAGTTCACTCCGACGAGTGGGTTATGCACTGCAAAAAACGCCCGACGGTCATTCCCTACGAGGACAGAGCTGAGATTGTCGGCGCAATCCGCTATGTTGACGAGGTGGTAAAAAACGAGTCAAGAAGCAAGCTTGAGGCACTCGAAAAATACCACTTTGACGTGGCTTTCATCGGTGACGACTGGAAGGGAACAGAGGTCTGGAATAAAATAGAAGCTGAATTGAAAGAGCACGGCTGCGATACCGTCTATGTGCCGTACACAAAGGGAATTTCCACCACGCAGATAAGACAGAAACTCGGAGACTCTTCCGAGAAAAAAGAGAAGAAGGACTGAGCCTTCACGGAGGTTTTATGCACAACATCAAATTACTCGACTGCACTTTGCGTGACGGCGGCTACATAAACAACTGGCACTTCGGCGAGGACGCTATAAAAGCGATACTCGAAAAGCTTGTTTTAAGCAAAACCGATGTTATCGAGTGCGGTTATATCTCGCAGATTAAAGGCGGCGGCGAGGGAGAGACCCAGTTTAAAAGCCTTGACGACATGAAAAAACTTTTGCCGGAAAAGCTTCCCCAGCAAAAATATGCCGTTATGGTGAATCTCGGAGAATTTCCGATTGAGGCTTTTCCCGACGCCGACAAAGATGATCCGCTGATTATCAGAGTTTGCTTTAAAAAGAAAGAACTCGAAGAGGGCCTTGAGCTTTGCCGACAGCTAAAAGAAAAGGGGTACGGCGTTTATGTTCAGGCAATGGCGTCGCTTAATTACAGCGACACGGAGTTTATCGAGCTTATCAAAAAGGCAAACCTCGCAAAGCCCGACAGTTTTTATATCGTCGACAGTTTCGGCGCAATGGAACTGCCGGATCTCAAGAGGTTCATAAGCCTTTCCGACCACAACCTAAGCCCCGAGATAACTCTCGGTTACCACTCGCACAACAATCTTCAGCAGGCTTACGGCAACGCAAAGTATTTTGTCGAGCAGAATTTGCAGAGAGATATAGTGGTTGACGCAAGCGTTTACGGTATGGGCAGAGGTGCGGGCAACTTAAACATCGAGCTTTTTGCCGCTTTTCTCAACAGCAACTACGGCAAGTGGTACAACATAGATCCTATGCTCGATATTATGGATGATTATCTAAAGCCGATTTTCTCCGAGAACTTCTGGGGCTATTCGCTCCCGTTCTATCTCTCGGCACGATACAACTGTCATCCGAACTACGCAAACTATTTTGCGGAGAAAAACACGCTCTCCAACAAATCCATGAAAGAGCTTCTCGCTTCGCTTCCCGAGGACGTCAAGCTTTCCTACTCAAAGGATACGGCAGAGAAGTATTACAGCGAATTTCAGGAGCGTTTCGTGGACGACAAGGCTTGCGTTTCCGCTCTTAAAAATGAATTTGAGGGCAGAGAAATTCTCGTTCTCGCCCCGGGAAAATCACTCTCGGAGAGAAAAGCCGATATAGATAAATTTATCTCTGAGAAAAAGCCGCTGATAATTGCGGTCAACGTAATTCCCAAGTTTTTCCCGTGCGACTATCTCATCTGTACCAACGAAAAGCGACTTAACCGCTATGAGGTTAGCTCGAAAACAAAACTGATAATCACATCGAACATAACGCAAAGACCCGTTGGCGCAAGTCTCATCAATTATTCCTCTTATCTCGCAAAGAGCGGAATAATTGCCGACAATCCGACTCTTATGCTCATCAATCTTCTCATCGGAATGGGCGTCAAGCGTGTGAATATTGCGGGATTTGACGGCTACAAAGCCGACCCCAAGGAAAACTACTTCGGTAAAAATATGTCCATGGGTTCTTCGCTCAAGAGCAAGCTTGCAAAAAACAAGCTTATAAAAGAGTATGTAGCCGAGTGCGGTCAGAAAATAGAAACCGTCTTTTTGACGGAGAGCCTCTATGTATAAAGCAGATATGCAAACCGCAAACTTAAGAAAGCTCAAATTTCAAAATCTTGCGGTCAGTGCGGTTTCCGTTTTGCTTTTCGGAATAATTATCGCTAAATTTTCCGTGATAAACGCCGCAACCGATGAGCGTCAGATTATGATGCTTCTCTCCGGCGAACTTGAATCCGATATTTTTATGGTTCATCTGCAAAGTCAGTTCGCCATTTTTATCAAGGCACTGTATAGGCTTTTCCCTTCGCTTGAGATTTATTCACTTCTCGTTTGGGGTTCTACTCTCTTCACACAGTTTATTCTGATATACGCGGTTTTGGACAGAGCGGGAAAACATTCGACAAAAACAAGAATTTCCGCCTTTGTTTTCTCGTTTTTACTCTCGTGTTTTGCTTTCACAAAATTCCTTTTAACGGCGAAATACACCCATGCGGCAATTCTTCTCATGGTCGGCGTATTTCTTTATGTGCTGATAAAAGAGAAATTGACTGTTTCTTCACATGTTCTTATTTTCTTTATGTCAGCCTTCGCCTCGGGCTTCAGGTGGCTTGGAGCGGCGATGCTGCTTCCGTTTGTTTTGATTGTAGCTGTCTATAAGTTTATACTAAACAAGAACGATAAGAAAACGGCAAAGATGTATGCGCTTGCGGCATTAACTGCCGTGGTTGTCGTTCTCGGTTCAAACGCACTCAATTCGGCTCTGTACGCAAACAGCGAGTACAAGGATTTACTCAAGGTCGATAAGCTCAGAAGTTCAATTCAGGATTACAGGGGACTGCCAAGCTATGAAAAATTTTCAGAGGCTTATGATGAAATCGGCTTAAGTCCCGAGAGAGTGAAGCTTATAAGACACGCACAGTGGGGAATTGCCGATGTGACCGATGTCGAAACTCTCGAAAAGCTAAACGAAATACGTGACGAATATTATTCGTATTTGACCTTTTCCGATAAGTTAAAGGAAGGCTTTGATACATTTCGTGATGCACTCTCGGAGACTATGCCCGTTTACGGAATATGTGCGGTGATATTTTCCGTTTTTGCCCTTATACTGTCGGCCAGAAAGCGCGATAAGCTCGGAGTTTTGTTTATAGCTTCGGTACTTCTCACGGTTTTTCTTGAAGTTTTCTATTTGTGTTATAAGGGCAGAATGCCTTTTAGAGTATTTTTTCCGCTGGAGCTTTTGCCGATACTGGTTTCTTCGCTGTTTATCGTAAAAGATATGGCTTTGAATATTGATTTGGGCATGCTTAAATCCGTATTCTCGGTAGTTTTTGCCGCAGTTTTCGTGTTCGGCACTGCACAGACGATTTATAAGTCCGAGAAAAATTACGCTTTTTGGCAGTCTAAAGCCGACTTGACGGAGCAAATCGAGAACACAAGCGGTACGCTTTATCTTCACATAAGCTCTATGGCGGCTTCGAGGGTAAGCTTTATTCACGAAAATAAAAATTATTCCGCTTACATAAATGCGGGCGGAAATATATCTGAGATGCCCTACTGGAAAAAACTCGTCACGGGGGAATATTCCTCCGTCTCGGAGGCTCTTTCAAAGAGAGAAGACATTCGTTTTGTGAGCGCATCCGATAACAGAGAAGTACAAAACATAACCGATTACTTAAATCAAGAGGGTTATTCTGTTTCCGCCGACTTTGAAGAAATCACAGTTGACGGCGAGAAATACAGAATTTGGAAAATTAACAATGGAAAATAAATTTGTGAGGTGGGTGTTTAAAAATCTGCCCGCCTTCTATTTGGGAGCGGCGCTTGTTTCCGGTGCCGTGCTGATTTTAACAAGCGGCAAAACCGTTCGGGACGATAGTTTCAACGGTTTGGCGATTGTTATGGGTGCCGTTTTGCTTGAGGCTCTCATGCTGGCGGTCTACAAGCTTACCGAAAACAAATCAAAATCGTTTCTCAGGGGCATATGCTTTGCACTGTACGGATTTATCGGCTTGGGTCTTATTGTATCCGTCATATTTATGAAACAGGAGCTTATGTCGGATCTCGTGAATTTTCACCACGCCGCCGATAACTTTATCGAGACGGGCGAGTGGTCGAGATTCTCATATTTTTCTCACTATCCGTTTCAAAAGGGCTGGCTTTCCGTAATATTGCTTCTTTACAAAATCGAGAATGCTTTGGGCATTGAGGACTTAAGAACTTTGCCGCTTGCGCTTGACGCCGTAATGCTTTTCTTTTCGGCTGTTTTCTCAGCGAAAATTGCGGAAAAGCTAATAAATCTCAGAGCTTCGGTCACGGTGCTTTTGATTTTTGCCGTCAATCCGATTTATTATATCTTGGCAAGCTGCTATTACACCTTCATACCAGGACTTTTCTTCACGCTTCTCGTGATTTTTCTCTCGCTTTACGAAAATCCGTTTCTAAGCGTTTTAATGGGCTTTTGTGCGGCAGTCGGCTACGAGATGAGAGCTACCGTGCTGATTGCATTTGTTGCCGTCATTCTTTATCGGCTTTTTAAGCACGAAAAGGGATTTTGGAAAGTAATTTTGCTTTCGGTTTTAGGCTTTATTGTCGGTTATCTGATTTTCGGGAAAATAATCGACTCAATGAATTTTGAGAGCACGACTATCCCTTATGCCTTTACGCACTGGCTTGTTATCGGTATGACGGGAAAAGGCTTGTTCAATGCCGATGTCGTTAAGTTTGACGCAAAGTTCGAGACTTCTCACGATATGATAGTCGGTGATTTAAAGTACATCGCCGATTTTTACAATAAAAAGGGTGCCTCTTACGGATTTTGGCTGTGGAATCACAAGCTTTCAAAATTGCTCGGCGAAGCTACTCCGAATATAGTTATTTCAAATTCGACAAGCACCGATAAAAATATTCTGTGGAGATATTTGTCTGGAAACGAAAAGCTTTTTACTGAGTATTTGTGCCAAATCTTAAGACTTGTGACGCTGTTTAATGCGATCATCGCCGTTGTAAAAGTCATAAGAAACCGTATGGATAAAATTTATCCCGTTTTCGGAATACTGAGTGTTTACGGTATGTCTGCTTTGAGCGAAAAAACACAAGTGCTGTTTGAGAGCAAAGCAGGCACAAAGTTAAAGGCGCGTTCCGTGTGTGCCGTGCTTTTGGCAGTTTGTCTTGTCTCGTTTGAGGGTGTGATTGCCGCAAACTTGGGCGGTCTTACCGAAGAGACAGAAAAAACTTATGTGGCGGCGTCGGATAAATTCGACGTCAAACACAACAACAACGAAAAGGCGGAACTTCTTGAGAATTCTCCCGTTACGCAAAGCTTTACGGCTTACCGTGACTTTGATGAAATCGAGCTTAAATTCGATACCGAAGGTTCGGACGACAAAAACACTTATCTTTTTGAACTGCTTGACGAAAACGGAAACATCATTCGTGAAAAGACATTCAAGAACGAGAATATTTCTGATAATATTCTTAACATAAGCCTTGATGAGGTCTCGGTGGAAAGAATCGAAAAATTTACTGTTCGTGTGTCTGTCGGAGAAAAATTCGGCAAATGCATTTCTGTTTTCGGAAACAACACAACTGACGGAAACAGAAGAGTTTATTTCGACGGAAAAGCGGGCGGAGAAGGATATAATTTTAACCAGATTTATTTTGTCGCAAAGAAAAGCGTGACCGAACCCTACTATCCGAAAGCGTTTGTCTTTGCCATGATGGCGGCGGTGCTTTTGTTTGGGCTTGTGCCGATAATAAATCTTGCGTTTCGTTTCAAAAACGGGGCTGTCGGCAAAAATACTTAATATCTATTTACTTTAAATCAGAGGAAAAATATGGAAAACAAATTTGTGCGAACTATATTTAAAACCTTGCCTGTCGTTTATCTGAGTGCGGCACTCATAGCGGGTATGAGCTATGTTTTTGTGAACGGTAAAACGGTAGGCGACAACAAATTTGATGGGTTTGCGGTCATTCTTGGGGCGATACTTGCCGAAGCGATACTTCTCACGATATACAAGCTTATCGAGAGTGTAAAATCGGAGAAAAAACTGCACATTGCGTGTTTTGCGATTATAGCTTTATATACGCTCGGACTCATTTTCTCGAGTGTTTATTTGAGGTTTGATGTAAGAAGCGACCTTACCGTTATTCACTACACTGCTTTAAATTATGTGGAGACGGGAAAATGGAATCAGTTTTATTATTTTTCTATTTATCCGTTCCAGAAAAACTGGTTGCTTGTTGTCACGGCACTTTATAAGATCGAGAATATGGTCGGCATAAGCGACTACCGAATTTTGCCTGTTGCCCTAAATGTGGTGATGATGGTGTTCGGTGCGGTTCTCATTTATAAAATTGCAGGCAAGCTTCTCGGAATTAAAGCGGCGTTAATCTCGCTTGTAATATTGGTTTTCTCACCGATAAACTACGGCTTTGTCTCCTACTACTACACCTTTGTGCCGGGGCTTTTCTTCACACTGCTTGTCATTTATCTCTCGCTTTTCGACAAGTGGTATGCTAAGCTTTTGATGGGCATTGCCGCAGCTGTCGGTTATGAGATGCGTGCGACTGTCGGCATTGCGTTTGTAGCTGTTACGCTCTATGCTTTGTTTAAGCACGAAAAGGGATTTTGGCGCGGCATTTTGATATCCGTTCTTTCATTTATTGTTTGTATAAAAGGCTTCTCGGCTATAGTGAACAGCTTGGACTTTGAACTTGTTGCCACACCTTTTTCAGCTTTCCACTGGGTTGCCATGGGAACTACGGGCGGAAGTTATAACACCAAACTGACAAATGCTGACGGAAAATTTGATAATTCTCACGATATGCTTATGAATGATTTCCGTTATATAGCCGAGTTTTACGGCGAAAAGGGCCCCACTTGGATTTTCAGACTTTTCAGAAGAAAGTTTGGTCAGTTTTTCGGAAAAACAACGGTTCGACATGTTTTCGGTGCAGTTACTTATCATAGTACATTTTATAAGTATTTTATTGGAAACAAGAGGCTTTTTACGGATTATTACTCCGAGAGCGTAAGACTTGCGGCACTTTTCAATGTGCTGGTAGGTGCGATAAAAATCGAAAAAGAGAAGATGAACAAAACTTATCCGCTTTTTATATTCGTGTTCGGCTACACTTTGTTTTACACTTTCTGGGAGATTGCGCCGAGATATTCTTTCCCGATGCTTCCCGTGCTTTGGATGATAAGCGCTCACGGTTTGGAGGGCTTAAACGAAAAAATCAGAAACTATGCGCCAAAAACGAGGGGAGCTTTTAAGGAATGCGCCGTATTTTTGTGTGCGGTGCTTGTTGTGTTTGAATCAGTGTTTGTGATAAATTACAGCAGACTTACCGAGATAAAGGACACAAATTATATTGCGGCAAATAGCGAACAACACAGATCCGTCAAAGAAGAAAGGACAAGCAGAACGCTTCAAGAGGGTGAAGTTGCCAAGCAGACATTTAATGCTTACATAAGCTTTGACAGCATGGATCTGTATTTCGAAAAAAACGAAAACAACGGCAAGGAAAACATCTATCTTTTCGAGCTTTTTGATGAAAGCGGAAATCTTCTTTATGACAGGGAGTTTAAGAGCGAAGATTTGAAGGGCGGAAAGATGAAGTTTAAGTTTGATGAAATAAGCGTATCTTCCAAGACAAAATTCTCGTTTGATGTCTCTGTCAAAGAAAAAGAGGAGGGCACCGATTGCCTTGCTATCGTCGGAAGTGACCTGAGTTATGAAAAAAGAAATGCTTATTTTGACGGTTACGCAGACTACAGCGATTTAAACCAGATTTATTTCAAAGCTTACAGAATCGTGACCGAGCCTTATTATACAAACGCCTTTATTTTTGCCGTAATGGCGGCGGTGCTTTTGTTTGGGCTTGTGCCGATTGTTTATCTTTTGAAAAGAATGAAACGATGCGAAACCGCATCGACCACATAAAACCGTGCAAAGAGAAATTTGAGCTTTTTGCACTTAAGGAAAGGGGACAATACTTTGGAGAAAACTAAAGAAATCGGTAAAAATGTTACTGATTTTGCTTTGAACACAATTAAAAATTGGGCAGAATACATTTTGGTTTTGCTGACATTCCTCGAGTGCAATTCGCTGTTTTATTTCTATGCGGGAAGAGAAGCGACCAACGAGAAATTTTTAAGATTCGGAATTCTTGCCGTGACGTTCTTCCTTCTTTGCTTTAGGTATCTTGAGACAAAAGAGGGTAAAAGCTTAATAAAGCTTTTGCCGACATTGGGCGGAATGTACGTGCTGATGGGGGCGTTCCTCGTTTTGAACGTCATGCGAAAGACGGATTTGCTTTTTTCTTACTTCATTCTGTTTCTGTTCTTTCTGCCTGCCGTCACCGTGTTTTTCTATCTCGACAGGGTGGAGGGAAAGCCCTATAACCTCATTTACAAATATGCCGACATAGTTGCGGTTTACGCTTTTCTGGCGGTCATCATTTATCTTTTCTCGGTATTTTTCGGCGGAAAAATGCCTGAGTCGAGCGTTTTGACTCACTGGTCAAACAAGGGTAATTTAAAATCTTACACCGATTATTTCGGAATAGTCTGCATAAGCACGGACAAGATTTTCTCGCTTGGCGGTTTTGATTTCTACAAGATGCTGGGTATTTTCCCCGAGCCGCCCATGGCGATGATTCCCTTAATTACGGCACTTTATGCCGAACTTTTCTTAAAGAAAAACAAAAGCGGAGCCGTGGCAGTCGTTTTTCTCACGCTTGCGGTTGTTTTTACGGGTAGCACCTTGGGATATATGCTTCTTATTTTGGCGTTTGCGATTTTTGCACTCAAAAAAGTTCCGACAAAGTTCAGAACTGCAGCTGCTTTAGTGCTTGCGGCGGCAGCGTGTCTGCTTGCGGCAATACTCTTTTTCGGAAAGAAAAAGAATGCGGAAGGTTCTTTCTCGGCTCACATCGAGGACTACTACCTCTGCTTCAGGGCATTTTTGAAAAGTCCGCTTTTCGGCAACGCATTTGGTAACGATACTCCCATTTTGGAGTTTATGAGCGAAACAAGATATGCGGATAATCCGGGGCTTTCAAATGCCGTCGGCGTGGTTTTCGCTCAGGGCGGTTTGCTCCTCGGTGCCATATGCATGCTTCCGCTTGTGAGGGGGCTTCTCGGAGTTTTCTCAAAGGATGAGGACGAGAGAAACGAGGGACTTTTCTTTGTGGGAATCACCGCGCTTTATATCGTGACGATATTCACTTACCGTTTCTTCTTGATTTTCGTTATGGCATTCGGCTATGCGCTTGTTCCGTTTAAGCGTGAGGCTGTGCCGCAAAGAGTTTTCACGGATAAAATCAGTCTTGCAAAAAAGGTTGAGTACGCTTTGGGCGCCGTCTTTGTTTTGAGCATTGCCGTGACTGCGGGCGGCATTTGGAAATCGATTTTCGCTTTCTTCAAGTCAAATTCACTTTTACTCTCGCAGTCGGCTTGGAATTTGATTTTTGTGCTTGTTTTCGTCATCGGCTTTGTCGTGATGCTTTCTTTGACTATCAACGAAAAAAATCTGACATATGCCGCTTTGACAGCATTTATGCTTTTGACGGGAATAGTCACGCTTGTTTTCCGTGCACAGATAGTCACGGGCGCAAAGAGCTTCTGCGATGTCATGAAGAAAACTTCTTACACCAAGCTTTTTATCGTTTTTGTTTATCTTCTCGCATTTGTGTGCGTTTATGCGCTTGTGTGGTGCGTTTTGGCACTGAAGAAAAAACAAAAACTTTACGGCATAGTTTTTGCTGTTTTCCCGTTTGCGTTTATAATTCTCGTCAGCCGTGTCATAACGGGCAATGCGGGATATTACACCGAGCAAGTCGAGGAGGACAGCGACGCTTTAAGCATAGTGGTGAGCGCCTCTTCGGGAAAGGTTTATTCCGATACTCTGCCGCATGTTTATATGGACGAATTCCCCGAGATTTCTCTTTCGACAAAATCGGGTGCGGAGTTCTCACAGCTTGACAATATCAGCGTTCTCATGACAGAGGACTTGCGAGAGATGTTCAGAGAGGGATTCACCTGTTTTGAGGTAAACGATAACCGTGCGCTTTATACAAACGATTCGGCTGTAATCGACGCTATGGAGTCAAACGGCTACAAGGCCTACAATCACTATCCGAACTCTTTGTCAGTTGACTTGTATTCGCTTGCAAAATCAAACGGCATGGAAGCAAACTCTGACGGATACATTGAGCTTAACGGCGACAGTGCCGAGATAACTCACGGCCCGTCAATTGCGCTTGATAACGGAACGTACCTCGTCACGTTCAATATTCATTCCGATGAAAAATGCAAGGTTACGGTTTCGGCTCTCAAGGATGGAACGGTTATGAGAACCAAGACAAGAGGCGAGGACGCTTACAATGAGTACGGAAATGTAAGCCTTACTCTCAAAATTAAGGCGAGCGACTTAAATAACCTCGAATTTAACGTTCATGCCGAGGGAAGCGCCGTCTTGAAAAAAATTGCTTACAAGCAAAAAGCCGAATACGATAAAATTAATTACTGCGACGATTATAACCGCATAGTCAAAACGGAGTACAGAAAAAACGGCGAGCCGTATTCTACAGAAGAGGGATACTCTTCTGTAGAATACGAATACGACAAAAAGGGCAATGTCGTTTCTAAAAAGTACTTTGACGAATTAGGCAAAGAGGTAAGCGTTAACGAAGCTTAAGTTGACGGAATTACTTGAAATGTGTATAATTTTCGCAGTATGCAATCAAGCAGTAATGCAACCCCCACGGTTTGGGTATATTCGAAAGGATAAAATATGGGAGAAATTCATATAAGCATAAAGGAAATGATTTATCGTGTTCTTCAAAAGTGGAGAGTTATGCTGTGCCTTGCACTCGTTCTTGCGATAGTGTTCGGTTTCGGCACGAGCGTTATGAACAGCTTTAGCTCGAGTTCCGCCGATGATGATGCGTCCCTCACAAAGTCTCAGAAACTTGCCAAAAATGTGAAGAGCACGGCAAGCGGTTTAAGCGAGCAGACAAAGTACGAGACGGAGCTTGCGCTTGCCTCGTACAAAGCCTACACCGCTCAGGCGACAGAGATTCAAAGCTATTTAAACGATTCCGTTAAGATGAAGATAGACTCTTCTTCTGCGCCTACATTTACAATACAGTATATTATCGATACTCACTACAATGCGGTTTATCCGACAGTCGATTACAAGGATTTCACTGGCGATATAATTTCGGCCTACAGCTCGAGACTTATCAACACCGATACAGCCTCAAAAATCCGTGACGAAATCGGCTGGGATACGGACTTGGCTTACATTCAGGAGCTTATCACAACAACTACTCCCAGTTTGACCGAGGGTGACGGAACCGACGCTGTGGATACCATGACGATTAAAATCTATGCTCCCGATGAGAAGACTGCGAGAAATATCGGTAAGATAATCGAGGATCAGGTGGCAAATCAGAAATCGGATCTTGAAAAGATTTTCGGTAGCTTTGATATTTCTCTTGTTTCAGAACAGTACTCGGAAACGGTAGCTAGCGATATTCTCTCCGTTAAGCAGGGATATGTTTCCAACCTCAACACGATTTTCACGGCTATGAACACGCTCTCCAAAAATATGACAACGGCTCAGACAGCATATTACAATGCGCTTGTTGCCCAGTATATGTATGACGGTGACGATGAGGCAGATGAAGAGACAGCCGCTTTGACAACTGCCGAGGAAGAAATTACCGAGACAAGCAAGGTTAAAATCAGTCTTGACAAAAAGAACTGTGCAGTCGGTTTCATTGCCGGAATGGTTATTATCGCTCTTATAGAGGTTTTGAAGTATATCTACACCGCAAGAATCAAGCGTGCCGAGGATATGGACTACACATTCGGCGTGAATGTTTTCGGCGTTCAGACCAAAGACAAAAAGGGCGTTGACAAATGGCTTCAGAATGTGTTCGGTGCGAGAGTGCTAAAATACTCCAACGAGGAGCGACTTTCCATGATAAGTGCGGGAATTGCTATAAGCGCAGAGAAAAACGCTGTGAAGAGCCTTTATGTCACGGGTTCGTGTTCTGACGAAAGTGTGATGCAAAGCCTTGCAAAGAGCCTTGAGGGCAAGCCCTTTGAGGTTAAATTCGGCAGAAGTATTCTTGTCGATCCCGAGAGCCTTAATAATATGTCGGCTTGCGACGCGGCTGTTCTTATCGAAAAAGCTCACGATTCGAGACTGGACGAAATCAAGAGCGAGCTTGACCTTTGCAAAACAAGTGGAGTCAAGGTTCTCGGTTCTGTCGTAGAAGTTTAATATTTGATGTGAAAGAGAAGTCTTTTCGGACTTCTCTTTTTTTACACTTTGTTCACGCATTTATCACAAAATTTTTGATAAAATAACTTTGTTAAGCGTATAACGGTAAAACGGTTTATTTGGAAGTTATTCAAGGAGAAAGAAAGATGCTTCAACTGAAAAACATCAGAAAACAGTACAAGACGGGCGATTTGGTTCAGCAGGCGTTGGACGGCGTAAGTCTAAATCTTCGTGACAACGAGTTTGTCTCGATACTCGGCCCGTCGGGTTCGGGCAAGACCACCATGCTCAACATCATCGGCGGACTTGACAGATACGACGACGGCGACCTCATAATCAACTCTGTATCAACAAAAAAGTATAAGGACAGAGACTGGGACGCCTACCGCAACCACACAATCGGTTTCGTCTTTCAGAGCTACAACCTTATTCCGCACCAGAATCTTCTCTCAAATGTCGAGCTTGCTTTGACAATCGGCGGAATTTCCGGCGCAGAGAGAAAGAAAAGGGCAAAGGCGGCTCTTGAAGAAGTGGGCCTCGGCGAACAAATCTACAAGAGACCGAACCAGCTTTCGGGCGGTCAGATGCAGAGAGTTGCAATCGCAAGAGCACTTGTAAACGAACCCGACATTCTTCTTGCCGACGAGCCGACAGGCGCACTCGATACCGAGACGAGCATTCAGATTATGGAGCTTCTCAAGAAGGTTGCCGAGAACAGACTTGTCGTAATGGTTACGCACAACCCCGAGCTTGCCGAGAAGTATTCGACCAGAATAGTCAGACTTCGTGACGGAAAGATTATTTCCGACTCAGACCCGTACGAGCCGACAAGCGACGAAAAACCGTCCGAGAAGAAAATCGGCAAGGCAAAAATGGGATTCGGCACAAGCCTTGCTCTTTCTTTCAACAACCTTCGCACCAAAAAGGGAAGAACCTTCTTGACTGCATTTGCGGGTTCTATCGGAATAATCGGCATTGCGCTGATTCTCTCGCTCTCGACGGGCGTCAACGAATATATCGACGAAATTCAAAAGGACACCATGACAAGCTACCCCCTCACGATAAGCAAGACAACGTTTGACTTGAGCGGAATGATGGAGATGACTGGCATGAGCGGCATGACCATGGGCTCCGAGAAAAAGGAGAGCGACAAAACTCTCGATAAGGTGTACGCAAGCTACAAGGAGATGAAGGCGGTCGATACGCTTTCATCAAGCTTCACTGAGAACAACCTCACCGATTTCAAGCATTACCTTGACGATCCCGATTCCGAGATTAATCAGTACATCGGCGAAAACGGAGTTGTTTACTCCTACGATACAAGCTTCGAGGTTTATTCTTATGATCCTGACGGAAAGCTTATCAACTCTGACGCCGACACGGACGATGTTGAGACAAGCGACGATTCATCCGCATTCTCGCTCGTCATGCAGAACAGCCAGAACATGATGAGCCTTGCCTCCATGATGGGCTATACGGGTTCTTCCGGAGCGGATAACTTCTCCGAAATGGCTATGAACAAGGATAAAACCGATGTTTCCTCTGTTATCAAGGACAGCTACGACCTTGTTTACGGCGCTTGGCCGACAGAATACAACGAAGTTTCTCTCGTTCTCGATTCCGACAACGGAATAAGCGCATCGACGCTCTATCAGCTCGGATTTATCACATCGGACGAGTATGTTAAAATTCAGGACGCCGTTAACGACGGCGAGACCCCCGAGGACATCACATGGAGCTATGACGATATTATCGGTCACACGTTCTATCTCATTCCTGCATGTGACAACTACGAAAAGAATGAAGACGGCACTTTCAGCTATGTTTCTCCCGACAGTCTCTCAAATGACGAATTGAAGGACAAGGCTCTGGAGCTTAAAATTACGGGAATTATCAGAATTGCCGATTCATCCGAAACGCCCAAGATAACCACAAGTGTTGGTTACACATCAAAGCTTACCGATTATATCATCGAGCACACGGACGAAAGCGCAGTCGTTAAGGCTCAGGACGAAACTCCCGACACCAATGTTTTGACGGGAATGGCTTTTAAGGCGGCTTCCGACGATGAGAAAATCGAGGACGCAAAGGAGTACATCAATTCTCTTGGCGTTACCGACAAGGCTTCGCTTTACCGAATGATTCAGTATTACAGCATGCAGAATTCTGAGGACGGCAGTTCAGACGAAAACACAGAAAACACTGAGACGACTGACGCCTCGGCTGTCGATATGAGCGGCGTTCAGGAAATTTTGAGCTATATGTCGGCGGATGACGCTCTTGCCGGCGGATATATCACCGAGGAGCAATACGCTTACATTCAGGCAAGCGGAAATGCCGACGCTTCTTCGGTAAGCACAGATGCGGCGGCTCTTATGAGCGGTACGGCAGACGAAAGCACCATGGCGGCGGCTCTCGATTCTTGGCTTGAAAACGATCCCGACAGAGATGTTCTTATTTCGGTCTACGATAATTACATAAAGGGCTCAAGCTATGACGACAACATGACGGCATTCGGAAAGGTTAGCCTTGACGCTCCGTCAAGCATAAGCATCTACACCGATTCTTTCTCCGCTAAGGACGGAATAAGCGACAGCATCGATAACTACAACAGCACCGCAGACGAGGACTCTAAGATTACTTACACCGATTACGTTGCGCTTCTCACAAGCTCGATAACAACAATAATCAACGCAATCTCTTATGTTCTCATCGCATTTGTCGGCGTTTCTCTTGTCGTTTCAAGCATCATGATCGGAATTATCACGAATATCTCCGTTCTCGAGAGAACAAAGGAGATAGGCATTTTGAGAGCACTCGGCGCTTCTAAGAAGAATGTCGGTCAGGTCTTTAACGCTGAGACGTTTATCATCGGTCTTTGCTCAGGACTTCTCGGCATAGGAATCTCCTATCTTTTGACTATTCCGATTAACCACATCATTCACTCGCTTACGGGAATATCGACGCTCAGGGCTTACATTCCGCCCGAGGCTTCCGTAATTCTCGTCATAATAAGCATGTGCATCACCATGCTCGGCGGTCTCATTCCGTCAAAGAAGGCGGCAAGACAGGATCCCGTTACGGCTTTGAGGTCGGAGTGATATAAAAGGCAATATTTCACAGGGGACGGTTTAACCGTCCCTTTTTTGTCGATTTGCAAGTTTTGCTTGACAATCTTGCAAACAGATGGTATAGTTGTATCCAATAGATAACCAAGGAGAAAAACGCAATGCTTAGCTGTTTCCTTTCATGCTCATCATCAATTGGCACCTCATCGAGAGTGTCTTATTTGGCGTGAGCTTTTCGGGAAAATGCAAACTGCGCATGTAAACCACCGAGAGGCGAATGCCCCTCGGTTTTTTGTTTTGTTTAGGAGAGTAAAAAATGAACGGAGAATTAGAAAGAGTCTACAACTTTTCGGCGGGCCCGAGCATGATGCCGCTTGAGGTTCTCGAAAAGGCACAAAACGAGCTTCTTTGCTATCCCGGAGCGGGTTGCTCCGTGATGGAAATGAGCCACAGAACGCCCGCCTTTGAAGAAATTCTCGCAAGGACAAAGGGAACGCTTAAAAGAATTATGGAAATCCCCGATAATTACGAGGTGCTTTTCATGCAGGGCGGCGCAACCACCCAATTTTCTATGATTCCCATGAATTTGGGCAAACAGGGCGACACATTCTGCTACATGCAGACGGGTCAGTTTGCCACCAAAGCAAAAGAAGAGGGCGACAGATGGGGCAATGCGGTTTATGTCGCTTCCTCAAAGGCGGATAATTATTCTCACATTCCAGTTTGCAGAGAGCTTCCGAGTGACGCTAAATTCCTTCACATAACGGGAAACAACACGATTTTCGGCGTGGCATTCAACGACTACGAGCGTGTTTTACCGAAGTCGGTTTTGCCGTCAGGTGGAGAAAATTCAAAGATTCCGCTTGTAGCCGACTGGTCAAGCGCAATCATCGGCAAGCAGATAGACGTAAAAAAACACGGACTTATCTATGCCGGCGCTCAGAAGAATATGGGGCCTGCCGGTCTTGCGGTAGTCATCATAAGAAAAGATCTTCTTGAGAACGAAATCGATAAGGTTGTTCCGATAATGCTTCGCTACAAGGTTGCCGCCGAGCACGATTCCATGTATAACACACCGCCGACATTCTCGATTTATATGGCGGGTCTTATGTACGAGTGGGTTGAAAAAATGGGTGGCGTTGCCCAGATGGAGAAGATAAACATCGAGAAATCTTCCATGCTTTACGATTTTATAGACAACTCGAAAGTATTTAACAATCCCGTCAACAAAATCGACCGCTCGATTATGAACGTCACGTTCACCTTGCCCGACAAGCAGTCCACAGAGGACTTCTTGAAGCTTTGCAAGGATAACGGAATGATTAACCTAAAGGGTCACCGCTCAGTCGGCGGATGCCGTGCAAGCATTTATAACGGTATGCCGAAAGAGGGAGTCGAAAAGCTTGTTGACCTCATGAAAAAATTTGAACTTAATTTTTAATAAAAGACAAAGAGCATACGCCCAAAAAAGAAAGGAAACGATTAAAATGTACCAGGTAAAAACTTATGACAACGTTGCAAAAAAAGGTTCGGTAATTCTCGAGGAGAAAGACTACGTGATTTCTCCCGATTTCACAAATCCCGACGCAATACTCGTTCATTCCACTCCGCTTCACAAAGAGAATTTCGGCGATAATCTCAAGTGCATCACGAGAATCGGCGCAGGTGTTAACACAATTCCCGTTGCGGAGCTCACAAAAAAGGGAGTTTGCGTATTTAACTGCCCCGGCGGAAACGCAAACGCCGTTAAGGAACTCACAATTGCCGCACTTATCATGGCAATGAGAAACGGTTTCAAGGCTCAGGAGTGGGTTCACTCTCTTCCCGACGAAGAGGTTGAAGCGGGCAAAACCGTAGAAAAGGGCAAGGAGGCTTTCCGTGGCCCCGAACTTTTGGGCAAGACAATCGGCATTTTGGGTCTTGGCGCAATCGGTTCGAGAGTTGCAAAGGCTTGCCACGATTTAGGCATGACTGTTATCGGTTACGATCCGTATCTTTCAAATCACAAGGTGAGCGATTTAAAGAGCATCGTAAACTTTGTTCCCGATGTTGACGAGGTTTATGAGAAGTCGGACATTGTATCCGTTCATATTCCTTTCAACGCACAGAACAAGGAGTTTGTCGGCAAGGCGGCAATCGACAAGATGAAGGACGGGGTTTATCTCGTTAACTACGCAAGAGGACAGGTTCTTGATAATGAAGCCGTTCTTGAGGCTCTCGAAAGCGGAAAAATCAAGGCTTTTGCAACAGACTTCCCGACGCCAGCACAGATGAAGCATCCGAATGTTGTTTTCACACCGCACTTGGGCGCGGGAACTCCCGAAGCCGATGAGAACTGCTCCGTTATGGCGGCTCATCAGACGATCGATTACATCGAGAACGGTAACATCACAAATTCCGTAAACCTTCCGAATGTCTCCTTTGCAAGGGCGGACGGCTCGAGACTTTGCATACTCCACGCAAACAAGCCCGGCATGCTCTCCAAGCTTACCGAGTTTGTATCTCACGACGGCTACAACATTGAGAACCTCGTTAACAAATCAAGGGGAGAGATAGCTTATACTCTTCTCGATTTTGACGATGAACTCCCCGAGGAGCTTGCCGACAAGCTTACGGCTGTAGACGGAGTTATCAAAGTCAGACTTCTCAAATAATAATGAATTTATCGGGGGCATTTTGCTCCCGATTTTTTGCCGTAAAGTCATTAACCATCGGAAAAAGCTTGAAGTTAAGAGGCTAATTTTGTATAATCAATTTGAACTATACATAAAAACAAGCGGCAGTGCCGTTAATTGAGGGTATCGGAGGAATTCATATGGCTAAGTACAAGCCCCGTCACGCAGGCGGAACATATTATCAGGGAAAAAGCTCTGCTTCAAAAAGTCCGAGAGCATCAAGATATCAGGACAGCATGGAATACAAGTTTGACGAGAACGAGATAGTGCCGAAGAATACTGCGGCTCAAAAAACTCAGCCGCAGACTTCAGAACCGTCTTTTACAGCTAAGACTGTTAATACTGCTCAGGCTCCACAGGCAAAACAAGTGCAAAAGCCCGTTTCGGCTCCCGCACAGAATGTGCAAAAGTCGGCTCAGTCGTCTCAGCCAAAACCGCAGCCACAGCAAAGAGTTGCACAGCATGCGGCACCTTCTCAGCCTAAACCACAGCAAAGAGTTGCACAGCACGCAGCGCCTTCTCAGCCTAAGCCACAGCAAAGAGCCGCACAGCACGCAGCACCTACTCAGCCAAAGCCTCAGCAAAGAGCTGCACAACATGCCGCACCTACTCAGCCGAGGGCACAGCAGACGGAGAGGAAAAATCCTCAGTATTCTTACTCCAATCCATATCAGATAAGCCCGCGTCAGGAAGTAAGACCGTCGGGATTTGCACTTGCTCTTAGAATAATCATTTCCACACTTGCGGGACTCGGAATAGTCTTTTTCTTAATTCCGATAGTAAAAAATTATTTCACGGTGACATCGATAATTGCGATAGCTTTTCTTGCTTTGCTCATCGTGCACGTTAACATAAAGAGAATTTTGACAAACGACGGCGAGAGGAGGGTTTTGAGCGTGCTTTGGCATGTGGTTTCCGTGGTATTCCTTTTGTGCGTGTGCTGGCTCGGATTCATCACCTTCCAGATGGTATCCGTTGATACAAGCGAACCCGACGACAACTCAACAGTTATCGTTTTGGGAGCAAAGGTTTATCAGTCGGGCGTTTCCGTTGCGCTTCAGAACAGGCTTAACACGGCTATAACTTATCTCTCCAAAAACCCGAGCACCAAGGTTATCGTTACGGGCGGACAGGGTTCGGACGAGCCGTGGAGCGAGGCAAGCGCCGCCAAAAATTACCTTGTCGATCAGGGAATTAAAGAGGAGAGAATTTTAACCGAGGACAAGAGCACCTCAACAGAGGAAAATCTAAGCTATTCAAAGACGATTATGTCAGAAAATAATCTCGGCAACTCGATAGTTCTTGTCACGCAGTCGTTCCATATGTTCAGAGCGTCAAGCCAGGCAAAAGACCTCGGCTACACCGTTTACTGCCTGCCGTGCAAGACGAATGTTTGGCTTTTGCCGACATATTACAGCCGTGAGGTTCTTGCAATAACGAAATATTACATAACAAAACTTGTTTGATTGTTGATTTGAGAGGTTAAATTTGAGTACGCTTCTTATTAAAAACGCACACATAATAAATCCCGCAAAGAACGAGGATTTCTTCGGATATATCCTTTGCGAAAACGATAAAATTTTCGAAATTGCTAAGGGAGAGACAGATAAAACAGCCGATGAAACCATTGACGCGAGCGGACTTGTCGCATCCCCCGGATTCGTCGATATGCATGTTCATCTGAGAGATCCGGGTCTAACTTACAAAGAGGACATAATCACGGGATGCCATGCGGCGGCTGCCGGCGGAGTTACTTCGCTTTTGGCTATGCCGAACACCAAGCCCGTCACGGATTCCCCAGAAGTTGTCCACTATATTCTCGATAAAGCCAAAAACGCCAAGGCGAGAGTTTACGTGACGGGTGCCGTTACAAAGGATCTCGGCGGATTTGAACTTACGGACATTAAGGCGCTCAAAGAGGCTGGGGCGATTGCACTTTCGGATGACGGCAGACCAGTTGTCGATACATCTTGCCTTGTTGAGGCTATGAAAATGGCAAACGAGCTTAACATGACTCTCACTTGCCACTGCGAGGATCTCTATCTTGCAAAGAAGTGGACTATGAACGAGGGCGAAGTGAGCGCAGAACTCGGCTTGAGGGGCGTTCCCAATGCCGCCGAAGACAGCGGAACGGCAAGAGAGATTGCTGTTGCCGCCGCTTACGGTCTGCCTGTTCACATTTGCCACGTGAGCACCGAGGGCGCATGCGCTCTCATACGTGACGCACAGAGAAGAGGCGTAAAGGTTACGGGCGAAACCGCCGCGCACTATCTTCTTTTAACCGATGAAGAACTGAGAAGAAAAGACGCAGACTACCGCATGAATCCGCCGCTTCGTGCAGAGAAAGACAGACGCGCCATAATCGAGGCGATAAAGGACGGCACGCTCTCGTGCATTATTACAGACCACGCACCGCACTCGGTCGAGGAAAAATCCGATTTTGTGGGCGCACCGAACGGCTCTATCGGCATGGAGACAAGCTTCTCCGGATCGTACACGGCACTCGTAAAGACGGGAGAAATTTCTCTTAACAAGCTTATCGAGCTTATGAGTGTGAACCCCGCAAGAATACTCGGAATCGAGGGCGGAGTTCTCGAAAAAGGCAAGCTTGCCGATATAGTCCTCTTTGACGAAAACGAGGAGTGGACGGTGGACGTGAACAAGCTTCACGGAAAATCTAAAAATGCCGTACTCAAAAATATGACATTGACTTCAAAGGTAAAATATACCGTTCTCGGCGGTAAAATTGTTTTTGAAGATAAATAATACAAAAGAACGAAAGAACACCAAACACATCACGGAGGTATAATATGTCCCTTGACAGAATGATTGAAAACATCGCAAAAATGCAGAACCCCACGGTAGCAGGTCTCGACCCGAAGCTTGCTTACATTCCGCAGTACATTCTTGACGATTGCACTGCAAAATACGGCAAGAGCCTTAAAGCTGCCGCAGAGGCACTTCTCACATTCAACAAGGCTCTCATTGACGAGCTTTGCGACATCGTGCCCGCTGTAAAGCCTCAGGCGGCTTACTATGAGATGTACGGCTTTGAGGGCGTGAGAGTTCTCGAGGAGACAATCGCTTATGCAAAGAGCAAGGGAATGTTCGTCATGACCGACGGAAAGAGAAACGATATCGGCGCAACCATGGAGGCTTACGCAACGGCTCACCTCGGTGAGACCGATGTTTTCGGCGAGAAGATTACCGCATTCGATGCAGACGCACTCACCGTTAACGGTTATCTCGGTTCTGACGGAATCAAACCGCTTCTAAAGGTTTGCTCCGAAAAGGACAAGGGAATTTTCGTTCTCGCAAAAACTTCAAACAAATCCTCGGGTGAGCTTCAGGATATGAAACTTGAAAACGGCAACACCGTTTACGCTCAGATGGGCGAGATGTGCGAGAAGTGGGGCGAGGAGCTTCCCGGAAAGTACGGCTACAGCGGCGTCGGCGCAGTTGTAGGCGCAACCTACCCCGCAATGCTCGGCGAACTTCGTGAGAAAATGCCTCACACGTTCTTCCTCGTTCCCGGTTACGGCGCTCAGGGCGGTGCGGCAGACGATGTTGCACCCGGATTTGACAAAAACGGTCTCGGCGCTATTGTAAATTCCTCAAGAGGAATTATGTGCGCATGGCAGAAGGTAGAGGGACTCGATCCTCACGATTTTGCAAAGGCGGCAAGAAACGAAGCAATAAGAATGAGAGACGAGATTGTCGCAAGAATAGGCGAAATCAAGCTTTGATAGGTCGGTTGAAGAGGCAGCTTATGAAAAAATACGATGTAAAATACTGTAAGATTGTTCGGGCTGACGAGCTTGTGCCCGACAATATTTATGATTTTGAGATATTCTACCCCGAGTTTGCGAAAGCCGCAAAGCCGGGCCAGTTCGCCCACATTCTGCTTCCCGGCAGAACGCTCAGACGCCCCATTTCGATTTGCGATGCAAATCCCGAAAGAGGCACTTTGCGCCTTGTCTTCCAGATAAGAGGTTCGGGTACGGCTCAGCTTGCTGATTATCAAAAAGAGCAGTGGCTCGATGTTCTCGCTCCGCTGGGAAACGGCTTCAAGCTTGAGGACAAGAACAAAAAGGCTGTTTTTGTCGGCGGCGGAATAGGCGTCCCTCCGCTTCTTGCGGCAGCTAAATTCTATGGTGAAAATGCCACTGTCGCACTCGGATTCAGAAACAAAAAGGCTGTAATTCTTGAGGACGATTTCAAGAAAACAGGCGCAGACGTGAGAATCGCAACAGATGACGGCTCTTACGGCTACCACGGACTTGTCATTGATTTGATTAAGGACGAGAACCCCGATATTATCTATGCTTGCGGCCCGACTCCTATGCTCAAGGCTGTTGCTAAGTTTGCCGAGGAAAAGGGAATTGAGTGCCAGATTTCTCTCGAGGAGAGAATGGCTTGCGGAATAGGCGCATGCCTCGGTTGTGCCGTTAAGCTTAAGGATGAGGACGGCAACGAGTATAACGGTCACGTCTGCAAGGACGGCCCCGTTTTTGATTACAGAAAGGTGGTTTACTGATGGCAGATTTGAGAGTTAACGTATGCGGAGTGGATTTTGCTAATCCACTCATTGCCGCATCGGGCACCTTCGGATTCGGCAGAGAATACTCCGAGTTTTATCCGCTCTCCGAGTTGGGCGGAATTTCTTGCAAGGGAACCACTTTAAAGGCACGCCCCGGCAACCCCGCACCGAGAGTAACCGAGACTACGGGCGGAATGCTCAATGCAGTCGGACTTCAAAATCCGGGAGTTGACCACTTTATCGAGAACGATCTTCCGTGGCTCGCAAAGCAGAACACGAGAATTATCGCTAACATTGCCGGTTCTTGCCCTGAGGATTATTTTGAAATTGCGGCAAGACTTGATAATACCGACGTCGATATGATAGAGCTCAACATCTCTTGCCCCAACGTAAAGGCGGGCGGCGCTCAGTTCGGCACAACTGTCGAGGGCGTAACCGAGATTACAAGCGGCGTGAGAAAGAACACAAAGAAACCGCTCATGGTTAAGCTTTCTCCTAACGTAACCGATATAACGGAGACTGCTCTTGCCGCTGAGGCTGCGGGCGCAGACTGCGTTTCGCTCATAAACACCCTCACGGGCATGAGAATAGATATAAACACAGGCAGACCGATAATCAGAAACAACACCGGCGGACTTTCGGGCCCCGCCGTGCTTCCTGTTGCCATAAGAATGGTGTGGCAGGTTGCCTCAAAGGTTAAAATTCCCGTTATCGGCCTTGGCGGAATTTCCACCTGGCAGGATGTTGTCGAGATGATGCTTGCGGGCGCAAGTGCAGTTCAGATCGGCACGGTTCTTTTTACCGATCCTTACGCACCGCTTAAGATTACAAAGGGTCTTAACGAATGGCTCGATTCAAAAGGAATTAAATCAATTAACGAGATTGTCGGAGGCGTTAAGCCGTGGTAAAAATTTACCTTGTGAGACATTGCCAGACAGAGGGAAATTTGGCAAGATATTTTCAGGGTTCTATCGATACTCCCGTATCGGAGAACGGAAAAATTCAGCTTGATTTGCTCTCTGTACGTTTTCGCAACATTAAGTACGATTATATTTACACAAGCCCCCTCGGCAGAGCGGTAAAAACTGCCGAGGCGGTGAATCGTTTTCACGATAACGAGATTATCAAAGACGAAGATTTTCGAGAGATTAACGCGGGAAAAATAGAGAAAACCTCTTGGGAGGATATTCCTAAGATTTTCCCCTACGAGGCAGAGTGCTGGAACGAGAGAGCCTACGATTTTAATCCGCCCGACGGAGAAAAAATGAGCGAGGTCTATGAGCGTATGTCTGAGGGATTTGAGCGTGTTCTCAAAAAAGCGGCAGACGGCGAGACTATCGTCATTGTGTCTCACGGTGCGGCGCTTCGCACGCTCAACTGCTATCTTGAATATCACGATTTGAAAAAGCTCAACGATGTTGACATCGGCGTGAACACGGCGGTTTCACTCTGGGAATATGAAAACGGTGAATTTAAGGCAAAGTATTTAAACGACGCGTCTCACATTCCCGATTGGAAACCGGGTAAGAACCTGAGAGTAAGCTTCAATTTGAACAATAAAGGATAAAATTATGATAATTATGTCCGTTGACCTCGGAAAAGCCAGAACGGGAATTGCAAAATGCGACAAAAGCGAGATGATCGCCTCGCCCGTAACGGTTATTAACGAGCATAACAGAGAAAAACTTGCAGACGAAATAGCGGCTCTTGCACTTGAAATAAAGCCCGAGCTTATAGTTGTGGGACTGCCGAAAAATATGGACGGTTCACTCGGAGAGAGTGCACAAAACGCACTTTCTTTTGCCGAGCTTCTGAAAGAAAAAACGGGACTTCCCACCGAGATGCAGGACGAGAGAGGAACCACGGTTACGGCTCACAATTACCTCAACGTGACCAACACAAGGGGAAAAAAGCGCAAAGCAGTGGTTGACGCCGTTGCGGCGGTTATCATTCTCGAGGACTATATGAGAAAAAGGAAAAATATGCTCAATGGCTAAGTTAGGTAAATTTGACGGTTATTTGATTTGTACCGACTGCGACGGTACGCTTACCGATTCAAACAGAAAAATATCGGACGAGAACAGGGACGCTATCAGATATTTTCAGTCTGAGGGCGGTCTTTTTACCGTTGCGAGCGGAAGATATCCGCATTATATCGATGAATTTTCCGATAAATTCGTGCCGAACACTTACATTGTCTCGAACAACGGAACGATTCTCTATGATTTGAAAGCGGACAAAACGGTTATCTCTTCGCACATCAAATGTGACGTAACCCCCGTTCTCTGTTATATTTACGAGAATATGCCGGACATCATCTGCGGAATTGTTGCGGGCGAGATGGGCGAGAGCATCAAGTACATAAGAAGTGACGCTCTTGTGCCGGCCGAATTTAAAGACTATTACGGCGAGAATGTGCCTGTTTCTTCTACGGAAGACTTAAAGCGTCTCATTGAAGAGGCACAGGAGGATTTCACGAAAATGGTTTTTGTCGAGTCGGACATAAACAAATCGCTCTCGAACGCAGAAAAACTCAGTGAAGTTTTCGGTGACGATTACGAGGTTATGCTCTCTTGGGATACGGGAATAGAGTTTTTGCCGAAGGGCAGCGGCAAGGGTCAGATGATTTCCAAAATGAAAGAGCTTTTGCCGAATGTGCACACCACCGTCGGAATAGGCGACTACGGAAACGATATATCGATGTTTGCATATTGCGATATGGCTTATGCTGTAGAGAATGCGCCCGACTGGGTTAAAGCAAAGGCGAAAAACATAACCGTAAGCAATGACGAAAACGCCGTTGCGAAAATAATCCGCGATTTAGAGGTTAAAATAGATGCAGAATAAAATTTTAAGTCCGAAGGTGCTTTTGCCTACGGGCATTGTTGCCGCCGTTTTTGTGGCGGTGATGAGAATTGCCGAATATAAATTATATTATAATTCCTCCACAGGAATTCTAAAGGGAAGCTATATTTTCACGATAATCGCACTTGTTGTTATTGCGGCTTTGACGGCGGGGATAGTCTTGCTTACGCTTAAGGACAAGGGAGAATTTAAAATTAACACAAAAAAAAATATGTTCTCTGCCGTGATGAGCGGCGTTTCGGCGCTTGTCATGCTGTTCTCATCCGTCGGAATTTTCTCGTTATGGATGGGCTACAAAACGGGTGCAATTTATTCTTACGGCGGTACGGAAGGCAGTTTTCTGTTTCCGCTTGCTGTTTTTTCGGTACTTGAGGCGGTATTTTTGATTTTCTCGGCTTACGACGCTTTTTCTTCGGGCGAGATTCTTAAAAAGAAGCCGTTTTTCGGCTTGATACCGACTTTGTGGGGACTTATTTTTCTCCTCTATCTTTTCGCAAACGACACCACTTACATAGTGAAAAGCGAAAACTATTACATTTTGCTCGGCGCTGTCACTTGTCTCTCGTCCGTTCTCTGCTTTGTCAGGGCTTTTGTTTTTGAGGATACAGGCAAGCGTGCAAAGCTGATTTATGCCGCCGCATTTTGCGCTCTGGCTCTTGCGCTCGGCTATGCTTTTTCGGAGCTTTTCTTCTTCTTCACGGGATTTGCCCGTCTCAAAAGTATGCCGATAAGCGTGAGCCTCGTTTATCTCTCGGTCGGCCTTTTTGAGATAAGTGCGTTTGCAAGACTTGAAAAGTGAGCTCTGTTTTCAACAAATCAAGAGAACTTGTTGAAAGATAGGCTTTACTTCTGATAGAAACACCGGTTGTTTAACTCGGTGTTTTTTTGTTATTGTGTCATTGTTAAAGGCATTAAAAGCCGCTTAATTGTATATATCCTACAAAACTAAACAAAAATAATCTTGAATTCATAAATAATTACGGCTATTGTGGCGAAAACATTCCATTTAACCAAAATTTTAACAAAAGGCTTGAAATGTATCCAATAATGTAATAAAATAAAACCATCGGATATAACTGAATATATCAAAATCAATAATTCTTTTTTGGAGGTTTTACAATGTCAGTTAAAGTTGCTATCAACGGATTTGGTCGTATCGGCCGTCTCGCATTCCGTCAGATGTTCGGCGCAGAGGGTTATGATGTTATCGCTATCAACGACCTTACAAAGCCGTCAATGCTCGCTAACCTTCTCAAGTACGATACCGCTCAGGGCGGCTACTGCGGAAAGATCGGCGAGGGTCTCCACACTGTAGAGGCTGACGACGAGGCTAACACAATCACTGTTGACGGAAAGACTCTTACAATTTATAAAGAGGCTGATGCTAACAATCTTCCTTGGGGTGAGCTCGGTGTAGACGTAGTTCTCGAGTGCACAGGTTTCTATACTTCCAAGGCTAAGGCTCAGGCTCACATCAACGCAGGCGCTAAGAAGGTTGTTATTTCTGCTCCTGCAGGAAACGATCTTCCCACAGTTGTTTACAGCGTAAACGAGAAGACACTCACAGCTGAGGACACAATCATCTCCGCTGCTTCCTGCACAACAAACTGCCTCGCTCCTATGGCTAAGGCTCTTAACGATTATGCTCCTATCCAGAGCGGTATCATGAGCACAATCCACGCTTACACAGGCGATCAGATGATCCTTGACGGTCCTCACAGAAAGGGCGACTTCAGAAGAGCACGTGCTGGTGCTGCTAACATCGTTCCTAACTCAACAGGTGCTGCTAAGGCTATCGGCCTTGTTATTCCTGAGCTCAACGGCAAGCTCATCGGTTCTGCACAGAGAGTTCCTGTTCCGACAGGTTCCACAACAATCCTCACAGCTGTTGTTAAGGGCGCAGACGTAACTAAGGAAGGCATCAACGCTGCTATGAAGGCTGCTGCTTCCGAGTCCTTCGGTTACAACGAGGATCCGATCGTTTCTTCTGATGTTATCGGCATGAAGTTCGGTTCTCTCTTCGATGCAACTCAGACAATGGTTGCTAAGATTGCTGACGACCTCTATGAGGTTCAGGTTGTTTCTTGGTATGATAACGAGAACTCCTACACATCTCAGATGGTTCGTACAATCAAGTACTTCGCAGAGATCTAATTGGTTTTACTCCAATCGTATATTTTGGGGACGCTTCGGCGTCCCCTTTTTCGTTTTTGTTTTCCGTTCTCTATAATTAATAATGAATAATTAATAGTTAATAATGAAGTTGGAACTGCCTTATTCGTTTTAATTTTTACTATGCAAAATAAAAAAGTAAAACTATCTTTTTATGTTCTGTATTTTACTTTGCGTGAATAAGACGGCCCTCGCAGTCAACTACGGTCGCTCCGCTCCCTAAAAGTACTTCGTACTTTTGGTTGACTGCTCAAACCTACCTTTTGTGTTTTGCTGGATTAGTTGTTTTTTTTGTTTTTTATTTTTCTTGGTATAAACAACCCGTCAATGAAAATGCCCAGCTTCGCTGTATTTTCATTGACTTTCTCTTTTTTGTCTTGTTGGATTATTAAATTATATTTTCTTGATTTTGCTTTGCGTGAATAAGACGGCCCTCGCAGTCAACTACGGTCGCTTTGCTCCCTAAAAGCACTGCGTGCTTTTGGTTGACTGCTCAAACCTACCTTTTGTGTTTTGCTGGATTAGTTGTTTTTTTTGTTTTTTATTTTTCTTGGTATAAACAACCCGTCAATGAAAATGCCCAGCTTCGCTGTATTTTCATTGACTTTCTCTTTTTTGTCTTGTTGGATTATTAAATTATATTTTCTTGATTTTGCTTTGCGTGAATAAGACGGCCCTCGCAGTCAACTACGGTCGCTTTGCTCCCTAAAAGCACTGCGTGCTTTTGGTTGACTGTTTAAGCCTTTCTCTTTTTTATCGGCACTTCGTGCCTCGTTTCTTTCACACAGCCCACATTATTAATTATTATTTATTCATTATTAATTATTCGTGGGCTCCGCCCACACCCGTTCGCTTTTTGTAAAAAGCGAAACCAAAAACTTTTATTATTGCTTTGCGTCTGTATTTATCTTTTTTGTATTCATATTTGTGACTTTATTCATTGTAAATTTTATCTTATCTTGCTATAATCTATGTATTGATACTCCCCGAGGTGATATTTTTTGGAAATTTTAGATATTGTCGACGAAAACGGCTTTCCTACAGGACAAACCGTCTCCCGTTCTATCGCTCACGAAAACGGTATTAGACACCGAACCTCACACCTTTGGTTGTGGGCTGAAAAAGACGGCAAAATCTTCGTTCTCTCTCAAAAGCGTTCGGATAACAAGGATTCGTACCCCGGCTGTTTCGATATTTCTTCGGCGGGTCACATCCCTGCCGGCTGCGGTTTTGTCGAATCTGCCCTTCGTGAGTGCCGTGAGGAACTGGGCGTTACCATTTGCGAAAATGATTTGGTTCTCATCGGTCAGCGAAAATTCGAGTATATCAAGGATTTTCATGGCAAGCCTTTTCACGATAACCAGATAAGCAATGTTTATCTTGCCAAAATTCCCTTTGATACTGTTTTCTCTTTGCAAAAAAGCGAGGTCGATTCCGTCAGGTGGTTTGAGTTTTCAGAGCTTGTCAGTTCTGTCAGAAATAATCTTATTCCCAACTGTATTCGTGACGAGGAGATTTGCATGATGGAGAAATATTTCGGAGGTGCCGATGATTCCGATAAAGCCTAAATTCAGACTTATCTATTCCGATGTTTTGCTCGGCTTCATTTTTATGATTGCCGCCATTTCTCTTTCAGTTACTCTCACGCTTAATTTTAAGCCGCTTTTTTACCACGACATCAAAGCTCTCGACATTGTATCGCAATCGGGACTTGATGAAGAAACAATCAAAAAGAATTACGATATTCTGATTGATTACAATAACTTCTGGGGTGCGAAAACCCTTGAGTTCGACGGCCTCAAAATGAGCGATGAGGGAAGAATTCACTTTGAGGATGTGAAAAAAATATTCGTGAAAATTGAATATGCCGCCATTATTTTCACGTTGATGTTTATTTTCACTGCTTATTCCAAATTAAAACGCGGAGAGACAAAATTTCTCCTTTACGGCGGAATTATCTCGGTTACCGTGCCGATAGCGGTAGGCGCATTCGTTGCGGCAAACTGGGAAAAAGCGTTCATCACTTTTCATAAGCTGATGTTCACCAACGACTATTGGATTTTTTACCCCGACAAAGACCCCGTGATAACCATGTTGCCCGATGAATTTTTTATGCACTCGGCAATTATGATTATTGCGACGGCTATAATTTTAAGTGCGGCTTCAGTCGCAACATATTTTATACTAAACAAAAGGAGCAGAAAAAATGACCGTTAAAGATGTAGTTTTAAAATATATGATGGAACATAAGGGAGAAACATTTTCCGGCGCAAAAATAGCAAGCTCACTCGGCGTATCGAGAAACTCCGTTTGGAAAGCGATTACATCTCTGAGAGAAGAGGGCTATAAGATTTCGGGAACGACAAACAGAGGATATGTATTTTTGTCCGACAACAATAATCTCTCCGAGTACGGAATCAGAAGATACCTTAAAGATAAGGAACAGTTTGACATCAGAGTTTTTTCAACCCTCGATTCTACGAACGATTACCTTAAAAGAATTGCCGCAGACGGCGCAGAAGAGGGCGTTGTAGCGGTTAGCGAGGAGCAGACTTCGGGAAAAGGACGCCTTGGAAGGCATTTCACATCACCGAAAAAAACGGGAATATATATGAGCATCTTGCTAAGACCAAAGTTTTCGGCTGAGCAGTCGCTTTCAATAACGACAATAGCCGCAGTGGCAGTCTCAAAAGCAATAGAAGAGGTCACGGGATACAGAACAAAAATAAAGTGGGTAAACGATATCTACCTTAAGGAGAGAAAGATAGTCGGAATACTCACGGAGGCAAGCGTAAACTTTGAGTACGGCAAGCTTGACTACGCCGTGACAGGAATTGGAATAAACGTTAAGTATCCCGAGGGAGGATTCCCGGACGAGATAAAAGATATTGCGGGAGCAATATATGAGAAAGATTGCGGCGACGATATAAGATGCCAGATAGTGGCAAGAGTGCTGGATAACTTCTTTGAGTACTACAATAAGATGCCAAATTCGGATCATATTGAGGAATACAGAAAGAGAAGCTTGCTGACGGGAAGAGAGATAGAGTTCACCGAAGGAGGCGAGGAGAAGAGCGGAATAGTAAAGGGAATAGACGACGAGTGCAGATTGATAGTAAGAATGCCTAGCGGAGAGATGAAGTACTTCTCGACGGGCGAGGTTAACATCAAGAAAACGTTTATTGAGAGAGACTTTTATTGAGATAAAAGCAAAGAAAAAACAGAACGAAAAGTAAAATAAAAGTTTTTGGCTTCGCTTTTTACAAAAAGCGAACGGGTGTGGGCGGAGCCCACGAACAATTAATACTTAATAAAGAACAATTATTAATGTGGACGGTGTGAAACAAAGAGGCACGAAATGCCGAATAAAAAAGAGGTAGGCTGAAACGGTTAACCAAAGGCACGCAGTGCCTTTAGGGAGCGAAGCGACCGTAGTTAATCGTTGAAGCCGACTTGATCACACAAAAAACAATAACGAACAGAAAATTATATAATCAAACAAAACAAATGCAAAAAGAAGTCAATGAAAATACGGCGAAGCCGGGCATTTTCATTGACGGATTATTTACACCAAGAGAAATAAAGAACATAAAATTAAAAATGTAGGCTGAAACGGTCAACCAAAAGCACGAAGTGCTTTTAGGGAGCAAAGCGACCGTTGTTGACTGTGAAAGCCGACTTAATCACACAAAAAACAATAACGAACAGAAAATTACATAATCAAACAAAACAAATGCAAAAGAAGTCAATGAAAATACGGCGAAGCCGGGCATTTTCATTGACGGATTTTTTGACCAAGAAAAATAAAAAACAGAAAAACAACTAATCCAGCAAAAACAACAAAATGATAAAAGCAGATTTGGTAACCGGCTTTTTGGGGTCGGGAAAAACAACATTCATAAAGAAATACGCAAAATACCTGATTGAAAAGGGCGAGAAGGTAGGAATATTAGAGAACGACTTCGGCGCGGTAAATGTCGATATGATGCTGCTGTCGGAGCTCGAAGGCGAAAAATGCGAATTGGAAATGGTGGCAGGAGGATGCGACTACGATTGCCACGTGAGAAGATTCAAAACAAAGCTGATACAAATGTATATGACGGGATACGACAGAGTGATAGTTGAGCCGTCGGGAATATACGACGTCGATGAATTTTTTGACGTGATAAGGGACGAAACCTTGGAAAGATGGTACGAGATAGGAAACGTTTTTGCGGTAGTTGACGCAAAAACGGAGGGAGAACTCTCGGAGCAGTCAAGGTATATGATGGCGTCCCAGTTGGCATGTGCGGGGAAAGTCGTATTTTCGTCAACGCAAAACGCAAGCGATGAAGATATAGAAAATACCGTGAAGATAATGAACGGGGCACTCGAAGAATTTAAGTGCAAAAGAAGATTCGATAAAAACGAGTGCGAATTAAAGAATTGGGAAGAGCTCGATAAAGAGGACTTTGAGAGACTGGAAAAAAGCGGATACCGACTTGAAGATCACGTAAAACAGCAGGTGAGCAGAGAGAACAGCTTTGACAGCGTGTACCTGATGAATATGGAGATAGAGCCGAAAGAGCTTGAAGACGAGGCGAGAAGAGTACTTTCGGACGAGGAATGCGGAAAGGTATTCAGAATAAAAGGTTTTTTAAAGAGCGGTGATAAATGGTACGAAATGAACGCAACGAGAAGGGAGATAAGAACGGAAGAGAGGGATAACGGGCAAAGCGTTGTGATAATAATCGGAGAGAAGATAAACAGGGAGAAAATCGAAGAGATTTTCAAGAAGTACAATCCGAAATATTAAACAAAGAAAAATGCAGAACACAAAGCAATAATAAAAGTTTTTGGTTTCGCTTTTTACAAAAAGCGAACGGGTGTGGGCAGCGCCCACGTAAGGCACGAATTGCCGAATAAAAAAGAGAAAGGCTAAAGCAGTCAACCAAAGGCACGCAGTGCCTTTAGGGAGCGAAGCGACCGTAACCTACTGCGAAAGCCGAATTAATTACACAAAGGAAAATAAAGAAAACAAAATTAAATAATCCAACAAAACAAATAAAAAACAAGTCAATGAAAATACGGCGAAGCCGGGCATTTTCATTGACGGATTATTTACAC
>CAVFCW010000006.1:0-112679 GCA_963621245.1 uncultured Prevotella sp. | reverse complement strand
CCCCATACTTTGGAAGACTGTTGTCTCCCGACGACTTTTAGATTATAGCACGCACTTATGCTTTTGTCAACAACTTTTTTAAAATATTTTTTCATCGTAAATTCAGCGTCAAATAAAGCTCTGCAAAACATCTCAGAAGCATAACAATTTTCAACTTAAAAACGTAAAACCTCTTGCATCGAATTTTACGGTGCAAGAGGTTTTGTTAGTTATTTAATTCTATTTAACGGGCACTTTAAAATTATCCTACCCTATTGTTTGCTTTCGGATGACACTCGTCATAAACACTCTTTAAGTGCTGGTCCATCATCTGCACGTAAACATGCATGGAAGATATATCCGCGTGGCCCATAATGGTCTGGATGTCTTTAACGGAAGCACCGTTCTCAAGAAGATGAATAGCAAAACTGTGTCTCAATGTATGAGGCGTGAGCTCTTTCTCAATACCTGCCGATGCTGCATAACCTTTGATTATTTTCCAAAAACCCTGACGGGTTAATCTCGTTCCGTTCCTGTTAACAAATAGTGCGGGATTATCCTCGCTGTCCACAAGGATTCTTCTCATTCGATAAATGTAGTCGGAAACAGCCACAACAGCCGAGGTATAAATGGGTATCTGGCGAATTCCTTTTGTGCCAGCACATGAAATCATTGAAGCCTGAAGATTAACATCTTTTAAATCAAGATTGATAAGTTCAGAAACTCTTATTCCCGTAGCATATAAAAGTTCAAGCATAGCTTTGTCACGGCAGCCTTTAGCTGTTGAAACATCGGGCTGATTAAGCAAAAGATTAATCTCGTCGCCACTCAACACTTGCGGAAGCTTTTTCTCAACATGCTCAAGTTTAACATTCTTTGCCGGATTCTCGGACGCAAGATCGTTATACATCAAATACTTGTAGTAGCATCTGATCGAACTCACATTTCTTGAAATAGTGGTCGGAGATCTGCCAAGCTCTTTCAAGTTTGCAATGTAATCATATATTAAGTTTTCGGTTACCGAAACAGGAGAATCACATCCTGCAGAAGATGCATACGACACAAATGCTGTAACATCTCTCAAATAAGAATCTCTGGTGTTTGCGGAGCTTGTCTTCAGATTTTTAAGATATTCCGCAAATCCGGATATATAATCGATCATTTACAATCTACCGTCCCTAAAAGTTTTACTGCTAATACTATAATACTTTTTGGCCCCAATTTCAATAGATTAAACTTATATTTTTGCATTTTTATATTTATGCATAGCGTTTTTATGAAAATATATTATGTAAACTAACGAATAGTGAGTGTAAACTTGTTATTTGAAACCTATGCATAATTATTCACACTTGATATTTGTGCGTTCTAATTTTCCGCATAGCAAAAGCTCCCGAAGCCAAAATTGGCCTTGGGAGCTCCAAAATACCCTATTATATTTATGCATTATTTCTATTTATCATTCTGCCAAAAGCTTTATCTCGCCCGTTTTACGTGATTGCTTGACATCGATAATCCTCTGGTTCGAACTGCCCCTGAACAGTAGCTTCAGATTTCGTTTTTCCAAAATAAACTTGCCGTCAATCAGCACATCGGTTTCGTCAAGCAGCTTAATCCAATCATCATTCCCAGATGATATTATCTCCTCGTAAGTATAGCCCGTGTAACAAGTAACATCTTTACCGAGAGCATGTATCTTTTGAGCAAGCTCCAAAAGTGGCTTTGACTGAAGGAAAGGTTCTCCGCCCGAAAAGGTTATTCCTTTCAAAAGCGGATTATTCTTAAAATCCTTTATAAGCTTATCGGTATCGATTACAACGCCGCCGTTAAAATCGTGAGTTTCCGGATTGTGACATCCGGGACAATTATGTGGACAACCTTGCGTAAAAACCACATAGCGAATTCCCCAACCGTCAACAATCGATTCTTCTATAACTCCTGCAATTCTTATATCCATAAATTTTCCTCTGAACGCGGAAACATCGTCCGCTTAAATTCTTCCTCTGAAAATACTCTATTCTGATTGTACCACCGCAAAAGACTGCAGTCAACTTTTCATCCGTTCTCGCTTAGTGTAAATCCCCTATCCCCCACTTAGTCAGGAAACCTCGCATCCAAAAGACTCAGCTAACGCGACAGCAAAACCCATATCAACTTTTGTCTTACCGAAAACAGCACCGACAAAAGTCGCACCGGAAATATCCGCTCCTCGCAAATTTGCTTTCTTTAAATCTGCATTTCTGAAAATTGCTTTTCTCAAATTCGAATTTTCAAAATTTACGCTTACGAGTGAAGCATCCGTAAAATCAGCATTTTCAAAATTCATATCAGACAAAGTCTGTTTGGACAAATCGGCTCCAGCAAAAGAAACAAAAGAATAGTTCCCGCCGATAAACTCGGCAGCACCTATCTCCGCCGAAGCAAACGAAGAACCTGTCATTTTACAGTTCTTAAAAGTTGCCGCAAACAAATTTGCACCTTCAAACACACAATTCAAAAACTGGCACTTATTATGGTAAGAGCCGTTCATTTGTGTAAACTTAAAAGTACACTTTTCAAAAATACAATATTCTGTGTCAATATTACTTAAATCCAAGCCGCCGAACGAACAACCAATAAAATGATAATCTTTTACGATTTCATCCGCAAACGGACTCTCGTTAAAACTTAAAGCTGTGTATTCCTTCATAACCTATAACATTCACTAATAAAAAATCCCTGCAAGAAGCACAAACAACTTGCAGGGGCGTTTAAATCAAAATTATTCTTTCTCGGAAGCAATCTCAATGCCGAGCTCTTTCAATTGCTTATCGTCAACTGTTGACGGAGCCATTGTCATAAGCTCGCTTGCATTCTGAACCTTCGGGAAAGCAATTACATCACGAAGATTATCTTTCTTGAGCATAAGCATGACAAGTCTGTCCAAGCCCAAGCCGAGACCGCCGTGAGGCGGTGCACCGTACTTAAATGCATCAAGCAAGAAACCGAACTTGCTGTGCGCCTCCTCTTCAGAAAGACCGAGCAACGCAAAAATTCTGTCCTGAAGCTCCGGATTGGTAATTCTGATAGATCCCGAGCAAAGCTCTGTTCCGTTGAGAACAAGGTCGTATGCCTTTGCTCTTACGTTACCTTTGTCCGTCTCGAGATAAGGCAAGCACTCATCAAGCGGAGATGTAAACGGATGGTGCATTGCCACCCAAGTCTGCTCCTCTTCATCGTACTCAAAGAACGGGAACTCAACAACCCACAAGAAGTTAAACTGATCGGGTATGATATCAAGCTTCTTTGCAACAGTCGTTCTGAGCTGTCCGAGCTGAGTAAGAACATGAGAATTGTTGGTGTCGGCAATAATCAAAATCACGTCGCCCTTTTCTGCATTCATTGCCGAATAAATAGCGTTCATCTCTTCTTCGGTCATGAACTTTGAGAACGAGCAAGCTGTGGACTCCTCGCCTATTCTTATAAATGCGATTCCCTTGCCGCCGATTCCCTTTACCATCTCAGTAAGCTTATCAATCTCTTTTCTTGTGAGAACAGAATAAGCGTTCTTTGCGTTGATAGCCCTTACGCTACCGCCGCCGGCAATTGCATTTTTGAAAACTCCGAAACCACAATCCTTAACAACATCTGTAAGGTTTACGATTTCCATTCCGTATCTTGTATCGGGCTTATCGGAACCATACTTCTCCATGGCATCTTTATAAGTAATGCGCGGAAGCGGCATAGGAACGTCAACATCAAGAACCTCTTTGAAGAGTCTCTTGACAAAACCTTCTCCGACAGAAAGAATATCCTCAACATCAACAAATGACATCTCGAGGTCAATCTGTGTGAATTCGGGCTGTCTGTCAGCTCTGAGGTCTTCATCTCTGAAGCAACGTGCAATCTGCATGTATCTGTCAAAACCTGCAACCATTGTCAGCTGCTTATAAATCTGAGGTGACTGCGGAAGAGCATAGAAACTTCCCTTGTGAATTCTCGACGGAACAAGGTAATCTCTTGCTCCTTCGGGAGTGGACTTCATGAGCATAGGAGTTTCAATCTCAACAAAGCCGTTCTCATAGAAATAGTCTCTTGTAACCTTTGTGATTTTGGAACGCATGAGAATATTGTTCTGTAAATCAGGTCTTCTCAAATCCAAATATCTGTATTTAAGTCTGATATCCTCACCGGCTTTGGAATTTTCAACAATCTCAAAAGGAGGAGTCTCTGAAAGTCCGAGAACCTTGAGTTCTTTTACTTCAACTTCAATTTCTCCGGTAGGAATATCCTTGTTCTTGGAAGAACGCTCTCTCACAACGCCGGAAGCGGCGAGAACATACTCGGATCTAACCAATGAGGCTTTTTCAAAAATCTCTCTGTCGGTAGCATCGTCGAATGCGAGCTGAACAACACCTGTTCTGTCTCGCAAATCAATAAATATTAACTGACCGAGATTTCTCTGTCTCTGACACCAGCCGAAAACCGTAACAGTCTTTCCGACATCCTCAATTCTCAGGTCAGAACAGTAATTTGTTCTTTTCATACCCGATAAAAATTCTGCTTTCATTTTCTTGCCTAACCCTAAAGGGTCCTTTCAATTAAAATAAATCAAACGGTACTCTTCCGCAAAACAGATTGAGTGCCATCATAAATTTCATCGTTAATTTTAGATGCAACCGACTTTGAATCGACTGCATCTAAATTAAAATCAAAATTCTATGTCATCCTCCATCTCGGTGACATATACAATATAATCGTCAATAAAGTTCTCGCCGAGAGAAATTTCCTTTGTCTCTCCCGAGTCCATAGCCTTTATTACAGCCTTACCGTTCTCAAGCTCTGAATCGCCGAGTACGATTGTAAACTTAGCGCCAATCTTGTTAGCATATTTCATCTGAGCTTTAAGGCTTCTTCCGCAAAGGTCGCAATCGGCAGGTACGCCGCACTCACGAAGTTTGTTCGAGAGATCAAATGCCTTTGTAAGAGCTTTTTCGCCCATTGAAACGATAAAGCACTCGCACTTGTTTTCCTCGGGGAACTCAATCTTCTGAGCTTCCAAAACGAGCATAAGTCTTTCAAGACCCATACCGAAGCCTAGACCCGCGGTAGGCTTTCCGCCCATCTGCTCAACAAGACCGTCATAACGTCCGCCGCCGCAAACGGTGCTCTGTGCGCCGAGGTCGTTTGATACAAACTCGAAAACAGTTCTCGTGTAATAATCCAAACCTCTTACTATGCTCGGATTAACCGTGTACTCCATGCCGACAGCATCAAGATAACTCTTAACACCCTCAAAATGTTTGGAACAATCCTCGCAAAGATAATCTATAATCTTGGGCGCTCCCTTAGCTATCTCTGAGCAAACAGGGCTTTTGCAGTCAAGAATTCTCATGGGGTTTCTCTCGATTCTTGAGTTGCAAGTATCGCAGAGTTTATCTGTATATGCGGAGAAATACTCTTTAAGAGCAGCGTGATACTTAGCTCTGCAAGTCGGGCAACCGATAGAATTGATCTCCAAAGACAAATTCCTTACGCCGAGTCTGTCAAAAATATTCTTGGCGAGCATGATAATTTCAGCATCTGCAATAGGCTCTGCAGCGCCGAACATCTCAACACCGAACTGGTGGAACTCTCTGAGTCTTCCTGCCTGAGGTTTTTCATAGCGGTAACACGGAGTTATATAATAAAGCTTAACGGGATATCCGTCATTATAAATTCCGCTCTCCAAAAGTGAACGCACAACGCCCGCAGTACCTTCCGGCTTAAGCGTGATGCTTCTGTCACCTTTGTCGGTAAAAGTATACATCTGCTTCTCGACAACATCCGTAGTGTCTCCAACGCCTCTCAAGAAAAGCTCGGTGTGCTCAAATACCGGTGTTCTGATTTCACCGAATCCGTGAACTCCCGCTTCACTTCTCATAACGTCCTCGACAAGCTGCCATTTTTCAGTCTGCTTAGGAAGAAGATCCTGTGTGCCCTTTGGCCCTTTTGTTAACAATGCCATATAATCATTCCTCTGTAAAGTAATATCATTTCGGTGTTAAATCGGCAAAATAATCTGTTTTCGCTGTAAAACAGGTTTACCGACTGTCTGTATCACAAGAAGCCAAGCTCCTTCGAATACACATATGCGATATGATTATACTTGACTTTCGATATATTTTCAAGCGTTAGTGCCAAAAACTTCTTTACCGATATGTATAAATTATCCTATTTATAGGAATTAGCCAAAATGATTGTTAAAAAAGCAAAAATCTCTGTTAAAGTATTGACAAGTAAAGGGATTATCGATAGAATTATTAAGTAATATTATATGCCTTAGGCATTCTAAATTTGATGAGAAAGAAAGAAAGGAAATTCAAGGTATGGAAAAAATACAAATGACTACTCCCCTTGTTGAGATAGACGGCGATGAAATGACCAGGATTGTCTGGCAGAAGATTAAAGACATCCTCATTCTTCCGTATGTTGATCTTAAGACAGAGTACTACGATTTGGGCCTTGAGTACAGAGAGAAGACAAAGGATCAGGTAACCGTTGATTCTGCTCTCGCTACAAAAAAATACGGCGTCGCCGTTAAATGCGCAACAATTACACCTAACGCGGACAGAGTTAAGGAGTACGGCCTTTCCGAAATGTGGAAATCCCCAAACGGTACAATCCGTGCTATTTTGGACGGAACCGTTTTCAGAGTTCCGATTCTTGTAAAAGGAATCACCCCTTATATTCCCACTTGGACTAAGCCGATTACTATTGCAAGACACGCTTACGGCGACGTTTATAAGGGAGTTGAAACAACCGTTCCGGCTAACGCTAAAGCCGAGCTTGTCGTAACAGATGAAAACGGAAACGAAACAAGAACTCTTATCCACAACTTTGAAACTCCCGGAATTATCCAGGGACTTCACAACATCGATAAGTCTATCGCAAGTTTTGCAAGAACATGCTTTAACTATGCTCTTGACGCAAAGATGGATTTGTGGTTTGCAACAAAAGATACAATCTCCAAAAAATACGATCACCGCTTCAAGGATATCTTCAACGAAATATTCGAGAGCGAATATAAGGAGAAGTTTGAAAAAGCCGGCATTGAGTACTTCTATACACTCATAGACGATGCTGTCGCAAGAGTTATCAGAAGCGAGGGCGGCTACATTTGGGCTTGCAAGAACTATGACGGTGATGTTATGAGCGATATGGTTGCTACTGCTTACGGCAGTTTGGCAATGATGACTTCTGCTCTTGTCTCCCCTGACGGAGTGTATGAGTACGAGGCTGCTCACGGAACCGTCCAGAGACATTACTACAAATATTTAAAGGGCGAAAAAACCTCTACAAACTCTGTTGCCACTATTTTTGCGTGGAGCGGAGCACTCAGAAAAAGAGGTGAGCTCGACAACATTAAGGAATTAATTACATTTGCGGACAATCTTGAAAAAGCCACTATCGATACAATTGAAAGCGGCACAATGACAGGTGATTTGTACGCAATGTCAAGCCTTGAAAACAAAAAGAAGGTCGATACCGAGGAATTTCTTGTTGCCATCGGCGAAACCTTAAAGTCTTTACAGGCTTAATATAAATCTCAGGAGTTTAATATACAATGATTGCTAAGAATAACATTTCTATGTCAGTTATAAGAAGGCTGCCAAGATATTACAGATATTTGAGTGAGCTTGAGAAAAAAGGAATTGTAAGAATTTCTTCAAAAGAGCTTTCTGAAAAGATGGGCTTCACAGCTTCTCAAATCCGACAGGATTTCAATTGCTTCGGCGGCTTTGGTCAGCAAGGCTACGGCTATGCCGTTTCCAATCTGAAAGAGACAATCGGTAATATTTTGGGAGTTCAAAGTCAGAGAAAGTGTATTCTTATCGGCGCCGGTAACCTCGGAAGAGCATTGCTCTCAATCAATTACTCAAGCATGGGCTTTGACCTATGTGGCGTTTTTGATATCTCCCCGAAAGTGATTGGAACAGAAGTCCGCGGCTATACCGTCTCGGATATGGCGGAGCTCCCGAAGTTCTGTGAAGAGAACAAACCCACCATGGCAATAATCTGTATTCCGAATGTTGCCGTCGAAGAAACCTGTGACAATCTTTGCGATTTGGGAATTAAAGCTTTTTGGAATTTCAGCCACTGCGATTTGTCGCTCAAATATGATGATGTGATAATCGAAAACGTTCACCTTAACGACAGCTTGATGACTTTAAGCTATATGTTATCGGAATAAAAAACTCTAAGACGACAAAAAAGAGGACACCGTGTGGTGTCCTCTTTCAGTTTTTTATTAGGCTTATCAGTTCTGAGCTGCTCTTGCCTCTTCGAGAGCGATAGCAAGCTGATCGGGACAAGATGTCGGCTTAAAACCACACTTAATTCCCTTGCATCTCTTAACATACTCGTCAACAGTCATTCCTTTTGCAAGAGCGCAAACACCCTGAGTGTTTCCGTGGCAACCGCCGACAATCTTGCAATCCTTAATTACATCGCCGTCAAGTTCAACGTGAATTTCTTTTGAGCAAACGCCCTTAGTCTTGTAAATATACATAGCCATTTTCCTTTCTTATTTTGGGTTTTCAACCTAATACACAGTTTAATTAAAAGCGGAGAATATCCGTACTTTGATTATAACAAATAACTCTTAGAAGTCAATCAAATATCTTTGCTGTAAGATATTTTCTTTCTCGAAAAGAAATACAGCACAAGAGATCCTGCCACAAGAAGCAAAAACAAAACAAGATAGCTGATTAAATTCAAACCGTAAAGTCCTGTAAATTCGCCTATATACAATATAACAAACGGCAAGCAAACATAACCGCAAGAAGTAACGGATAAGAAAACTTTATTTTTTCTTCTGTTTATCATATACGATAAATGAGTGCTCAAGAAAACAAGTCCCGGAATAAGCAAAATGAACTCAATTATTTTCTCAATTGTAAAAGTTCCGTGCAGTCCCATAAAAGCACAACCTATGAGAGATATAATTCCCGAGCATAGTGCGGCAACCGCCGTGCAGAAAAGCGAGAAAATAAACACCGCAAGAATTTTAGCGTCATAGATTTTTATCGGCTCCGATGTGCTCAACATCAATAAGGGCATGGTTCCGTTCTGCCTCTCGGACACAAAACATGCGGCTGAAGCGATGAACGTAACCAATATCGACAAAAACGAAAGTATGAACGGCGAGACCGTTCCCACAAATATTCCGTAAAGAATTTGATTATCGGTTGAGGTTATATCGGCATCAAAATAGATTGTGGATAACTGACCTGTTGTATCCTTATAAAGAAGCGCGGCAAGCATATAGAATAGCGGAACCAATATACTTAAGTTCATTATCAGAAACGCTATCAAAGCAGTACAAATCTTTTGATTAAAAATGTACTTTATATTCAGCGTAATTAAGTCAGTAAGTTTGGTTTTTTCTTCTCTCATATATTCTCTTCCACCGCCTTGCAATAATAATTAAATGCGTCTTCCAGAGAAACCTTTTTCAGATAAGCGCAAGTTATACGATTATCACGAAGCGCGACCGATTTGATTATTTGTGAAATATCGTTTTCAGCTTCGATGTCAATACTGAACGATCCGTCTTCATTCACGGAGAAACTGCCGTCATAATCAAGAGAATTATCCGCAGTGCTTATAACCGCCAAATCTTTTAATGGGCACAGCCTGATTATCTCTTCAGCAGAACCGACGGCTTTTAATTCAGAATCTGTTACAATTAAAATATCATCGTCCTTAAAGCACAAATCCGGTTTTGTGGTTATATTTACAACCGATATATTCTCCTGAGTTTTTAAGTAGTTCAGAAACTCGGCAATATCCCCTGTTTCATCTTCATCGACACTGCTCAATGCATCAAACGAAAAAAGAATCTTAGGTGAATGGAGTACAGCCATCACATATCTCAGTTTAAGCTTTGATAAATCGTCCAATTTTCTTACAAGCTTTCCCCTATGCTCCCACAGCCCTATTTTTTTTAGCAAAGATGTAATTCTTTCCTTTATATCTTCTTGATCGTATCCTTGATATGCCGAATAAACCAAAAGATTATTTTTTACCGTGCTGTCCTCGTAAAGTCCGGTTTTTAAGCTGACAAACCCGCACAGTCTCCTGATAACCTCGGGATAATCTCGACATTCCATCGAGAACAGCGTTAAATTTCCGCTGTATTCACTTCTTCCCGACAACACAGAATAGAGCGAATCCACTGTCAAACCGTTGTCGGTCAAAACAGAAACCGATTTGTTTTCGGCAAGCTCATAATTAATATTATTAATTGAATCTGCGGTAAAAGAAATTAAACTAAGTATGTTCATATCAATGATTTACTTCTGATGTACCTTTCTCCAATAGATAAGTTGCCTCAAGATCTGCCAAATGCAGCTTTACGGCAAGCGGATATTCGCTGAACGCCTTTGACAGCGAGAAGCTTCCACCCTTTACGGACTCATCAAAACCTCCCATATGCCAGCGGATAGCCATAGCCTCCTCCAAACTGAGCTTTACATAACGTTCAATTAAAAACACCGACTTTTCGCCATGGCCATACGGGAACTTATCTTCAATCGAATAATACGGAACATGTTTCCACTCGCCAGTATTGGGATCCTTTTGATTTCTCATGGAAATAGTATAGAAATTTGCCTTGCAAAAATCGTGAAGCAAAGCACAAAGTGCAAAACTTTCTTCGCTGTCTTTTCCCTCTTCAAAATACCTTTCTCTCAAAACCTTATAGACATTAAGGCTGTGCATGACAAGTCCCGATTCGCATGCGCCGTGGTACTTTGTGCTTGCGGGAGCGGTAAAGAAATCGGTCTTCTCTATCCATTCGAGAAGTTTGTCGGCTCCGCGTCTGGTGATATATTTATTATATATCTCTATAAATTCTTGCTTATAATTATTTTCCATATTTTAATTTCCTTTTAAAATTCAGTGAATTTTATCACAACCGAAGTCACATCCGATTTTAAGAAAGAGACAGTGTTAAAAACTGTCTCTCTCGCCTTATCCTATTTGTTTTCTCAAAAAGTCTCTTGCAAGAACTATATCTGCCGTGGGATCATCTCCGACTTCTCTCTCGATTGTCAAGAAGCCTTTGTAGCCTATGTCATCAAGCGCGCCAAGATATTCGGCAAACGGAACGTCTCCGCTTCCGAGAGGCAATTCCTTAAATGACTCGTCCTCAACTATAACGTCTTTACGAAGTCCGTAAACCACCTCGGGATCACGATAGAAAAGTCTTTTTCCGTCCTTTGCGTGAGTGTGAACTATATAATCCTTGAGGGTGTAAACCGCATCAACAGGATTGTCACCCGTTACCATTACAAAATTAGCCGGATCGAGATTTACTGCAACTCCTTTTGAGTGAAGTCCGTCAAGAAAGTTTTTAAGAGTAACCGCTTTCTCAGGGCCTGTTTCAATGGCAAAATGAGCATTAAGAGAATCGGCATACTCTGCTAACCGGCCGCAAGCCGACTGCATAACGGCATATCTCGGATTGGTTTTATCCTCAGGAACCACTCCGATATGAGTTGTAACTATATCGGTTTCAAGATCCTTGGCAAGGTCAAGAATTCTCTTCGACTTTTCTACAAGCTCTTCATTCAGATTAGGATCTGTAAATCCTTTTCCCAAATCTCCGCAAAGCGCCGAAACCACAAGTCCTCTGGATTTCACTTTGTTGAGAAGTTCTTTTCTTCCCTCTGCCGAGAGATTTTCGGGTGCCTGTGCGCCTGTTGTCGCGTAAATCTGTATACCTTTAAAGCCAAGCTCGCATGCTTTATCCAAAGCCTCATCAAGCGGCAATCTGAAAGATTCAAGCAAAACGCCTATCGGAAAATTGTACATAGCAAACCTCTTAATCTCTCTCGTTAAGTGTCAATTCCTTATGAACCTCAGCAGAATCATAAATAGCCTGCATCATCTGAGCGGTTATGATAACTGTATCAATGTCGGAAGCAAGCTTTTCTCTTGTGTGAATGCACTTTACAAACTCGTCTATCTCGTTCTGATACATGTCACGCATTGTGAATTTAGGAGTTGTCTCGGTCAAAGCACCGTACTCAGTAGTGTAGAATGTGAAATCTTTACCGTAGTGAAGTCTTATGCCGCCCTTATCGCCCATAAAGTCAATGTAGCGGTCTTCCTCGCCTATATTCTGAGCCCATGCACCGTTAAGCGTTATAACAGGGCCTGAAGTTCTGATTAATCCTGTTACGGAATCGTCAACATCATAAACTCCGTCATACTTCGGTGGGCCAGCCCACATATCGGTATAGACATAGTTTTCCATGTCCTTGCCAAGCTTGCAGAAAGTCTCACCCGAAACGGTATAAACCTTCGGATCGCCGCAGCAGTACATTACGATATCGAGATAATGCACGCCCCAGTCAATAAGTGCTCCGCCGCCGGCAATAGCCTTAGTTGTAAATGCCCCGCCGAGTCCGGGAATCTGTCTGTGAGCTCTGAAACTGACATAAACATGATGTATGTTTCCGAGTCTGCCGTCATCAATATATTTCTTTAAAAGATTTACACTGTCGTTAAATCTGTTGCAAACGCCTATGTTGAGAATTCTGCCTGTCTCGTGCTGAACCTTCTGCATCTCAAGTGCCTCGGAATAAACTCTTGCGGCAGGCTTTTCGCTCAAAACATCCTTGCCAGCTCTCATGGCGTCAATTGCAATCTGAGCATGAACATTATTGGGAGTACAGATAGAAATTGCCTCTACTTCGGGATCAGCAAGAACATCGTGGTAATCAGTGCATGCAATGCCCGAACCCTGACGCTTAACGCCGGCTTCTGCTCTCTCAGGGATAATATCGCAGAAATACTTAATCTCCGTTTCCGGGTTATTCATATATGACGGAATATGTGCCGCGTTAGCAATTGTACCGCAGCCGATAACAGCAACTTTCATTGGTAAATACCTCATTTCGTTGGTTTTAAGTGGTGAAAAATTCACCTAAATAATACCACAAATATAGCAATTGTCAATAAATTATTGCTTGCTAAATTTATGCAAAAAAGAAAACCTGTCATCGTCTCAGATGACAGGTTTTGTAAGTTTAGCTCAACTCAAAAGCACCGGTATAAAGCTGGTAATATTTACCGTGAAGAGCAATAAGCGAATCGTGATTGCCTTGCTCAATAATCTTGCCGTGCTCAAGAACTATGATAACGTTGGAGTTTCTGACAGTTGAAAGTCTGTGAGCGATAACGAAAACCGTTCTGCCCTGCATAAGGCTGTCCATACCTTTTTCAATGAGACTTTCTGTTCTCGTATCGATTGAGGAAGTAGCCTCATCGAGAATAAGAACAGGAGGATCTGCAACAGCGGCTCTTGCTATTGCAATAAGCTGTCTCTGACCCTGTGAAAGGTTTGAGCCATCGCCTGTGATAACTGTCTGATAACCGTTCGGAAGATGCGAAATGAAGAAATCTGCATTTGCAAGCTTAGCGGCTGCAATGCACTCGTCATCGGTAGCGTCAAGCTTACCGTAACGGATGTTCTCCATAACCGTACCCGTAAACAAGTGAGTATCCTGAAGAACCATTGAGAGAGATCTTCTCAAATCATCTTTCTTAATCTTGTTGATGTTTATGCCGTCATAACGGATTTTTCCGTCAGGAACATCATAGAAACGGTTAATAAGGTTTGTGATTGTAGTTTTGCCCGCACCGGTCGAACCGACGAACGCAAACTTCTCGCCTACTTTAGCCTTTAAGCTGATTCCGTTAAGAACAATCTTGTCAGGCTCATAACCGAACACAACATCCTCAAATTCAACCTCGCCCTTAACAAGCGTGTAAGTTGTTGTTCCTGTTTCCTTGTGAGGATGCTTCCAAGCCCAGATTCCTGTTCTCTTTTCTGACTCAACAAGGTTTCCGTCCTTATCATACTGAGCGTTAACGAGTGTGACGTAGCCGTCATCAACCTCGGGCTCTTCATCAATAAGCTTGAAAATTCTCTCCGCACCTGCAAGAGCAGTGAAAATAGAGTTCATCTGCTGGGTAATCTGAGAAATCGGGTTAGTGAATGACTTTGAGTAGTTAAGGAAAGCCGCAACAGAACCGACATCAAGATGACCGGCAATTACGAGCAATGCTCCTACGCATGAAAGGAAAGCATACTGAATATGAGAAAGGTTATTCGAAACCGGTCCCATTATTGCTGCGTAAATGTTAGCCTTGGTGCTGCTCTCTGTGAAAGCGTCGTTGACAACATCAAAGTCTTCCGCAGCCTTTTCCTCGTGGTTAAATACCTTAACAACCTTCTGACCATCGATAATCTCTTCTATGTAGCCGTTCACAGCACCGAGATCCATCTGCTGCTTAATGAAGTAAAGTGCACTCTTTCCGCCTATCTTCTTCATGAGGAACATAAGCAGTGCCAAGAACACGATTACTACTATAGTGAGCTGCCAGCTTGTTACTACCATTGCGATGAACACTCCGATAATGGTAAGACCCGATGAGAAAAGCTGTGGTAAGCTCTGAGAAATCATCTGTCTCAATGTGTCCATATCGTTTGTGTAACGGCTCATTATTTCGCCGTGAGTATTTTGGTCGAAATATCTTATCGGAAGATCTTCCATGTGATCAAAAAGATCGACTCGGATTTTCTCAAGAGTATTTGCCGAAATCTGAAGCATAAGTCTTGAGTACACATAGGAAGCCACAACGCCGCAAGCGTAAATAATGCCCATTGTAACAAGCAGTCTTACGCATCCGCTCAAATCAGGATTATCCTGACCTATAAACGGCATGATGTAATTGTTGACAAGCGGTTTAATAAGGTAAGAACTTCCGATTGAAGCTATTGAGGATACGATAATACATCCAGCAACAACAAACAACAGAGCTTTGTATGAACCGACATACTTAAGAATTCTGCCGATTGTTTTCTTGGCGTTCTTCGGCTTAACCGCAGGTCCTGCCATTCTCGGGCCGCCCGGTCCTCCGGGTCCTCCCGGTCTTCTGTTTCCTTGATTCATCGGTCCCGGCATTATTCTTCAGCTCCTTTCTGCTGTGAGGTGTAAATCTCGCGATAAACCTCACTGTTCTTCATAAGCTCGTCATGAGTACCTGATGCAATAATCTGACCTTCGTCAAGAATTATAATAAGGTCGGAATCCATAACGGAAGTAATTCTTTGTGCAATAACAATCTTTGTTACATCTTTGAGATACTCCGACTTAAATGATGCTCTTATCTTACTGTCGGTTGCTGTATCACAGGCACTTGTCGAGTCATCGAGAATAAGAACCTTCGGGTGCTTTAAAAGTGCTCTTGCGATACAAAGACGTTGTTTCTGTCCGCCTGAGACATTAACACCGCCCTGTCCCATATCGGTTTGGTAACCTTTCGGGAAGCTCATAACGAAATCGTGAGCCTGTGCGGCTTTACATGCTTCTATAATCTGTTCTTCGGTAGCGTTTTCGTCACCCCATCTGAGGTTGTCTTCAATTGTACCCGAGAAAAGCACGTTTTTCTGAAGAACCATCGATACGGCGTCACGAAGTGTCTTAATGTCATAGTCCTTTACATTCTTGCCGCCAACGAGTACCTCGCCGCCCTGAACATCGTAAAGTCTCGGAATAAGCTGTACAAGTGAAGACTTAGCCGAACCTGTTCCGCCGATAATACCGACTGTTTGACCTGACTTAATGTGAAGGTTTATATTCTTAAGAGTTAAGTTATCGGGATTCTTGCTGTAAGAGAACGAAACATTCTTAAACTCAATCTCTCCGTCCTTAACATCATCCTTGCTGTTTCCGCTTGTGATATCGGGAACTTCGTCAAGAACTTCAACAATTCTCTTAACAGAAGCCTTGGAGATAACTATCTGCATGAAGATCATAGAGATCATCATAAGAGACATAAGTATCTGAGCTATGTAGGTGAAAAAGCTCATGAGAGCACCTGTTCCCATTCCGCCGCCAATAACGATTTTTGCACCGAACCATGCAACGATAATGTTGCAAGCGTACATGCAGAACATCATGACAGGCATAGTCCAAATAACGATTTTTTCAGCGGAAAGCTGAGTGTTCTTTACCTTGCGTACAGCCGCATTAAATTTCTTTCTCTCAAAATCGCCACGGACAAAAGCCTTAACGATTCTGATTGCTGTAAGGTTTTCCTGAACATCTGTGTTAAGAGCATCCATTGCGTTCAACATTTCGTTAAATCTGGGGAATGCCATATTAAGGATAATAACAAGTGCAATTGCAATTATCGGAACGAAAATCGTAAACGACAAAGAAAGCTTAGCAGAAAGCCTTAAGCACATGATGATAGCTACCACGAAAGTGATAGGTGCTCTGAAAAGCATTCTTATGCATGTAAGGAATGCGTTCTGTGCATTGGTAACATCGTTTGTAAGTCTTGTGATAAGAGAACCTGTTGAAAATTTATCAACATTAGCAAACGAAAAAGTCTGAACCTTCGCAAAAAGCATTTTTCTCAAATTCTTTGCAAAACCAACGCTGGCAATTGATGAAAATCTACCGGCCATACATCCGCAGAAAAGTGAAATGCAAGCATACATAACCATCAATAGTCCGTGAACGATAACATAGTGTATATCATTTTGATTTATACCGTTATCAACTATATTTCCCATAGTTACAGGTATAAGGCACTCCATTATAACTTCACCTATCATTAACAGCGGTGAAAGTATGGTGTACTTTAAGTAGCCTTTTACTGCGGGAGCAATCTTTTTTAACATTGCCTTCTCCCTTTCTAATTCTTATTGAAAATGTTTTCAATCTGCTTTTCAAGGTCACCGATTACATTATGTTCAATAACATTGGATTCCTCTTTTGTCAGATTAATAGTCAGCCTGTCAATTAATCCGCTGAGTTCGGCAAGCTCTTCCTCACTGAAACCGCTGTACATCTGTGCGTCCTGCTCGTCTCTGATTGAAATGCCCTTCTCATAAATAAACCTTCCCTTATCGGTAAGGCTGAGTCTCTTGCATCTCAAATTGTCAGGCATAATCTCTTTGATGATAAAACCCGACTTCTCCATTCTTTTGGTAGACAGAGCTATCGATGCCGGAGAGACAGAAAGTGCCTCGGCAATTTCTATCTGTGTACAACGCGGATGCTGTGAAATGTAACCCAAAATTGGTGTCTGACTGAAATGGACTCCGAGTGAATCTAACTCCTCGCTTGAATAAAGCTTCATAACCAGATTAAGCTTTATTAACCTTGCGGTTAATTCTCTGTAATCCATAATTTTCTCCTTTCATAAACATTTGCTTAATTGTTAAGTGCTTAATAATGATAGCACTATCATTATTAAATGTCAACAGTTTTTTTGGTTAGTTGTTTTCTTGACAAGAATTATTTGCGATGATATATTTGAGCTAATATAACAAATTTACGAGGAGGTTCCCCATGGAAAATAAAGTAATGGAAGTCTTAAAAAACAGAAAATCCGTCAGAGCGTTCACCGATGAAGAGATTTCGCCCGAAATCAAAGATGCCATTTTAGGCGCCGCAATGAGAGCACCTACTGCGGGCAACATGCAGTTATATTCGATTATTGACATAACAGATCCCGAACTCAAAGAAAAACTTGCCGTCAGCTGTGACAATCAGCCGTTTATCGCAAAGGCAAAAATGGTTCTCGTCTTCTGTGCAGATTATCACAGATGGCTCAGAAAGTTTAAGCTTTCCGATTGTGAGGATGTTCCCGCCCCTGAACTCAGCGACCTTGTTCTATCCACCAACGACGCAGTTATTGCCGCACATGCCGCTTGCGTTGCCGCAGAAAGCTTTGGAATAGGTTCTTGCTATATCGGTGACATCATCGAGAACTTTGAGACCGTTAAAGAACTCTTGAACATTCCGGAGCACGTCGCCCCCGTTTCCATGCTCGTTTTCGGTTATCCGACAGAACAGCAGAAGAACAGAGCTCAGATTAAACGCCTTCCCAAAGAATCCGTAGTGTTTGAAAACTCTTACAGAGAATTGAGCGAAGAGGAGCTCATGGGCAATTCGCCGTACGAATCCACAAAGGAAAGAGTTAAAGCTCTCTATAACAGAAAGTATGTTTCGACTTTCGCCAAAGAAATGGTTCGCTCCGTTAAAGTAATTTACGATAACTGGCATCAGAAATAATTACATCTCTTAATATCAAAATAGCCGAGCCATTTTTAGCAGTGATTTGAACAGAAATCCGGTATATCGCCGGACAAACAGCTGAACTGCGTCTGAAAATGCTGTTCAGAGCATCTGATAAAATTATACTGAGGGTTATTTTACATAGTTTTAAACTATGGAATGAAGCAAAAAACAAATATTAACACATAGCAGCCTTTTTGTGCTACACTGAATTCCGGTAAGCACAGAAAGGCTGCTTGTAATTTTTATAATCTAAGTTAGGAGATATATGTATGCGTACATCAATTATCGGTTATCCGAGAGTAGGTACTCTGAGAGAACTTAAATTTGCCACGGAGAAATATTTCAGAAAAGAGATTTCTGCCGATGAGCTGAAAACCACAGCAAAAGAAATAAAAAAAGCGAATTGGCTGACTCAGAAAGCCTCTGGCCTTGATTTTATTCCATCAAATGATTTTTCATTTTATGACAATATGCTGGATGCCGCAGTTCTTTTCAATATTGTTCCGTCCCGTTATTCTTCTTTAAATTTGTCACCTATTGATACTTATTTCGCAATGGCAAGAGGCTACCAGGGAGAAATGGGAGATGTAAAAGCGCTTGCCATGAAAAAGTGGTTTAATACCAATTACCACTACATGGTTCCCGAAATTGACGACAACACTGAGATTCAGCTTGCAGGAACAAAACCTTTTGATGAATTTGAAGAAGCAAAATCCTTCAATATTACCACAAAACCTGTCATTATCGGCGCATTCACATTGTTAAAGCTTTTAAGATATACGGGATCAAAAACTGCTGAGGATTATGCTGACGATGTTATCACCGCGTATTCCGATTTACTTTCAAAATTTAATAAGTGCGGCGCAGAATGGGTACAGTTTGACGAACCGTATTTGGTACATGATTTAACAGAGTCAGACATTGTGCTTTTTGAAAAGCTTTACAGCGGTATCCTTTCGGCAAAAAACAAAGTAAAGATATTGCTTCAAACATATTTCGGAGATGTTCGTGACTGCTATAAAAATATTTCCGCTCTCGATTTTGACGGTATCGGACTTGATTTTGTTGAAGGCAAAAAGACTTTTGAACTTGTATCGGAAAACGGATTTGCAGACGATAAGATTCTTTTCGCCGGTGTAGTAAACGGTAAGAACATTTGGAAAAACAGTTATGGAAAAACTTTGGATTTGATTGACAATTTAAAATCCAAAGGCATTGAAACAGCGCTCAGCACTTCCTGCTCATTGCTCCATGTCCCCTATACATTAAAAAACGAAACAAAGTTACCGCAAAAATATCTTGAGCATTTTGCTTTTGCGGAAGAAAAGCTCTCTGAGCTTGCTGAACTTAAATTATTGTCAGAAACAGACTACGCAAACGAAAACTTGTATAAAACGAATGTTGCATTACACAACAACAGAACTGATTGTAATGACCCTGCCGTTAAGGAAAGAGTTGCAAATATAAGCGAGAGCGATTTTACAAGACTCCCTGCATTTGAAGAAAGAGAGAAAATTCAGAAAAAGGAATTTAGCTTACCACTGTTCCCGACAACAACAATTGGATCTTTCCCACAAACCTCGGATGTTAAGGCGAACCGTACCGCTTTCAGAAAAGGCAACATTACAGAAAGCGAGTATATAGAATTCAACCGTAAAAAGATTGCCGAATGTGTAAAACTGCAAGAAGAAATCGGCTTGGATGTGCTTGTTCACGGAGAGTTTGAAAGGAATGATATGGTTGAATACTTCGGCGAACAGCTGAATGGCTATCTGTTTACCGAAAAGGCATGGGTACAGTCCTACGGCACACGCTGTGTTAAGCCGCCGATTATCTGGGGCGATGTTTCAAGAAGCAAACCGATGACGGTGGATTGGTCGGTTTATGCACAAAGTCTTACCAAAAAGCCGATGAAAGGTATGCTGACAGGGCCGGTAACTATTCTTAACTGGTCGTTCCCCCGAGAGGATATATCGGTAAAGGAGAGCACCTATCAGATTGCGTTAGCTATCCGTGATGAAATATTGGACTTGGAGAAAAACGGTATCCGAATCATTCAGGTTGACGAGGCTGCACTGCGCGAAAAATTGCCGCTGCGAAAATCCGACTGGTACTGCGATTATCTTGATTTTGCCATTCCCGCATTCCGTCTTGTTCACAGCGGAGTAAAGGCAGAAACACAAGTTCATACTCATATGTGTTACAGCGAATTCACCGATATTATAAAAGCAATTGACGATATGGATGCAGATGTTATTACCTTCGAGGCTTCTCGTTCCGATTTGCAGATATTGGATTCCTTAAAGGAAAACAACTTTAAAACCGAAGTCGGTCCCGGCGTTTATGATATTCACTCACCGAGAGTGCCGTCCGTCGAAGAAATCAAATCAGCACTTCATAAAATGCTGGATAAAATTGCTCCCGAAAAGTTATGGGTCAACCCAGACTGCGGACTGAAAACGAGAGGAACTACCGAAACTGAAGCAAGCCTTAAAAATCTTGTGGAAGCGGCAAAAGAAATCAGAGATGAAAACAAAGAATCTGTTTAAGGAAAAGACGGTGCTGTCTTATGAAGTATTTCCACCGAAGCCGACATTACCTGTCAACACGATCTATGATACACTGAATGAACTAAAGAAATTATCTCCAGACTTTATCAGCGTGACTTATGGTGCAGGCGGAGGAAAAAACGATAATGAGACTTTTAAGATCGCACAAACCATCAGAAATTGCGGAATTGAAAGTGTAGCCCATCTGCCGTGCATCGGTCTGAGCAAGTCGAATGTATCCGAAAAATTGCAGGAGCTCAAAAATATAGGAGTTGAAAACATTCTGGCACTCAGAGGAGATATTCCGAAAGATGGATATACGAAAGGTGATTTTGAACACGCATCTGATTTAATAGAATTTATTAAAGCTCATGGCGATTTTGATATTATTGCAGCTTGCTATCCCGAAGGTCATGTTGAATCAGCAAGCAAAATAGAAGATATTCAAAATCTGAAACGCAAGGTTGACTCAGGCGTCGATCATCTGATTACGCAGCTTTTCTTTAACAATAAATACTTTTATTCATTTTTGGAACGCTGTCAGATTGCCGGTATCAATATTCCGATTGAAGCGGGAATCATGCCAGTGATTAATAAAAAGCAGATTGAGCGAATGGCAACCCTTTGCGGAGCAACCGTCCCTAAAAAGTTTGTACTAATGATGGAACGATATGAAAATAATCCTGTAGCTATGCGTGATGCGGGAATTGCTTATGCAGTAGATCAGATTGTTGATCTTATTTCACAAGGAATCGACGGTATTCATATATACACAATGAACAACCCATATATCGCACAAAAAATTTACGAAGCAATACACAATATCATATAGTCTAAAAAAAGATAGTATCTTTAATCGGATACTATCTTTTTTGGACTATGCATAAATAATTAGCTATTCACAGTTACACCCTCACGCTCTGCTGTCTGTTTCGCAAACCGAGAGTGCTTTCCTCTACTTGCCTATTTGCTCGAACAATAATTTCATCACATTCGTTACAGCACCTAATATTAAGTAAGTAGGATTTTTTAAATTAAAGTGTCTTACCTGTGATAAGCTCGTAAGCCTCAAGGTATTTATTTCTTGTAGTAGTCTGAACAATTTCGGGAAGCTCTTCCGGGGCGTGATCGGAGTAACCGTTGTCGTAGAGCCAGTTTCTGAGGTACTGCTTATCGAAGGAATCCTGTCCTCTGCCAACCTCGTACTTGTCAAGAGCCCAGAAACGGCTTGAATCGGGAGTTAAAACCTCATCTGCCAAAACAAGCTCGCCGTTCTCGTCAAGACCAAACTCAAACTTTGTATCCGCAATGATAAGGCCCTTCTCGAGAGCGTAATCAGCGCACTTCTTATATACAGCGATTGTAGCGTTCTTTACCTTCTCGCCAAGTTCTTTGCCGAGAATCTCGCAGCAACGCTCGTAAGAAATATTCTCATCGTGATCGCCGTACTCCGCCTTTGTTGAAGGAGTGAAAATCGGCTCGGGAAGCTTCTGAGATTCCTTGAGTCCCTCAGGAAGCGGAAGTCCGCAAACTGTACCGGTTTTCTTGTAATCTGCCCAACCTGAACCGGTGATATATCCTCTTACGATGCACTCAATGGGAAGCATTTTTAATTTCTTAACCCACATGCTTCTTCCCTCAAACTCAGGCTTTCTGAATTCCTCAGGGAAATCCTCAAAGTTTGTGGAAATAACGTGGTTCGGAATAACATCCTTAACATAATCAAACCAGAAAGCCGAAATACCGTTAAGAATTTTGCCCTTATCAGGAATATCATTAGGCATGATGAAATCAAGAGCCGAAATTCTGTCGGATACAACAATCATTAAAGACTTGTCGTCGACCTCATAAATATCACGTACTTTACCTTTACTGATTTTCTTCATTGTTAGAAACTACCTTTCAGTTATAATATTAAAATTGACCGAATCTGTAAGCCGGGTTCTGTATTAGACAGTCATCTATCTTAATCAAGCATTACTGCTTGACTCACGCCACCTCCACGAAACTGCCGGGCAGGCATATGTTTCTCCGCGGTGTTGCTCCGAATAGGGTTTGCATGGCTATAATGTCTCCATTATACCGGTGAGCTCTTACCTCGCCTTTCCACCCTTACCGTAAATACGGCGGTATATCTCTGTTGTACTTTCCCTGGGGTCGCCCCCGGCGGCCGTTAGCCGTTATTCTTGCCCTGTGGAGCCCGGACTTTCCTCAGATGAGCCCTTTCGTTCGCCCATCCGCAACTGTCTGATCCGCTCAATAATATATCAAAATGATTTTTCAGAAAGCAATTTGTTCTTTACGTCCCAAAGATCCTGCGATAAATCCACATAGTAGCTGTGCGGATTTTCAAATCTCGTTACCTCTTCCCATAAGGTTTCAACCTGAGAAGAACAATAAGCTCTTATCGCATTTAAGTTTCTCGGATTATAAAGGCACTGCCCGTTCTCAAAAATTTTGTTTCTGATCGGAACTGCTCTGAAATTATCAAGAGTTTTCTTTTTCCATGTATTGTTCGGGTCAAATATCGTGTACGGCTTTTCGTCGTCAATAATTTCCCCGTGCATGGTTATAACATCGGCAATGGCTTTATCGGTGTCTCTGTCATAAAGACGCCAAAGCTCTTTAAATCCCGGTGTCGTTATCTTGGAAACATTTTCGCTAATCTTGATTTTCGGCTCAATTGTGCCGTCTTCACGCTCTACGCCGACCAACTTGTAAACTCCGCCGAAAACAGGTTCGGAAGAAGAAGTTATAAGTCTTTCGCCTACTCCGAAGGAATCAATTTTTGCTCCCTGCATAAGCATATCACGAATTATGTATTCGTCAAGTGAATTTGAAGCACAAATTTTACAATCTTCATATCCGGCTTCATCGAGCATCTGTCTTGCTTTTCTCGAAAGATAAGTAATATCGCCCGAATCGATGCGAATTCCCGCAGGACGATAGCCAAGCGGTGCCAAAACCTCGTTGAAAACCTTTATCGCATTGGGAACGCCCGAACGCAAAACATTATAGGTATCGACAAGAAGCGTGCAGTTCTGCGGATACTCCTCTGCGTAAGCCTTAAATGCTTCATATTCGTTATCAAAAAGCTGAACCCAAGAATGAGCCATAGTTCCGAGTGCCGGCACGCCGAACATCTCATCGCTTATCGTACAAGCCGTTCCGATGCATCCGCCGATATAAGCGGCTCTTGCGCCATAAACAGCTCCGTCAAAACTCTGAGCTCTTCTCGAGCCGAATTCCATTACAGCTCTGCCCTGTGCCGCTCTGACAATTCTGTTTGTCTTTGTGGCAATAAGCGACTGATGATTGATGCAAAGCAGAACCATTGTTTCGATAAACTGAGCCTGAATTGCAGGCCCCTTTACAGTCACAAGCGGCTCTCCGGGGAAAATAGGTGTTCCCTCGGGAACGCACCAAACATCGCATGTAAACTTGAAATCGGCAAGGTATGCCAAAAACTCTTCTTTAAAGATTTTCTTGGATCTCAAATAAGCTATGTCATCATCTGTAAATCTCAAATTGCTGAGATACTCGACAAGCTGTTCAACACCAGCCATGATAGCAAAACCACCGCCATCAGGAACTTTTCTGAAAAACATGTCGAAGTAACAAATCTTATCCTTGAATCCTTTTGCGAAATAGCCGTTAGCCATGGTTATTTCATAGAAATCGGTGAGCATAGTTAAATTTATCTTTTGCTCATAAAGTGAAACACTCATAATATATCCCCGTGCCCTTTAAATCAAAATCGGACGTAATATAAATACAGCACACAAAAGCCAAGAAGAGAATTTGACCCTTCAAAGCAAATCTTACCTATCCATTTTATCACAATAATTTAAAAAGTAAAGATTAAGTAAAGATTTTCGCAAAATAAAGTATCGTAAAGCCATATTTCTTTACGGTAGATTCCATGTTATGAATTGCATAAAGTAACTTTACTTTTCACGTCCATTTTGTAACTAAACGTCATATGCAAAGCCCCCAGCCTTTACGGGCTGAGGGCTGCACTTAGCTTATATTATCCCTTAGGAATTATTCGTAGTCGACAACATTTACCCAGCTGCTAAGGAAAGCCTTTTCTTCGGCACTTCCCTTTACAGTGTAGGATGCTGCAACAATCGGAAGCCACTTCTGAACATACTGCTTTGCTGTATCGCTCTTCTTGCAGAAGAGGTTGAGATACTTGTCTGCAAGCTCCTTGTTCTTCAGAGTGAAGAGAAGATAAGTTCTCGCTGCATCAGCAGATGCGTTACCCTGAGTTGCGTGAGACCAGTCGATGATGTATGCCGTACCATCATTCTTTATGATGATGTTGGACGGATTGAAGTCACCGTGGCAAAGCTTGTGATGCTTCGGAAGAGAATCAAGTCTTGTCTGAAGCTCGTATCTTGTTGTTGCGTCGAAGTCGGTTTCGCCGATCTTTCTCTGCATCTTATCCCAAAGCTTTGTGAGAAGCGGAGCCTTGTGAGCATGCATCTCAAGCTGAATGTCAACAAACATATTGAGGTATTCGTCCTCTTTGTCCGGATTCTCAGCCATGAGCTCTGCTAAAGTCTTGCCCTCGATGTAATCGGTTACAATAGCCCATTTTCCTTCAACTACCGTAACAGCTCTTACGCCCGGGATGTTGATGCCTGTCTGCTCAACTCTGGCAATGTTAAGTGCCTCGTTGAGAATATCTGCCTTGGAATAATTTTCGTCAAAAACCTTAATAGCAAGGTCTCCGTCTTTGTATACGGTCTTGTCAGGTCTTGTTGCTACAACTTCATTAAGTACCATAATTAAATCCTCCCTTAATGTTTAACGGATTATTTACCGTAATAGGACTTCAGATAAAGCTCCTTAATATCGGACATCTTAGGATAACGCGGGTTAGCACCTGTGCACTGGTCATCAAATGCGTGCTCAACCATATCGTCAAGAGTATCGAGGAAGTACTGCTCGTCTACGCCGTAGTCTGCAATTGTCTTCTTGATACCAACATGCTCCTTGAGCTCCTCAATTGCCTTGATGAAGTTCTCGAAGACCTCATGGTCATTCTTGCCCTTGATACCGATGAACTTAGCCATCTCGACATATCTGTCAAATGCATGCGGATATGTGTACTGAGAGAATGTACCCATCTTAGCGATGTCGTCCTCTGCGTTGTATCTCATAACGTTTGTGAGGATGATAGCGTTAGCTGTACCGTGAGCAATGTGATGATATGCACCGAGCTTATGAGCCATGGAGTGGTTGAGTCCGAGGAATGCATTTGCGAATGCCATACCTGCCAAGCAGGAAGCCTCTGCCATTCTGTTTCTTGCCTCAACATCGTTTCCGTTGTCGTATGCTCTCGGGAGATACTCGAATACGAGCTTAGCAGCCTTAAGAGCAGGACCGTCAGAGAACTCAGAAGCCATGATGGATACATAAGCCTCCATTGCATGAGTAAGAACGTCAACACCGGAAGCGGATGTAAGTCCCTTAGGCTGAGTCATCATGTTGTCTGTATCGACAATAGCCATGTTCGGAAGGAGCTCATAGTCAGCAAGCGGATACTTTGTGCCTGTCTTCTCATCTGTGATAACAGCGAACGGAGTAACCTCTGAACCTGTACCGGATGATGTAGGAATAGCAATGAAGTATGCCTTCTCGCCCATCTTCGGGAATGTGTAAATTCTCTTTCTGATATCCATGAAGTCCATAGCCATTCTGTAGAAGTCTGCGTCCGGATGCTCATAGAGAACCCACATGATCTTAGCAGCGTCCATTGCGGAACCACCACCGAGAGCAATGATAACGTCAGGCTCAAACTTAGACATTATAGCTGCACCGGCTTTAGCGGAAGCAAGAGTCGGATCAGGCTGAACGTCGCTGAAGACCTCATACTTGATGCCCATTTCATCGAGCTTATCTGTAATTCCCTTTGTGTAGTTATTCTTATATAAGAAGCTGTCGGTTACGAGGAATGCTCTCTTCTTGCCGAGAACAGTCTTGAGCTCATCAAGAGCAACAGGTGTACAGCCCTTTCTGAAATATACCTTGGAAGGTGTTCTGAACCAAAGCATGTTCTCTCTCCTCTCAGCAACTGTTTTAAGATTGATAAGGTGCTTTACACCAACGTTTTCGGAAACGGAGTTACCACCCCAAGATCCGCAACCAAGTGTAAGAGACGGAGCGAGTTTAAAGTTATAAAGATCACCGATACCACCGTGAGATGACGGAGTGTTAACAAGGATACGGCAAGTCTTCATAGCAGCCTGGTGCTTAGCAAGCTTCTCTTTCTCGTTTACGTTGATGTAAAGAGAAGATGAATGTCCGTAACCGCCGTCTGCGATGAGCTGAGATGCCTTTGCGATAGCATCGTCGAAGTCCTCAGCCTTGTACATAGCAAGAACCGGAGAAAGCTTCTCGTGAGCGAATTCCTCAGAGATATCAACGCTCTCAACTTCACCGATGAGAATCTTTGTGTACTCGGGAACTGTTACACCAGCGAGCTCAGCAATCTTGTATGCAGGCTGACCAACAATCTTTGCGTTAAGTGCGCCGTTAATGATAATGGTCTTTCTGACCTTCTCAATCTCATCGGGCTTTAAGAAATAGCAATTTCTCTTTGCAAACTCAGCCTTAACCTGCTTGTAAACTGAAGGAAGAACGATAACGGACTGCTCGGAAGCACAAATCATACCGTTATCAAATGTCTTTGAATGAATGATGGAGTTAACAGCGAGTGTAACATCTGCTGTATCGTCGATGATAGCAGGAACGTTACCTGCGCCAACGCCGAGTGCCGGCTTACCGGAAGAATAAGCAGCCTTAACCATTCCGGGACCGCCTGTAGCGAGGATGAGGTCAGCCTCTTTCATAACGAGGTTTGTGAGCTCAAGTGAAGGAACGTCAATCCATCCGATGATTCCCTCAGGAGCACCAGCCTTAACAGCAGCCTCAAGAACGATCTTAGCAGCAGCAATTGTGCTCTTCTTTGCACGCGGATGCGGGCTGATGATGATACCGTTTCTTGTCTTAAGAGAAATAAGAGTTTTGAAGATAGCCGTTGAAGTTGGGTTTGTTGTCGGGATAACAGCTGCGATAACGCCGTACGGCTCAGCAATTCTCTTGTAACCGTAAACCGGATCATCTTCAACAACTCCGCAAGTCTTAGTATCCTTGTACTTGTTGTAGATGTACTCTGCAGCATAGTGATTCTTGATGATCTTGTCCTCAACAATGCCCATGCCTGTCTCTTCTACAGCCATCTTAGCAAGCGGAATTCTTGCCATGTTAGCTGCAACAGCTGCTTCTCTGAAAATCTTGTCTACCTGCTCCTGTGTGTAGGTAGCAAAAATCTTCTCAGCCTCTCTTACTCTTGCGAGCAGTCTTTCGAAGCTCTCTACGCTGTCGACTACTTCATAGGTGTTCTTATTTTCCATAATGAATACCTCGCCTTTCTTTGTTTGCATACTTTCTTTTGTTTTATGTAGAATTTACTGTTTACCGTTAATATGTTTTGAGAGGAGAATCAGCGAAGACGCCATATTCTCGTTAAGCACATAAACATATTCCGGAACCGTAATCTGTACCGAAGTGAAATTCCAAATCGAGTAAATATCGGAATCGACCAATAAATCCGCCGTCTGCTGAGCCGCACTGTCCGGGCAGGTGATTATTCCCACCTTGACATGATTCAGCTTTGCAAATTCTTTAAGTCTTTCCACGGGCAAAATTGCTTTCTTTATGCTCTTGTCATTACAAGCCGCAGGGTTATTGTCAAATGCGGCGATTATATTGAAGCCGCACTCCGAAAATCCCTCGTGCTTTAAAAGAGCCTTTCCGAGACTTCCCGCACCTACTATCACTGCATTGAGCGAGTCGTTATATCCGAGAAAACTCTCAAGCTCACCTATCAGTTGGTTAACGTTGTAACCGACCTTCGGCTTGCCCGAACTCGAAATCGAAGCCAGATCTTTTCTTACCACAACATGGTTAAGGTTAAGCGCCGCTGCTATTTTTGTTGCCGACATATTCTCGGTTCCCGAGCATGATATCTGCTTAAGGTAATTAAGATATATAGGCAATCTCAGAAGTGTTTGTTTGGGAATTCCTGAGACAGTCATTTTGTTTAACCTCCGTATCTCTGTTGTTTGACAAAAGTTTAACACAACTTAATTGAGAATGCAATATCAATATTCCAATATTGTTAAAAATCTATCAAGGGTACAAACTTAGGTACGAATGTCATATATTTTTGTTGCTTTTGCTATAATCATTCTATCACACAAATAAATAAATGGCAATACTCTTGACTAATTTGTTATTTTTTATTATAATAGGCTTCGTTGAGAAAAATGCTACTGTAGCACAGTTGGTAGTGCAGCTGATTCGTAATCAGCAGGTCGTGGGTTCGAGTCCCGTCGGTAGCTCCAAAATTAAAATCGCAGTATGAAGCTGATTTCTAAGAAATGGCTCTGTACTGCGATTTTCTTTTGCTTTCAAAATCACGATCTAGTTTCAGATTTAATATCCTTTTATCATAATCGAAAGCTTTTTTCACCGCAACCACCGCATTTCTGTTAGATATAAGCTGATAAGCCTTTCTTTAACTTAATCATACAATAATAAAACGAAAAACTGCTCTAAAAGTGCTCTTTTGTTCTATACTTAATTTTCTCCTAAATTTAATATTGGGGGTTGAAAAAGCGAATAATTTTCGTTAAAATAGAATTGCAGGTAGAGATACGCTGTATAGTCATGATACCGAATTAGCGTTTAAGCGATATGTAATATCGTCGGTCATGATGCCACCGAACAGGTGGCTTTTTTATTTTCCAAGAATATTTTAGAGGATGATATGAACATATATGTTTATTCTGACGAATCAGGTGTTTTCGATAAAGCACATAATCAATACTTTGTTTTTGGAGGAGTAATTCTGTTTGGAACAGAAAGCAAAGACCTCTGGTCGAGAAAGTATTCTCACGCCGAAAAAGTTCTTAGAGCAAATAAAGGTGTTGCCAAAAATTATGAATTAAAAGCGTCTCAAATCACAAACAAAGAAAAAAACAAATTGTTCCGCTCCTTAAACAATTGTTACAAATTTGGCGTTATTATTAACCAAAATAAAGTCATGGACAAAATCTTTCAAAACAAGAAAGCCAAACAACGTTATCTTGATTACGCCTATAAAATTGCTGTAAGAAAAGCCTTTGAGAGTTATATTTACGCCGATTTGCTCAACCCCGATGAAGTTGAGCGAATTTTCTTTTATGTTGATGAACACAATACAGCTACCAATGGCATATATGAATTAAAGGAGGCTTTAGAGCAAGAATTCAAGTTGGGAACATACAACTATAATTACAAGAAATTCTATCCCCCAATTTTTCCAAAAACGGAGGTTATCTCGTTAGAATTCTGCAATTCTCAATCAAAATTATTGATAAGAGCCGCTGACATTGTAGCAAACAAAATTTATTATCTTGCCCGTAACGAGAAATGCGGCGATATACCGACTACCAAAAAATTGCATGTTATTTATCTGCCAAACTAAAAAGACCGTATATGAATTTAATACTAAATAATATATTTGCTCGGAACCATTCTTGCAGCATGCAAAGATTTTGAAGATTGCTTTTCCCTAGTCGAGACCAAACTTTCCCCTCTTGAAATGGTCAGACGGGCAAGCATGAACAAAATCGGTCGTTTCAATAAACAGGATATTCGAAACAGGAAATTCGCGAATTATGTCCTACACTTAAAGATAGCACGATAGAAAAAGCATTTAGGGATTTGATTTCGCTCGGTGAAATCCAAAAAGAAGGCAAAGGCAAAAACACCTGTTATTGCAGATTAAAGTAATCCCGGGAGTATCCCAAAGTTTGTGTAAACCTCCAAACTGATGTAAGATGAAATTTCTCAGTTTGGAGGTTATTTTTATGGCAAGAAGAAAAGACAGCCCACAAAAAGCAGCAACGAGAGAAATGATGCGTGACTATCTGAAAAATAATGATATCAGCATCAAAGACGGCACCGATGTAAATAGTATCATGCGTGACATGATGTCTGTCCTTTTGGAAAGTGCTTTGGACGAAGAATTAGGATATTCCAAGTATGACTACCGAAACAAAAAACAGACAATAGTAGAAATGGACATTCCAGTAAAACCATGCACACCAGTTATGGAGATATGGATGAGGCGATCCCAAGGGATCGTAACGGTGATTATGAACCACAGCTGATTAAAAAATATCAGAATACCGTAACTCAGGACCTGAAAGAAAAAGTACTTTCCATGTATGCCAAGGGAATGACAACTGGAGACATTGAATCCCACATGCGTGAATTATACGATATTGATATTTCTGACAGCACAATCAGCAGGATCACAGATAAAATCCTGCCAATTGTAAAAGAGTGGCAGGAACGCCCTCTGGAAGAAGTGTATGCTGTAGTATTTATGGATGCAATCCATTATCATGTCCGCAGCGAAGGACGTATTGTAAAACGTGCGGTTTACATTGCTCTTCGTATCGATATGAACAGAAAAAAGATGTGCTTGGAATGTATGTTGGAGAAAACGAAAGCGCAAAATTCTGGCTTTCTATCATGAATGGATTTCCACAGGCAATCGAGGCTGTTTATCCAAAAACAGAGATTCAGCAGTGTATCATTCACCAGATCCGCAATTCAACGAAGTTTGTCTCCTGCAAAGACATCAAAAAACTGATGGCTGATCTGAAGCTTGCATATGCGGCTCTGACGGAAGAAACCGCTTTAAATGAACTGGAACTGTTCAAGGATAAATGGGATTCCAAACACCCAAAAATCTATAAATCCTGGCATGATAACTGGGGCAACCCTGTCCACTTATTTCAAATATCCGGAGGCAGTAAGACGGCTGATTTATACCACAAATGCTATTGAAGGATTCAACCGCCAGCTCAGAAAAGCGACCAAAAGCAAGACGGTTTTTCATCGGATGACAACCTTTTGAAAATGCTATACCCGGCAACCATGGGTATCACGAAAAAATGGACCGGTCACCGGCAGGATTGGGGCAGATCCATTCCCAGCTAGAAATCTATTTTGAAGAACGTCTGACTGGACGCAACCTGTAAAACCAGCTTGTTTTAGGCAGGACCTAAAAAATCGGCTCTGCCCATTTGTAACTATTCACAAATCTTATATCAGTTTTTAACGTTTACACAAAACTTGAAACGGTCTCTATCTATTAGATTTGTCAGCACATCAGGTGACATTTTCTCATTAAGCAACCCTATATTTCATTTAATGCAATCTCATTTTTTCAACAGAAGATGATGAAAGAATGCAATATTTTTGTATTCCCGCATCTGTGATACTCTCAACTCAAGCTGCAACATTTTCTCCTGCCACGCTTCATCTCCATGCTTTTGCTGATTCTGTTGCAAATCCCAAAAAGTTCTTATTCCCAAAATATCTGAGATGGTTATTTGCGGCTCCCATTTAGTAATATCATTATCTTCATAATATCTGATAGTTCCAAACTTAGAAGCCGTGCTGTCTTTTCCATCAAGAATCTCATTTGCCTTTTCAAAATCGTCAAGAAGAACTGCCATCTGCATTACTCGTCCAGCTCTGTTATGCTTTACAATGGATATAATGCCATCCTTCTTTAAAACTCTTGCTAAAGCTTTTATCACAGCCGCTTTATCATCAATATATTCCAGCACATTGTGACAAATAATCATGTCAAAAGTCTCATTCTTAAATGCAGACAAAGCATTAACATCACCGACAATCTGAGTGTATTCATAATCTTTCCATGCATTAGAAAGCATTTCCTTGGATGGCTCTATAGCAGTAACATCATTTTTTTCAGCGAAATGATTCGCCGTAATCCCTTCTCCACTGCCAAAATCAAGAATCTTCTTTCCTTCCATGTCTCCAAGTTGCTTCCATACAATTTTCTTAAATAGTCTCTCCCATGCGGGAAGATCTGTAATATCATGCATCTTTCTCTCTCCTTTTTCTCTTCATTTTACCAAAACTCCACTGAAGAACTGCTCCTGAAATGCAATCTGCGCATAAATTTCATTATCCGTAGGAATCTCTACATCTTCAAGAACTATGCCTTCATCATCACATGGAACTACAATCCATTTTGTTTCATTATCATCGTATCGATGATAAACAGCAATAACTTTACCCGCAAATTCCTGTTCAGCAGATTTTGCCCCAAAAGATAAATGTCCTGTTCAGCCCCATCTCCTCCTAATAATCCGGAAACATACCCATAATTGACTGGAAATACAAATCCTTATGGCGTGGATGGAAACTACCCATAGGGCGGTCATTTTTTCCTTTTACAACCTGACCAATAATACTCCGATATCTATCAGCAGGTATAGGATTTGCTTCAAATCCAAACAAATCTCCCATATTTAGGCAACAATCGCCTTTATCATACATTTCCTTAATCTCATCAATAGTAAGCCACTTTGTCTGTACAACTTCTTTGGTTGTTGCTCTTATTAAATCTGGTTCTTCAATTGTTTCAAAGTAAAAGGAATCTCTTATCCAATTATGACGCTTACCATCATAAGCAGTCGCAACCTTCGTAGCTAATATACAGGCATCCTGCGCTTTTAAGGAAATGCCTACTTCTTCATAAACTTCTCTAAGTGCAGCATCTAAGCTTGTGTCACCGGATATCGCATGTCCTGCTACAGTTTCCCATTTTAAAGGATCCGTGTCTTTGTCAGCCGAACGCTGCGATACCATGTATTTTCCAGTCCGTCTTCTATCTTTTGTGTATACATCCCATACTTCTCTCATACGTCACACCGCTCCTCATCTATCATTTATAATAGTTAAATCATCCTAAAATGCTTTTAACACCTCTACAATCGCATCCTCTTTTTCCTTTGAACACTGTGGATGTCTGGAATCCTCCGACTTAGGTAGGTTAAAGTTCTCTCCAACCTCAATTCCACACTTTCTCTTTACCTGTGCAATATACAGATTAGATACCTTCATCCCATCATTATGCTCTGCCACATACTTCTTTATCTACTCATAAGTCGCCTTGCTCTCCGCAGCTGTCAAATCAATCTCGTCCTTGTCAAGTCTCACATTCACATGATGTTTCGCTTAATTAGGTTTGGACAAAAGGCACACCGTCTCAACATGGCACGACAGCTCCGAATTGATGTCCGTTTTTTGCCGAATTTCACATAGTTCACGGGAATTTATCTACACCTTAAAAGTGCCTAAAATCGCTCTGACAGCAGAACTGTCGTCTCATCTATGGTAGTAGCAGGGAACAAGTCTTCTACTGCCGCGAGGCCCCTTGAATAGGGGATTCGTGGATTCAAGAAATCTCCTGCAACTCGCTATCCTCGAACATCTTTTTATATGATAATTGATTGTATTTATGCCTACGTCATACAATGTGGCCATCATCTTCTGTGTCAGCCATATATTCTCATTCTCATAGCGTATTTCAACACTGTCCTGCTGATTGCCTACAGAGGCGACATAGGTTAGGTATTCCGCCGCACTGGAGCGGATGGTTATTTCATCTTTTTTCTTTGCCAAATAAAGTGCCTCCTTATAACTCAAAATGCGACTCAGCAATTCCATTTAGCTGCTCCGCGATTTCAGTAAATGGCTTGTTTAGGTCTAATGTCCTGACGGTGATCTGATTACCATGCATCTGATATACATTGTCCGGCTGAATCTCTTCATCCGTTTTCGCATACAGCAGCATGCCGGATACCCTATGGTCTTCTTCGCCAAATTGATAGTCGCAATTCTTTACATACGTGAATATCTGATACATATTACCTGAATGTACAGTGTGCTTATCAAACTGAGTCTGCATCGTATGGCTATAGTACTTTGCATCAATAATAAGTACTGTATTTCCCCTCCGCAGGTGAATGTCGCTTTGCATCACCGGAAGCATTGTTCCGACTCCATCATCCAGCGACCAAGGAATCTGAGAAGCGCTGACGGACAGCTTCGGATAATGCTTTGTGTAGTATTCCAGAATGAACTTCTCATACAAATGGCACATCCGCTGTTCGTCGAGGAATGTCGCCAACCTATAATCACCTTTATCTGTTGTCAGAAGCATGCCCTCAACAACAAGCTGACAGATGCTGAGCAACATTCTGTAATTCTGATTATTCCTCTGGAACCGAATCGAGGACCATCCGATGGATGTCGGTTCCACCATATCCACATTCGAAAAGAATAGCATCTTATTTTTTAAATCATCCTTGTACTCCGGCTTGACACTTCCATGTCTTAACAGAAGTATGACCGTTGTCTTCAAAACCTGATTAAGAAGATTATTTTCCGAAAGCTCATCAAACTCGCAAGCCAAAATCTGCTTTCTCGCCATTCGATTGCGGATTGTTCCAGGCATATTGATTTTACCACGCATAACAGATAAGTTTTCCTGGCGATTAATGTACTCTCTGTACAATCCTTGCTTTAATTGGAATCCAATACCCTTAGCCAGAATAGCAGCAAGGAGATTATGCATGTCCTCGAATTTCTCCTATGCTACATCCTCATACTCGGATTTATTCAATGTTTGAAATGCATAGGACAGCATATAATAAATGTTTTTTATTATAATACTCTTGTCCTTAGTCATTGAAATATACCATGTAATATATTCTTCCAGCGCTGCACCTTGCTTAAGTCATCAAACCAGTACTCAGACAACATCGGAAGAATATCGAAATCCACCACATCCATCATCCACTCTGTCGTGCTTTCTTTGGTTCCACAGAAGTAGCTATGTCCAATACAGAAGCCTTTGCCCAGAGACTTGTCCGCTGCAATCTCGCGATTGAGCTCCACTACCTTTTCTATTAGCAGATCAAAGGTTTCATTGTTCAAGTTCTTCTGATACTTCACAAAGCCCTCTGAATCAAATCCAGGTTCCATATCAAAGAAACTGAATCTTCTTCGGAGTGCATAATCAATCATAGCCAAACTTCTATCCGATGTATTCATCATGCCGATGATATGCAATCTCTCCGGCACAAAGAAGCTCAGACCATTATAAGCTAATGTAGCCTTCGTTCCGCGGTAATCCTTTTCAATAAGCATCAATAACTCGCCAAAGATCTTACTCATGTTTCCACGGTTAATCTCGTCAATGATAAAGAAATAGTCTTTGTCCGGATGGTTTGCTGCTTTCTGGCAGAAGCGATAGAAGATTCCGTATTTGAGCTTGAAGGAATCTCCTTCCGGCTTGTAGCCCATCATAAAGTCCTCATAGGAATAATTCTGATGGAACTGTACGAATTCTATCCTGCTATCGTCCTTTTCTCCCATGATGGAATATGCCAGTCTCTTGGCTGCAAAGGTCTTTCCTACGCCCGGAGCGCCCTGAAGAATAATGTTCTTTTTCTTTAATAGTACAGATACCAGACGATTATATTTCGACTCCGTGATATAAACCTCATCCAGGAACTGCTTCTTAGAATAAGATTCTATTGTTTTCTCTGCAGCAGTTAACGGATTGTCCTCACGGATCATATCCATTATGAATTCATATTCACCCTTCGTCAGCTTGAACAGACTTCCTTGTGAATTTACAAAGTACTCCATCCGTTCAAGTTCAGAGCAAGCTTTCAAGGTAGAATAATCAATCGGCGTTCCAAGACCTTCTGCTTTTTCAAAATAAATCTGTTGGCCATCCTGCTCTGCTGTAACCTTTCCAATAGCCACAATCTGCTTTACCGGATTTGATTCGTAACCAATAATCATGTCCCCGGCCTTAGCATCCAGGAAGTTCTGGAAAATCCGACGCTTGTTGCCGTTGTCATTGTAAAGCGTATAGGATTGCACTTCTCCTACTGCAATATCTGAAAAGCTCCAGATCTTTGGATTGGCATTTAACCACCAATATCTTTGTTCGCCTTCTTCATCATCAGAAGCCGCATATAATCTAACCTCTGATAAGTTTGTTTGCTTTAATGCTTCCTCAAGTTCAGATCTAAGTTTCCAAATATAAGATCCTTCTTTATCTTCTGATGCAGCCTTACCAACATAGAGAATTGGCCACCACTTAGCATTACCATTATCCTTTTCTAATACCGGGCAGCCAGTTTTTTCAGCCACTCGCCTAGCCAAAGCTGATGAGCCAGAATTATAGAAGTTCTTGGTTTCACCGTACTTTACCGCAAGCTGCGTACATGTTGCCTTTTCTCCGTAATCCAGCATGCGCTTCATGAGTTCAAGACTGCTGTCATTAAACACATCCGAATCAGCTAACAGTCCTTTCCAATCTTCGACAGTAAGACCAGGCGTATATTCTTCTTCACTTGGCCACCACTCACCGGCTGCGACAGTCTCGTTTCTCTCGCTATAGAATCTGCTAATATAAAATCCCATATCAATAGTAAGCGTTCTAAGTTCCGGATCCGGATAACAGGTATCGGTAAGCTGAGAGTTCAGCATGTTCCTTAGCTTGCCATCCTCTTTTAGTTCATCACACAATTCATCATATAATGCATAAAAATTCCTGAGGTTGTCAGCATATCTGCCTTTCTTAAAAACAACATCACAGCCCAGTTCATCCGCAACCTTTTTTACTTCACCGAATTTATAGATGTAATATTTATCCGGGTATCTAAGCCACAAATAAACACTGATGGCATTTTCATACTGATAATGCTGCGTGGCTCCGTTTCCGTACTTTTCCAGTAAGGTGCTGGACTGATCTTTAAAGTTTAAAACTCTCTGAACCACATCTTGCGTCTCATCAAAAAGAGCAATGAACATTGCTTTTACTTCCTCTGGAGCTGTTTGGGCAAATTCCTCTATCATACCCGCTGGGAAATTATTCATGGATGCCAGGAGATTGTATGTTTTTCCCAGAGAGCGAGTAAGCATTTCAGCAAAATCATCTGCATTGATATCCCAGTTATCCTGAAAGTGCTTTACTGCCTCCCACTTATATTTTTCATTTGGCCATTGCTTCTGTACAAAATCTTTTTTGTAGCAAGACAAGGCATCTTGTAATTTTAATTTATCAATCATGGCTCATGTCCCTCTCTATATTACACGCTACATAAATCTCTACTGGTCTTACATTCATCACATAAAGAACCCATCCGTATGCACATGAACCTCTAGACGGATTACGAATCCAGCAAACAAAGTCATCCCCTTTTTCTTCCTCAGCGATAACATCTACTTCTCAGTTATTTAACTTCATTTTTGCATAACCAGTTTTCTCGCTCACAAATAAATGAGTACGGTATTCAAGGCCGCCGTCTTCATGAGGCCCCTGAATGGTTTCTGGCAAACGGAAATAATGCTTACTGACAACATCTACGTTAGATACGATTTTGTCGTACTGCCTACGAATGCTTTCTGATTTTATCGGAGAAAAAGGTCAGGGCAATCTACATCTGAAGTTTAAGTTATCGCACCGCCTATAAAACTATTTCTCAACCTAAATATTTTTCGAGACACACCAACTTCACATTCGGAATTCCGTTAAATACGGACTTCACAACGCCTATTTCTTCATAGCCCAATCGCTGATACATTTTTCTTGCCCTTGAATTTCTCTCGTTTGTATCCATGCGAAGTTCAGGGCAACCGTGCTCTTTTGCGTAGTTTTCATAAAAAGCAACAAAGGCTTTGCCGTATCCCTTATTTTTTTCAAACGGATCTACCGCCAAGCAATGTAGCACCATGATTTCGTTATCTTTTGCAGAATGCTTCCATTCCGCATTTTTGTATTCATCGACTTGAATCTGATTAATAACTGCCGTCGCCACGATTCTGTTTTCATCCGTCATCACAAACAGGTCGTTTCTGCCAAGTGCGGCTTCAGCCGATTTTCTTGTGGGATAGACATTTCGAATCCAACCGATTGAAGTTAGTCCCCTTTCTTCATCATCGTGAATTCTCTCATAAATCTCTTCGATATCATCTATATCGGTAGATTTTGCCTTTCGTATTTCCATTAAAGTAGGCGTCCTTTCTTTCAGCTTTTCAACTTCTTCCACATCAAGTTAAATTTTCCTCAGCCGCTTGCAAAACAGATTTTTCTCGAAGCTTAAATCCACCATCTGGGAGTAAGCTCGCCGAGCTTTACAATTTCTCCCTTTTCGTAGTCCATCATAACTTCAATGTCTCTGTAATTCTCAGGCATAAGTTGCGTCATAAGTTCTCTACAAGCACCGCACGGAGCCAATACTTTGCCGTCCCAGTTCACCGCAACAACTCGCTTCATTGCGTCTTCTCCGTTTGTGAGCATGTTGAAAATTGCGTTTCTCTCGGCACATATTCCAAGTGTGCACCCACCGTCAACGCAAACACCGACATAGATTTTTCCCGATATTGATTCAACAGCCGCCGCAACGCCTGCGGTTTCAAGCATTTCTGATACTTTTCGCGGCTTCAAAACTTTTAAAGCTTCATTATAAAGTGTATTCCATATTTCATTCATTGTTTTATCCTCCACAACTTACAATTATTCTGTCTATACATCCTTTGCAGTTTTGAAATTCTCCATTAAATAATTCTTGATAGCATTCTATCAAATCCATGTGTAAATTTCAACTTTCTTACAATCACAGATAAAGTCTATGTATTCACAACATATCTACCGTCTATTTACCACAAAACATAAATATCCCGTCTTCATATTTACAGTTGCTGTCGGTATATTCATTTATCACTTTATTCCAAAAACTATAAGCCGATTCACTTCCGTAAGACGGGCTCACTTCCCAGTTGCCTTTGTACATATCAAAGCAGTCAAAAGCCACCCTTTTCCCTATCTTATTTCTCCTGTATTTTGGGACAATCATAAATTCGGCTATGCTGTGTCCGTGTTCGTGTTTTTGCATGTAAGTATTTATCATTACAAAGCCGAGCAATTTATCGTCATCTTTATCTTTGACAAAATATGCGTCTCTGTCGTTACTTAAGAAGTACAAATCAAAATATTCATATTCAAATACGGCATTTTCGTTCATTTCATTGCCATCGTTTAAACTTTCCTCAAACAAAGAATACTGCAATAATCTGTAAAGTGTGTCCTTATCTTTCTCATTTACCTTATACAAATAATACTCCATATTTCCCCCTCTAATTTAAAGATTAATTTTATATGTAACTTTCGGATTAATATTCTTGGCATCAGTATAGCACTTTAATTTCGCAAAGTATATAATCTCTATAATTAAGTTCAGCATAATATATAAGTGATTACAGCACCAAATGTATTGCGTTTTTACTTAAAAATACGCAATTTCAAACTCTTAAACTTGCAAAATATAGGTGATTTTCCTGAAATCGGTATTCGATTTGACATAAATTGATTTTTCTGATAGCATTTTTGCATTGAGACTGTTCAAAGGCGTACAGCAGTTAAACAAGTTTGTTTTTCTGCGTACGCTTTTTCTGTTTTGAAAGGAAAGAAAAGAAAAAGAAAGGAGAAGATAAATTGAAAGTTGGTATGTACAGCACCACGACGGACGGAGAAAAGAGATTTTTGCCATACAAAGACAAGTATGACAAAAAGCTTGAGCTGATTAATTTCGCTTGCCCTCCCTCTTACGAAAATCTTGACAAGATAAAAGAATACGGCTGTGAGGCTCTCATTTATTTTAATCCAAAGCACGAAGACGAAGCTTATTTTGAGAAATTGGCAAAAATGGGAATCCGTTACCTTTGCACAAGCTCGGCAGGATTTGATCATTTCAATCTTGAAGCCATGAGAAAAAACGGCATTAAAGGAGCGAATGTCCCACAATATTCTCCGAATGCAATTTCAGAACACACGGTACTTCTCACCTTGTCTGTTTTGAGAAATTACAGAGAACAGATAAAGCGAATTGAAAAAGCAGAATACGGCATTGACGGTCTCATGGGAAAAGAAATAAGAAATCAGGTAATCGGCATAGTGGGCACGGGACGAATAGGTTCTACTACCGTCAAATGTCTGCAAGGATTTAATCCGAAAAAAATTTTGGCGTACAGTTTAAGCGAAAATCCAACGCTCAATAATATCGTAACATACACCGATGAAGATACTTTGTATAAATCTTGCGATGTTATCATTTTTCATTGTGCGGCTACCGCTGAAAATTATCACATGATTAACGATGACAGCCTAAGCAAAATGAAAGACGGAGTAATTCTCATAAATGCCGCAAGAGGTTCGCTTTTTGACAATTCTGCTATTTTAAAAGCGGTTAAAAGCGGTAAAATCGGCGGTCTTGGAATTGACGTCATCGAGGGCGAAGAAATGCTAAAGGGAACACAAACCGACATGCCTTGCCCTGTTCCCGAACTTAGCGAATTGCTAAAATATCCAAATGTGACTTTCACAAGGCACACGGCATTTTATACCGATGAAGCCTTTAAAAATATGACAATGACAACCATCGACAATTTGCTCGAATATGAAAGCACGGGCAGTTGTGTGAACGAATTGATAAAATAACGGAGGTAAATATTATGAGTTTTCAGATACCGCAGAAGTCTTCAGGAAGCGTAAGCAGTGAGATAAGAACAGTCCTTGAAAGAGGAAGAGCCATTCCCGGTTTTATTTCTCTTGCAATAGGAAACCCCGCAAAAGAAGCAATCCCCGTTGAAAACATCAGCGAAGCTGCCGCCGCAATCATGGAAAGCTCGCCGATGGAAATTTTACAGTACGGCCCCGCCACGGGCTGCACGGAGCTTAAGGAATGGATAATCGACAGATTGTCGTCGGTTAAAAATATGCCGAGCGAAAATCACTCGGTTCTCATCACAAACGGATCGAGCCAGGTTCTCGGCCTTATGGCTCGTTGCTTCACGGAAACGGGAGACGAAGTTTATGCCGAAGCTTTCTCCTACCCCAATGCATTAAACGCTATCCGCTGTTCGGGAGCGGTAGTAAAAGGCATTGCAATGGACGAAAAAGGTATGCTTCCGAGCGAGCTTGAAAAAGCCGCTCAGTCGGGCAAAGGAAGATATATCTACTTAAATCCCACATTCCAAAATCCGACAGGATTTACCATGCCACTTGACCGCCGAAAAGAAATCTACGAGGTTGCTAAAAAATACGACCTCTTGATTTTGGAGGACGATCCTTACGAGGAGATCCGTTTCAGCGGTGAGCCTGTCCCGTCTTTCAAGAGCTTAGATGACGCAGGAATCGTAATTTATGCGGGTTCTTTCTCAAAAACCCTTTCGGCAGGACTTCGTGTAGGTTACGCCTACGGAGAGCAAAAGTACATCGACGCTATGGCATCGGTAAAGGGATGCATGGACGGTGAAATCGCACAATACACTCAGAAAATCGTCAGCTACACTATTTCTCACATGAACTACGAGGAACATTTGAAGGACATTCAGAAAATCTACGGCGACAAGTGCCGTGCGATGAGAGAAATCTTGCTTTCCGAGTGTTCAAAGAAAGTAAAGCTTTCAAACCCTGACGGCGGAATGTTCATCTGGGTTGAGCTACCCGAGGACACGGATATGGATCTGTTCGCCGAAAAACTTTTCGAGAACGCTGTCGGCGCCGTTAGAAGCAGTGCTTTCTCCTCTATCCCGTCAATACCGGGAACAGCGTTCCGCTTAAACTACACTTCACTTCCGACTGAATTAATCAAGGAAGGCTCACACCGCTTTGCAAAGGTTACAAGAGAACTTTGCGGAGACTGATTTAACTGAGTGACATAGAGATGCCCCCACCTTAAAAAGGTGGGGGCTGATTTTTGATTAATTTAATAAATGATTCCGTCTCCGGAAATTTCCCATATAGTCTTATCTGCAACCTCGTATGCATAATAGTCGGGTGAATCCAAATTCATTTCACTTAACCGACTTTCCCCTACTGCAGAATAAAACCCTCCAAGTTTTCCACTTTCATCTGTAACGCCTTTGCTAACTCCGTGATCTACTATTGTGTAGACAGCATAACTGTTTTCTCCTTTGGAAACATCATAGCCGTATTCATGAACAAGGAGATCATCTTTGACAGTATACAAATTAGTGTACCTTGCCGTTTCCTCTCCATATTTTAAAGTGTACATAACATAATAATAATCATTTGTTCCGTACAGTTGCTTTATGGAATAAACTCTCTCCTCATCAGAATATACGTCGTATTCGGTCGAATAAGATCCGCCAAAATTGTCATCAGCCGGCTTTTTCTCCAAAATTGCAACATCTTTAAACTCGGCAGATGAGACGGATTTATATAACGCCGTTGGGTTGTTCTCATTCCATTTTTGGATAATCTCGTCGGAAAATTCGACATTTAACTTGTATCCGTTCTTTGTTTTCTTTGTTGTTGTCAGAGTGATTTTACAACCGTTCACATCTGCAACATATTTGTTTTTGCTTTCTTTTTTTAAAAGATTATCAGATTTGCAAACAAGATATTCACCACTATTGTAGTTTAATAAATCAATTCCAAAACAAACATTCCCATCATCATCCAGAAGATACCCCGTTTTTGTTTGCTCGGAATAATTGCCTTTTAAAATTCTGGGTGTTATTTTAATTTCTAAACCAAGACCTTCCGCATAGTAAACGCCGACCAAATCGGAATATTCAGAGCCGTTGTCCTTTTTCCAAGTTTTCCAATCGGTTTCCGGCTCTGTCGGAACCACTGTTGGATATGAAAAACCGGTCATTGCATAAGTCTTTGTTGATGCAAAATCGACAAAACAAAAAACGCATAATGTGAAAACAGTGAGCATTAAGCTGATTATTTTTTTAGAAAAACACACGTCAAATTCCTCCTTAAAATTTAAATTTTGACTCATTTAAATGTTCCCATTGAATAACATTAACAAGGATGCCTATCGATGTACTATCGCAAACGCTCGACCATATTGGTCACGCACATATCCGTTGCCTTGATAAGTGTAACTTTCGATGCCATCAGAATAGTGATATACGTTTCGGCAATAATCAATACTTTCATCTGAGTCTAAGTAAAGCTCGGTTTTTTCACCATCACGAAGAATATATATAACACTTCCGGCACCGGGGCCGCCATCGCCGATTGACATGAAGAGAAGAAAACCTAAAATGCATATTAACAGGGCGCCGAATGTACCTCCTATTAATATTCCTATAAGTGCACGAATGGGACCTGTCCAAATTCCCGGCAAACCGTACTGAATAATTGTATAGACTGTAACAAGTAAAGTGAGAATAAGAGTAGCCATCGCCCATTGGTCTTCGTGGTCAGCATTAATAAATCCACTATCTATCATTACAATAACAAACCCGGGAACAGCTGTAATCAAAAGGCAAGGAATTGATAAAAATTTCTTTATCTTAGGTTTAATTCCTTTTTTCTTTTGTCGTGGCTTTTTGATGAATTTATAATAAATTAGGTAAGGAATAGGTCCAAGCATATATAACGTAAACAGAGTTTCTATAATTTCATATTTATCTTCCAAATACTGCAACGCGTTGCCTATCACATTTAAAATATTCATTATATTACACCACCTTTTACCCATTAACGCAGTTGAGAAGTCCCCCACCTTTTTGAGGTGGGGGCTGATTTTTATTTCGTTTTAACGTACCGAGTACTGCTCCATGAAGAATAGTATTTTTTCCCATCAACAACACCATAAGTACGTACCCTTACATAATATATTTTCTTTGACTTTAAGTTTTTGATTGTCGCCGATGAAGTTTTGTTGTTGAAAATCGTATAATAAACCGGCGAAGAGAAATCCTTAGAAGTTGAGTACTGTATTTGATACCCACTCGTTTGCTTTTTTTGTAAGTTTAAATTAACCGAAAAACTCTTCGAGCCGTTTTTTAAAGAAGTAATTGATGTTGACTGAGGTTTTATGTAATATTTCAGGGTTTCTGTACCACTATATTTTCCTTTAAAGGTTACTTTAACATAATATTTTCCAACCTTATATGAATCTGGATATTTAACGGTGTAATCTGTTCCTTTTTTTAACTCGTTACCTTTTATATCAGTGATCTTTACCCAAGGATGCACAGTATTCCCGCTATAGACCGTTGTATTCCAAGTGAGTTTAACTTCCTTTATCTGATAATAGGTTGTTTTGTTTGTTTTAGAACAAACCGAACATTTTATCTTATTATGGCCGTTGTTGAGAGTTGTTGCCGGTTTTGATGAAATCAATACCCAAGAATGGTCTTTTGGTTCAACAGAATCAGAATACCCATCTCCGCAAGTCTTGCATATCCATTTGGCTGTTCCTTCTTCTGTACAAGTTGGTTCTTTTATTATTGTTTTTTCATAATCATGTTCATGGAAAGACATTGTGGCAACTTTCAAAGATTCATTATCCGAACCAATAGTAATTTTTCCCCATTCTTCTTCTGTCCCTTCATAGTGAACATCCTTTAAATTATCGCAACCGAAGAAGGCATTGTTACCTATACTGGTTACACTTCTGGGAATTGTTATGCTTGTTAAGGCACTGCATCCTACAAACGCAATTCTTCCGATAGAAGTTATACCTTCAGGTAGAGTTATATTGGTTAAATTTTCACAACGAGCAAAACACTGGTATGGTATTTCAGTTAAATTCTTCGAAAGTTCTACACTCTCTAACCCAGACCTATAGAACGCTGCATCACCTATTGAAGTTACACTGTCAGGAATTGTTATGCTTTTTAAACTGCTGCAATCGGAAAACGCATTTCTTCCGATAGAAGTTATACCTTCAGGTAGAGTTATATTGGTTAAATTTTCACAACGAGCAAAACACTGGTATGGTATTTCAGTTAAATTCTTCGAAAGTTCTACACTCTCTAACCCAGACCTATAGAACGCTGCATCACCTATTGAAGTTACACTGTCAGGAATTGTTATGCTTTTTAAACTGCTGCAATCGGAAAACGCTTCATTACATATTTTTTCTAAACAGCTCGGAAGTGATATATTGCTTAAACCGGTGCATTCTTCAAAAGCTCTGTTACTTATCTCAGTAACACTAGGCATCTCTACTGTTGCCAAATTCAAAAGACCTATAAAAGATCCATAACTAACACATGTAACATTTTCATCAAGTTTAACTTCCTTTAAATTTTTAAAACAATCGTTCGAACTGAAAAAAAAGTATCCCGTATTATCTATACCATTAATTTCGACACTGCTTACATCTACACCCGGATTAAATGTCTGCACTCCTACATAAGCACTTCCCCATATAAAGCCAAGACTGCTGTACTTGGGCCAAATAATCATTTTTCCGGTATTGTCTATTGTGTAGTTCAACCATTGATCAAGAGTACCTTTTTTCACATATTCAGCTTCTGAACTGCTGTCTTCATTATTTTCTGAAGTCTCATTATAATTATCAGCAAGACTAATCTTCTCATTTTTGCCAGTGCCGGCACTTTCCTCTTTAGGTTCGGGTGTAGAAGTTGGCACTGGTTCAGCCGTAGGCTCGGCAGTCGGTTCTGGTGTCGGTTCAGTTGTCGGATCTACCGTCGGCTCTGCTGTAGGCTCCTCGGTAGCCTCAGGCGCAGAATCCTCCTCAGGCACTTCTTCCGCCACCGAATTTTCAGGCTCGCTCGCCGCTGTTTCTTCCGCAAATGCAGTCGGCATTGCACTAAGCGCCATCAACGCACTGAGAAGAATCGCTAAAATTCGTTTGGTCATGGTTTTTTCCTCCCATAATAGATAAGTTTTTGAAATCGGAACATTCTGCTTTTCGCTCCGATTAAGTCAGCAGAACCGCCACTTCAATAGCTGCGACTTTGCTTTTTCCCTCTGTTTCTGTCCGCTTTTGTTTTTTTGGGATTTTATCTCAAACAATTTTGCGCACCACCCCCAAGATTATCTTTATTTCAAGAATAGCAAAAATAATATACCGGTTCAAGCTGTGACAAACTTTGAGACGGATTTTTGATAATTTTTGCGCACACATAAATGTGTCACAAGCAAGGCAATTATGTTAAAATAGAGATACTTCTAATCTATATGCAAAAGGAGGATTCTTTATATGTCAAAATTCAGCGAATACCTGACAAAACTGATTGAGAACAGCGGAGAAACCATAAAACAAATTTCAGACAATTCCGGAGTAGGTCGCACTTCCATACAAAAAGCCAAAACCGACGAACGAGATTTGAGCTACAAATCGGTAAGAGCTCTCGCCAACTATTTAAATCTCACCATGGATCAGCGCAAAGAACTTTTTCTTTACCACGAAATGAAACTTCTGGATGATGATATTTTCGAGAAATGTCAAGCCACCGCAGAACTTTTAAACGATCTTGCTTCCGTTCACTTTTTCCGCACTACCCCCCCAAAATGTGGAACATCTTGAGTTTTCACATAAGCTTATCAAGGGAGAATATGCGATAAAAAACGCCATACGAACCGTATTGAACTACGAAGTCACTCATACTGTCGGCGCACACTTCTCTATGTTTCTTCCCGAAAAGCTTGATTTGACGCAAGAGTTTATCGAGCTGTGGATGTCAGATATTGAATTCACCGCCGACTCCCTTGTCTGTTTTCACACCGACAAAGACAGCGATTTCAAGAACCTAAAACTCCTGCACTCTGTCATTCCGCTGTGCCTTGCCTCCCGCGGAAATTTTCACCCGTACTATTTCTGTGAAGCGACAGAAACGGCAACAATGTCTCCGCTCAGTTATTACATAATCACGCCGAATTATCTGATTCAGATTTCAGAAGATATTTCAGCGGCTCAGATACACGACGACAAAGAACTTATAAGTTTTTACAACTGCTTCTTCAAAAAACTGATTGACTGCTGTGATCTGTTGGTTAACTGCAACACCAATATTCTTGAGACCTTACAGGAATATATCGCAAACACGTCTCCCGACTGCATGCGTGTGCTCATGCCTCAGCCTTGCCCCGGTCGTTACATCACGACAGATGTCATTCGTAAATATATGAATAACCTTGATATTCCGTATAATGAGATGTTCGCTCTTGTGGACAAGCATTTTTCCGTACTGAGACATATAACAGGCACCTATCAAACGGTTTTCAGCGAAGAAGGTCTTATCAATATTATAAACACATGCTCTTTGGCAGATTTGCCGCCTCAGTATGTGCCGCCGCTTGATCCTAAGGACATCAAAGGAATGCTCATAAAGCTGTATAAAGAAATCGAAAGCGGAGCAGTTCAGGGCGTTATAATTCGTCCGACAGCTTTACAGATACCCGAATATCTGAGCATATATGCTCATCCGACTGACGGACTGCACATTTACACCACAAATGCATTTATTTACGGCGCTTACTGCTGTAATATTCATATCACCGAAAAATCTATTTGCCGGCTTTTCAACGATTTTATGGAATCGCTTGGAGGCAAATACAACAATATGGCGTACTCAAAAGAAGATACCCTCATGCTTCTTAAGCAGCACATTTCCGAAATGGACACGGCAAACAGAACCTAATTAAAACAAAAGCACGATGCGGATTTTATTTTCCGTATCGTGCTCAATTTTTTTATTTTAACAAAACTTATTTCACATATTTATGTACGGTAGCTTTAACAGCACCCTCGCCCGCTATCATCTCTCTGAACATCTCTTCTATTTTCTCACCGACTCCTGCTTTGTATAAATCAATATAAAACAGTCTCTCGTTTGAAAGTATCGGCTTTAACTGTTCTTTCAAGGTTTCAGGTTTTCCGACCTTTACACTTGATAACTGCTCCGTGAGTTCCTCGTTCATCGGATCGGGTGCAAGTTCATAACTTTTGCCAAAATCATCTACGGCAAGCATATATCTGAGCCAACCGGCAATTGCAAGCGGAATCGCAGTCAAAGATTCGGCTGTGCCGTATTTTTTCACGTAAGACTTGATTGTCTCGCCGAAACGAATGCCGACCATTTGCGAAACGTCCACCGCAAGGCGCATATTCGTGTCGCCGAGATATTCATTCGGAAAACGATCGTTAAAAAGCTCATCGACAAATTCACGCGGAGAAATGATTTTTGGATCGCTCACAACGGGAAGCCCCTCGTCATAAGCAATCATACGCGCCATTTTTAATATATCATCGTTTGTGTTGAGCATATGAGCAAAAAGATCGTATCCGAGAACAACTCCGAGCGGGCCTGTCGCAGAGTGCACGGGGTTAAGGCAAACGGTAACTTTCATCCTCTCCGAGAGATTAACAGTGTTTCTGTCTGTCAGGTAAACACCAAAGCCCTCTTCAAGTTTTGGGCGGCCGTTCGGGAAATTATCTTCAATCACGAGATACTGCGGTTTTTCTGCATTGACAAACGGTGCAATGTAGGTCTTTTTTGATGTTATCACAGGTTGCATATTTTCGATGCCGAGTGCCTCGAGTTCATCAGCAAGCTTTTCACTCGGACGGGGCGTGATTTTATCGATCATCGTCCACGGGAAAGATACAATACTCTCGTCACTTACGTAATCGATAAAGTCTTTGCCGACAAATCCAAGCTCCGCCCATTTATTGGCCATTGTGAGCACGGACTCACGAAGCTTTGCTCCGTTCTGCGAGCAGTTGTCCATTGAGACGAGCGCGAGGGGATATTTGCCCGCTTTGAATCTCTCGTAAAGCATAGCGGTCAGCACAGCCATAGCGCCGACCGATTTTTCGGGGCCGTTCTCGATATCGGCTTTCACGAATGGAAAATATGTTCCGTCTGCTTTTTGAAGCGCATAACCTTTCTCGGTTATCGTAAAGGAGACAAGCTGAAGAGATTTATTAGTGAATATTTTTTTGAGACGGTTCCATTGATTCGAATCGGAGCTTTGAGCTTTGACTGCCTCGGCAAGCGATGCGATAACCTTATATTCACGCGTTCCGTCGCTGTTGAGAATTACGCTTAAACCGAGATTGTCAAACGGATCGTAAATCTTATCGACAACATCGTAATCGAACGTTTCCACGCAGGTAATTCCTCTGTCCAGAACGCCTTTTTCCAAAAGTCCGTCGGCTATTCCGCCGATGAAAACTCTGAAAATATTACCGATGCCGAAGTGAACCCACACGGGATTTTCCTTAGCCTTTTCGGAAACCGCTTTCACATCATAGCCGGGCAGCGTAACGCCGATTTTTTCCCAGTCTTTTTTATTTTCAATTCCTTCTCTTGTTAATTTCATGTTTATCATCACAACCCTTATATTTATTTTTCACCCATAAGGTGATTTCACAAAAAGAATATATATCCAAGGCTCGAAAAAATCAAGATTAAATTATAATTTCTTGATTTTCAAGAATAGAGAAATGGGCAGTTCAATGCGAACTGCCCACCTTTAAAAATTATTTCGTCTTTACAGACTTAGCACTGCTCCACGAGGAGTAAATCTTTACGCTCTTTCCGTTGATTGTGACCTGCTTGTATGTTCTTATCTGTACGTAATAAGTCGTTTTTCTGTTAAGTCCAGAAACCTTGAGGCTCGAAGAAGAAGTATTCGTTATCGTCTTGTAAGTTGAACCCGACATATTGCTCTTGGTGGAATATCTCACCTGATATCCAGTTGTCTGGTTTTTTTGTGTGTTCCAATACACTCTGAAACAAGTCGAATAATTTGCTATCTTCTTGATGGTTGTTGCCTTGGGAACAATATCAAATGTTAGATAAGTTGTGCCCTTGTAGTTGCCCTTGAAAGTAACCTTAACGGAATATCTTCCGACATTCACTCGCCCTGACGGATAAGTCAAAGTGTAATCCGTGCCGTTTTTAAGTACAGTGCCCTTGCTGTTCTTAATCGTTACAGTAGGTGTTTTTACAGAACCGTTGTAAGCAAATCTTGTGTAATTAAGCTTACTTTCGGTAATTTTGTAAATTGTGCTTGTCTTTGTATTTCCGCAAACCGTACACTTTTGGGTTATCTTTCCGTTAGCACTTGTCGTTGCGGCAGTTACCGTTTTCTTGTAGCTGTGGCCATTTTTGCACTCGCCTAAATATACGATATTTGGTGTGCTTATGCCTTCAAAAATACGGTCTTTTTCTATGCTGTTCCAGCTCTTTTTTGTTCCTGAATAATAAACTGTTTTCAGCTTTTCACAATCACCAAATGCAGCTTCGCCAATCGATGTTACGCTCTTTTGAATTGTAACGCTTGTTAAACTGATGCAATTGTAAAACGCAGAAACCCCTATCGAAGTTACACTATTCGGTATTGTTATGCTTTTTAAGCTGTCGCAAGCGCTAAACGCAGCTTGTCCAATCGAAGTCACACCGTTGGGTATTGTTACGCTTGTTAAGCTGGAGCAAGCGTTAAAAGTACCGTTTTCTATCGAAGTTATGCTGTCAGGAATCGATATACTTATTAAGCTACTGCAACTGCTAAATGCGCCCATTCCTATCGAAGTCACACTTTTCGGAATTGTTACACTTGTTAAGCTGTGGCAATAGAAAAACGCATAATCCCCAATCGAAATTACTGTTTTCGGAACAGTCACACTTTTTAAGCCTTGGCAATTGGCAAATGTATAATTTTCAATCAAGGTTACACCGTCAGGAATTGCTATACTTGTTAAGCTGAAGCAACTGTTAAACGCAGATTGTCCAATTGAAGTCACACTGTTAGGAATCTTTATTCCTGTTAAACTGTAGCAACTGCTAAATGCAGAACTTCCAATCGATGTTACTCCGTTCGGAATTGTTACGCTCTTTAGGCTTTCGCAATGGTAAAATGTATAATCACCAATTGAAGTTACACCGTCAGGAACAACTATACTTGTTAAACTGTAGCAACCTGAAAACGCATAGCTATTAATGCTAGTTACACTATCAGGTATTATTACGCTTGTTAAGCCGCTACAATCCTGAAATGCATTATCTCCTATCAATGTTACACCGTCCGGAATTGTTATGCTTTTCAAACTGCTGCAACCGTAAAACGCAGTATTTCCAATCGAGGTTACACTCTCGGGAATCGTTATGCTTGTTAAGCTGATGCAACCGTAAAACGTAGCATTTTCTATAGAAGTTACGCTACCCAGAATAGTTACGCTTGTTAAGCCGGTACAACCCGAAAATGCAGAACTTCCAATTGAAGTTACGCTCTCCGGAATCGTTATGCTCGTTAAGCCGCTACAACCGTAAATCGCACAAACTCCAATCGAGGTTACACTCTCGGGAATAGTTAAACTTGCTAAACCGTGGCAACAGAAGAACGCATAATCTCCAATAGAAATTACACTGTCAGGAATTGTTATACTTGTTAAGTTTTCACATTCCTGAAACGCATGAGCTCCTATTGAAGTTACGCCTTCTTCAATGATAACACTTTTTATCTTGTCATTTTCCTTAAAATAGCTGTCATCAATTGCTCCGCTGCCGCTGATTGTCAAAATACCATCTTCGTCAAGTGTCCAAGTAACTCCGTCGCCGCAAGTACCTGAAGTGCTATTTTCCTTTGCTTCATCCTCAGCCTCAAGAGAGATTTCTTTCTCGTCGTCAGTTTCAACACTTTCCTCTTTAGGTTCGGGTGTAGAAGTCACCACTGGTTCTGCGGTAGGTTCAGCCGTAGGATCGGCAGTCGGTTCTGCTGTCGGTTCGGTTGTTGGATCGGCAGTCGGCTCCTCGGTAGTCTCAGGCGAAGAATCCTTCTCAGGCACTTCTTCCGTCACCGAATTTTCAGGCTCGCTCGCCGCTGTTTCTTCCGCAAATGCTGTCGGCATTGCGCTAAACGCCATCAAAGCACTGAGAAGAATCGCTAAAATTCTTTTGTTCATATTTTACCTCCGATTTGAATATAAATTACATAAGACGCCGCTTACAACAGAGAGATATGTACTTATAATCTATTATATATATATATATATGAAAGTCAAGTATTCTGTCGCAAAAAAGTCACTTCTGTTTTTGTACAAAACATACAAAAACAGAAGTGACTTTCTTTTTTCATCAAAGCTCGTGATAATACACGCAGATATTCTCGAAGTGTCCGTCTTTCATTTTAAAGCCGTTCGGTATTTTTCCGACAAGTACAAATCCGAGTCGCTCGTAGAGATGACGGGCGTGAACGTTGTTTTCGACAACGGCATTGAACTGCAAAATTTTAAAGTCGTGCTCTTTGCCCTGTTCCAAGCAGTCCAAAACGAGTTTCTCCCCTATGTGCTTTCCGCGGCAGTCGGCGTCAACCGCAAAGCTTGCGTTGCATATGTGGCCGCATCGTCCCACATTGTTCGGGTGAAGTATGTACATGCCTACCGTTTTGCCCTCTGTCTGAGCCACGGCGCAATAAGTCTGTTCCGAGAAAAACTTTTTTCCGCTTTCTTCGTCAAGAAGATCAAGCTGAGGAAAAGCAACTCCGTCGTCAACAACTTTATTCCAAATTTTCACCATTTCAGGCACATCGGATTCTTTATACCCTCTTACGATTACGTCTTCCATTTCTTCTTTCCTTCTTTACCTTATTAATTTGCTGAAATATGCGATACTTATATTTTACTCACAGGATAAAAAATATCAATTGCTTTTTTAAGAAAGTGTGAGAATTTAATCTTAACTATATTTGTTATTGTGCCAAAACACATTAAAACGGACAAATTTGAACCGATACTCTTATTGAATTATTCCAAGTTTCATCAATGCTTAATTTGTAAAATAATCAGCATTTTTGTGTGAAATTTATCCAATATTCAAGCTTTTTTATCGGTAAAAATTATTGTTTTTGTAGAGTATTGACAAAAGTCAAAATGGGTGTTAAAGTTTTAACGAATAGAAGCTTAAACACAAAAGTGTTGGCTTAGGGAGGAATTTATTATGGCACGTTTTACATTACCCAGAGACCTTTATCACGGAAAGGGTGCTCTTGAAAATTTAAAGAACCTTGAAGGCAAAAAAGCTGTTATTTGCGTAGGCGGCGGATCCATGAAGAGATTCGGTTTCCTCGACAAAGCAGTTGGTTACCTCAAGGAAGCAGGCATGGAAGTTGATATTATTGACGGTATCGAGTCCGACCCGTCTGTCACAACTGTTATGAACGGTGCCGCAAAGATGCTCGAGTTTGAGCCTGACTGGATTGTCGCAATCGGCGGCGGCTCACCTATCGATGCAGCTAAGGCTATGTGGATTAAGTATGAGTATCCCGAGTGCACATTCGAGGATATGTGCAAAGTATTCGGACTTCCGAAGTTAAGACAGAAGGCTCACTTCTGCGCAGTCTCCTCTACTTCCGGTACTGCTACCGAGGTTACAGCTTTCTCAATCATCACAGATTACGACAAGGGTATCAAATATCCTATTGCTGACTTTGAAATTACACCTGATGTTGCTATTGTTGATCCTGAGCTTGCAGAGACAATGCCCAAGAAGCTTGTTGCTCACACAGGTATGGACGCTATGACCCACGCTATCGAGGCTTATGTTTCCACAGCTAACAGCAACTACTCCGATCCGCTCGCTATCCACGCTATCGAGATGATTATGAAGGATCTCATACCTTCATACAACGGCGATATGGATGCAAGAGACAGGATGCATGACGCACAGTGCCTTGCTGGTATGGCTTTCTCAAATGCACTTCTCGGTATAGTTCACTCCATGGCTCACAAGACAGGCGCAGCTTTTGCAGATTACGGCGCACACATCATTCACGGTGCAGCTAACGCTATGTATCTTCCTAAGGTTATCGCATTTAACGCTAAGGACGAGACAGCTAAGAAGAGATACGGCGTAATCGTTGATTACATGGGCATTTGCGATAAGAGCGCATCCGACGACGAGAAGGTTGCAGCACTCATCACTTATCTTCGTGGCATGAATGACGAGCTCAACATTCCTCATTGCATCAAGAACTACGGCCCCGATTCCTATCCGACAGAGCAGGGCTTCGTTCCCGAGAAAGTATTCCTTGAGAGACTTCACGACATCGCAGTTAACGCTATTGCAGATGCTTGCACAGGTTCTAACCCGCGTCAGCCGAGCGTTGAAGAGATGGAAAAACTCCTCAAGTGCTGCTACTATGACACAGATGTTGATTTCTGATTAACTGAATAATTTAGGGTTGCGATTAATTTTGATCGCAACCCTTTTTGATTTGTAACAAGGTGAAAGAACTAAGCTTCCACGCTATATTCCATTGTATTGGGAACAGAAACTTTCACATCGACTTTATCCCCGTTTCGCTTTGCGTTCACCTTGATAAGTCCGTTCACAGAATTATAACTGCACTCAAATTCATTCATGCTCTCCGGCATATGCGGCTTTATGCTTATCTTTTTAAAGCCGGGCTCAAGCGGTTTTATTCCCGCAATGCCGTTATAATACCACTCGATTATATGCCCCATCATGTCATGGCAATGACTGCGGGGATTATTCTCCCAGTATTCGCCCAAGGTTGTCTCACCGTCAAGCACAAAGGCATAATAACTCGGATGCTCCTTTCTCGTTATAAACTTTCCGACAAGATCGTTCATTCCGTATTTTGAGGCAGTTTGAATTATGTACGGCAAACCGATTTCTCCGCTTGAAAATGCTCCCTTATCCAAAAGCGTCTGCTTAAATTCACCTACAACATCATTTTTCTTGTCTTCCGGAACCATTCCCCAGAACAGTGGCAAAGCCTCGGCTGATTGAGTTGTCTTGAATTCGTCTCCCCACACACGGTAGAACCATTTTCCGCTTGTCGGATTTTTGCAAAGAAGTTTTTCATTGTAGTTTTCTTTCACGCCCTCTGCAAAGCATGCAAAATTATTACAATCTTCTTTTTTGCCGAGAATTGAAGCTATCTTTGCTAACACAGTCGCATCGGCGTACAAAAAAGCGGTCTCGATGTTCTCTCTTGCAAGCAGTCCTTCGGGATTTCCCCAGTCGCCCAAACCATGATTTATAAAACCGTCTTCGTTTATTTTTGTTTTAAGGTGTTCAAGATACCTCTTGCCCATTTCGTAGTTATCGGAAAGGACTTTCTTGTCGCCGTAGAACCGATAGTGCCACCAAACGCCCAAAATGCAAGTACTTCCCCAAGGAATAATATCGTAAAAGCTACCCATTCCGGGTACGGGCAAAACATTGGGAATATAACACGGAGCTTGCGACGGTACAAGTCCATCACCGGGATAGAACTTCTCCCCACTCATATCGAAGAAAAAGTTGTCCTTTGTGTGCTGGGCTGTTCTCAAATCGAGGAAAAATTTCTCCCAAAGCTTTCTTCCGTCTTTCATATAGAAAATTGACGGCGCCATGAGATGATTCGGCTCTTGCCAAGCAAATCGCTCGATAGTCGGACAGTCGGTGTGCACGCTAAGCATATTTGCCTCGACTGTTCTCTCTATCATATCGTATATTTTATTGTAGCGCTCATCGTCACACTTAAAATAACCGTCCGTTTTCCAAGCACTCGTAATAGCTTTAGCCGTTATTTTGCCAATCTCTGCATCGCCTTCAACGGCTATGTATCGGCATGCGACATATGTAAAGGTGGTTTCAAAGCTCTCGAAATCTTCGTCGCCCCTCAGAATGCAAGTCACGCAAGAATCTATCGGCAGCCAGTTTTTAGCCATCTGATCCGCATTTCCGTTTTCATCAAGCTTTTCGGCGGGATAGATTTTAACCACATCTCCGCATTTGCCTTTCAGTTCGATATTAAGAAGCGCGGATGTATTTTGTCCGAAATCGTATATTTTTCTGCCGCAGACATCATGAAGATATTTTCCCTCATATTCTTTTACAACTTTAATCGGCGGCGGAGACTGCAAAACAAGCTTTCCTTTTGGTGCGTTTTCCTTGCTCACCAATTCGGCATTTTTCCAGTTGTCGTCATCAAAGTTAAGTGAATTCCAATCTTCTTTGTAAAGTCGGTTATCTATAATTTCAGAGCCGTAAACATTTGACATCGTAACACGGTGAGTTTCTGTTTTCCAGTCCTCTCCGCTTGTGAAAATCTCTTCTTTTCCGTTTTTATAAGTGATTTTCAGATTAACCGCCAATACCAAGCATGCGCCGAACGGCTTGTACGGGTTTGGATTGGGCGGCATAAACTCCGGAAAATGGAATGTGTAGCCTTCGTCCTGTTTATTGTACCAACCGTTTCCTACTTCCGCCGCAAGTATATTCTCTCCAGCACGCAAATAATCACTGACATCAAATTCTACATATTGGATAATTTTACTATAATCTGTCCAGCCCGGGTCAAGAATGTGATTGCTCACCTTTTCCCCGTTAATGTAAAAATTAAACTGGCCGAGACCGCAAACCTCAGCCTTTGCCGACAAAATATCATCGCCGACAGTTATTCTCTTTCTCGCATAAAACGGCTTAGCCGTGCCGCCGGTTATCCACACCGCATTCATATAAATGCCTCCGTCAACTATTTAAAATCGGATATCTCAAAGCAAAAAGACATCTGTATCATTCATATGATACCATAAATTTTTGCGCCGTATAATAGCAAAAATAAATTTATTTTAGGTTTGTTGTTATGCATTTAAATTTTGCAAATATTTTTTATTTTCCCTCTTCACAAATATACAAATTTCACTATAATATATTGTAGAGTACGAAGGGAGAGGTAGCCCATGAATGAAATGTGTATCGAGCTTATCGATCGTTTAAGAGATCTCAGAAAAAAAGAAGGTTATACGCAAAAACAGTTAGCAGAACAAACTCACCTTACTCAGCCGCAGTTGGCAAGAATTGAGAGCAAGACAGGAACTCCCAGTCTTGAAACCCTTCTCAAGATTACCAATGCGCTCGGCTACGAGATCGTGTTCAAAAAGAAAAAATAAAAACGAAATTCCGTTTCCGAGCGTAAGCTTAAAGAAACGGAATTTTTGTTTTTGTTAAAAAAGATCGAGCATATTGTCAAGATACAGTTTTTCTCTCACGTTTATCTGATACCTCGGTTTAGTCAAGTAATATAACAGAAATTCGAGAATAAGCGCACTTCCGAGTCCTCTGCCCTCTATTTTGAAATTATCAAAACCCATGGGCAAATAAATATTCTTTATATCATCAATACCGATAAACATCGGATTTTCCATCGCCTTTGAAAATTGGTATCCGCCCTTTGAATTGGGTGCCACGCAGTAATGCTCGACATCTTCGCCGAGACTTTTTCGGCTAACGACTTCATAGCACTTCTTTCTGTCTTTACAGCCCACATAACAGCACTCGTTGCAGAGAAATTCGACCTTGGATTTTTCCCCCGCTGAAAGCGAATTAAGTTTTTCAAAGGATTTGTTCAGTCTGAAATCGGGCACAACGAATTTAAAATCCTCTCGGTTCAGTTCTTTTCGGAAATCTTCAAAATCGGTTATCACCTTAGTAGTTGAAGAGACGAAATATAAATCGGTGTAATTTCTTTTGAGATAATCGAGAAGTAAATCGGAGTGTATTATCACGCCGTTTTGAACACCTTTGTTTTCATTTAACCTCTTGCAAAGATTATTGCATTTTTTGTCGCTCAAATGCTCCTCTTTAAGCACGGAATTGCTGAACGTGAGCCTAGCGGAAATGCCATATTCGTTTGCAAGAGAAATTGCATCAAGCGGATTGCATTCGCTCTCGCTTATTCTTCCGCCGCCCCAAAGGCAGTCGCCGGGCGAGCCGTAAATTGAAGCTATGTCGCACCAATCATAAAAATACTCTCGGTGCTCTTTAAAAAGTGGCAAGAAGGCCTCATAAAAATCGAAAAACTCAAAAAGTCCCGGAAGATGAAACAAAGCCTTATTTTTACTTTTGTTTTCCATGTTCTTCTCTCCATAATATCAAATATCCCGCCAAGAAATCGGCGGGATATTCTTCGTTTATAATATTTTACTTTTTTAGTTTAAAACAGTCAAGTTTAATTTACTGCTCAACAGTCTCGGGAATCTCTTCTCTTCCCCAGATTTTATCCCATACTGCGGGAATTTCGTCTCTCTTGCTCTTTCTGAATGCGACAAATGCGTTTGCAAGGAAGATTGCAGTTGCAATAGCCAAGAAGATAAAGTTATCGAGGTCCATTTTATCAGATAAAACTCCGCCGCTCTCCTGAAGGCTCACACCCAAATAGGAAGCAAAATCTGTGAATGTGTGAATGACCATTGTAATCCAGATGTTACCTGTTCTCATATAGATTGCAGACATTGCCATACCGATTGCCGTAGCGTAAATAACCTGCATCAATGTGCTTCCCGGATCTGCACCAACAATAAGGTTGGTTGCGTGTACAAGACCGAACAAGACGCTCGAGATGATGAATGTCCAAGTGACTATCTTCTTGTTTTTGCTTCTCATAGCAATTGAAATCGGAATAACTCTGAACATTACCTCTTCACCGATTCCGGGTGCCAAGCCGTACAGTAAAGCCAAACCGACATTGCCGATTTCAACACCGCTGATAAAGTTAATAACCATTAATGATGCGGGAACGGCAAGCAAGCCCCAACCAATGAGAAGACCACGTCCCAATCCCTTAGGGCTCCAGAAGTTGTGCATCTCTTTGCGGAACCAAAATGCATGAAGGAGCAACAGTACGACTGCGGCTATTATTTCAGCCAAGGAGGCAACAGCGTTTCCGTTGGTGCCGTTTCCCATAAACATATTCAGTATTTCGTCAAATATCAACGTTCCTACCTGAACGAATATGTATCCGCCGACAGCGCATAAAAACAAACTGAGTATCGGGTGGTCTAAAATTTTGTGTTTTCTTACTTTTTCCATTTTCTTTTCTCCCATTTAAAATTTTGATTAGGTGGCGGCTGTTAAGCCTTTTCTTTATTATATATCGATTTTGATATTTTGCAACATCTGCAAGCAAAATTGCGTTTTATTATTTTTTTACTTGAGATGTCTTGCAAATCATCGTGTCGATTACGCTTTTAATTATAGCAGCGCATCAGGACAAAAGACGGACAAAGCAAATCCCCGAGGAAAAATATCCTCGGGGGTGCCGTAAAGTAAATATATTGAAGTGTAAATTTAGTATGTAATCCTAGTTACTTTATGAGTCCGCTTTCTTTGAGAAGAATTTCAACATCCGTTCCCTTTACTTTCTTGAGGACGATGTTCAAAAGAAGTTTCTCCTTAAGGCTCAGCTCTGCCTCATCGATCGTTTTTTTGTCGATAGCATAGTAGCACGCTCTTAAGAGCTCTCTCACGTCATACTTGCTTCCCCATACCTCTGGAACAGCACGGTCGATATCAAGAAGTGTGTAAACGCTCTCCATACCTGTTCTCATGGAATATTCCGTTGTGAAAATTGTGTCTCTCGGAGTTTCGGCAAACTGGCCGATAAATGCGAGGTTCACGGAACCGTCCGGAACTACCTTAGGTCTGTCGCTTTCTTTTCTCGGCTGGAAAAACGCATTGATATACGGCATAAAGCAAGTTGTTGTGTTACATGCATTTGCAGCAAGATCGTTAATCTTGTTCTCGTCAATACCGATATGATAGAGCCACTCACGGCAAACTTCTTCGCCCGTGCAGTCTCTCATAGCTTTCTTGACATAATTGCCTTCTCTGTTCGTGTTAAGGGCATAAACCCAAACAAGAACGGACTTTCTGTCCTGAGCCTTAAATTGCGGCTGACGATTGATTGTCCATGAAAGATACCAATTCTCGGTGCTGTCCTTTACCGTGACAATTCCACCCGTTGTTACCTTTCCGTCTCTCGGATCTCGCTTGCAAACATTGATAATGTGGCGAATAACCTCCTCATCGGATGTCTCAACAGTTGCGCTCATCCAGTTTGTAGCCTCAACATCACTGCAGAATGCATCGGGATTGCCAAACTCGCCGTTCTTAGCCTGTTTAGCGATATTTTTCCACATATCCCAAGATTCGCCCGCACCGTTCTTAACGCACGAGAGATCGGGTGCGTGCTTCTGATCGCCGTAGCACGATGTATCGGTACAGCAACCGTTTGTCACAAATACAAGATCGTCCTCGATTAAATCTATGCTCTGCTTTTTGCCGTCCTTAATATAAACAATCTGCTTTGCAATCTTTTTGTCGCCTTTTGTCTCAACGATAACGTTCTTAACGTCCATGCCGTACTCTATCTTAACGCCGTGCGACTCAAGATACTTGACAAGCGGCAAAATCATACTCTCGTACTGGTTGTACTTTGTGAAACGCAATGCACTGAAATCGGGCAAACCGTCAATGTGATGAACATATCTGCACAAATATCTCTTCATCTCGAGAGCACTTGACCAACGCTGAAATGCGAACATCGTCTGCCAGTAAAGCCAGAAGTTTGTTGACCAGAATGACTCAGGCAAAACCTCGCTGATTTTCTTATCCTCAAGATCTTTCTCGGGAGTCATAAAAAGCTTAGAAAGCGCAAGAGCCGACGCCTTGTCAAGCTTGAACTTTTTATCCGTGTGAGCGTCTTCACCTCTGTTCACGGAAGCACGGCAAAGCGAATAGTTCGGATCGTGCTTATTGAGCCAGTAGTATTCGTCCAAAACGGATACGCCCGGAGTTTCGATGGACGGAACATCACGGAAGCAATCCCACATAACTTCGAAATGGTTGTCCATCTCTCTGCCGCCTCTCATATAGAAGCCCTTGGTTATATCTTTTCTTCCGTCGCAGCTGCCGCCGGCAAGGTCTAATTTCTCAAGAATGTGTATGTGTTCGCCCTTCATCTGACCGTCACGGACGAGATAGAAAGCGGCAGTAAGTCCCGCAAGTCCTGTTCCTATAATATAAGCCGACTTCTTGTCAACTCCCTTCGGCTTTTCGGGATGTACAAATGCTTCATAAGTTCCTGCTGAATAATACATAAATAAACCTCCGTAATTCTGTTTTTCCTTTTGTGTCATCATTCTATAATTTTCCGAGAAAACTCACAATAAACAAAAAACACACCGTGATAACATTTTAATCACGGTGTGTAAGCTGTATGATTTTTTATCATTTTTGCGGTTTTGATAAAGCAAATCTTTCAAGTGCCGAGCGAATGTCTCCCTCAATAACGAGCGCAAGCCTTTCCACTATTGTTTGCGGTTCTTCTCTCATATCAGCTTTTATCCAGTCAAGCATTATTCCGACGAAACAATAAGAATAAATCTGAGCGATAAACTTCTTGTCGTCCTCCCTCACGTTCAAATCGGCAGACTCCTCCTCAACAACTCCGAGGAGCAAATCGTCCGTGAGCGGCTTAATGTATTTCTCAACCTGAGCCCTGTCAACACAGTTATACACATTGATAATAAAAGGCTTGTTTTCACGAACGGCATTCATAAGCTGTATAAAACCCTGTTGCCAAGTGTCGTGCGTTTTCTTGTTTTCAAGCGCTTTCTTTGCGTCCTCAAGGCACGACCACTCAACAAGATCGTAAATATCCTGAAAATGATAGTAAAAAGTCATGCGGTTAATTCCGCAGTCCTCGGCTATATCGTTAATCGTTATTTTATTTAGCGGCTTTTTCAAAAGTAAATTCTTAAGCGACTGCTCGAGTGCTCTCTTTGTTATTTGCGACATAAAGAACCTCCGTTTCATATTCGTTCATTAATTTTAACATGTAATTGTGAACATTTTTGAAATATACTCAGACGAAAGGAAAAATACCGACGCATTTTGTGCATCGGTATTGAATTAATTTGTAAATTTACTTGTACTTATAGAAGCCCTCGCCGGAAGACTTACCGAGCTTGCCTGCGTCGATATACTCCTTGAGAACTTTTTCCATTTTCTTGAAGTTGTACGGCATCATCATCTTTTTGAGAAGCGGAGACAAAAGTCCCGGTACGCTCTGATACTGATGAACTATGTTATACGCGGTATTCAGTCCGACGGTATCGAAAATCTGAAACGGCCCTTTGGGAGCACCTGTGCCCCTTGTCCAAGCAATATCAATGCTCTCGGGATCGGACACACCAGAAACATAGAGATCAAGACCGCTCAAAAGGAACGGAACGAGCATGGAATTTAAGAGGTAACCGCTCTTTTCCTTATTTACGGGCAATCCTATCATACGAATATCGTTCGCAAATTCAAGAACAGCGTCAAAATACTTTTTATCCGTCTGATCCTGACACATGATCTCAGCCGTGTTGTTCTTCCAAATGGAATTTGCAAAATGCAGAGAAAGATATTTGTCGGGCCTTCCCGTATACTTTGCAAACATAGACGGTAAAAGAGTAGAAGAGTTTGTTACAAGTATCGTCTTCTGCGGCAAAAGCGGAGCAAGCTTCTGATAGAACGCGATTTTGTCTTTCTCGTTTTCTGCCATAGACTCAACCACTATGTCGGCATCGGCAACAGCTTTTTTCATATCAAGCTCAAGCTTAATCGAACCATATGCCTTTTCGGTTTTCTCAATACAAGCCGCCTTGTCAAAATTATCGCTGTCGGCAATACCGGGGCACCAATCGCCCGTACCGTCAGCCATTTTTTCTATTGCCTCGATGTAGGTCTTTTTGAGATTATCAAGCTTCGGCTGCGTTCTGCCGATTGAGCCCTCGCTTCTCAGCCAAATTGTAACATCTGCGCCGCAATAAGCCGACTGAAAAGCTATCTGGCTTCCCAAAACACCGCCGCCGGCAACTACCACATTTTTCAGTTTCATACATTCCACACCTTTCCGAGAGCCGTTTGCTCTCCTCTCGCCTAATCAGTTGTATCACAAAAATAAAATAATCGCTTAAAGTGATATTATTTTATCAATTATGTATATAATATGGCAAAAGCGGATTTTTGTCAACACATTTGAGGTATAGTGCTTTGGAATAGCGGGATAATGTGGGGGGGGATGATTTTTATCACTAATACCAAGAACAAAAACCGCACCCCGTCGGTCACATAGACCGTGAGAGTGCGATTCTAATTAACTTTGTTTGATATTATTCTTCGTCCTCGTCGTCCTCTTCTTCCACGAGGCTGTTTTCGTTTGGAACCATAATATTTATGAGCTTGTTGTGATTTTCAATCTCGGCATAGGCATATGAGCCGCCGTCCTCGCCGTCAAGCGTCCAAGGAAGCTCGCCGTCTTCGCATTCGACTTCAACCATAGAAGCCTTGCCCATATAAACCAAATCGCAAGGGTTGTGATTTAAAAGCGACTGGATAATGCGGTTCGTTTCGATAGGATTGTTTGATTTTCTGACAAACACAACCTCAAACTTGCCGTCGTTGAACTCAACGTTGTCTCCCGTAATATTTTTAATACCGCCAACGGACTCGGAATTGGTGATCATGCCGTACATGAATTCGCCCTCGATAAGCTCACCGTCAACTTTAATTTTAAGCTTGTAGGTTTTAATATCGAAAAGGCTCTTTGCGCCCTCGATGATGTAAGCCGCATGACCGAGAACATTCTTCATGTCCTGAGCTGTTTTGTACGAGACCTCTGTAAAAAGTCCGAACGCAGCAACATACACAAAATACCGTCCGTTAAGAGAACCTATATCGCAAGCAAACTCATCGCCCTCGATTGCGTCTGCCGTTGCTTTTCTCACGCTTGAGCATGAAAGGCCGAGCGAATGTGCAAAGTCGTTCGTGCTTCCTGCAGGAATATATCCGATAGTCGGATTGTATCCCGACTTCACAACTCCCGCCGTTACCTCGTCAAGAGTTCCGTCTCCGCCGTAACACACGATTTTTTTGTACTCGCCCGCTTTTTCCTTTACCTTGCGGTAGGCGTCGCCCTTATCCTGGCTGAGATATATCTCGGGCATAAGACCTCTCTCGGAAAATGTATTTACAATCTTTGTGATTTTAACTCCGGGGTTTCCTCTTCCCGCTTTCGGATTGATAATAAGCATTGTGTCTGACATAATATGTTTCCCCCTATGCTATTTTATTTTATCGCTCAAGTGCCGATTTCTCGGAATAAAGCGCTTATTTCTATTTACTTTTTTCTGAAAAAAGTGTAGAATATCAAGTTGTATAGATTCAGAATTTTAATGACTACATTCTATATTTATTTTTTTAACAAACTGTTAAAAAGGATTTACAATTATGAAAAAAATTTTTATTTACGGCGATAAAGATAATCGTCAAAATTACATTGAAGCTGTAGAGTTTTCGGGTGCCAAGGCTGTCTGTACAACAGACATAAACGATTGTCTTGATTGTGACGGTCTCTTGATTTCGGGTGGTGCAGATATTGACCCAGCCCGTTACGGAGAGGAAAACACGGCAAGCGTCGGCATAGACAAAGAAAGAGACGAAGCAGAATTTGAGCTTACCAAGCTTTTCTATGAAGCGGGCAAACCAATTTTGGGAATTTGCCGCGGCCATCAGGTGCTTGGCGTCTACTTTGGCGGAAAACTCTGCCAGCACATAAAAAATGCCGAGAGACATGCGAGAGGTGCCGACGAGGACGACAAGGTTCACGGACTTGAAACAAAAGAAGGAAGCTTTCTCTACAATCTTTACGGAAAGAGCCTTTCTGTCAATTCTTCTCATCATCAGGCAGTAGATCCCGCTCCCGAATTTTTCGATGTTGTCGCCTATTCCGATGACGGATATATCGAGGCAATGGAAAACCGTGAGCACAAAATAATTTCCACACAATTTCATCCAGAAAGAATGTGCTATAACAACAAGAGAGACGATACGGTTGACGGCAAAGCTGTCTTTGAGTACTTTCTGGGACTTTGCTAAGGAGATTGAAAGGTTAATCTATGCAGGAAAGAAATACAAGAAGCGGCAATCGCGAGCGTTCTGCACAGGGCACACGAAACGGCAGTTCCTCGCGTAACGGTGCTTCACGCAATAATTCACATAACGCACGGCAAAATTCGGGTCGCTCTGTTCGCACCAATGAGGGGCTCAGCTACAAGAAAAACCGTGCGCCCGGCTCTGCCGAACGAACCAAGGCACGAAAAGCCTCACAGCAAAAAACACGCAAAGAGAACATCAACAAAGCCGCAAATTATGCCGCCAAAACTGGAAAAAAGGTTGTTAAAAGCAGTCAAAAAGTAAATCCCGCCGTACTTATTGCGGGGGCTGCAGCAGCGATTGTTTTGATTTTAGTCATAATTTTTGCAAGCAAAGGCTCGGGTGACAGCACACCGCTTACATCCTCAAAGGATATTGAAAGCGGTGTTAATTATATTAAGGAGCTTGAAGGAAAGAGCGTCGACGCAATCGAATCCGACATAAGGCAGAGGAAAAAAGCTCAGCGAATTGAAGCGCTTAAAAACGGAACGACTTCCGTTTGGTCGCTTTTTGACGATTCCGTCATTCTCGGTGACTCGAGAGCGGTTGGTTTCTACTACTACGAATTCCTTCCTCAGGAAAGAGTTTTGGCAGAAGCCGGAAACACGATACTCAATATTGACGATCATCTTGACGAGATCAAGAAACTTAATCCGACAAACGTTTTCATTTGCTACGGCGTTAACGATATCGGTGGATTCTACGATGACACCGAAACCTACTGCAGTGACATGAAGGAGCAGATGCAGAAGATTTGGCAACAGGCTCCGAACTGCACAATTTACATCAGCTCGATTATACCGTGTACCGATCCCGCTTTTGATACAAGCTCGGCTTGGCGAAGAATTCCCGAGTACAACGAAGCACTCAAGAAAATGTGTGATGAAAACGGCTGGCCATTTATCGATAACGACGCTGTTGTCGAGGAATACAAGGATCATTATCAGCCTGACGGAATTCATCTCGAGCCTGTTTTCTACGAGCCGTGGGCTCTCAACATGATGTCCACCGTTATGGACTGGGAAGAACAGCATGCAGGCGGCACTTCATCAAGCGGAACAACTTCGAGCACATCGTCTGAAAGTTCGGTAAGTTCCGACTCCTCATCTTCCGATGATGAAGACGACAGCGACGATGATGATGAATAAGATGAAGCAACGCCAATTCGGAGGAATTAAATCTTGAACAAAAAAGCAAGTAACAACTATATCTACCTAATACTTATGGGGATACTGACCGCCGCCATAGCTGTTTTCATTTTCTCTATGTGCTACACGGGAAAAAACAGCAACGCAAATGTCGAGGACGTTGTAAATGCGGTTATGCCGTATATGGACAGCGATAAAGTTCAGGCTGGCGACAACAATATGATTCAAAAGCTTTACGGACTTGACTTAAGTGAGTTTGAGGGAGCTACCCTTTATTATCCCGTCACAAACATGGATGCCGACGAGCTTTTCATTATAAAGCTTAAGGATTCTTCACAGCAAAAGGAAGTTGAGGACGCAATCAATTCAAGACTTGCAACCCAGCTTGCAAGCTTTGACGGATACGGTGACGAACAGACGGCTATGCTTAATGCGAGCCACATTTATGTCAGCGGAAACTATGCTATTTTCATCTCGGGTAATCAAGCCGATGCCGGTTTAGCCGCATTTAAAAAGGCTTTATAAGTGCACGGAAAATCTATTTTACAATTAAGGATTTAAAAAATGGTATTCAGTAATCTGTTTTTTATCTTTGTTTTTCTTCCCCTGAGTTTGGTTATTTACCATATCTCTCCGGGCAAACTGAAAAACATTGTTCTCACATTAATAAGCTTGGTGTTTTTCGCCTGGGGCACGCCAAAGTATATTTTGTTCATACTTTTCAGCATATTTTTCAATTACCTCGGCGGACTTGAAATCGAGCGTGAGAAAAACTGCGGCGCAGACGGAAAATTCGGCGTGATTTTCGCTTCTGTCGTTAACATTCTTCTCCTCTCGTTCTTTAAATACTGGGGATTTTTGCTTAGCAACATCAACGCTGTTTTCAAAACCAATTTTTCTGATTCGGGACTTGCGGCACCTATCGGAATTTCGTTTTTCACATTCCAGGTGCTCTCCTACATCTTTGATGTTTATCGTGACAAAGCGCCCGCACAGCACAATTTAATTGACTTCGCCTGTTATGTAAGCTTCTTTCCAAAGCTTATGCAAGGCCCTATCACGGAGTACAATCAGTTCTTTACTCAGCTTAAAGAAAGACCGCACGTCAATGCCTATACCTTCGGTGAAGGTGCAAAGCTCTTTATTCTCGGTTTGGGTAAAAAAATGCTCATTGCGGATAACTTGGCAACGGCTTATGCGGGCGTTTCTTCCCTATCGTCACTCAGCACGGGAAGCGCTTGGCTCGGTTGTATTTTCTACACACTCGATATTCTTTTCGACTGGACAAGCTACTCCGATATGGCGCTCGGTCTCGGAAAAATGTTCGGTTTCGATGTCGGCATAAACTTCGACTACCCCTACCTCTCCCTGAGCGTAAGCGAATTTTGGAGAAGATGGCACATGTCGCTTAATCGTTGGTTCACCCACTATGTTTATTTCCCCATGGGCGGTAATCGCTGTTCAAAAGGAAAGCACGTAAGAAACGTTATGGTCGTATGGCTTTTAACGGGAATCTGGCACGGAAGCGCATGGAACTTCATTTTCTGGGGTCTTTTCTACGGAGTTATTCTCCTTATCGAGAAATATGCCCTCAATGGAATTTTAGATAACCTTCCAAAAGTAATAAGACATATCTACACCATGCTTATCGTTATGATAGGCTGGGTATTCTTCTATTCTTCAAGCCTTGTCGGCGCTTTTAAATGGATAGGCAAAATGTTCTTTATCGGCGCTAACGGCATTTGGGATTCATCTGCCACTTACTTCCTGACCACAAATTTCATTATTTTGGTTATAGCTGTAATCGGTTCAACAAAGCTTATGCAGAGAGTTTCCGATAAGCTTATCGCAAAGGGCAAAACAGGCGCTCTCATAGCAAATCTTGCTTATATCTTCATCATCGTGGCAAGCGTGGCATGTATGATAGGATCTACCAACAGCACATTCCTCTATGCTCAGTTCTAAGGAGGTGTAAACATGGAAAACAACGGCAATACAAAATCAAGCTTTACCGTTGAAATAAAGAACGGCAAAGCCGTCTCTCCCCGTCCCCGTTCGGACGTCAAAAAATCATCGGTCAACGACTTTGTTGCCATGCTGAACGAAAAAGAAAACAAAGCGGCACAATCAAAAACTGCCGAAGACGAAAAAAAGCAAGCCCGCAAAAACGACTTGCCCAAAAATTCCGATAAGGACAGCTTTAAATATACTCCTACCTTGGCGACAGAAGAGGAAAAAACCGAATTTCAGAGATTGACCTCTTTCGACACAAAGCCGAGACAGTCTTCTTCAAGGCCGACAGTCGGCAGAAAAGTTATTATCGGTGAGGAAAAGCCAAAATCGAATGTCCCTGAAAAGAAAGAAGTCTCTTCAGCCACAGCAGAAAACACTTCTCCCGAGAAAATCGATCCGTCAACGCTCACACGTGAGGAACGCAGAAAACTAAGGCGTGAACACAAGCTTGCAAGGAACAGAAAGACGATTTGCAGAAATGTCGCCATGATTTTCATCGTCACGATAGTACTGGTTAATGTAATCAATATTCTCACTCCCGACAAAGATAAATCTCTTAACGAGAGCAGAGCGCTTCAGGGCTTCCCCACCTTATCACTTTCTTCACTCATGGACGGCACTTTTGGCAGTCAGCTTGAAGACTACGTGAGCGATCAGTTTTTCCTCAGAGACAACTGGATTACGCTTAAACTTAACGGTGATAAGGCTCTCGGCAAAAAAGAGACCAACGGCGTTATTCTCGGCAAAAACGGATACCTCATGGAAGATCCCGATGAGATTAACTATACTAATGTCGATAAGAATATTGCGGCGCTCAATACTTTTGCACAGGCAAACACGGGACTTAGAATCAATATGGCGATAATCCCAAACAATGTTACGACCATGAAAGATTATCTGCCAAAAAACATTCCCGTCCACGATCAAACCGAGGATCTTGCGTATCTCAAAAACAATCTTGACGCCTCGATTCATTTCTCCGACACAACAGCAACGCTTAAAGCTCATCAGAACGATTATATTTACTATCGCACCGACCACCACTGGACAAGTCTCGGAGCATACTACGCATTCATGGATATGGCTTCGGATCTCAACATAAGCGATCCTATAAGCTCATACAATGTCTACACCGTAACAGACTCCTTTGAGGGCACGATGTCTTCAAAAAGCGGAAGTCACATCAAGAAATACCGTGACAGCATTGAGATTTACTCTCCCGCCGGAACAGACACCCAGTTCTATGTGCTATACAACGACACATATGAAAAAAGTGCATCTCTCTATCAGAGCGATAAACTGAACGACAAAGATAAATACACTGTGTTTTTGGGCGGTAACCATCCTCAGGTAACTATCAACACAACGAACAACAACGGCAGAGTTCTTCTTCTTGTAAAAGACTCTTACGCCAACAGCTTTGTTCAGTTCCTCACTCCGTACTATCAGGAAATAGTTATGATCGACCCACGTTATTACTATGACAGCTTAAGCTCGATTATCGACAGCGAAGCGGTTACCGATGTGCTGTTCCTTTACAACTGCAACACCTACATGGGCGACACTTCACTCGCAAATGTACTCAGTTAAAAAACACCGTCAATTCCGAATTTTCTCGGCTTTGACGGTGTTTTTTCATTGTATTATTCGGTTATACAGAAATCAGCCAAACAGTTATCACGCTGTTTGGCTGTTTCTCAACAATATTAATCTGCGGTTATTTCTGAAATTTCTTCGATTGCCTTTTCGAGCGCATTCGGATCAATGGGCAAGAAAGTGATATGTGAAATATCATCAAGTGAATTTGCTCCCATTTCGGGATCTCCGGATGCCGCAATTCCAGCAAGCGGCGGAGTATACTTTCCGAGAACGGCAATCGCTTTTCCGTCCTTAGCAAGTCTCGCAAGAGTTGTATTTCTGCCGTAAGGCTTTCTCATATCCTTTGCGGGCACATATGAGAAATCATAACCTCCCGAGGACAAAACCATTTTCTCCGTCTCGTATCCCGGCAATTCTACCTGAGCCTCGCAGTTAAACGGAACCTCAATGTGAACATTGAATTTTCCGTCATTTGCAATCTCAAAATTACATACATATCTTCCGCAAGCAGAATTGTAGCTGCAATTCATTTTGGGGATTCTTACATCGGGATGCGGTGCAATCACTGCCTTTTTGAATCCGGGTTCAAGCGGACGGATTCCAGCTGCATAAGCGTACACGAACTCCATAACAGAGCCGTAAGCATAGTGATTGAGTGAGTTCATTCCCGTATCACTTATCGTGCCGTCAGGCATAACGGAATTCCAACGCTCCCATATGGTTGTGGCGCCGAGATTCACGCTGTAAAGCCAGCTTGGGAATCCCTCTTTGAGCAAGAAATCGTATGCAAGCTCATATTCTCCAGCCTCGGCAAGCACGGTGCAAAGAAGCGGAGCTCCCGCAAATCCGCACTTTATCTGATACAAGTCACGCTTGAGTCTTGTCTTGAACTGCTTAACAATGCGTGAACGGTCACGGTAAAGCTTAAATTTGAGTGCAATGACATAAGCCGCCTGAGTGTCTATCGAAAGTCTTCCCGACGGTGTAAAGAACTCATTCAAAACAGCAGATTTTATATGTTCCTCGAGATCTCTGTAATGAACGGCATCTTCGGCTTTATTAAGTCTCTCCGCCATTTCACGCACGATTTGTGCGGATCTGTAGTAATAAACAGATGAGATGAACGTATCGTCGGTGCTTCCCTTAAAGCTTGTTGGGGTTGCTCCGTCAAGAGCGAGCCAGTCTCCGAAAGTATCCAAGAAGTCGAAAAGATAGGTTTTCTCTCCCCTCTCTTCATCTCCACGGTCGATAAAATCTACCCAATCTTTCATGAGAGGATAGCAGTACTCGGCTTCCTCGTCACTGCCAAAGTAGGTATAAAGCGTATCAGGCAAGAATGTTGCGATGTCTCCCCACACGCTTCCCGCTTTCTCGGTATGACCTATGTTCGGCAAGAAATTCGGCATGCCGCCGCCAAGCTTAATTTGCTCGTCACGAAGATCTTTTATAAACTTATGGAAGAAAGCTCTCGTATCCATGTGGTAGCTTGCAGTCGGTGCAAAAACCTGAGCGTCTCCCGTCCAACCGAGTCTTTCGCTTCTCTGCGGGCAGTCTGTCGGCATATCTATGAAATTGGACTTAAGTCCCCAAACGGTATTTTGATAAAGTCTGTTTATCTTCTCGTCGGATGTCTCGATATAGCCCGTTCTTGCGATGTCGGAATAGATAACCTTACCGACAAAATCATCCTTGTCGAGAACGCCATCCCAGCCTGTCACACGTACATATCTGAAACCGAAGAATGTAAAGTGCGGTCTAATACTCTCTTCTCTTCCGTCAGAAACATAAACAAACTGAGATTTTGCGTCACGGTAGTTTTTATTGTAGAAATTACCGCCTTGAAGAATTTCGCCGAAATCGAGGACTACCTTTGTGCCCTTTGAGAAGTTTGCCTTAAACTCAACAAATCCGGCAAAATTCTGACCCATATCGAGGACAACCTCTTCGTTGGGAGTGTAGATTATATCCTTAACGGAGATAGTCTCCTTTTCGACAACAGGAAGGCTAAGTCTGTCCTGAAGTTTCGAAACGGCAAGGTTTATTGTCTCCTCGTGCTCCTCCGGATTTTCGAGTACCTCAACAGGCTTTTTGGTGTTTTCTTTATTCTCCCACAACAAACGATTGAGAATCTCGCCGAAATAAATTCCCGAATTCTCAATATCGGAAGCGAAATATTCCCAGCTCTCATCGGATGCGACAAGCCCCTTTGTTCCGTCGGAATACTCAAGGTGAAGCTCGCAAATTGCAGCCATACGACTGCCGTAGTTGTTTGAAGTCAGCCCGAGACCAAACTCTCCCATATACCAGCCTTTTCCGAGAAGAACAGAGAGAGTATATTCTTTTGTTTCCTTTAAGGAATCTTCAATTGGGAATGTGAGCACCTGAACTCCGGACTCGTAATCGTTAATGTACGGAGCAAGAAATTCGTTGCCGATTTTCTCACCGTCAAGATATGCCTCAAACAAGCCCACTCCGCTTATGTAAAGTCTTGCACGCTTGATTTCTTTAGATACCGAAAATGTTTTTTGAAGCACGGGATGAAACTCATCCTCTTTTTTGGGAGAAATCCACTTTCCGACCCAAGGCTCGCCCATTTTACCTGTTTCGAAAACGGCGGTATCGCTGACGGCAACCTCACCTACATCGGAAGTAACTGTCACACGGCAATAATAGCTTGTTCGTGGTTTAAACTCAAGTTCAAGCTTTTCACCGCTCTGCTTAAGGGAACTGCCTTCTTTCTTATATATAACATTCGAGAAATCGGCGTTATCGCTTACTTCAATAACAGCATTTGTCTGCTTTTTGCCCTGAGCCTCTTCCACATACCAAGAGACAAGAACATAGTCAAACTTAAAGCCTATCGGATTTTCAATTCCGTTTATTTTAACATTTGTTATTTTCAAATTACATCCTCCTTTGCCCACGCCTTATTTTACTCTCAAATCAGAATTTAAGATCCATTTTTCCGCAGAAAGGATCTATCGGGCTTGTTCCCTCGAACTCACTGCGGCCCATCATTTTGTCAATAACGGCGTCCATAACATATTCCGAGTTGCAGTAGCCGTTGATATATGTCTTTACCATAGGTGCGTCAAGAAGATGATACGGATTTCCTACGCTGACAAATGCGGTGGGAATCTCATGAACCATCCACGGCATATTGTTACCAAGACCGAACATTGTGTGCCAGTTAAGACGGGAAACCGTCTTGTTTGAAGCAGTTTCAATGTTGGCAAGATAAAGAACGAGATCGTATCTGCTCTTAAAGCTCTCGGTGCTGTCCATCATTACCTCAAAGCCCTCTTTTTGATAGACAGTTACCTCAAAGCCTTCACTTTCAAGCTTACCCTTAAAATAAGCTGTAACACGCTCGTTTGACGGGAAATCACCCATTATTTCAAGAAGTACACGCTTGTGCTTTTCAGAATTGAGCGGAAGTAAATTCTGAGTGTCCTTTACCAAAGTTACACCCTCGTCTGCGCACTCTTTTGCCCAAGTGTCGTGCTTTTCGCATCTTAAAATGCTGAGCGCATCGGAATCCGGAACCAAAGTTCCAGCGGCTTTCTTCTCGGGGAGTTTCATTGCCGCCTTTGTTGCGAGAATACGCTTTACAGCCTCTTCAAGTCTCTCATCTGAAAGAATACCGCTTTTGTAGCCGTCAAACATATACTGCATATCCTCTTCCATGTTTCTGTTAAAGAGGAATACATCACAACCGTTTTCAATGCTGAGCGGAACAGCCTTTGAGCGCTCCTCGGCACTGCAGAAACCTACCATCGGGGTTGCATCAGTTGTTATAAGTCCGTTAAAGCCAAGCTTCTCGCGAAGAAGATGCGTTAAAAGGTTCTTTGAAAGCGTAGCGGGAATAATCTTTTCGCAAGGCTTTTTGTCAAAATACTCCTCGTAAGCGGGCATAGCAATATGAGCCGCCATGACGGTAAGCGTTCCCGCTTCAATCATCTCTTTGTAAATTTTGCCGTAGGACTTATCCCACTCCTCACAGCTTAAATAGTTTACGCTTGTGAGAAGATGCTGGTCTCTCTCGTCAACTCCGTCACCGGGAAAATGCTTGACGGAAGTTGCAACGCCCTCTTCGTGAGCCGCCTTGATATATGCCTTGCCCATATCGATAACCGTCTGCAAATCATCGCCGAATGTGCGCACATTGGTGATAGGATTGTGATAGTTTTGGTCAAGATCGACAACAGGAGCAAATGACCAGTTAACGCCGACTGCCGCACCCTCGCTGCAGCTTACCTTGCCGAGCTGATATGCTCTTTCCGTGTTGCCCGTTGCGGCTACGAGCATTTCTCTGCCGTAATATGTGCCCTCGACAGCAGAACCGTTTCCGCCGTACTCAAGGTTTGAAGCTGTTAAAAGCGGAATTTTAGCGGCGTCCTGAAGCACTTTGTGTGCCTGTCTGAGTTCCTCACCGGGGCCCTCTCTGTAAAGCATTCCGCCTATACGCTTTGTCTCTACCAATTCCTTGAGTTCTTTCTCGTCCTTAGTGAAGACTATCGGGCAAAAAAGCTGACCGATTTTCTCCTCAAGGCTCATGGAATTATAGGTGTCTTCTACCCATTTTACTTCTTTGTCCGTTAAATTAAACGGTTTTGCTTTGTAATCAAACATAACTTAACCTCCGTTATTTTATCACACTGTAATTTTGCACCGAAATATCCACAAACGATGCTGTTATATACTCTAATTTTATATGATAGCGTCCATTCGCTCAATGTATTATTTTTATGTATACACGACATTTTTTTAGATTATAGCCATTGTAAAACTCACTATAATTTGATATAATTATATAAAAAATTTATTGCACTATTAACTACGCATTTCGAGGTGCTTTATGGCTTACTACATGACATACGGCGAGTTTCAGGCTCACATGAAAGCTTATTACTACCGCACGGGAAAGCGTCTTCAATTTCCCGAGATGGGAAAATTTCTGTACAATCAAGGTTTGGCAAAGGATAGCATAAAGTCATTTGACAGAGAAGAAGTTTACACCGATTACGCCAGCATGACCGACGCGGAATTTGACAAAGTTGTGGATTCCCTCCCACTGATTCTCTCGATAGACGACACTTTCAGCGTCGCTCCCATAGTTCAGGAAGAGGATTTAATACCGAACGCAAGGGATGTTTTCGTTTTGAGACATCCAAGGTACACAAGGCCCAGCATGCACAAACACAATTATTTTGAGATAAATTTTGTAGCGTGTGGTCAGGGAAAATTTTTATTTGAGGACGAAACACATGTCATGAAAGAGGGCGAAATTTGCATAATTGCGCCCAATTCAAACCACGATTTTCTCATTGACGACGACTCAACCGTATTCACGATATGTATAAGGAAGAGCACATTCGATACGACATTTTTTTCGCTGATGACGAGAAAAGATCTTCTCTCCTATTTCTTCCAGAATATTTTGCGCGGAGACGACCAAGCCAACTATCTTTTGTTCTTCACGAATAACTCCCCGCAGTTAAAATTGTACATAAGGCACCTGATGATTGAAAGCAGCAGAAAAGATATTTATAGCAACGCTTGCAGTATTAGCCTTGTAAATTTGCTGTTTGCTGTACTTCTTAGAACTGCAAGCCAGACAATTCAGTTCAGAAACTGTGAAAAGTGGTCGGATGTTACTTCGGTTTTGCAGTATATCCAGCATAACTACCAAACGCTCACTCTTTCGGGCCTTGCCGATATGTTCCATTACAGCGAACCGCATCTCTGCACTTTAATTAAGCAAAACACAGGCCTCACTTTTACCCAGCTTATAAAAAAGCTGAGACTTGCCGAGGCGGTAGATTTACTTTTGAACACCTCTATGAAAGTCGGAGAAATTGCCGACCGAGTTGGCTACAACTCCGCCGATCATTTTTCGAGAGTATTCAGATCCGCTTATGATATGTCTCCTCAGGAATATCGAAAAGTGCACAAGGACGACGATACTCCTTTTATTCCGCTTGCCACAAACTGAACACATGCCGCACCTTAATGTGTGCGGTTTTTTATTGCTAAAAAAATCGCCGTGCGAATATCAATTCGCACGGCGATTTACCAATCACATTTTACTGAATTTAGCCGATTATTTGTTTTCGCCCATCTTAGCTTTCATAGCTGTGATCTCATCGGCATACTTGTTCATCGGGTTGAGCATAACGCAGATGATAAGAATGATACCGGTGATTGTGGGAGCACCGAACTTTAAGAAGTTAAGAGCGAACATTGTTGACTCAGGCTGCTGACCGACTGCGCCTGCAACATATCCTGAAGCTGAGAGAACAGCGAGGATACCGGAAGAAACAACTGTGTTGCCACACTTCTGTGCAAAGCCCTTGATGGAAGAGATGATACCGTTTGAGGACTTGCCTTCCTTGAGCATGATGAAGTCGATTGTATCGTTAACGAGAACGTTAACAAGTGCATTCTGCATTGAAGCTGTGCAGCAAGAAATGAATGTGAGAACGCAAAGCAATACAAAGTTTGTCTTTCCGAAGAAGAACAGGAACACATAAAGAACAATTGTGAGTGCCTGAGAAACGAGGATAGCTTTTTGACCTGTCTTGAATACCTTTAAGAAGATAGGCATAAGAACGACCATTGAAACAAGAGCGCCTATGGAAATAACACCCATGAAAACAGAGATGAGGTCAGGTCTTGCCCAGTAGTACATCATGTAGTAAACAGATGTTGAGAACATCATGCCGTAACCCATGGAAGCCATAACCCATGCAACGATGTTCGGCCAAACCTCTTTATGCTTGAGAACTCTGCCGATCTCCTTGAGCGGGTTGCCTTTTTCAGGCTCTACCAGGTACTTCTCCTTGCCCTTCGATGTTGCGAACAAGCCCCAGAAGGAGATGAAAGCAAGAACACCGCAAATGAGCATGTAAGGAACATAGCCGTTGCTAAATCCGAGTTTGTTGAAGAATGCTGTGATGTTTGTTGTGAATGTGTTACCGATTGTGAATGCTGCTGCGCAAACGCCTGCGCCGAGAGAAATAATCATGTTTCTCTGCTCGTTGTCACGAACAGCTGCAGGAAGAATTGCCATCTGCGGCATTGTGTACATTGTAACAGTCATGCCGTAACCGATGTACATGCATAGAACATAAACTGTCTTTGCTGTTGTTGATGTGAATCCCCAGTCAATCCAAATCATGGTTGAGAAGAAAGTGAGAAGGACAGGAGCAAAGAGGAAGTAAGGACGGTAACGACCCCATCTTGTCTTAGTTCTGTCGGCGATAACGCCCATCATCGGGTCGTTGATTGCATCCCAAAGAGTTGCGATAAACATAATCAAGGATGCGGAAGCTGCCGGAATTTTGAGTGTATCGGTCATATAAACCGAAAGGAAGCTTGCCAAAACAGCTGCGATCATCATTGCGCCGCCGTTTACGGATGTTGCATGAAAGATTTTGAAAGCCGTGCTGACTTCGTCTTTTACGGCAACATTCTGGTTGGTCTTTTCTTTAGACATTTTTATAACACACCTTCATTTAATATTCACTCAAGCTTTGCTTAAGCTGGTTATATTCTAATACAATATCCAAATATTTCCTATGTAGTATATTAATCAGTATCCGACATTTTTTATCGGCTTCGGTTAATTTTAACTAAATTTTCTAACGAGAATCCAATAATTTTCCGTTTCAGAATTATAAAAATCATAATTTCAAGATTTTTTCGGTTTTTGACCTTATTGATTTTCACATAATTTTATATCGACTGTTATGTATTTTGGTATTTAAAGCGAAAGCACAATAAAAAATGTCGGATTAATCTAAAAATACCCGACGGATATTTTTGCTTCTCCGTCGGGTATTGATGATTTGTTTGTTATTTTTAACAATTACAACTCGATTTTTCCGATTTTCCCGTCCTCTGCGGTTACTGTCAATACAGCTTTTTCAAGCGGTTTCTTCACGATTATCTGCGCACGGCCGCCAAAAAGCGATGTCACGCCCTCGTTGTAATTATGGTCGGGCTTAGGATCGCCGCTGCCAAAGCCGAGAACTTCCACATTTCCCTCAGTGCTCAAAGTGATTTTTCCGTTTTCATCGGCCGCCAAAACGCCGTCCTTATCACGCACTTCAACCTGAAGATAAATAAGCTCCTGTTCCCTATCAGCAGAGCCGACATATTCCTCACGCTCGATTACAAGCTCTCTTACATCGGAAGCTGTTTTAAGCTCGTTTCTTGCGACCTCTTCGCCGTTCACATATGAAACAGCCGTGAGCGTGCCCGGCTCGTAAACAGTCTCAAACAATGTGCGGTAACCGCCTTTCTTGCCCGAAACCTTTTTGCCGACAGATTTTCCGTTCACAAAAAGCTCAACCTCGTCTGCGTGTGAATAAACCTCGGCAACGCACGGCTTACCCTCCAAGCCGCTCCAGTTCCAGCTTGCCGTGGAATCGCTGATGACCCAAGGCGTTTTAATAAGAAAATCTCCGTAATGATTTGGGTTCTGAACGGCGATATACGGCTTTTTATTGAGACCGAAAACAGCTTCTCTGTAATACGATGCGGGTCTGCGGTATCCCGTGATGTCAATATCGCCGGCATAAGCAAGCTGAGCCGGGAATCTTGCACCGAAACCGCCCTCTCCCCAGTTGTATGCGGGAATTCCTACGCCAGCCTCTCCGATGTAGTCCCAACCCGTCCAAGTGAAATCACCTATAACATACGGGAGTTTCTCGATAAGGCCCCAGTTTCTTGCAATCTCTGGCGGATATGTTTCGCTACCTACAATAACACGGTTAGGATATTTCTTTCCGTCACCTTCGTATCTTGCGGTCATATAGTTGTAACCGGCAATATCAACGCCTGTGCAAGCTTTCTCAAGTCGCTCGCTGATTGCATCATGAACAACGATTTCATCGAGATGGCCGTCCATAAGAGCCATAAAGTCGTTGACGTTACCCTCAATTTTGCCCTCAGCGCTCAAATCTGCCACAACATCGGCTACAATTCTATCAACTGAATCACCGGCGGCAAAAACTCCGTTTATTGATGCAAGAGTAAATCTTGTGTCATCGAGAGAATGAATTTTGTCGCTGATTTCCTGACAAGTTATTGAACCGACATTCGTTCCAATTTCGGGAATTTCATTTCCAACGGAGTAGAGCACAACAGACGGATGATTGAAGTCTTTTCTCACCATTGCGATTACATCCTTCTCCCACCACTCGTTGAAATAAAGGCCGTAGTCGTAACCAGACTTGAGACGATTCCACATATCAAAAGTCTCGTCCATTACATAAACGCCGATTTCATCGCATGCACGAAGCATTGCGGGCGCCATAGGATGATGAGACATACGAATAGCGTTAAATCCGGCATCTTTTAATTTTTTAACCTGACGATACTGTGCGTCCTCGTAAGTTGCAGAGCCGAGAATTCCGCTGTCATGGTGAATACATGCGCCACGAAGATTTACGGTTTTGCCGTTTACACGAAGACCTCTCTTTGCGTCAACCGCAAGCGTACGAATACCGAATGATCCTTCCGATTCATCGAGAAGAGTTTTCTCATCATAAAGCTTGGTTTCATATGTATAAAGCACGGGATTCTCGTCGCTCCAAAGCATCGGCGATTCCACAGTAACTCTCTGATTAATTGTTCTTGTCTTTCCAGAGAACAGCGAAAGTGAAGAAATTTCTTTTGCGGCCACATCACCGTTAAAGTTCTTTATTACGGTTTCGAGTTTAAGATTGTAAGGCTTCTCCGTCTTATTCTCAAGCTCTGTCGAAATCTTAAGAACGGCATACTCATCGTTTGCGTTCTCGGTCTTAATCTGAACGCCCTCGGGTACAATGTGAACAGGCTCGGATTCAAGAATATAAACATCACGGTAAATTCCGGCACCAGAATACCAACGGCTGTTTGTCATAGCGCCCGCTCTAACCTGAACTCTGATTTCGTTCTCCTCACCGTACTTCAAAAGATCCGTAAGCGGTGCAAAAAACGTCGTGTAACCGAATGGACTTTTTGCCGCAAACTGTCCGTTCACATAAACAAAAGCATTCATGTAAACTCCCTCAAATTTGAGAGTAATTGTTTTGCCCTTACTCTCTTTCGGAACAAAAAGTGTTTTCACATAGGTATAAACCTCTGCGTCACGGAATCCCGTGTTTCCGCCATTGGGGCTGTTTGGATTTGCGGTATCTTCAATCATTGCGTCGTGCGGAAGCGTGATGTCCCTTGCAATTTCGGGTACGTTCCAAACAAGCGCAAAAGAATCCTTGTCTTTCCAGAATTTCCAGTCGTTGTTCCACTTTTTCTCTAACATTATTTTACCTCCAAAGTGAATTTTCCATCCTTAAAATGCATAATTCTTATTATTCGCATCATTTTATATAAAGTATTTACTGTTATTGTAATTGAACAAAAATTAAAAGTCTATGTAATTTTTTATTGAATAATCCGACATATTCTAAGGGATAAAAAATAAGCCCATTTGAGAGAATAAATCTCCCAAATGGGTTTATAAATCCGATTGTTAGTCTTTGATTTCAGGCCATATTTCCTTAATTTGACCTATCTTTTTGTTTCTCAAAAGTACCAATGCGGTAATGATCTGCGGAACCAAGAGTATCAAAGGAAGAAGTCCCTTTTTTCCGCTGGTTCCAAGTATGTCGGTCAGCTCGCTTGAACTGAATACACCGTACTGGATTGCGCCGGCAAAATCTGTAAGCATATGAACGAAAATGCAAATCTTGATGTTACCCGAACGGAAATAGATTGCCGCAAGTGTTATTCCGGAAACGCCCGCAACAACACTCTGAACCAGTACGCTTTGCAGATTACCCACTTCAAGGTTAAAAAGATGCATACAGCCGAAAAGAAGACCTGAAATAATGCAGGAAAGCCAAATGCCTTTTTTGCTTGTTCCAAAGTGCTCCAAAAGTGTTTCGGCTACAATAGCTCTGCAGTTTAATTCCTCAGCAACTCCAACCAGAAACATGCTTATGGTGTACATAATTATCACAAGCGGCGGATTTATCGAGCTCCCCTTCATTCCTAAAGCGTACTCCGAAATGTGTGTAATGAGTGCGAACACCACATAACCCAATGGATATGCAGCTATCGGAATTGATTTAACAAAACCGACGCCCTTCTTGCTCAAAAGACTCAATCTGTTTGTAAGATAAAGGATGAGAATCATAGCGGCTGCGGCGAACAAATCGCACATTGATATACGCAAATACTGTCCCGCATCGCCAAGTGATAAGCTATCCTCTAACAAACCGCCCAGCTTTGAGCCAATTGACATTGCAGGTCTGAAAACCGCAAGCGAAGCAATCACAAAAATCCATGTGTATTTTTCACGGAATTTAGCAAGCATTTTTATGCCCCCCAAAAAATATATATTTGCTTAAGCATTCTTTCCCTCGCCGTTAAAATATTCCCTGACAAGCTTAACCACAACGCCTGAAAGAAGGAATACAGCGATAAGGTTCGGAATAACCATAAGTCCGTTGAAAGTCTCGGCGATGTTCCACATCAGACCGAGCTCCATAGTTGCACCGACAATCGCAACCAATGAATAAAGCACCATGAACGGCTTGTTTGCACGGGTTCCAAGCAAAAATTCAACACAGCGTGTTCCGTAAAGTCCCCAACCGATTATAGTTGAGAATGCGAAACAGCACATAGCGACAGCCGTGAAGATTGAAACCCAGTTGCCGTAGGTTGAAGTGAATCCGAGAATGGTAAGTTCTGCACCCGCAGCCTCTCCGTAACCAACGGGAACACCACTGCAAAGAATTACAAGAGCCGTAAGCGTGCAAATTACTATTGTATCGACAAAAACCTCAAAGATGCCGAAAAAGCCTTGTTTGACTGGCTTTTTCGTGTCGGCACATGCGTGTGCAATAGATCCCGTTCCGAGGCCAGCCTCATTCGAGAAAATACCTCTCGAAACGCCCTTTTTCATGCTGATAAAGAACGAACCGACAGCACCGCCCGTTACAGAAGCAGGCGTGAATGCTCCCTTTATAATGGAGGAAAACACTGAAGGGATATTCTTATAATTAATTATAACAACTCCGAGCGCCAATACAATGTAAAGAACAGCCATAAACGGAACAAGTTTTTCGGTTACATTGCCGATTCGCTTGATTCCACCGAGAAGAATAAGCGCAATGAGAACGGCAAGCAGTATTCCTATAATAAGATTGAGAGTTGAGGTGCTGCCCTCTTCGACTACTCCGAAATTGATGAGAGCCGTGTCGATAGCCGTCGTGATTGTGTTTACCTGAGTTGCGTTTCCCGTGCCGAAAACGGTGAGCACGCCGAACGCAGAAAAAAGATAAGCAAGCCAGCACCAATGTTTCTTGAGTCCGTTCTTTATGTAGTACATAGGGCCGCCAACAAAATCTCCCTGAGAATTTTTCTCACGGAAATGAACAGCAAGGGTGACCTCGCTGAACTTTGTGCACATACCGAGAATTGCCGAAATCCACATCCAGAAAACAGCTCCGGGGCCGCCTATTGCGATTGCTCCCGCAACGCCCGCTATATTGCCCGTACCGACAGTTGCGGCAAGTGCGGTGCAAACTGCTTGGAACGGAGTGAGTGCGCCGTCGGAAGCGTCCCGCTTTTTCATCATGCGCCCAAGAGTGACTTTCATGGCATACGGAAATTTTCGTATCTGAATAAATCCTGTTCGGATACTCAAAAGAAGTCCCACGCCGATTATGCATATCATTGCGGGCACGCCCCAAATGAAATTATTCACGGCATTGTTGACCGTTTCAATTGTTTCTAACATCTTTCTTCCCTTTCCCTAACGCCGAACCAATCCACAGTTTCGGCGCAATACTTAGCGTTAACTAAAGAATGATAACATAATTTTTATCGATTAGCAAGAATTGAGAAGAAATAAACGGCGAAAATGCTATTTTTTCTATATTTTTTCTATGAGAAATCTCTGTAATTTACTCTGAAAATATGTTCTTAAAATTAGCTACGAAAAGCAATAAAAGATAAAAAGTATAGAAAATTTAATTTTTTTCAAAAACCGCTTGACAAATTTCTACCCAGTTGATATAATAACTAAGCTGTTTGAAATAAACAACACACAACAAAATATGATTCATTAGCTCAGTTGGCAGAGCACTTGACTTTTAATCAAGGTGTCCCGGGTTCGAATCCCGGATGGATCACCACTTAACAGTAACAACTTTTTGTTGTTACTGTTTTCTTTTTTAAAGCAAAAATAGCAAGAGCGGAATTTGCCAAGCGCAAACTCCGCTCTTTTACTCGGTGCTTCCTATTTTCACTGCACAGGATTTGTTTGTAATGCGTAGCTGTGCATTCTTTTAATCCCAGTTAATTTCATTGTGACTTACAGTGTCACCCTTTATTAAGTCCTGCTCAGCTTGCCGCAATGACTTTCTTTCACTGGATGTTAATTTAGTGTAAGCGGGATCCCAAATAAACACAAGTTTTTTGATAAATCTAACAGCTCTTTTGGGGTAATTAACTTTGTAAAAGCTCATCTAAAGTCAATTCCTTTCCACTCAAATCATCAAAGTCGATGTTAAGAGCTTCAATTTCTTCTTGCTCGTTTCTGTCCACATAATCGTAATTTGCATCGAGATACTCGAGTAGGTTTGAATTTTCACTTTTGGTGTTCACGTAAGCATCTCCTTATATCTCTACGCGCTCTGCGTTAATTGTTTTAGGTTTCCTTCAATTCGGGGAAATTAATTCCGAGAATATAAGCAAGCGCTTTCAAAGCTTCAAACTCAGTGCTTCCCTTTTCAGCTTCACGGTCAAGAAATCTTTGCATTTCTTCTTTTGTCATTTCGTCCATTTTATTGTCCTTTCTCCGCAAATGCGGTAATTATATTTTTGGCTTCTTTTGAATAATCGCAAACAACAACTTCCGTATTTATTGCTTTAGTGAAATTATGTACGATATTATTAATTTTCTCCGTCACCGATAAAGTATAGAAAACTTCTCCGCACATATCGCACTTATAACAAGGCGCATTTTTGATTATCAAGTAACAATCACCGATTTTGGTAAAAAAGTCGTCTTTGCTCTTTTTCATTTCATCAGCTTTACAGGTCAAACATTTCATAATCATTTCAGAAGTTATCTGGTTTCAATTGACTCGCATATTAAAGCGAACAATCCTGAGCTCTCCTTATATTCACCAACTGTAGCACGGACTCGCACATTTGTGCCAGCGCAGAGCAAATTACCTGAGCTGTCACGAATATAATCCGCATCCAATCTCTCCATTCGGAATGATGGGCCATATATATCTGTTTCGCTGTAATCACCCGAAGTCAGCAGTACGTCATAGTAATTTCCGGAGTAAGAAGAAGGAGCCACATAATCAATACTTGCATCAAACTCAATGGTTTTTGTGAGATATTTTTCTGAAAATTCTGAATATGCTGGATCAATATCCGCTTTCATCGAAAGAATATTCTTAAGATCCTCGCAGTTATCAACCGTAAGAACATCCGGCTCCTCTTCGACCGGCTCTTCTGTTGGAGCCGGAGTTGGTTCTTCCGTCGGCTCAGGTGTTGGTTCTGGGGTCGGCTCTTCAGTAGGCTTTGGGGTCGGTGTTGCCGTTGGTTTCGGAGTAGCTGTAGGTTTTTCGGTTGGTTTTTCAGTTGGCTTCTCTGTAGCAACTGAACTTTCTGTATATGCTACGCTGCTCTCTTCTGAATATAATTCCTTTTCGCTACTCGAACTGTCAGAACAACCATAGGCAGATAAGGATAAAGCACAGAATATTGCTAAAACTCCTATGGCAATCTTTCTTCGATTTAGTCTTTTCATTTTTAATTACTCCTTTGCTAATATAGATATTCGAGACATAATTTATGCCTCATTTTATTATACCACAACCATTCAAAATACTATACTCTTTTGAAAATATAAGAGTTCTTTTAAATTGTGCTAAGAAAAATAGCCTTTGTGGGGCTGCTCTTAATTTGGGTTTGTTACTTTATGTAAAAAAACTTAATTGCCGGTTTTTACCACATTCTTGTTTGAATTATCATTATCAACTACAGCTTGCATATACTTTATGAGATTTTCTTTCACACTCTCCCCATTTCTGTAAACAATGCTTTTAAAAGCGTCATACAAATCTCTGTCCACTTCAAACGAACAGGTAACTGTATTTTCTGTCATAACATTTCCACCTTTATAATTATTTTTCCTTCTGCCATATTTGTTACATCTGTCTCAACTATCATATCTATTAAAATCACTAGCAAACATCTCCGCCGTAGCCCGATTATCTCCCCTTTTCATATATTCTTGCACAATCCTCTCAAACGCTCCATTAACATAATCATCCTCAATATTACAATACGACTGCAGCTGTCCTGTCACAGCCATTGCAAAATACTCTTTCGGTTCGTTATCCAACAGCCATTGCTGTTTTGACCATGAATAGCGTGATGTTCTAAGAGAATCCTGAATTTCTTCGTATTCCACTCTTAACAAAGCTCCGTCTGCAAGAGAAGCCTCAACACAACCATTATCTATGTTATAAGCGCATTCGACAATATTATGCATAAGATAATCGCCTTTATTCTCGCACGGTATCATCTCCCTTACCTCGTCCAATTTAAAAACTCTGTCCTCGTTGCTGTTCGTTGTCATAATCGTTTCTCCTTTTAATTTAAGTTTTTTGAGGCTTCAAAGCGTTGCTTTTTCCGCTACGCTCCTTATTGCACTTTCAGTATACCACACACAAATGTCCAATATCGCCCCTCTGACGCAAGTTTTTGTTAGGGTCTCTATTTTGATACACAAAGCAAAAGAGAGCACGAATTTAAGCACTTGAATTTCACATTTTTCCGTCTCATTGTAAATTGCAGTGAAAATCATAGAGATACTAAAGTTCAAACAGCAAAAACAACTAGTCCCTGTCTTGAAAAATCAAAGCAAGGACTTTTTTCTTAATTTATATAGCTTACGGCATGTAAATACCGCCGTTAGGAGAAATGTACTGGCCCGTCATGTACTGATCCTTGATAAGGAATTCCATTGCAAGAGTAATATTCCCAACATCGCCTATTCCTCTTGAACCGCCCGTGATAATCGCTGTTTTCATTGTGAAATCCTCCCTTATAAAAACCACTTAATACAACTATACAAAGTTTATCACTGCTTTGAGATGATTTCAATATCGTTTTTCGTTATTTGGAATAATTGCAATATAATTTGAACAATAATTTTATAGGAAATATCAAAGCGGTATTTATCAACACTTGTAAATTTGTCTTATAATCTCTCCTACACAAAATAATTTTTGTTTATATTGTAATTTTAACCGTTTACATATATAATTAAAGTACAAGTACTCATATCTAAATTTTCAACAGGAGGTATTTATGAAAAAGAAAATACTAAGCCTTATTTTGGGCATATGTCTCATAGTAAGTGCGATACCTATTGTGACAAACGCATCAGAAGATGTCGAATTGGGATTGAAAATCACGGTTGCCGAACCCGTTGTCGGTCAAAAAACAACACTTCCCAGCTATAGGGTTTTAAATGCGTCTAACGACAGCTTGGTACTGCAAACTTCACTCTCAGATTGGTATTACGCTGATACTGATTATAATTTTAATCACGACACTTTGTATAAATGGCATGATCAGCGTGATAGTGCATTTAACAGTGAAGCTTTTTACGGTTATGTAATTGCCTTCGGTATACCGAACAAATCTCAATGGAAATGGGAACAGTGGAAAAACAACACAACCATTAACGGACAACCTTGCGATGATTTTACTTATGACAGTGTAAACGGCTTAATTACATTCTATTACAAATATGGAAAGGCAATTAATGATTCTTCGCTTCCATCGGAGCCTTCTCCTTTGCCGGAATCCTCTACCTCTCCGGAACCGTCTGTCTCGCCCACATCATCCGCATCGCCTGATGTTTCACCGTCAGCTGAGCCGATTTTCCCGCTCACTTTCAATCTCGAAAACTATGTAGTTGACGGAGGCATCGTACAGGGTACATACATTTATGGCGCCGAAAGCAACGATGATTATATCAAACTTCGTTCAACGGCATTCACAAAGGTACTGAGCACAAAGGACAGCTATCAAAATGATGTTATAACCAATGATGCCGCTACTTTTGACGCCGCACAAGATTATTATCTTGCAGTATCTTTCATATTCAATAACGGTTATTCGATTAACAACTTCAGCCCCGACAGCATCACGCTTGACGGATACGGCACGGCAATGTCTCTCTTTGAGAATGGAACCAACGGTTACACTGCAGTATTCAAACTGCCTAAGCTTTACAGAGAGATTAACTCTTTGAACTTCACACTTAACGGCTACGAAATCGGACAAAACTTGGTTGGCACCACCATTACAAATGACCTTAACAACGAGGGCATCTCTTGGGTAGATAACTCATATCTCACGCACTATTCGATTTCCGATACAGAGATAACCATTGATAACTATGAGGACAACTTCATCGACGCCGACGAATACGTCTTTGAGAAAGACACGGATTATTACCTCTGCATTACCGTCCCCTCGGTTTACGGCTACACTGCCGAAAATCTGACTGCCGAGAATGTAACAATCGAGGGCATCGGCTCGGCAAGCAGTCTTGTCTACCTTGACGAAGGCGAAGAAGAGGAAGGCGTTAACGGACTCGTGGCAATTTTCAAGCTTCCACAGCTTAAGGAAGTTACCCCCGAACCGTCCGTAACACCTGAGCCGACCGCAGAACCGACAGCGGAACCCACGGCAACGCCGGAACATTCCGTAATCGTCACACCGACCCCGACACCAACTCAGTCCCCCACACCCGAACCGACTACTGTTCCAAACGGATACAGCGGTGGCGGAAGTAGCGGAACAAGCACGGGCTCAACCGAGAAATCCACAGTTGTAGCATCGGCATCCCCGGCTTCAACCCCCGCAACAGGTGACAACAGCAACATGGGCATTTGGTTTGCCGTCCTCGCTGTAAGCGCACTCGGAATACTCGGCACTTCACTTATCGCAAAGGGTAAGAGGAAGTAAGATAGTTAAATGAACTTATAGCAAATCCGACCCTTATCTTTAAGATAGGGTCGGATTTTTTGTTTGGTCTTGCAGGAAGGTTTGGCAAGTGCTTGAATCACACTTTTGTTATTTAAAGTAACTATTTTTTTCTAAATTATTTTAATCAATTGCATCAAAATATTATTGACCTTAATTCCCAAAATATGCTATTATTTGTGTGTTAATAACAACATCATCTTTGTATGCACATGTTATTTTAAATAACTTTTCCAACAAGATACAAAGGGAATCAACATGAAAAAATTATCCGCATCGCTACTTGCCGAAATCGTTTCATCCAAACGTAAAAAACAACATCTCAGTCAACTTGAATTAGCCAAAATGACAGGGATCAATCGCGCACTTATCAGTAGAATTGAACAGCAAAATTATCTTCCTCTGATCCCTCAATTGGAAGCTTTGGCAGAAGCTCTGAATTTTGAACTTGAAGATGTTTTTACAGATTCGAAAAGCAAAACACTTACAAGTCCCTCCCCACTTAATATTGCCGTTGCCGGAACAGGATATGTAGGCCTTTCAATTGCAATCTTGCTTTCACAACACAACCATGTAACAGCAGTTGATATTGTTCCTGAAAAAGTAAACCTGATAAACAGCAGAAAATCTTCAATTCAGGATGAATATATTGAAAAATATTTAGCAGAAAAAAGTCTTGATCTCACTGCAACTTTAGACGGAGAATCAGCGTACAGCAAAGCTGACTATGTTGTCATAGCCACTCCCACAAACTATGACAGCAAGAAGAACTATTTTGATACATCAGCTGTTGAAACAGTCATTGAATCTGTCCTAAATGTTAATCCAAACGCAGTAATGGTTATCAAATCCACTGTCCCCGTTGGTTATACAAAAGCAGTCAGAGAAAAGTATCGTTGCGATAATATAATATTCAGTCCCGAATTTTTAAGAGAGTCAAAAGCACTCTATGATAATCTCTATCCAAGCCGTATTATCGTATCAACTGACACAGGTAACGAAAAACTGGTAAAAGCCTCCCACAACTTTGCTGCACTCCTCCAGCAAGGAGCAGCTAAGAAGAATATAGATACACTGTTTATGGGATTTACCGAGGCTGAAGCAGTTAAGCTTTTCGCTAACACTTACTTGGCGTTACGTGTTTCTTATTTCAATGAACTTGATACCTACGCAGAAATGAAGGGATTAAATACCCAGGACATTATTAACGGCGTATGCCTTGATCCTCGCATCGGAACCTATTACAATAATCCCAGCTTCGGTTACGGAGGCTATTGCCTACCCAAAGACACCAAACAGCTTCTTGCAAACTACAATGATGTGCCACAAAATATGATGAGCGCAATCGTTGAAAGTAACAGGACCAGAAAAGACTTCATTGCTGACAGAGTCCTTGAACTGGCAGGTGCATATGAAGCAAACAGCGAATGGAATCAGGAAAAGGAAAGAGAAGTTATTATAGGAGTTTACCGTCTTACGATGAAATCCAACTCTGATAATTTCCGCCAATCCTCTATCCAGGGCGTTATGAAACGCATCAAAGCAAAGGGCGCAAAGATCATTATTTATGAGCCAACGCTAAAAGACGGCGATACATTTTTTGGCTCAGAGGTAGTCAATGACCTAACAGAATTCAAGACAAAACCTAAGGCAATCATTGCAAACAGATATGACACCTGTCTTGACGATGTAATAGATAAAGTATACACACGTGACATATTCAAACGCGATTAAATTAAGGAAAGCAGGAGTTTATTATGGAAAAAACAAAAAAAACTAAAATTAACTTACAAAATAAAACTGTTCTTGTAACCGGTTCAGCTGGTTTTATCGGAAGTTATTTGGTACTTGAATTGTTAAACACACAGTCTCCTATCACTGTTGTAGGAATAGATAACATGAACGACTATTATGACGTAAGCATCAAAGAATGGCGCTTAACAGAAATTGAAAAATGCGCCGCAAAACATCCGGAAAACAAATACACTTTCGTAAAAGGCGATATATCGGATAAATCGGTTATTGATTCTCTCTTTGCAGAATATAAACCGTCCGTGGTAGTTAATTTGGCTGCACAGGCCGGAGTACGCTACAGCATTACTAACCCTGATGTTTACATACAAAGCAACCTTATCGGATTTTACAACATTCTTGAGGCATGCCGTCACAGCTACGATAACGGCGAATTAGGCGTAGAACATCTAGTATATGCTTCATCTTCTTCTGTATACGGCACAAACAAAAAAGTGCCTTACAGCACCGATGATAAAGTAGATAATCCTGTCTCACTTTACGCAGCCACCAAAAAGTCGAACGAATTAATGGCACACGCATACAGCAAACTCTATAATATTCCTTCCACAGGTTTGCGCTTTTTCACTGTATACGGACCTGCTGGCAGACCGGACATGGCTTATTTCGGATTTACCAACAAGCTTTTGAAAAATGAAACAATACAGATTTTCAATTTCGGAAACTGTAAGCGCGATTTCACATATGTAACCGATATAGTAGAAGGCATAAAAAGAGTCATGCAAGGCGCCCCTGTAAAGAAAAACGGAGATGACGGTCTGCCAATACCTCCTTTTGCTGTCTATAATATTGGAAACAACAACCCCGAAAACCTGTTAGACTTCGTCACAATACTTCAAGAAGAGTTAATAAGAGCAGAGGTCCTCCCTTTCGATTATGATTTCGAATCTCACAAAGAATTGGTACCAATGCAACCGGGAGATGTACCGGTTACATATGCAGATACTACACCTCTTGAAAGAGATTTCAGATTTAAGCCAAATACAAGCTTACGCACGGGACTTCGTGCTTTTTCAGAATGGTATAAAGCATTTTACCAGTTATAACACTAAAACAGTATTACAATAGCAGAAGCCCCATACCTTACTTAGGTATGGGGCTTCTGCTATTGTAAGTTTAAAGATAGACTCTTCAAATATAATCGTCAATAATGATCATTTTTATTTCATGTATATCTTGCGTAGGCAAAAATACCCTTGATTATATACAGAAAATAAGCTAATTTTGTATTAATATGTTAAAGTTTATCATTTTCTTCAGTTCGATTAATTTAGATATTATCACATTTTGCAAATTCAGCAAAATATTGTTATAAGCTTGCTGAGATTGATTTTGCGCCTCAATTTTGGGTGACGTGCCTATCAGGATATATAAATTTTGAATTGTTTCCCAAATAAACTTATTCTTATATCCAAGAGAATTTGCTATTGCTTCCAACAGTTTATACTGCGCATTTTGAATTTTCTTAATTTGCGTCTCGTCTGGATTTTCCACGAAATACTTGTCATACAAATCTTTCCAAGCGCCACGAACCCTTTTGTCATCTGAAAGTACAATATCAAGTAAATTAAGGCAATGCACACTTTCTGATGTCCACCCATATATCCGAGAAGTCATGAGAACTTTAAAAATATACATTTTATCTTTTCATATTTCAGCTCTGTTTTGCAAATATTGCCCAAATAAAACAGCAAATATTGGTATCACAATTATCGCTATTAAATTCAAAATATCGTTACAATCCATTTTTCTCCTTTTTGTTTCTATTATAAATTATCACAATAAATTGTATACTAATTATTCAATAGCTAAGTTATTTTAGTAGATTTGCAAATTTAAGCACTTTCCTATATCAATCTAGAACCTAAAAACATCGGATATAATAACAGACACTGAATAATTTCTAGTTCTTCAGATGAAAGATGATTTACTTAAAAACATATTTTCTGTAATTATTTTAGCATACTCATTCCTGCATCTCCATTAAAGCAATCTGTTCAGCACTCTCAGTATGGTAGGCACCAACAGTAATCAGAACCCCCTTTGTTTCATAAATGTAATGCCAAAGAAGTCTTTGCTTCACTTATTTCTCCGTGTTTTTACATAGCTTTCCAGCCCCCACTCTTTTAACATATTCATCCTCGCCATAACCTTATCCTCGGAAAGCTGTTGTTTCATTAAACTTCTGCTCTTCCTGTTAAAAGTACGATATATAATCCGATGTACCCAAGCAACAGGTAGAAAGATTTTACTCATTTGCACATAACTGCAATAAGACAGGTTAGACATAGTTTCATAATTTGGAAAGAATTTTCTAAGCAAGAACTTTTTCCTTGCGGTTTCAAAATCAACGCCCTCATAATGCATGGAAAACGACAAATCCGTCATGCTGTTTTCTTCATTATCAAAGCCAAAAACCCCGTCTTCAAATATCTTCTCCGTAGCTCTAATATAAAAATCATCTGAAAGAGCAGCAGTTTTATACGGTACAGATATCTCAAACCAGGATTTCATAAAAGCAAAAACAGTAGATGCAAACGCATCCAGTTCTATCTTCTTTAGTTCTTCGGTCACAAACTCCCAGTCAATCTCACATTTTCTGCACACGATTGCAACATCCATGAACTGTCTAAAACCCACACCCTTACCGACAAAATGCTGACGCAAATGCTCAATTAGATAAATAAGATGAAAGGACCAGTTTAACTGACCATTCTCTTCATAATTCCAGGCATGTGAAAAATACTCCTCAATCCCAGTCTTTTCTTTATATCGATGCACCAGACTGTCATGTACCTCAAAAAGATATCCATTCTTTGAATATGTCCATTCTCCCAAGGGACTGCTCTGCTGAAGTTCAAACCTAGCCTCCAATAAGGCATTATGAATATCAGCTCTATCCTCCGGATGTATCAGTACATCGACGTCACCCATAGATCTTAATTCTGGGACCTGATAAAGTCCGGCAACAACCGCCCCTTTCACCATCAGATATTTATGATTCTTAAGGGCCTCCTTAAATGCGCAAATCTCTTGCTCAAAACTCACATACCGACAAATCTGAAAAGCATATCCTTGCTGAAACAGTTTCTGCCTCGTCTGTCGATAGAAAATTGCAGTCATCTGATGCCTGTCTGCATAGCACTTTATCTGCTGCCAGTCTACCTGCTCCTGCTGTACACAGGAAGGCTTCTCCAACAAATAGTCCTTAAGAATCTTTATGAAAAACTGTTGTTCCTGTGCCAGTTGCATTTTCTGTCATCTCCCATACAAATTATTTAATCACTGTAAATAGAACTTTCTGTATTAATTATAAGGCTTTTCGCCAATGAGTGTTCTTGTAACCCTCCATCTCATCAACATAGTGCTGATTAGAAAGCTGACTGCTACAGCAACTATAAAATTCACGCCTGCATTGATCCACGGATTCACTACACCGTTTAGTGCTGTAATTGTATAATAGATAACCTGCTGATGGAGCAGATACATCGGCATTGAGTTACTCGCAAAAGCCTCAAAGGCTTTGTTATCCTGCCAATGGATGCGAGATGCCAATTCTTGTAAACTTGTCCACGCTGTAAGCGAACCGACAACATGAAGCAAGAATGTCATTCCTGGTGATATAAAGCTGCATATAAATCCATTTTGTTGCCCTATCATTTTGTTCCCTGCGAACAGTACTATATCGATAGCAAGCCAGCAAAACCAAGATATTTCATCCGTGAGCAACATCTCCTGTCTCTCACTTTTTACCCGTATCCGCATTCCTATAAAGAAGAATATGATATACTGGCAAGCAGTCCAGATACAGAAAACATTGGAAACAATTCGTCCCCCGACTAATCCAACTCCGTAAAGCACTAAAGAAATCATCCAACCTATAATCGGCTTTTCTATCATCATCTTTCGCATAGGCCAAACGATAGCAAACACTCCAAATAACATCCATAGAAACCAGAGCTGACTTGGATTAATGCAAAGAATGTAATTTCTAAACAACTCCACTGCATCCAATCTGAGGTAATATGCAGAGATGGGTGCTACCCAGATAAGCATCACGAAAACATAGGGAATCAGCAGCCTTTTTGCCTTACTCCTAAGGAACAATCCGTAATGGTTGTACCCCCCCTCCCCGCTTAATACTTTGAACGCAAATATATAGCCGGAAACAAGAGCAAAAGTATAGATGTGAAAAGAGTTGAGCCCTGAGGCTATGATACCCAACCCCATACAATCAATTACAGGGTTCTTAGTAAACCAGGTGCCAGTCCAGAAAACGCAAGCGTGCCCCAAGATGACCAACAACATCAGAACTGTTTTTACAAAACCACAATTGGTAAGAATCATTCTGTTTTCCTTAATGTTTCTTGTTCCATAAATAAATCGCTTCTGCATTTTCAAAATTCTCCGCTCTATCTTCGCTTCATTAACACCAAAGTATTCTTCATCTGCTTTCTATAAACAACCAAGTTTATGATACCACTAATTACAATCACAACTATCGAAACCTTCACTGCATGAAAAATCCACGCCAAATATGAATTTTCGCCAATCACAAACACTTTAGCAATGCAAAAAGAAACAACTGCAACCACGAAATCCGTAATCAGGTACTTAGCAAAATATCTAATCGGTCTCTCCAGAATATTCTTACGAAGGTACCATGCAAAATAGCAAGTGTGGTAAAACATAGCTACTAGCGTTCCAACTGCTGTGCCTATCAGCCCAAATTTAAATACTAAAGCTACTGTTATTACTGTATTTAATCCTGCCGCAATAAATGCACCATTTTGTGTTTCCCTAAAATGTCCTGCCGCCTTTATTACTCGAAAATATGGAACCCGAAGACATTCTGCCCCATACGCCGCTACCAGCAAAATACCAAACACAGGTACAATATAGTTTGCATCAGTAATACCATCCGTATATACCCTTATAAACGGAACTATAGTTATCGACGCAATAGTAAAAATTATTGTAACTCCAGTGTGAACAATCCACTCCACCGTACTGAAGGTTGTCAGAAGCTTATCTTTTTCACCCTTTGCAATCATATTGCCAAAAAGAGATTCCAATCCGGTGGCAGCCGTCATAACTATCTGTTCTACGCCACTGGTTACCGTAAAATATACAGAATAGATAGAAACATTTTTCAATGTTGAAAATAATGTTAATACGGTCACATCAATATTTTGACAGACCACTGATGCGAGATGCTGTGAAAAGCCATTCCATTTCTGCTTTATTGGTTCACCTACAACTTTTATTGTACTGTTAATACTATAGTGTTTATGTACATACAACATCTGTCCAATTGGTCTTAACACGAACACTGCTGCTGTCATTAATTTAACTATGTGGATTGATGCACCCATTCTCATAAGAATGATTGCAAATATGGTATTAAGAACAATCGTTCCGATCTGCATTACAAGTTGTACATAAGATCTCTGATCGGCATTCAGCAAGAGCTGATAAGTCATACCAAACAGATATTGTGCTAAAGTGCTGATTGCAATAATCAGCAACAAGGATACCGTATACCACGCTCCAAAGTCCACCATTGAGGGAAAAGCAAAGCACAGAACAACTATATAGCCGATAAAAATATATGCAAGCTTGCGAAAGAACCTCTCCGATGACTTTACAATCCGACTTATCTGATCATTATCTTGATCCGCCAGTGGTTTGTAAAGATTCGCCTGTATAACCGCTCCAACGCCCATATCCAACAAAGAGATAAAGCTCAAAAAATGACTGATTGAAGAAACCAGACCGTTTACAGACGAGCCATAGTATAGCAACATATATCGAGGTAAGATAAAGCCGCAGATAACTGTCACCAACTGCTTTAAAATACCCGCCACTGTATTTAATAAAAGTTTTTTCTTTCTCGTCATACATACCTCTTCCTTTGCAGCAATCCAACAGACGTCCTCTATAATCGCAGAGCCGTGTCTATAAACCAGGAAGAATACCTTCACCCGATGATTATTACACTCCTCCACCTAGTACAGGGAGATATTACGCTAGAATGATACGCTCTTGCCAAACTGAATTTCCCATCATTTTACAAAATAACCTGAGTTCACGCCTTTTTCTAAACACCCCATCTACTTTCAGCTTATTGCCATACTGTAGCTTACTCATTACTGTTGTTGAAAAATAGCTAAGTCCTCTGAATATCTTTGAGACAAACACCTTTATCATTCTCCACTTCCGTTATAGCCGTTAATGAGTCCTTTCAGCATCAGCTCTCTATGTGCCTCGCAGTCAACATAATTAGCAATTTGAATCATACTCGCCATCGTGTACTTATTTTTCAACATTACTTTAAACATCCGCCCTCTCGTGAGCTTATTAAGTATACGAGCGATCACCGTCTTTTTTCCAAAAAAAGCTCCAAGATATGTGCTTCGAAAACTATCGGCAAATTTTGAATATTCCGTTTCTACAAAATCATGATCTTTTATCGCCTCCGACCGCTTATAAAACGCATCGAGAATTTCTTTGCTCTTATCCGAATCCGCAAGTCTGACTGTATTTTCCGCTTTTACTATTGGGTAGTACGACACCTCAAAATTCTCATTCAAACCTATCAGCAGTCCTGTCTTCCAGAACTCGCTATCGCTATTATCAAACAGGAAATTACCCTGTCCATAGACAATGGTGCCGAACTTATACTTCTCCTCGCACCCAATGCAATGACTATGTTGGCAAACAACAAGATCCGCGCCCTTGTCAACAAGTTTTCTGCAAACTCGCTGTAAATTTGGGGACGGATATCGGTAATGTTCCTTCCCTCCATGGTAGAGCACTATGACATAGTCCGTTTCTTTTTTTAAGTCTTCCACATGTTCAAAACTCTCCAACGGGTCAAACGGATTCGCGCCTTGCGTAAATTCTGTTGCTATTGAGAACTCATGCTCCGCACAACAATAGACTCCTATTTTCTTACCACCGATTTCTTTTAAAAATGGTTTACTCGCCTCGTCAAGATTTTTCCCTACACCGGAGTATTCGATATCTGCATCCACAAGTGTGTTCACCGTTGATTCCAGTCCTTCTATGCCCTGATCTAGAATGTGGTTGTTTGCTAATCCAAAGAAATGTGGATTGATAGCTTTCAATCCCTTTACTGTTGCAGTTGATGCAATAAGGTTGGGACCACTCTTTGCTATCGGATGGTGTTCGTCCGCAAGTGGCACTTCAAGGTTGAAAATAGTGAAGGCAGCATTATTAAATTTTTCGAGTAGTTTCAGGCCAATCAAATTCTCTACATCACCTTGTTCAAATAGTCTGTAATTACTCCTCGTCGGAACTAAATCCCCTCCAATAATTATTTCATCAGACATACCACAACCGCCTTTCAAAATATGAATATTCAATTTTACTTCATCGTATTACTTTGGCATTGATTTACATTTTTATTATGTTCTCTCTAACATATACTCAGAAATATCCTTTTTTGTTATTTGAATTATCGAGAACAAAATTCCCCAAACCATGAATCCTATCAGTTCATAAAAATAAATTACAGTAGATGACATAAATATTATTATAACCCAAAGGATTAATGCCATTTTTAGCATTACCAGTGAATCCTTTAACTCTTCAATTCTCCTGATCCTTCTAATGAGCACAAGAATCTTCACAAATGAGTATACATACATTCCCAAAAATAAAACGCTCCCAAATATTCCTGTGCATGCCAGAAGTTCTGCATAAGTCGCATGCGAATATGTATTAACATTTCCTATCCAAAGACCAAAACCATGAAATCCTAATCCAAATATTGGGTATTTTTTAAATATATACACAGCAATTCTATACATATCAAATCTGCCATTTTCTTTGCCATCGGATGAAACAAATATTTGAGTCATTCTCTGTGCAATATCGCTGTTTAGGTAAAAATGTATATAGCAATAATAAGTTATTGAAAAGATAGCAATAATCATTAATAGCACTTTAAAAATATTCTTTTTATTTTCCGGCATCCAGCAAATGACAAACCACAGTCCAACCGTAAGTATAATTGCAATTAGATTCTTCCTAGAGCCTGTTAAGTTATTGGCATAGAACAGAAGAACAATTATGGCCAATCCATATTTTTGAAATTTAGGAAAAAAGTTCATTAGAAGGCAACATCCCCAGCCACCTAACATAAAAAACTGCCCCAACATATTTACATTCAATGACTTAGACAAAGAATACCTAGCGCCTTCAGCTGCTCGTTCATAATAAACAACCGGATTATGCAATAATGTGATGGCGCACAATATAGAAAATGTCATATATAACGCACAAAATATGCATAATCTTCTCTTATTCCCAATTAAATACATAAAACAAGGCACTAACAAAAAATAAGTAAAGCTCGTTATCCAATATCTTATATGGACTGTTATATTCGGTGATGACGCAAATCCGGTCACCAATGTAGTCGCAAAGAAAAAGAACATCATCGTGAATTCATTCACTTCAAATGGGCTCCAATATTTTCTGCAATTTAGTATGCCTATATAACCAATGCCTAAGACCAGCGCTCCAAGAATAGTAACCATTGAAGGAATTGCCTTAAAAACATACTGCAAATATTGTGTATATAAAATAAACCACGCAATCACCATGCCTAAAATACGCCGATGAGAAAAGGAAATCGTCATAGATAAGATCCACCTTTTGATTCAATCTGTAACAAATCACCTAAAATTTTGTCTCCGTCCTTCGGCTCAAATTTAATAAAACCCGAAGTCGGATATAATGTGAATTCAGAAAAATATATTTGATTATCGAGATAATAAAAATCAACCCGGACAAAAGAAGTTCCTACAGCAATCTTTTCAGCAAATTCCAATAAAACATCAAACTTTTCCGGTTTTTCAGGTAAATGACTTACTGGTGAATAATCACTTCTTTGGAAAGGCATTTTTTTCCAGTCTTTGTCCAAAAAAGTTACATGCGTAATGTGGGTGTCAATGTCCTTCTGTCCGATATTTATCATTTGTACCTTTCCGTTAAAACAGAAAAACTTATAATCAATAATATCATTAGCCAGAAATGGTTCACATAAGATTTTGGGCTCAACGTTCTTATATGGCCATTCTCTTGTTCCGGGGTAAGGATTTTTATTCAGCCTTTTATTGAAATGATTTATTATATCGGATTCATCAGCACCTTTATTATATATAATAGTGCTCCCCTGATCATGATTACATTTTAAGACACATTTGCTTGGTAATTCAGAAAAGTTTATATCCCTTGCATCTTTCCAAACACCTAAGGTCGGAACGATTACTTCACTCCCTAATAATTCAGCTGCTTTTTCCTTAGCACTAATCTTATCTACCCACTCCGTATATTCCAGATTGTGGTCATTTATTTTCAACCACTGAATTTTCTCATTAAAACTCCTCGGTTTTTTTAAGTTCAGACTTTCTCCTAACCTAGCTTTGTACATCAACTTTAAATACATCGCATCCGGCATCCAGTTAAGCATCTCTCTTTTACCTAAAGGCTCAGCCAATTTTGCCGGCGTTTTTATTAATGAACAAATTTTTTTTATTGTTGACATAATTTGCCTCCCTATTTTTAAGTAGTACCGAAATGGGTTTAAAATTAGCACTTGTAGTAATCTAGTTAATTGACACACTTCTCATACAGTCCAGAACACATTGAAAACCTTTCATCTGTTGACAATGTGAAATACCTCTTTGGTGCTTCCTTCCCACGCCAGTTGAATTCACAGGCACAATCTCTCGCTTCCGATGTCAAAACTGACAGCAAAACTTCTATCTGGCTTGCACAACCTTATCGTTCCAAGTATCATTTATGAAAAAATTTTTTCTCGATTGTATCGTTATGTCCGCCAAGATGCACCTATAACGTTACCATATATTTCTCTTTCGCCATTGGTATACTTTTCGAATCATAGGAATGCCCTTAGTTAACAGCTGTCGTTATTTTCATTTAGACATGAAGTCTATGATGCCCTCAACCCTTTTCTTGACAGTTAAGCTTTTGGCTCGCTTGCGTGATTCATTAGCCATTTTTTGTAGACGTTCAGGGGTCTCAAACGCTTTACAAAGGGCTGCACTTAGCTCGTCTATACTTTCTGGATTAACTCTAATCGAATATTTCTCATCAAGTATGTCATCATTGAAACTTCTATTTGACGAAATTATCGGTAGACCACATGCAATTGCTTCAACAATTGCATTACAACATCCTTCGGCTAATGTTGGCAAAACGAACACATCTGCTGCATTTAGATAATTAACAAGCTCTCCATGCGGTAAGGTGCCGCAATAGATTATTTGATCTGACTTTGGAACTTTATCACCTTTGCCGATCATTATCAGTTTAAGATCCGGCATTGCTTTCGCAGCCTCAACTACTCTTTGGTCGCCTTTTCTTTCACAAAAATCTCCAACAAATATGGCAATTTTTGATTCATTCGGTATTCCTAATTTTAGTCGCGCATCTTGTTTTGAACTGGGGTAAAACACCGAAGGATTATATCCATTGGGCAGCACTACCGTTTTCTCAATATTTTTTATCAATCCCAATTCAATACTTTCTTCTATTTTTTGTGTTGAAACGCCAATAACGCCGGAAATATTATTTAGTGCCTTGCTAATATCCTTATCACTAAACCTCTCCCGAACCCAAATTTTACTTTCTCCGGTAGCAACATATATGGGTATCCCCTTAATTAATGACGCTGCGATAACAGCATTGTCCCAAAAATGGGTGTAGATAGCATCCGGTAATGAATTCTCACGCAAAAAGGCTCTTTTTAAACATTTCGTTTTTAGTTGGGTACTAATTTCCTTTTCAAAAATCTTTATTGTAGACAACGAGACACACATAGGTTGCACAACTCGTATTTTATTGTTCTGGTCAGTATAATCGAACCACTCTTTTGGTCTGATTTTCTTTTTTGCTTTCAAACTTTGTGGAGCAAAAACCGTACAATCAATACCCAAGTCCGCCATTTCGCAAACCACCGGTCTAATAAATGCATACTCTGGGTCTTCTTTTGTTGGATATCCGCTGGCGACTATCCAAATTGAATTTATTTTTTTCAATCTATATTCTCCTCAAAAGACGATTTCTCGAAAAACATCCTCCATTATATTTGCAAAAGTGATATAAACATTGATGTTTTTTACTGAATAGACCAAGCACTGTATTCTTTCCCTTCCAGTATATCAGCTATTCTCTCACAGGCATGTCCGTCACCATAAGGATTGCAAGCTCCGCTCATCTTCTTATAAGCTTCTTCATCCTCTAACAGTTCAGTGAACGCCCTATAAATCACATCTTCATTCGTTCCAACTAGTCTCAGCGTTCCTGCCGTCACGCCTTCCGGTCGTTCTGTTGTATCGCGCATGACGAGAACTGGCACGCCATAGGATGGGCACTCTTCCTGAATTCCACCGGAATCAGTCAGGCACAGGAAGCTTCTCGCTTCAAAGTTGTGGCAATCAAACACCTCTATCGGCTCGATGATGTGAATGCGATCACATCCGCCAAGTTCCTGCTCTGCAGCCTCTCTAACCACAGGATTCATGTGAATCGGATATACAGCTTTGCAATCCGGGTGTTCATCCAATACTCTTCTTATTGCCTTAAACATATGTTGCATTGGCTCACCGAGGTTTTCTCTTCTATGTGCAGTGATGAAGATCAGCTTATCATCGCCAACCCAATCAAGCTCCGGATGCGTATAATCCTTCCTAACCGTATGCTGCATTGCATCGATAACCGTGTTGCCGGTGATGTAAATGGTGTCAGGATTTTTACCTTCTTTAATAAGATGCTCTGCCGCAAGCTGCGTGGGGGCGAAGTTATACTGGCTGACGATACCTACCGCCTGACGATTGAATTCCTCCGGATACGGGGAATAAATATTGTAGGTTCTGAGCCCTGCTTCAACATGTCCAACCGGAATTTGCATATAGAAGCAGGCGAGAGCCGTCACGAAAGTGGTGCTTGTATCGCCATGCACCAGAACCACATCAGGCTTTTCTTTTTCCAGCACTTCCTTGATTCCGTTGAGAATATTCGTTGTTATGTCGAACAGCGTCTGTCTGTCCTTCATGATATTCAGGTCATAGTCTGGTACAACATTGAATGTATGAAGCACCTGATCGAGCATCTGCCGATGCTGCGCCGTCACGCAAACTACTGTCTGTAGATTTTCTCGTTTTTTAAGTTCATTGACGAGAGGACAGATCTTGATTGCCTCTGGTCTTGTGCCGAATACGGTCATTATTTTTTTCATAGGTTTCTCTTTCCTTTCAACTAAACGCATGACCCAGGTTGATTTTTCAAATATGCGTTCGTGTAGCATTCCGTCTCATCAACATCGCACATATGCTGAATGCCCCAGACATCACTATGATAAAATTCACTCTTGCAATAATCCAAGGATTAACCTCTCCACTTAAAGTAGCTATTGTAAGGTAAATGAGATGCCGAGTGAATGCGTACACTGGTTCATGTACTCTTTTCTTTTAATGATCTAAATTTAATGTCAAATCTCGATTTTAAAACAAGAATTGCTCTCCCCACAAACCAAACAAATGCTTTGGGTCCTGTTAGGCTCACGATACTATCTGTGCTTGCACCTCCATTATCCGAATTTGCATAAAACTCTATGGCTTCCTGCAGGCTTATATTTTGCAAATTAGTGCTTTTTTGCACATAGTCAAGTTGTCTTTCCAGTATTTTTTTTTGCTTTTTATTAAACCTCGGATTATTTGGCGTTCGTCTCCATTTTATAAGTGAGAAACTATGAGCAAACAAAACCGCTATGTCCTTCCCATTTTTTTCAAGCATTTCCATTACTGTTTTATGTTCCGACAGTGATTGTCCGCAGTCTATTTTATCGTATCTATTGTAATCCCCTAATTTAAAGCTTTCGTAAGACGTAACCGGTATTTCCAGTAGCCCATTTTCTAATTTAACTACATTTACTTTTGCTACCGGTGGGTTAATGTGGCACCATTTTTGACCATAGAATTCCGAAAAATCCACCTTGTAGCCAAGCTCTGCCAGGATATCCAGTGTCGTTCTGTTTGCGCCATATTTTCCTGCTCTAAAGGCAAGTGGTTTATGTCCCAAAATATTTTCATAAAAGTCAGTACATTTTTTTATCATCGTATACTGCTGTTCATATGTATAATCCGATAAAAACAGCTTACTTCTATCAGCCATATGATCCGGATGAATATGGACACCAACATCATGGCCTCTTTGTTCTATGTGAATCAACACATCTGCTATTTTGTTTTTTCCATAATCCCAAGCCTCTGCAATATCTACAAAGAATAATCCTCGTATTTTATAATTATCCAGTATGTCCATGAGCATATCAATTCCACATAGATTTCCGTCACTCGTCTTCCCATATATAAGCCGTTCGACAGGATCTGAACCGACATGTCCTTCAACATCTACAGTAAAAATTGTATGCATTAATAAATCGCCTCCATCGCCATATCAATTATTTATTAGCGATCCAAGTCTTTCTTTATCTTCTATTTCGAATAAGTCTTTTCTCTTTTGTGCACACGCATTAGAAATTTCTTGATAAAACAAGTTATTCTCTTTTAATTCCTTTAGCGTATCCACTAATTCCTCGGTTTTGTCATGTTCGACAGCTATGCCTACACCCCATTCATTAACTAATTCCCCAAGATATGTCCCCTTAGCGACTATAATAGGCAGTTGGCAATAAATAGATTCATACAACTTATTGGGCAATGCAATTCTCACATTCGGATTGTCGGCATCGTATACCGAATAAACACAATCCACTTTGCTATATAAACCAGCGATTTCTTTATTGTAATCATATCTACCGGTAAAGATAACGTTACTCATTCCATCGCAATATCTTCTAATTTCCTCTGCCAATTTAGAAGTTCCACCCGCACCGGCAAATAGCACATCACAATCTGCAGAATTGGCAGCATCTACCAGCATCTTCATTTGCTTCAAATAACGAATTCCGCCTATGAATCCGACTGTGAAGCGACCACCTGTTTTTTTCTTGTAGGCTTTAAAAATATCAACATCTGGCGCATTAGGAATAAACAGCATTCTCTCTTTAGGAATCAGTGTATTATAATGCATGTCGTAAAATTTGGGTGATGTCACTACAAGATAATCAACATTTTTAAATGCATTCTTTTCTTTGCTCAAAAGTGCATTCGTTATAATACGGCCAATAAGCTTTGTTGGCTTGACTATATAATTTTCTCTTAAATCTGCGACCTCAAAAAACACTTTTACAAAATGCTTCTTTTTATATTTCCCTGCTATTATGAGGGGATCTAACCCTTCTGCATAAATTATGCTCGGCTGTAACTGTTCTAACTTTTCAATCGCTTTTTCTTGAAAACCTCGAGAAATCACATATCGTTTAACAATGTGTTTGGCACTAGGTAAATCAATATCAAAGATAATATGCTCAACATCCTGAGATGGCTCCCATATATTTTGACTGGCTCGTCTCGTACAAATAACCTTTGTATCAGCGATATTTTTAAACACTTCAATCCGCTTATTTATTCTCGGGTTAGGAACGTGTGTAAGTAGAAAAACTACGTTCACTTGCTTCACCTCTGCTCTCAATTTCTCTATCACAGGATAAAGCACTTCATAGGAACTGTTTTTAAGCTGCATTATATAGACCTCCTCTCAATTTTGAAAACGATAATCTACATACTGACAGATCCATTGTTTGATGAAAGAAATATTCTTTAGTAATTTCCTGATTTAAATATCAATCTTACGAATACCCTCGCTGGTACACCAGCAACACTGCAGTTTTCTTCTACACTTTTATTAACTACAGCATTCGCTCCTATGATTTCATTATTTTCCACATTGATATTTCCGATGATTTTGGCTCCTACTGATATATAAACACCGTTACCAATTGTGGGAAATTTCTCAAAATCTAAGGACCATCCAATAGTAGAACTCTGACCTATTATGACTCGTTTACAAATTTTCACTCTGCTATGGACAACACAGCCAATACCGCCATATGCGAATTTTGTTTCATCGCCTATTTCTGCCGTGTAAGGCATAACGTTGTTAAACATCAAATAAATAACTTCCTAAACTTTTGTAGCACTAGTATATGATGAACATACAGCCACTTGGCATTACGATGTAATCCAATAGCATCCATTTTCACACGAATTTTCCGTATGCCGATGCGCAGGAATACTCCTTGTGTCAAAGTATTCCAGTGCATCAACTATTAATATTTTAGATATGATTAACACCCGGCAGATTAATGACGTTATGGCAGTCCAAAACGACTTTACCTTCCAATTTATCCACATTCTCTTTGATCTCGTTGTGCTTGACCATGACGACCACAAAGTCCACATCATCAAGAAACTTATCTAAGTCATGATACTGGTTAGCAACCACATCTTTGGTGATAAACGGATCATAGACCTTCAACCCAGTCGCAAGGTGACGCTCCTGACTTTCCAGTAGCTGAAGCGTCGGGGACTCACGCATATCATCTACGTTTTCCTTATAGGTAAGTCCGTAAAGACCAACACGAGTTATATCAGTCATGCCCTTTTCCTTCATAATTTCGTAGATACGGTTCAGCACGAAATCCGGCATACCATCATTGGTCTTCATAGATTCGCCGATAACCTTTGTAAGAGACGGATAATCACCGACAAGGAACCACGGGTCAACACTGATGCAATGTCCGCCAACGCCGGGACCTGGTTGAAGGATATTGACACGAGGGTGCATATTGCATATCTTAATGATCTCATACACATCCATATTGTCGTGGCGGCAGATTTTCGCCAGTTCATTTGCAAAAGCAATATTGACAGCACGGAAAGTATTCTCAACCACCTTGGTCATCTCGGCAGTACGGATATCTGTAACAACAATCTCACCTTGGCAGAAGGAAGCGTAGAGCTTAGCAACCTTCTCGCCAATCACCTTATCATCTGCACCGATTGTGCGATTATTGTGTAACAGCTCATACACCATGTTGCCGGGGATAATACGCTCCGGTGCGTGGACGAGATTGATGTCCTCGCCGATTTTGAAACCATTCTCTTCAATCACCGGGCGAACAAACTTATCGATTGTTCCGGGTGAAACCGTAGACTCCACAACAACTGTTGCGCCTTTCGGGCATACACGCATGACATCCCTGACTGCCTCCACCACATAGCAAGCATCTACTTTTTTACTAAACTTATCATACGGAGTGGGAACAGAAACGATATATGTATCCGTCACTTGATACTCCGTGGTAAACTTAACGCCGGACTTCAGAGCATCCTGAAATAGCTCATCCAAACCTTTTTCCTTGAATGTTGTCTTTCCGGCATTCAGTGTGGCGACCAGTTCCTTATTGTAGTCCGTACCGATAACCTCCACGCCGTGAGACGCCATCATCAAAGCAGTGGGAAGTCCGATGTAGCCAAGTCCAATTACATTAATCATGTTTTGTTTCTCCTTCAATAATTTTGATTTTTGTTGTAATAACTTTTCCAGCCTGATTGCTAAACACCAGGCAATTGATTTCTTCTTCTTTTAAATAATATAAACTTCGTTTTATTTTTAGTAATTCAAATTGTCCAGTACTCATTATCTCGCATAATTTCGTTCCATTTTGCATCAACGTCACCCCATTACTTATCTCTTCCAAAGTACAGGGCGTATGGAAAAGAATATGATAGTCTTTATCAACCTTATCTATAATTTCAAACTCTGATCCACTTTGCTTTATTTTTCTAGTATGCAAATACCCATTAGCTGATTTTATTCTCCCTGCAAAAGAACTATCATCATAAGCACATAACTCTCTCTTGGTCCAATCATAAATCAAAAAAGGTGCTTTTAAATTCATTTGTGGCATTCCAACCACTAAAGCAGTATTATGGCCTTCATTTCTCGTCAATTGTCTGCCAAGTTCACTTGCATATGAATAGGTTCCTGAATCACACAAGACATTCACGCCATCTGTCCATAAATCAAAATGTAGCTGATCCATATGTCCCGGGCGCAGAGTATAGTTGTTGCTTACAATCATTGCCCAAGAACCTGGCATTCTTATTGTAAAAATTCCGGCATCTACAAACTGAGATGATACTCTTTTTTTTTCTTCTACCTCATACTTATCCCCCTCCTTATAACCAGAAAACCAAATTAATTCTTCCTGATGTAACCCCTTGTCATATATCTGCTTTGAAGTAAGCAGTGCGTAAATCGTGTTAATAACTGGTCGAAAGTCACGGTAGCCACACGATGTCACTGGAAAAACCAGCGCACCGTCGTTACTACCATAGTTCGGCATGTCTCCAGAATCATCTTGGCATTGATACATTAACATTGCAGAATTTCTTATCTTATCCCTGATGTTTGGCTTTAGTACTAAGCCGGTTTTATCTGATACACTTAACACAACTTCGAAATCCTGAAGTGCCAATCTTTGATAGTTAAAGGAGAATTGGCAATAACCACCATCATCCGTAAACTGCTCATCCACAACCTCCTCAAGCATCTTATAAGCTTTTTCAAGCTGTCTCTGATCATCACAGCACCAAGCACCAATTATCATTCCCATTAGCTCAGAAATTGTGTGATTGTTCTTGATGCACTTGTGAGCATAGAAAAAATTGCTGAGAACCTTTCGATAACAGCGATCAACTAAGTCCTTCAAGCAACTTTCATCTGCGTCTGTGGACCTTCTTGTTGTCTTAAAAACTGTATAAGCAAGCAACGCATTGACCATTCGTAAGCTACATTCTTGACCGCATTTGAAATTAACACCATAACTATATGGATTTTTTTCCAGCCAACATTTAAGTTGGTTTCTGAACGCATCATAATATTTCTCATTATCGGTTAAAAGATATGCACGAGATAGTGTAATAAAATGTGAAAAACGAGAAATCTCCCATATAGTCTTGATGTCCCCACGTTCTTTATCAAAGTCGGAAATTCTGTACCATTTTATCTTCTCATCACAACGCTTTCCAGTAAAAGGGTTTAACTGCCAATCAATGGGATTCCCATAATTTAGCTCTACTGAGCTAAATCCAGTTATTATTCCTTCACATGCCTTATCCGCCGTTTCAACAAGTGATTTTTTATCCGCATCGCTAAGCTCGTTACGAATAAATCTTTGTAACTTCTCTACATCTATCTCGAATATGTCAAGTCGCTTAGGATAACCGGTGCTTTTCTCAAACAGTTTTTCTGTTGATGGGGCAATTCCCATTATTTTTAACTTTACATTATAGAGTAACCTGCACGTGACCCACCCTACGCCATATTCGCTTATTACTGCCTTCAAAAGTTTAGTCGTCAGCATCAAATCACACTCTCTATCACATTTATCAATTTCTCTGTCAACACACTAAAGTCAAAATCCTTAGCACCTATACTTGCATTTTTTCCGATATCGTCACGCTCTTTAGCTTCCATATCATGAATTCGCATGATTTCTTTTGCTAAAGCCTCCGGCGTATCCGCGTCAAGTTCAACTCCACAATTATAACGTTTTATTATTGAGTACCCCATATGTACTGTGGATATAATTGGTTTCCCACTTGCCATATATTCAAATAATTTGTTTGAACTGTTACCGCGAGTCCAGTTATACTGATTCTGTGCATAGTTGAGCATGTTTATTGATGATTTGGAAAGAATATATGGAACATACTGTCTATTCACAAACCCCTTCAGCTTAACATTGTCAATACGTTCACTTTTTGCTCTTTCTTGAAGTCCTGGTAACTCTACCCCATCACCGTAAATCAAGAATTGCACATCGTCATAATTACCTTTGGTTTTTAATATCTTTGCAGTATCTAAAAGATTTCCGACATGATTGACCGGGCGTATTGACCCCACATAAGTCACATTGAACTTTGTCTCGTCATTCAAATCAGAATCATCAAGTTGCATAGTTCGGCTTCTTTCCTCACATGCAGCTATATCCACGCCATTGTTTATATAATGACATTTTTCTAAATCTATATCTCCGCCTTGAGCTACAGTCCACCTTCTCTCTTTTAGGTAATCTGTATCCCCCTCTTTAGTAAAAATCAGTGCGTCCGCACGTTTATATATCCAATGTTCGCCTGCAATAAGTATCCGCCCTAGCAGTGATTTTTCCTTTGCTTTTCCAAATTGGAAGATTGCTTCTGGCCATAAATCGCGAATTTCGCAGATGCACGGAATTTTCATTTTCTTTGCAATTTGAATCCCGGCAACCATAGTAAGCGGGTGAACAGAAGATGCTACAATTACATCTGGTTTCCCGTATTTCGCAGCATAAGACTTCGTAGCCGGAAATAGATTTTTATAAAATAGAAACCAATTTTTCACACGCGCCACACCATTACCCTGTGCAGGAACAGTATTAACAAATACAAAAGGTATATTATCAGAACAATCAACTGTATATTTTTTCCCTTCTGTATCAATCACATCATCTTTATTCAAAAAGGTTACGGCACAAAATACTGTCACATCGTATTCACGTTCCTTCAAACTTTTAGCAAACCAGAAATGCCGACCTGCCTTATTTGCAAACATATCTGTGGCATAATGATTTATTAGCCATATCTTCATCCATCTCACCTTCCCAAATCCCTTATGATAATCAAAATGCGAATTCTCATTTTCAAATCAGATTCCTTACTTTCTGTGCAATCCCTCATTTTTCACTTTTTTTGCTATGAATTTTACACAATCCCCATCTATAAATCTCATCACCCATAACTGTATTATAAGTGTGGTACAGAACATTTTTTCAGAATCAATACCCTCATTCTTGTCTTCCCTTCGCTCTAAATCATTTTTAGGATCTCTGTTATATTCTTTATTCCAGTCTTACTACCTTTGTGGTAAAGACCATCTTCATTTTCAAAATAAATACTTTTCATCCCGAGCTGCCTACACGCCTGAAAATCCTTCGCCGGATTATCCCCCACATAAACCACATCTGCCGGATTCAATCGCCAGCATGTGATTATGATACGAAACGCAATATCACAGGGCTTGCGAAATTGTGTACCGCCAAGCTCGTCAGTGATGATAAGATCGTCAACCTTTTCATCCAGTCCAAGTGCCTCCAGCTTATTTCTCTGTCCCTCCGGTCTGCCGTCTGTAATGATACCTACCTTGACACCCTTGTTTTTCAAGCTTTCAATCATCTCAACTACACCATTGTAGAGGTGAATTTCCGGCTTGTGGAAGCGATAAACATTCAGAACTGCGTCTTTCCCACTCTCTCTGCCAAGTTCTTTCAGCAGCTCATCAATCGCAGGCTTTACGGCTTCAAAATAGTGCCAGAGTTTATCTTCATATTCGCCGCCAAGATAATCGCTGACCGCTTTATATCCTGACATCACATATTCCTTCTCGCTGTAGAGCGTATCGTCGAGGTCAAAGATAACTCCCTTGATTTGACTCTTGCCTTCTGCAATGCACACTGATTGATCGAAACGACTGTAGATTGCTCCGTCAGAGATTTCATATTCTCCGATTTCATCGCCCTCCAGCATTTTTAGAATTGCTTCTGCGCTCCTTGCTCCAGCCTTCATGGAGAGCGGTGAACCGCCGCCGAAGCGAGGATTGATCTCAATAAACCAATCGACACCTTTCTCATCTCTTATGAGCTGAACTGTCATCGGGCCGCACGGCTTGAATGCTTTGCAAGGTGCTTTGCTTTTCTCAATCATGATCTGATCCATGCAGATTTGCGTCTTAAGGACTTCACCGGCATCGGCGCGTGTAAGCCACAATCTACAAAGAACTGACTTGTGTTATTCTTATCTCGACAGATACGAATCATATCCGGAGCACTTATCATCACTTTGGTTCCAAGTGTCTCAAACTTTTCCTTGTTTTCCGAAAGAACCAGCAAGTCTGTGTCAATGGTCGGGATGACAAGATCAATCTTATCCTCTATACAGACAGTCAGCAGATCGTCTATATACCCCGCATTCTTCATCGCAACTACATTTCTTGTGTAGTCACAATAAGCTCATGCCGGGGCAGTGCCTGCCATATCTGCACCATAGATTTTCAATTCCTTATTTAGCACTAAGGCTGCATTTCGGAATGCCTGTAAAAGTTCAACTCTCCGACCAACGCCAGTAAACAGAATTCTTGTCATGCAACGCTCCTTTCGGAACGCATAGCAAGGAAAGAATTATTTAGGGAGTACCCCCCCGACCAAATTCGGGGTTCTTCTTTGCTGGCACTCCAATGTAAGTGCCTTTCTCCTCTATATTCTTAATAACTACAGCACCAGCACCAATCATGCACCGACCGCAGATATTGACGTTATTACTCACAGTTACTCCTGCTCCTATCCAAGTTTCGTTTCCAACTTTTACAGTTCCGCTCAAGTGACTTCCAACAGCAATATGCACGAAATCGCCAATCTCACAGTCATGATCAACAGATGCACAAGTATTGATGATGCATCCTCTGCCCATTTTCACGCTTGGATTTATGACCGCCCCAGCCATAATAACTGTTCCATCACCTATTGTAGTGTCCTTGGCAATCACCGCATCCGGATGAACAAGTATCGGAAAATAGCGGTTGCTGTTCACATCCATGAGATGCTTTCTGACATTTCCATTTCCAACAGCAATGAACAAATCTCCATCAAACTCTGCCGCCATGCTAGCCGTACCTATCACTCGAAACCCAGCGCACTCTGAAATATTCGGATTATCATCCAAGAACATAATCTCATTATAACCATTTAATATGGCAATATCGGCGACCACCTTCCCATGTCCGGAAGCGCCAATGATAATTAATTTATTCATTTCGAAACCTCCATGAGCTGACGACACCGACCGGTGTACCCATAAACTCTTCCATCGTTGCTGATGTTTCAGAACTGATACCATCGTGTTTTAATACTACCAAGAGCGTATCGCAGATGATTTTCACATCTGTAATAAAGGTAATGTGACTTGCATACCACACATCCATTGCAAACTTGTCTTCCCAACTCACCGCATTCCTACCATGAGACTGTGCGTAACCAGAAAGCCCTGGACGCACTTCATGCCGTCGATGTTGTTCTTTGTTATATCTATCCAAGTAGCTAACTAAAAGCGGCCTCGGACCAACTACAGCCATATTGCCCTTAACGATATTTAAGAGCTCCGGCAGTTCATCGAGCGATGTAGAACGTAAAACTCGACCGAACTTCGTAAGTCTAACCTCATCCGGCAGCAGCTCCCCATTTTCACCTCTTGCATCTGTCATTGTACGAAACTTGTAGAGCTTGAAGATCTTCTCATTCCTCCCCGGACGTTCCTGACAAAACAACACCGGACTTCCGAGCTTCACTCTAACAAGTATCGCGGTGATCAACAAAATCGGGCTAAATACAATCAGTGCCCCGGTTGCTAGAAAAGCATCCAGCGGTCTTTTTATGTATTTTTCATATGGGCCATAGGGCTTGTGACAACTTTCTCTGCGACTTATCACATCCATTATCCCAGCAATCACAGCGACAACAGCCGCTATAATCACAATTCCAAGGATAACAAAAAGTACTACCATCTATTTCTCTCCATTCAGTTAAAAATTACTCAAAACAAGCCTTTATTACATCAATAATCCTGTCCTGCTGCTCTACTGTCATCTTATTATCACTCGGCAAGCATAATCCTCTTGCGAAAATGTCCATGCCTACATCTGCAGCTTCTCCAGTAATGTAAGCATTTGATCTTGCACGTCCGTTTCCGTCTCTTATAACAAACGGATTC
>CAVFCW010000005.1:0-139569 GCA_963621245.1 uncultured Prevotella sp. | reverse complement strand
AACCGCTGACCTCTTGAATGCCATTCAAGCGCTCTCCCAGCTGAGCTATACCCCCGTATTTAATTTATAATGTATAATTAATAATGAACGGATAAACTACCGATGATTTTCGGTTTTCCTCCGTCGAACACAAAATCAGTGCGTTCCTTCACATTAATCACAATTAATTTAAGACTTTTAGATTCTATCATACTTTTTTCCGTTTGTAAAGACATTTTTCTCCCAAAAACAAAAATGAGATACCTTTCGGCATCCCATTTTTTAATTTATGAAAGCATTTTTTCTTCTTCGGTCTTTTCTTTCGGGTAGTTTACCGCAACCTCGATTTCGTCAGCTTTTGGGCCGTCTACCTTCGTAATCGTGACCGTTAGGTTATCGTAATCGAATTTGTCGCCAAGCTCGGGAATTTTGTCCGTCTGCTCCATAAGCCAGCCGTTAACGGTGGTGGCGTCGCTGTCCTCGTCCTCTTTGATATCGAATTTCTCGAGGAAATCATCAAGATCGATTGTGAGCGGTACGATAAATCTCGACTCGCCTATCTGTCTTATTCCCGATTCAATCTCGTCGTGCTCGTCCCAAATTTCTCCGACAAGCTCCTCCAAAATATCCTCAAGCGTGACTATTCCCATGGTGCCGCCGAACTCGTCCACAACGACCGCAAGGTGAGTTTTTCCGCGCTGGGTCGTTCTGAGAAGCTCGTTTATCTTGACTGACGGAGGGATGAAATCAGGCTTTTTAACTATGCTCTCAATTCCTCTGTCCGTGCCGACAACAAAGTTATGGAAATCTTTTTCGTTGATAACGCCGATTATGTTATCGATGTTTTCGTCGTAAACGGGAAGTCGTGAGTAGCCGCTCTCCTTGAAAACCTTAGCAACCTCATCTACAGGCGTGTTTCTGTCAATCGCCGTCAGCTCGGTTCTGGGCGTTAAGATGTCCCCCGCCTCGAGTTCGTTAAACTCGATAACGTTTCTTAGCAGTTCGCTCTCGTTCTCGTCAATGCCGCCTACCTGCTCGGCTTCGTCGACAATATTGAGAATTTCGTCCTCGGTAATCTGATTGTTTGAATCCGTTTTAATCATTCCCGACGCAAAATTTTTTAGCTTTAAAGAAAGCCAGTTTAGCGGCGTGAAGATTTTGTTGAGCACGTTAAGCACGGGAGCCACTGTCATCGCAAAGCTCTCGGCGCTCTCTTTTGCAAGCGATTTCGGCGTAATCTCGCCGAACATAAGCACAACAACCGTCATGACTATGGTCGAGGCAAGCGCACCGTTCTTGGGGAAAAGCGAAACGAACAGCACCGTTGCGATTGAGGTCGCACCGATGTTCACGATGTTGTTGCCGATTAAAACCGTCGACAAAAGCTTGTCGTAGTCTTCGCTCAGTTTCAAAGCAAGCAGAGCCTTTTTGTTTCCGTCCTGCGCATAAGCCTTGATTCTCGCCTTATTAAGCGAGTTGAAGGAAGTTTCGGACGCGGAGAAAAAAGCCGAAAGTCCGATTAAAATGATTAGTATTACGATTTGACTAATACTATGACTGTCCATAAAGGAACAAATCACCTCAAAATATTAAATTTTCAGTTTCCTGAATTACCGATTATTATAGCACAAGTTTATTAAATATGCAAATAATTTAAATCTCGACGCCGTACATTCTCTTTGCACTGCGTTTAAGCCAGTTTCCACGAAGATAATAAACGACGAAAACAGCAGCCGTAATCACCCAAGATACGGGATAGCAAAGCGCAACCATGGTCGTGTTGTGAATTAAATGAACAGCAGTCAAAAGCCAAACAACTCTTATTCCGCACACGCCTATGCACGTGATGAGCATCGGCTGAAGCGCCTCGCCCACACCTCTTATCGCACCGGACAAAATCTCGATGAAAACGTAAGTGAAGTAGGACGGCGCAAAAACCTTGAAGAAGTTCGCACCTATCTCGATAACCTCTTTGTCGGCGGTGAAAATTCCGAGAAGCTGATAGCGGAACACAAAAATTACTATGCTCAAAAAGATTGTAGAACCCATATCAAGCACAAGTCCAACTCTTGCCGACTGCTTAACTCTGTCGAACTTTTTAGCACCGAAATTCTGACCGGAGAAAGTCGTGACCGCAATGCCGTAAGCGTTCATAACCATCCAGACGAAACCGTCAATCTTGCCGATGGCGGACCAAGCGGCTATGCAGCTCGTGCCGAAACCGTTAATGCTCGTTTGAATGAGAAGATTTGAAAGCGAGTACATAACAGCCTGAAGACCCGCAGGAATGCCGATTCTCACGATGTTTTTCATAACGATGGTGTCGATTTTTAGTTTCTTGAACTCGAATTTATAGAGATCGTCAGATTTCATAAGTCTTACTACAATCAAAACGGCACTGATAAGCTGAGATAAAATCGTTGCAAGACCCACACCGAAAACAGCCCAGCCGAACGCAACAACAAAGAGCAAATCGAGAACAATGTTTGCAATACAGCACACAATCAAAATATAAAGCGGAGTTTTGGAGTCGCCGACGGCACGCAAAATGCCCGTACCGATGTTGTAAACGAGATTTCCGACAGAACCGATAAAATAGACTATCATGTAAAGAACGGCGTCATCGATAATTTCATCGGGGCAGTTCATAATTTTCATGCACGGTCTTGAAATTAAAATACCGAGCAAGGTGATGGCAACGCCGCCCAAAATGCCCAGCGCCATACTGGTGTGAACGGACTTGGAGACATTCTCTCTGTCCTCGGCGCCGTAAAACTGGGAGATGATGACAGTACAGCCGGAGGCGACGCCCGTAAAAAAGCCGATAAAGAGATTTATGGCGGTGGAAGTCGTGCCGACAGCCGCCAAAGCCTCCGTGCCGACGAAACGGCCGACGATAATCGTATCGACGGTGTTATACATCTGCTGGAAAAAAGTACCGATTAAAATTGGGAAAAAGTAGAGCATGATAAGCTTCCAGAGGTTGCCCTCGGTGAGCGAATTTTGTTTGTAACGAGCAACTGACATAATCTTTCGTTTTCCTCCAAGCGCAAAATATCCTTTTCGAGAGAATATTCTAACACCGAGGAAAGCAAAATTCAACACAGCAAATAAATATATTAAAAGTTTTTGCCTTTGCTTTTTTCAAAAAGCAAACTGGTGTGGGCGGAGCCCACGTGAGGCACGAAGTGCCGAATAAAAAAGAGGTAGGCTGAAGCGGTTAACCAAAGGCACGCAGTGCCTTTAGGGAGCGCAAGCGACCGTAGTTAACCGATGAAGCCGACTGAAACACACAGAGAAAAATAATGAAAACAAAATTAAATAATTCTACAAGACAAAAATAGAAAGTCAATGAAAATACAGCGAAGCTGAGCATTTTCATTGACGGATTATTTACTCAAAGATAAACAAGAAAATCAAGGCAGCTTAATTAATTTTTGAGGGAATGATAAACCTATTAATTTGCATAGCATTATTATTTTCTGTTCTTATCTAACTCTCGGTAAATAAAACGGCAAAGAGAATGCCCGTCTGCAAATGCTCCCGCATTTTTGACGTATTCTCTTTGCCTACTTGTTATATTTGATGAATATTATTAATTTTGTTTTCTGTGTTTTTCTTTGCGTGAGCAATTCGGCTTTCGCAGTAGGCTACGGTCGCTTACGCTCCCTAAAAGTACTGCGTACTTTTGGTCTACTGCTTAAGCCTTTCTCTTTTCTTTCAGTAAACCGCTAATTATTATTTATTAATTATTCATTATTAATTAATAGTGGGCTCTGCCCACACCCGTTCGCTTTTTGTAAAAAGCGAAACCAAAAACTTTAATCTTTAGCTTAGTTTAACTATTAAAGCTTAGCGTTTTCCGCTTCTCATTATTAATTATTAATTATTAATTATAAATTATTAATTACCTTAACGAGTTCTTCCGCTTTGTCCGTCTTCTCCCACGCTACGCCCAAATCCTCGCGTCCCATGTGTCCGTAAGCCGCAAGCGGTCTGTACTTCGTGTTCTTGAGGTCAAGTGTATTGATAATTGCATTGGGTCTTAAGTCAAATACTCTCTTAACAGCCTCTGCGAGCTTCTCCTCGCTCACTTTGCCCGTTCCAAACGTGTCTACCATTACGGATACCGGATGTGCAACTCCGATTGCATATGCAAGCTGAACCTCGCACTTGTCTGCAAGTTTTGCCGCCACGATGTTCTTTGCTACGTATCTTGCCGCATATGCTGCCGAACGGTCTACCTTAGTCGGATCTTTTCCGCTGAATGCTCCGCCACCGTGTCTGCCGTATCCGCCGTATGTATCAACGATTATCTTTCTTCCCGTGAGTCCGCTGTCGCCTACCGGGCCGCCGATTACAAATCTTCCCGTCGGGTTGATGAAGTACTTTGTGTTCTCGTCAAGATACTCCTCGGGGATTATCGGCTTAACAACATATTCAACCATATCCTTACGAATCTGCTCGAGAGTTACAAACTCATCATGCTGAGTTGAAACAACAACTGTATCCACTCTCACAATTTTATTATCGTCATACTCGACTGTAACCTGAGTTTTTCCGTCCGGTCTCAAATACTTGAGTGTGCCGTCTTTTCTCACCTTAGCGAGCTGTTTTGCAAGCTTGTGTGCCCAAGAAATCGGAGCGGGCATAAGCTCCGGGGTCTCGTTGCACGCAAAGCCGAACATCATTCCCTGATCGCCTGCGCCGATGAGGTCGTTCTCGTCACTAGACTGTCCGTTCTGAACCTCGTAGGACTTATTAACGCCCATTGCGATGTCGGGCGACTGCATATCGATTGAAGTGAGAACAGCGCAAGTATCACCGTTAAAGCCTGCTCCCGGGTTATTGTAGCCGATGTTCTTCACAACCTCACGAACGGTAGAATTTATATCGACATAGCACTCTGTTGAAATCTCGCCCATAACATGGATAACGCCTGTTGTAGCGGTAACCTCGCAAGCGACATGTGCTGCTTTATCCTGCTCTAAGATAGCGTCGAGAATTGCGTCGGAAATCTGATCGCAAACCTTGTCGGGATGTCCCTCTGTAACTGATTCTGAAGTAAATAATCTTTTTGCCATAGCTTTGTCCTTTCTAAAACTTTAACCTGTCCCTATCAATATCAAGAAAAATGCCCCTCACACACGATGAGGGGCTGTATCTTTTCCTCATCTTCGGTAATTAACCTCAGGAATTGGCACCTTGACTTAAATTAATCAGGTTGCCGGGCATCACAGGGCCTGTCCCTCCGCCACTCTTGATAAGGGTATATTCATTTGTAACGAGCGATATTATAACAGACGAAAATATAAAAGTCAAGGAAAATATAAAAAATACTTAAAATCAGTTTTCGTAAATTTTCCCCTCATTTATAAGGTACATCAAAAGATCTTCACAACCCGATTTAATCTGCGAATAGACCTCGGAGAATTTGCCCGTAAACCAGGGATCGGCGATGTCGGAAGGTTTCTCGGAGAAATCGAGAAGGCGCACGATTTTCTTTTGGGGATCGGAGCCGAGAATTTTTCTTGCGTCTCTCTCGTTTGATTTTTCCATAACGATGATTAAATCGTAATCGAGGTAGTCTGATTTTCTAAGTTGTCTTGCGGTTTTGCCGTCGCAGTTTATTTTATGTTTTTTAAGTTCACTTGCGGCTCTCGAATCGACGGGATTGCCGTGTTCCTCGTCGCTTGTGGCGGCAGAGGCAATCTCGAAGTATTTATCGAGGTGTGATCTTTTGACCATATCTTTCATGATAAATTCAGCCATAGGAGAACGGCAGATGTTCCCGAGGCAGACGAACAGAATTTTAACCATAATTTGCTCCTTGTTTTTTGCTTTTAGTTTAGCGTAAAGCGAGGAATAATTCAAGAAAAACAAATTTAACGAATTTTAAAAGTTTTTGCCTTTGCTTTTTCAAAAAGCGAAACCAAAAACTTTTATCATTAGTTTTGTGTTCTGTTTTAATCTCTCACGTAAACCGTGCCGTCCATTATTCTTCTCGCCGTTCTCTGAACCGCCACGCTCGGCACCTTCACCCCGTTTTCGCTCTCTTCAAGCTCCGGGCACATTGTCATCACTCCGCTCGGATGTCCGATTCTCACGTTCGCCGTGTCGGTGTTTTCACTGAGCACTTTGTTTACCACGCTTCCCTCAAGTGCCGCCGCTACCGCTATCGCGCTTGCCGATGTGAGCGGACACGCTTTATGACACTTAAACACGGATATTACCCTTGCCAAGACGTCCATGTCATCTTTTTTTACTTCTTTTCCCGCTATATCGGTATATGATTTCGGCTTTGTCACGAATCCCACCTTCGGCACTGCGGGGCTGTTTTGTGTCGCATCCTCGAGATTCTTTGCGAATCCCATCATGCATGCCGCCGTACCTCTTATTTTCTCGAGTGTTTCGCTCAGCTTTTCATTTGAGTTTATTTCCTCGGGGAGTTCCGTTCCCTTTGCGAAAACATCCTCAGCTTTCACAAGCACCATCGGGTTCGATACATCCAAAATGCTTGCCTCAATTTTTCCGAGTCCCTCAATTTCGAGTATATCGGTGATATTTCCCGTGGGCAAAAGCTTGCCCGTCTTTGCTCCGGCGGGGTTCAAAAACTTTACCTTCAACTCTGCCGCCGTTCCGTCAACTCCCGCAATGCGGCAATCGCCGTCCTGTTTAAAGTTTCCGTTCTCACACGGCACCGTAACATCGATATATTTATCTGTATTTCTGTTGAGCAAATGTACTGTCGTAATGGGTTCCTCGGCTTTTACCAAACCTTCTTCCACCGCAAACGGGCCCACTGCCGCCGTCATATTGCCGCAGTTTGATTTATAATCGACCTGTTCCTTACCGACAATGACCTGTCCGACGATATATTCGACGTCCACGCCCTCCTCTTCGCTTTTCCAAACCACGACGATTTTGTTGTTTGAAGAGACCGTGCCGCCCATACCGTCAATCTGCTTCGGGTCGGGGCTTCCCATAACCTGTAAAAATATCTTGTCCCACTCGTTTCTGTCCGTCGGCAAATCCTCTTTAAGGAAAAAACAACCCTTGCTTGTGCCGCCTCTCATAAATACCGTTTTAAATTTTCTCATTGTTATATCCTCACTTTTGTTGTTATATTTAACATTTGTTGCATTCAATATATCACCGACAAAATCAAAAGTCAATCGTGAGTGCTATTTCAAATAAGAATTTCAAGATAAAAATAAATAATGGTAACAAAAAAGAGATACCCGTTTGGGTATCCCTAAGTTAAACAAAACTTTCAAGCAAATAAACCGCCGTCTCGCTGTCCGTTACAAGCTCGTTATACAAATCCTGTTTTGCGGCTTTTGCGAGCACCTCGGCTTTATGTCTGCCGTAAGCGACAACCATTCTGCTTTTTGCTTCAAGTATATTCTTCGCTCCAACCGCCACAAGCTTTTCGTTGAGCTCTGTGTCTGCGATTTCTCCGTTTTCATCGAGAACATAGCCGAAAATACTGCCGATAAAACTTTCGCTCTTTTTGGCTTCCTCACCGTCGTAATAAGCTCTCAGAAGCGGATTTGTCATCGGCAAACTCGAACGGCTGCCTATTCCGCTTACGACCAAATCGAGATTTTTAGCGGCATCGAGAGTTTCTTTAATTATAGGCTCTTTCAAAAAGCCTTTTCTCACGCTGTCGTTATTGATATAAAGCGGAGCGTTAAGGTAGTAAGCCTCGCCGCCGAAGCGTTCCGCCATACGGCACACGAGTTCGGCTGCATCGGTTTCGGGATTTTTTAGCCCCAGGTTACCCGTGAGCTGAAGCACCTTTATCGGTGAGCCGACAGCCGTTTTAAGTCCCGACACCACACCGAAAACGGTCTTGCCCCAGCAAAGTCCCACCGTCATATCTTTTTTTATTTCGTTTTGAATGAACGATGCGCCCACGCTGCCTATTGCGCTCACGTTATCGGCAAAAGAGGAGCTTTGAAAATTGACTACAACTGCCTTTTTAAGTCCCAGTTTATCTTTCAATTCCTGTTCGAGAAAAGCGTTTCTTTCGTTAGAATAGTTTATTCTTATCTCGACAATCTGCTCGTTTCTTGCCTCCTGAATGAGCTTAGCCACACGGAAGCGGTTTGTGCCGTATCGACTTGCTATTTCCGACTGCGTAAGCCCCTTGTTGTAGTAAAGGTCAGCCATATCGGCAAGCATATCATAGCGTTCGCCGTCCGAAAGACGGTCTATATCCGTAATATTATTTCTCATCACTCTAAACTCAACTGCTCGCCTTCTTCTTTGACTTCAATGCCGAATGCGCCCAACTTTCTGCGGTATCTTGAGGGATCGTCAAGCTCTCCCTCTTTATAAATGTGAGCGTCGATAATTCTGGCGGTGACTTTCGTTTTCTGAACCAAAACGCCGCCGCTGTTCTTTGTTGTCTTGGTTTCAAGCATAGCCGTGTTCATAATGAGCGACTTTCCGTTGCTCGAGGTTGAGAGAATGTCGCAGTCCTCTTTTAAATAAACAGCCAAAACAATCGGAGATTTGTCGCTGTAAGCGTTGATAAGCTTTTTGCGGTTCGTCTTGGTCATATATGAGCTCATGGCGACCTTTGCCGCCTTGCCGTTCTCAAAATAGAACAGCATAAAGCCCGAGTAATCGCTTGTTACCGCCATATAAATTGCCGATTCTCCCTCGTCCATCTGAACCTTTGCAGGCACGTACTCACCGAGAACCGAAGCCTTGGTGTCGGCAAACTCGCTTGCCCTCGTCTTGTAAACCTGACATTTGTCGGTAAAGAAGAGAATTTCGGCGTTGTTCGTCGCCTCAATTTGCTCGATTATCTCGTCGTTTTCCTTCAATTTCTGTTCACCGCCCATACGCAGTGAAAGCGGAGTGATTTTCTTGAAGTATCCCTCCTTGGTAAAGAAGAGATTGACGGCATAATCGGGAATTTCCTCGACTTCCTCCACCTCTTCAATGTCCTCGGCATAGATAATCGTGCTCTTTCTCTCCTTGCCGTAAGTCTTAATTACCGCCTGAAGCTCCTTGATTATTATGTTTCTTATTTTTGTCTTGGACTTCAAAACCGCCTCAAGCTCGGCGATTTCTTCTCTCAAATCGGAGACTTCCTCAGTTCTTTTGAGGATATACTCACGGTTCAAGTGACGAAGTTTGATTTCGGCGACATACTCCGCCTGAATTTCATCGATACCGAATCCAATCATAAGGTTCGGCACGACTTCCGTCTCCTCCGCAGTCTCACGGACGATTTTGATAGCCTTGTCGATGTCGAGAAGAATTTTTTCTAGGCCCTCCAAAAGGTGGAGTTTTTCTCGCTTTTTGTTGAGGTCAAAGTAAGTTCTGCGCTTGACGCACTCTGTTCTGAACGCCGACCACTCCTCGAGTATCTCTTTAACGCCCAGCACTTTCGGCACGCCGCCGATGAGAACGTTGAAGTTTGCGGAGAAATTATCCTCGAGCGGAGTTGACTTCATGAGCTTTGCCATAAGCTTGTCGGGGTCAACGCCACGCTTTAAGTCAATTGTAATTTTAAGTCCGTCAATACCCGTTTCGTCTCGAATATCGGATATTTCTCTAATCTTGCCCTGTTTGACGAGATCGATAATTTTCTCGACTATCGCCTCGGAAGAAGTCGTTGGCGGAATTTCTGTCACATCAATGCAGTTTGCCGATTTATCGTAGCTCCAAACGCTTCTCACCTTTATTGCGCCTCTGCCACTTGTGAGAACCGATCGCATGGCTTCCGGGTCATAAACTATCTGACCGCCGCCGGGGAAATCGGGAGCTTGAACGGTCTGCATAATATCGAAGTCGGGATTTTTGAGAACCTCTATCGCAGTCTCGCAAATTTCTTTGAGGTTAAAGGAGCATATCGAGCTTGCCATACCGACAGCAATTCCCGTGTTGGAATTAACAAGAATGTTCGGAAAACTTACGGGCAAAAGCGTCGGCTCTTTCATCGTGTTGTCGTAGTTATCGACAAAATCGACGGTATCTTTGTCTATATCCTTGAAAAGCTCTTTGCAGATCGAATCAAGCTTAGCCTCGGTGTACCTCGATGCGGCGCAAGCCATATCTCTCGAATAGAACTTACCGAAGTTACCCTTTGAATCGACATACGGGTGCAAAAGTGCTTCATAGCCACGGCTCATTCTCGCCATGGTATCGTAAATTGCGGCGTCACCGTGTGGGTTGAGTCTCATGGTCTGACCGACAATATTTGCACTCTTGGTTCTCGCCTGACCCAAAAGGTTCATTTTATACATGGTGTAAAGCAGCTTTCTGTGCGAAGGCTTCAAGCCGTCAATCTCGGGAATGGCTCTCGACATGATGACGCTCATGGCGTAGGGCATATAGTTGGTTCTCAGAGTATCGTTAATATCCTGATTTACCACCTCGCCCGCATTATGAATGACGCCCATCGACTTGGGCTGTTTTTTTGTCTCTTTCTTTTTTCTCGCCATTATTTATCCTTTCGTCAGGAAACATCGAGATCATCGATGTAAAGGTTTCCGTTCTCGGCAATATAGTCCTTTCTTCCCGTGAGGTTATCGCCCAAAAGAAGGTCGAACATCTCGTTTGTCTCTGCCATATCGCCGGGGACTATCTTTATAAGCCGTCTTGTTGCGGGGTTCATAGTAGTCAAATTCATCATGTCCGGCTCGTTCTCACCGAGTCCCTTGGAGCGCTGAATCGTGTACTTCTGACCCTCAAGCTCGTTTAAAAAATCGTCCTTTTCACGCTCGTTGTAGGCAAAATAAGTGTTGTCCTTGCTTGTAATCTCGTAAAGCGGAGATTCCGCAATGAAAACTTTTCCCTCCTCGATAAGCGTGGGTGTAAGGCGCCAAATCATGGTCAAAAGCAAGGTTCTAATCTGGAAACCGTCAACATCGGCATCGGTACAGAAGATTATCTTGCTCCAGCGAAGATTGTTTATATCGAATGTAGAGAGGTTTTTGTTTGACCTTGCCTTGACCTCAACGCCGCAACCGAGAACTTTCATAAGGTCGGTTATAATATCGCTCTTGAAAATGCGGTCGTAATCTGCCTTTAAGCAGTTGAGAATTTTGCCTCGAATTGGCATAATAGCCTGAAAATTCGGGTCTCTCGCCTGTTTACATGCGCCCAAAGCAGAATCACCCTCAACAATGAAAAGCTCTCTCTCCTCAACATTTCTCGATCTGCAATCGACAAACTTTGCAACACGGTTCGTGAGATCCATTTTGCTCGAGAGCGTCTTTTTCATGTTCAATTTCTGCTGGTCGGCATTCTCACGTGCACGCTTGTTGATAAGCACCTGATTTGCGATTTTCTCGGCGTCCATGGGGTTTTCGATGAAATAAACCTCAAGACTGTGGCGGAGCATTTCCGTCATAGCCTCCTGAATGCCCTTGTTGTTGATAGCTTTCTTCGTCTGGTTCTCGTATGACGTGACGTTCGAGAACGACGAAATGATTATAACGAGGCAATCGAGAACATCGTCTATTTTAATTTTCTTTTCGTTCTTGTTATATTTGTTGTTCGCTTTCAGATAAGAATCTATCTGATAGACAAATGCGTTAGAAACCGCCTTTTCGGGTGCACCGCCGTGCTCAAGCCAAGAAGAATTGTGATAATACTCCGTGGCATTTACTTTATTTGAGAATGCACACGCAACATTGATTTTGACATTATAAAGCGGCAAATCGTCACGATCACGCACCTTTTTCTCGGTAGTCCACTTCTGAACCTCGCAAAGTGCCGGCTCATCGCCCAAAAGCTCCTTGCAGTGATCCCAAATACCGTTCTCGTAAACAAAATCTGTGGTCTCGAATTTACCCTTGCTTATTTCGTTCTTGAAATGGAAAACTATTCCCGCATTTACAACCGCCTGACGCTTAATCATATCGGTGTAATACTCCGCAGGAATATCGATATCCGTGAAAACCTCAAGGTCGGGTTTCCAGCGAATCACGGTGCCCGTGTCTCTTCTCGAATACGGCTCCTTTGAGAGTTCGCCCACGATTGAACCTTTCTCAAAGTGAAGCTTGTAGATGAACCCCTCACGCTTAACGCAAGCATCCATGTATTCGGATGCATACTGCGTGGCACAAAGACCCAAGCCGTTAAGGCCCAAGGAATAGTCATAACTGCCGTTTAAATCGTTGTTGTACTTGCCGCCTGCGTACATCTCGCAGAAAACAAGCTCCCAGTTATATTTTTTCTCTTTGTTGTTGTAATCGACGGGAATACCTCTGCCCTTATCCTCAACCTGAACAGAGTTATCGAGAAAACGTGTGACGGTAATTTCCTTACCGTAGCCCTCTCGTGCCTCATCAATTGAGTTGGAGAGAATCTCAAAAACAGAATGCTCGCAACCGACTAAATCGTTTGAACCGAAAATGACCGCAGGTCTTTTCCTCACTCGGTCGGCGCCTTTGAGCATTGTGATACTTTCGTTATCGTACGTCTTTTTCTTTGGCATAAAAAATCCTTATATCATTCATTTCGAAATTTTGTTTGATTGCGTATCGACTATTTTACCATATTTTCGTTAAATTATCAAGTTTTTGAAACCGAAAAAAGAGAGAGCCGCTTTTGGCTCTCTCAAAATTTCTTATTCAGCACCGTCTAAAACGGGTTCAGCGTAAGGCTCGTCGTTCTTAGAAGCGGTTGCGTCCTCGACTGTCTCGTCGGGAATTTCGCCCGAACGTGACGGAAGAAGTCTTCCCTCCATAACGTCGATGAACTCCTTAGCCTCAACCTTTTCCTTCTCGTAAAGAACTCCCGCAAGTCTGTGCAGAAGATCGATATGATCGGAAAGAATCTTGATGGTGTCGTCGTAAGCCTTCATAATCATGCTCTTGACTTCCTCATCAATCTCGGAAGCTGTTCTCTCGGAGTAGTCGCTGATGTGACCGTACTCCTTGCCGAGGAACGGGTTGGAGTTGTCGGAACCGTACATAATCGGGCCGAGCTTATCACTCATGCCGTACTTTGTAATCATGCTCTTTGCAACCTTGGTTGCTCTCTCGATATCGTTGGAAGCACCTGTTGAGATGTCACCCATAATGAGTGCCTCTGCGCATCTGCCGCCGAGAAGAACGATAAGGCTCTCGAGCATCTCTTTCTTGGACTGATAAGATCTGTCCTCGCTCGGAAGATGCATGGTGTAGCCGCCCGCCATTCCTCTGGGGATGATGGAAATCTGATGAACGGGATCCTGAGTTTTGCAGTAGTAGGAAGCGATTGCGTGACCGGCCTCGTGGTAAGAGGTGAGTTTCTTCTCGTGAGGATTCATCACGTGAGACTTCTTCTCCGTGCCGACCACAACCTTGATTGTAGCCTCCTCGATCTCTTCCATTGTGATAGCTCTTCTGTCCTTGCGTGCAGCCAAAAGAGCAGCTTCGTTAAGAAGATTCTCAAGGTCTGCGCCTGTAAAGCCCGCTGTGCTCTTTGCGATAACGGAAAGCTCAACATCGGGAGCAAGCGGCTTGCCCTTGGCGTGAACACGCAAGATAGCCTCTCTGCCCTTTACATCGGGATAACCGACGGTAACCTGACGGTCGAATCTTCCCGGTCTCATCAAAGCGGGGTCGAGAATGTCGGGGCGGTTTGTAGCCGCAATCATGATAACGCCTTCGTTTGCGCCGAAACCGTCCATTTCAACGAGGAGCTGGTTAAGAGTCTGCTCTCTTTCGTCGTGTCCGCCGCCGAGACCTGCGCCTCTCTGGCGTCCGACTGCATCGATCTCATCGATAAAGATAATGCACGGGTGGTTTTTCTTAGCCTTGTCGAAAAGGTCACGAACTCTCGAAGCACCGACACCGACGAACATCTCAACGAAGTCGGAACCGGAAATCGAGAAGAACGGAACGCCCGCCTCGCCGGCAACGGCTCTTGCAAGAAGCGTTTTACCTGTACCGGGAGGGCCCACGAGAAGCACGCCCTTGGGTATTCTTGCGCCGAGATCGTTGTATTTCTTGGGGTTCTTGAGGAACTCGACTATCTCGCGAAGCTCTTCTTTTTCTTCATCTGCGCCCGCAACATCGGCAAATGTGGTCTTTCTCTTCTCGTCATTCTGAGATTTGACTCTTGCCTTGCCGAAATTCATCGTGCCGCCTGCGCCGCCGCCTGCCATTTTCTTGTACATGAAAATCCAAAGTACAATCAAACCGGCAAACATCAAAAGCGACGGAAGCATGCTTACAAGCCAGCTTGTCTGCTCGGGACGGATGACGTCCTGAACCATTTTGTTGTCGGGGTTATCTTTGTTGTACTGCTTGATGTAATCGGAAACATCCTCATAGAAAAGAGTCTGGCTCGGAATTACATACTTAACGATGGAACTGTCCTTGTCGTTAAGCTTGAGCTCCAGCTCTCCCGTGCCCAAATCAAGCTTGTACTCGGTGACCTGTTCGGTCTCAAAATACTCGATAATATCGGAATAAACAACCGATTTTGAAGATGTATCATCATCGTTGTTGAACGCAAAGAAGATGATAAAAAATACGATAATCGGGATTCCGAGATAAATACATAAGCTGCGTATCAGCTTTTTGTTATCCAAATTTAAAATCCTCCGTTGTTATATATCTTAATCCTTACGGACTAAAAATTACTTAGTATAGACTTCCGGATTCAGAATACCTACATACGGAAGACTTCTGTAAAGCTCATCATAATCAAGACCGTAGCCGACAATGAACTCATCGGGAATATCGCAGCCTTTGTATTTCGGGAAAACGGGAACTTCTCTTCTGTCGGGCTTATCGAAAAGCGTTGCAATCTCAAAGCTTGCGGGGTTTCTGCCTCTCAAGAACTCAGAGAGATAGTGAAGGGTTTTTCCGCTGTCAAGAATATCCTCGACAACAAGCACATCATAACCTTCGAGGCTTCTGTCAAGATCTTTCTTAATCTGAACCACGCCTGAGCTTTTAGTGCCGCTGCCGTAGCTTGAAACCTGCATAAAATCGATTCTGCACGGAATGGTAAGCTCACGCATAAGGTCAGTCATAAACACGATTGAGCCCTTGAGGATGCCGACCAAAAGTAAGTTTTTGTCCTTGTAATCCTCGCTTATCTGCTTGCCCATTCTTGCAACCATTGAGTGAATATACTCCTCGGAATAAAGGACTTCCTTGATATCGTCTTGCATAGATGACATTGTTAAATTCTCCTTGATATTTTGTAATAAATATTTAACTGCGAAATATAAATTTAATCAGCGTGGTCGAATTTTCATCGGGAAGATACGTTGCGTTCACTCCGAAACCCTCTGCAAAAACGGGTGTGTCACCGTCACGCACAACGATGATTTTGTCCCTTAACTGTGCGGGCACTCCCGCCTCAGCCATTAGTTTTTTGAGCGGTTTGGTGATTTTTCTTTTCGCCGAAGTGAACCTGTCGCCCTCTTTTCGGCTACCGACACTGAGTTTGTGTTTTATTTTATCATAGTCGGCATAATTATTAAATAACAAATTGTGAATTTTTTCGTCATTTTTTATTCTTTTGATTTCTGTAGCCAAAAATTTACCGTCATTCAAAAAATATCGCTCGCCGATTTCCATCTCAAAATCTTCTGTCGGCTCGGCATTTTTCTCAAAAAAGAACAAAGTTCCCTTTGAAACTGCACACGACATATTCACGGGAACATCACACGCGCCACCCACCGCTAGCATTGATTTTATACATTCCACGTGTTTTTTTTCAAGCTTGACGTGGGGATATTTATCGGTAATCTTCATAATCGCGAGGTTTAAAACAGCCTCGTCCTCACTGTAAAGCAAATTGGCTTTGTACCCATAATTGCACTTTGCCCGCTTGACAAGCTCGTCTGCTTTACACTCAATATAATTTTCAATCGGCTTCACGTTGTCGCACATTCTAAAAATGTTTTCTACTGCCGAAGAATTTATCTCTTTGAGTGAAGGAATCACAGTGTGACGAATTTTATTGCGGTTATATTCATCCTTGAGGTTGGTGCTGTCAGTGATATACTTAAGTGAATTTTCCTCGCAATAGCTCTCAATCTCTGCTCTTGTGAGCTTTAATATCGGTCTGAAAACAGATTCTCTTTTTTGTGGAATGCCGCACAAACCCTTGAGACCGCTGCCTCTTATTAAGTTTAAAAGAACCGTTTCCGCGTTGTCGTCTGCATTGTGAGCCGTACAAATAACATTGTTTTCGCCAACGGCAAGCTCTTCAAAAAATCGGTAACGGATTATTCTGCCCGCTTCCTCTTCTCCGAGATGATTTTCTCTTGCAAATTTTGGCACGTCTTTTCTGAGAATTTCGAGCCTTATGCCGAGACTTTGGCAATAGCTTTTACAAAACTCCGTGTCTCTGTCTGCTTCTTCGCCCCTTATCATATGGTTCACATGGGCGCAAACAAGCTTGTCAGCACCAAATTCCGTAAACAGAATATGGGTGAGAGCCACCGAATCAGCCCCACCCGATAATCCAATTATAATTAAGTCCGCTTTCGACAAATACTCGAATTCTTCTTTGAGTTTTTCCTTAAGCTTATTCATTTCGCACATACTCCGCTGAAGTGAATCGTGTGAACTCGCCCTGCCAATGCAGCGGAATGGAGCGTGACTCACCGTGTCGGTTCTTTGCTACGATACATTCGCTCTTGTTCTGGTTTGCGTCACCGTCCTCATTCTCTCCGTCGGAATAGTAAGCGTCACGGTAGAGAAAAAGAACAATATCAGCGTCCTGCTCGATTGAACCGGAATCACGAAGATCCGATAGAACGGGCTTATGGTCGGTTCTCTTGTCGGAAGATCTCGCAAGCTGTGAAAGCGCAATGACGGGAATATTAAGTTCCTTAGCCATTATCTTGAGGTTTCTCGTAATGTCGGAAATTTCCTGAACACGGTTATCAATTCTCTTGTACGAGCCCATGAGCTGTAAATAGTCGATAATAACCAAATCAACATTTTGCAGTCTTCTAAGTTTTGCCTTAATCTCAGGCACGGTAATACCCGAGTTATCGTCAAAGTAGATTTCTGCGTTTTTCAAAATGTCGCCCGCCTCGATAAGTCTTACCCATTCATCGGGTTCAAGATCGCCTGTTCTCAGCTTGGAAGAGCCTACCATAGCCTCCGTAGAGAGCATACGCGCGGCAAGCTGCTCCTTGCTCATTTCGAGAGAGAATATAACAACCTTTTTACCGCACGTGCATGCGGCATGTCTTGCGATATTCAGTGCAAACGAAGTTTTACCCATACCGGGACGCGCTGCAAGAATAATAAGGTCGGATTTGTTAAGACCCGTAATAGTCTTGTCAAGCTCGCCTATGCCCGTCGCAATTCCCTTGTAATCGTCTTTGTTTTCGCCGTTTAACTCATCAAGTCGCTTAAAGGTATCAAGAATGACATCGCCGATGCGCTGTATGCCGTTCATAGTCTTGCCCTGACGGATATCGTAAATTCTCTGCTCGGCAATATCAAGCAGAGAATTTGTTTCGTTGCTCGGGTCCTGAGCCTCGGCAAGAGTTTGCCTTGAGGACAGAATCAGCATGCGAACATCATATTTGTCCTTTACAATCTCGCAGTACTTATCTACATTTGAGACTGACGGCACGAGCTGGGCAAGCTGTGTGAGATACATTTTGCCCGTTGTTGCGTCAAAATCACTTTCGCCCTTAAGCTCCTCGAGCAAAGTTACGAAATCAAGCTTCTTGCCCAAGGTGAACATATTTAGCATGACCTTGTAGATAAGCTTATTATTCACCTGATAGAATACTTCGGGATTCGGAAGCAAATCCGCAACCGTCGCAATGCACGACGGCTCGAGGAGTATTGCTCCCAAAACGCTCTGCTCCGCCTCAGGACTGAACGGGAGAGAAAGCGCGCTGTTATCCCCAAGCTGTGCCATTAAGGCGTCGTTATCCATGATTTACCTCTGTTACTGCTGTTCGATAACCTGAATGTTAAGCTTAGCCGAAACGCCTGTGTAAAGCTTAATCTCGGCTTTGTATGTTCCGAATGCCTTGATGTCGCCGTCGATGACAATCTTTCTCTTGTCAACGTCAACGCCGAACTGGCTCTTGAGGTGCTCGGAAACTTCCTTTGCGGTTACCTTGCCGAAAAGCTTTCCGCCCTGACCTGCCTTAGCCTGAATCTTGACTGTCTTATCTTTAAGAAGCTCGGCTGTCTTCTTTGCGTTCTCTGTGTCTGTCTTAATCTTAAAAGCCTTGGACTCCTCTGCGTTCTTGAGCTCGTTCATAGCCTGAGCATTAGCCTCTTTTGCAAGCTTTTTCGGGAAAAGGAAATTTCTTGCGTATCCGTCCGATGTGTTGACAAGCTCGCCCTTCTTTCCGAGAGCCTTAACGTCCTGTAATAATACAACCTTCATATTTTTTAATTCCTTTCAGTTTTGTTTTCTGCATTTTGTGCACGGGGAAGCTTTTTGTCAAGCACGCTTATAAGTGCGAGACGTGCCTCCTCGACCGTTATATCCTTCAGCTGAGCGCCAGCCATTGTGAAATGACCGCCTCCGCCGAATTCCTCGAGAATAATCTGAACGTTAACATCGCCGAGACTTCTTCCCGATATATTAACCTCGTTTCCGACTTTAAAGAGTACAAACGAAGCAAGAACGCCCTGTAACTCCAAGAGCTCGTCCGCAGCCTGTGCGGCGGCGGTTCTTGTGTCGCCTGTGGTTGTCTCCGTGTAAGAAATCGCACAACCGCGGTAAATTTCCGCACTTCCCACAAGCAAAGCTTTCTCCTTGTTGAGCGAAAGCGAGTTTGCAAAAAGCTTCTTTACCTCAACGGTGTCGGCGCCTTTTCTTCTGAGATACGCCGAAGCCTCAAAGGTTCTGACGCCCGTTTTCATGATAAAGTTCTTTGTGTCGAGCATAATGCCCGCCAAAAGAGCTGTTGCCTCAACGCTGTTAATCTTAACGTTATCCATGTACTGCACGAGCTCGGCAACCATCTCGGAAGCGGAGCTTGCATAGGATTCGTGATAGAAAATTGCGCTGTTGTTTATTCGTGTAACCATCATTCTGTGGTGGTCGATAACGATTATGTTCTTTGCCTTTTCGAGACATTCGGGAGATTCCACGAACGGCGCAGAATGAGTATCGACAACAATCAAAAGAGTGTTCTTTGTGATGTCCGAAACTGCGTCAACAGGCGAAACGAATATTCCGTTGTGACTGGGAGATTTATCCACGGCGTCAATAAGCGACTTAGCCATGGTCTGCGCACGGTTGACGATAATCTTTGCTGGCTTATTCATGCCCCTTGAAGCCGCCGCCCACATTCCGACAGCCGCACCTATTGCGTCAAGGTCGGAGTTTCTGTGGCCCATGATAAACACTCGGTCACTTTTCTTGATGCACTCGGCAATCTGCTCGGCGATAACACGGGTTCGAACTTTATCCTGTTTCTCGACTCCGCCCGAAAGACCGCCGAAGAACTCATATTTTTCTCCCTGACTTAGAAGAGCAACCTGATCGCCGCCTCGTCCGAGAGCCATATCGAGGGCTTTTCTTGCCCACTCCTCGCTTTGTACGGTTGAAGAAGCGCCGATGCCCGCACCGATAGAAACGGTACAGCTCATGTTGTTCATACCCTTAATTGAGTGAACTTTGTCAAGAATTTCGAACTTTCTGCGGCACGCAAGAGCCATGTGGCCCTCGTCTGTGATGAGCATATATCTTCCGCCAGAAAGAGCCCTGAAAAGTCCGCCCATTTTGACGGAAGCCCAGTCTCTAAGAACGGTTTCAACCTCGGCCGTTATTCTCGATTCGTCACCACCGGAAGCGTCACGAAGAATTTCTTCCTTGTTATCGAAAGAAATAAGTGCGATTACCGCTTTTTTCTCACGGTATTCACGCTCAATCATCTTGTAGTATCCGTCATCGACAAAATACATAATGTTAAAATCGTTTTTCTTAAGGCAGTAAACCGTGAATTCCTTGTCGTTCGGCTTTACGTTTATGCCGATCTCGCCGTTCATCTGTCTTAAGGTGCGTGGATGAATGAACGGCAAAACGCTCAGTCCTATCGGAGATTCTCCGCCGTTGAGGGTTTTGATAAACTGGTTGTTTGACCAGATTATATCTCCGCCGGCTCCCGTAATACATACCGACAAGCCGAGATTGTTGAGGTTATCCTCCTCGTCGGCAGAGAGTATCTTTCGTGCCACGCGCATTCCCGCCCATATGTGGAAATAAAATCTTGAGGAAAGCACAACAACTACCGCAAGCATGAGTGTTGCAACGGTAATCTCCACGCAAAACCAAATTTTATGATAATTTAAAGTCGGTATCGCAAAAAGATAAAGCAGAAATACCATCAGATTCATAACCGGCGACGGTATCCAAACTCTTTTTCTCAATGTGCTCTCCCCCTTTCAGCGAAATTTTAATTAAGCCTCCATGATAATCGGCAAAATCATAGGTGAACGCTTTGTCTTTTCATAGAAATATCTTGCGAGAGCCTCTCTCACCTTAGTCTTGATGACATTCCACTCGTGAATATTGCCGTCCACGCAGTCGTAAATGGCATTTTCGGCAATCTTGCGAGCCTCCTCCATCATATCTTCGGATTCTCTCACATATACAAAGCCTCTCGAAATAATATCGGGGCCCGAAATAATATCCTTTGTCTGGAAATCGAGCGTGCACACGGCAATAATTATGCCGTCCTCGGAGAGAAGTTTTCTGTCTCTCAAGACAATCGCTCCGACATCACCAACACCCAAACCGTCCACAAGCTGTGTGCCTGCAGGAACATTTCCGCATTTTCTTATGAAATCTTCGTTAATCTCAACGCAGTTTCCTATATCGCCTATGAAGATATTCTCCTCCGGCATACCGAGATCCATCGAAAGCTTTGCGTGTTTGATTAAGTGTTTCTGCTCGCCGTGCACGGGAATGAAATACTTCGGCTTAACAAGATACTGCATAAGCTTGAGCTCTTCCTGACAAGCGTGACCCGAAACGTGTAGGTCGTACATACTCTCGTAAATAACCTCACAGCCACGCTTCAAAAGCTCGTCTATAACTCCGCCCAAAGCCTTCTCGTTGCCGGGAATCGGTCTTGCGGAAATAATGATAAAGTCGTTTCTTCCAACTTCAACCTGACGGTGCTCGGCGTTTGCCATTCTCGTGAGCGCGCTCATCGGCTCGCCCTGGCTGCCCGTTGTTATCAAAACAAGGTTATCGTCCGTGTAGCGGTTAACCATGGAGAGATCCACGATTATTCCTTCAGGAACGTTCATGTATCCGAGTTCAGAAGCAATGCCTACAACATTTACCATGCTACGGCCCGAAAGAGCTACTTTTCTGCCGTATTTTGCGGCGCAGTCGATAATCATCTGCACACGGCTTATCGATGAAGCAAATGTTGCGACGATAATTCTTTTCTTTCCCGCTCTCATAAACATCGAGTCGAGTGTGGCTCTGACTTTCTGTTCCGTCTGTGTGAAACCGGGACGCTCCGCATTGGTGGAGTCCGCGAGAAGTGCGAGAACACCCTCGTTTCCGAGCTCGGCAAAGCGGTGCAAATCGGTTGTTTCTCCCTCGACGGGGGTTAAATCTATCTTAAAATCTCCCGTGTGAACGATAGTTCCCGCAGGTGTGTGTATTCCAAGTGCGACGGAATCGGCGATGCTGTGGTTTACGTGAATAAACTCAACCGTGAAACAGCCGGCCTTAATTCTTGATCCGGCAGGATAAACCCTCAAATCGGAAATTCTGTCAAGACCGAACTCACGAAGCTTAGACTCGACCAATCCGAGAGTCAAGGCGGTGCCGTAAACAGGCATGTTAATCTTCTGAAGAAGATAAGGCACGGAGCCGATGTGATCCTCGTGTCCGTGAGTGATGAACAATGCACGGATTTTGTCTCTGTTCTGTTCAACAAATGTGAATACGGGGATTACTGCATCGATTCCTGGCATCTCCTCATCGGGGAACGAAAGACCGCAGTCGACGATTATCATATCGTTTTCGCACTCAAAAACGGTGAAGTTCTTTCCTATCTCGTTAAGTCCGCCGAGGAAATATGCCTTAACGGACGGTTTTAGCTGTTTGCGGTTTTTCTTAGTATTCTTTTTGCCCTGATTCTGCTGAGCGTACTTTGTGTGATTTCCGTTTGAATAGCGGTTATTCTGAGACTGATTTTTCTTCGGCTCGTTCTTCTTGCCGTAATTTGCCTTCTTAACAGAAGCACTTTGGGTGTTTTTCTCGGGTTGTCTGTTCTCCTTGTGCTCCTTGTTGGGTTTTGTTTTTACAGTCTTGTTATTCTTCTTGCCTGACTGTTTCGGCTGCTGTGCGCCCTCGGTCTCCTTTGTCTTTTTTACCTTTGCGCTCTTGCTCTTCGATTTTTGGGCAACTCGATTAGAAGCTGACTGCTTCTTGGCAGGAGCTATCGGTGCGAGTGACGAATAAAGCATATCGAGCTGATTTCCCGCCTTATTCTGTGCAGACTTATCCTTCTGCGCCTTATTAACTTTTTTCTCTGTCAAAATTAAATCCTCCGTGGTAGACGGGAAGCCTTTGCTCCCGTCTACAAACTTGTACTTTCTCTATTTCTTTCTTTCGCGGCAAAATACTATGGTTGCTTAGTATTGACTCGCATTTTATATTACATCCCTCCGCAGTTCCGATTCCGGAAGAATAAGTGTCAACTTAAGTATCGTATATTTTAAAATAAATATGCGATAATGTCAATAAAGTTGTTTCACTTGTCAAGAGCACCGCTTTTTCTTGCCTCGGAAAGAATTTGCTTAAACGCCGACTCGTAAGGCGTTTCGGCGAGGCGCAACTTTTCGGAGAGTTTCAATAGTTTCGAGAAATTTTCTCCGGGACGAATTCCCGCTTTAACAAGATCTTTTCCCGTCACATACGGTTTTTTTAGCATTTCTTCATAGCCAAGTAAAGCTTTTTGCAGTTTACACTCCGTCTCGCTGTAATCTGAATAGCTTGTTCGTCCCATATGATCGGCTTTTGCAAGAAGCAGAAGATCCTCGGGGCAAACACTCGAGAAAAAAAAGCTTGTTATATGCCTTCTGTGACGAATTTTGTGCACCCAAAACATTTGGCCGCATATGAAGAAGCGTCATATTTTTTGTGTAATCTCTTATTTTATTGTTGTTCGTCAGGCGTTTAATCGCTTTTTTCTGTAAAGTCTACTCCCTTTACATCGTGCCCGTAAGATATGATTTTTCCGTCCTTGACAGTCGTGGTCACTGCTTTTCCGAGGTCGTGAAAAAGTGCCGCAAGCATAAACATAAGCGGTTCTTTTGCTTGGACTTTTAATTTTGCCGCCTCATTTACCACAAGCATCGTGTGATTCCAAACGCTTCCCTCAGGGTGCCAAACGGGATTTTGCTCCGTTGTAATAAGCTCTTTGAGTTCGGGAAACCAAAAATCAAGCTGATCTATTTCTCTCAGGACTTCAAAAAACACTGACGGTTTTTCTGATTTTAGAAGTGCTTTTTTAACTTCTTCAAAAACTCTCTCCCTTTAATATGAGTTAAATCCGCATGTTCTGCAAGATATGCCGTGTGTTCTTCCGGCTTCATTTGAAATCTTGCGCAAAAATCTGCTAGTCTCAGCACTCTCAAGGGATCATCTTCTATGCTGTTTTCACAGACAGCTCTGATTATTTTGTTTTCTGCATCAGACACTCCGCCGAAAAAATCAAGAATTTCACCGCTTAAAACATTTTTCATCACGGCGTTCACGGTAAAATCCCGCCTTTTTGCCGCCTCTTGCTCGCTAATAAAGGGATTGGGCAAATCATTATCCGATTCTCTCGGCAAAGTAATATCAAGCAAGGAGTCTTTGAGATTAAATATATCAAATCCCGATTTTATCTCTTTTAATTCGCCTACGCTTTCAAGAATTTCGCATAGCTCTTCTTCTCTCACGCCGAAAACTTCAATATCGATATCGTTCGGCTCGTTACCCATTAACATATCCCTAACGCAACCGCCCACGTAATAGGTCTTTCCGCCGTGCTCATTCACTTTTTCCCCAATTTTCTCCGCCAAAAGCTTATCCTCTATAAATGCATTCATGGGTTTCTCCTTAATTTCACTTGAATTTCTCGTATATTGTATATATTATATTTGCCTTAGCTAACCGTTTCAAGCCTTTTCGCTATTGCAATTAGCGAAATTTATCGTTATAATTTATTCAGTCAGACAATCAGAAAGGATTTACTATGCAAAAAGAAGTAATTGTTATCGGACATAAAAACCCCGATACAGACTCCATCTGTTCCGCTCTCGCTTACGCATATTTAAGAAGAAAGACAACTAACCTTAAATATGTCGCAAAAAGAGCAGGCAGACTTAACGAAGAGACAAAATTCGTTCTCGACTATTTCAAGGTGAGAGCCCCTCACTTTGCGGATACACTCGAGCCCCGAGCCAGAGACGTTGAGATGCGTCACGCCGAGGGCATCGACAGAGAGACATCTGTTTTCAAGGCTTGGCAAATCATGGAGCGTGAGTCCGTTCCTACTCTGCCCGTTCTTGACGGCGGCAAGCTTGTCGGCGTACTCACAAGAGGAGACGTTGCAAGAAACTCAATGGCACAGAACAGCTCCACATCACTTTCCGATTCGGGCGTATTGTGCAAGAATATTGTTGAAACTCTCTCGGGCGACCTCATCGTCGGTGATATGGACAGAAGCTTTAACGAAGGAAATGTTATCATCGGTGCATCTAACGACGAGACCGTTTCTCAGCTTGTAGGCAAACATTCGCTTGTTATTTTGGGAAACCGTTCGGGCGCTATGCTCAACGCTATCGAAGCCGGTGCAGAATGGATAATCGTTTGCCTTTCAAGCGGCGAAAAAATCTCAAAGCTTATTAAAAATCTTGCAGAAGCTAACGGCTGCACGATTATTGTTACTCCTTTTGATACGTTTACGACAGCAAGACTTATCAATCAGAGTATTCCCGTAAGACAGGTTATGCGTGACCACGACCTTATTTATTTCCACGATTACGATCTCGTTTCTCATGTTAAGTCCATCATGACAAAGCAGAGAATCCGTTACTTCCCCGTTCTCGACAAAAACGAAAACTACATCGGACTTTTGTCACAGCGAAATCTTCTCGATGTCGAGGACAAAAAGGTTGTTATGGTTGACCACAACGAGGCTTCTCAGGCTGTTGACGGCATTGAAAGCTGCGAGATTATCGAGGTTATCGACCACCACAGAATCGGCGCTATTCAGACCATGCAGCCGATTAACTTCAGAAATATGCCGCTCGGCTGTACCGCTACAATCATCACAATGATGTATCACGAGTCAAATGTTGAGATTGAGCCGAAAATTGCAGGCTTGCTTTGCTCTGCAATTCTGTCCGACACACTTTGTTTCCGCTCCCCCACATGCACTGCGATCGACAAGCAGACTGCATATGAGCTTGCCGCTATTGCCGGCATCGATCCAGAGGAGTTCGCAACACAGATGTTCAGAGCGGGTTGCAATCACAACAATCAGACCGAGGAAGAAATCTTCTATGCCGACTTCAAAACCTTCAACTCAGAAGATAAGAAAATCGGTATTGCTCAGGTCAGCGTAATCGGCGACGAAGACACCGAAAAACTCATTGTGCGCATGAGACCGTATCTTGATCAGGTTATGGAGACAACAAAGATGGATATCATCGTTATGCTCCTCACAGATGTCATGATTGGTTCTTCAAAAGCAATTTTCGTCGGTGAAGGAATCGAAGAGATTATCGAGAACGCATTCGGCGTCAAGGTAGAAAACGGAATCGCATTCCTCCCGGGCATCGTAAGCCGTAAAAAACAGGCTATGCCGAATATTCTCAAGGCTATGCAGAGAATGAACGAGAACGGCTAAAACCGTATATTATAAATCCTCGGATGTTTTGTCCGAGGATTTTTTTATTTATATAACAAAAAGGGACAGTCGAACGACCGTCCCTCGATATTTAAACAATAATCAGTTTTTAAGTGCCTGAAGCGGTGCGGGAATTCTTCCGCCGCGATCAATAAACTTCTTGGGTGAATAGGGGCTGACATCCATGATTGGGCCGCCGCCGAGAAGTCCGCCGAAATTGAGTTCCTCGCCAGCTTTTTTTCCGATAGCGGGGATAAGTCGGCAAGCGGTAGTCTTAGAGTTGACCATACCGATAGCCGCCTCGTCTGCAATAATACCCGAGATAACCTCTGCGGTTGTGTCACCGGGGATTATAATCATATCAAGACCGACCGAGCAAACTGAAGTCATCGCCTCAAGCTTGTTAAGGCTGAGAGCTCCGCATCTTGCGGCGGCAATCATGCCGGCATCCTCTGATACGGGAATAAATGCACCGGAAAGTCCGCCAACGTGAGAAGAAGCCATAACTCCGCCCTTTTTAACAGCATCGTTGAGCATGGCGAGAGTTGCGGTTGTTCCGAATCCGCCGCACTTCTCAATTCCCATTTCCTCGAGAATATATGCAACGCTGTCGCCGACTGCGGGAGTTGGTGCCAAAGAGAGGTCGACAATTCCGTAAGGCACGCAAAGTCTTTTTGAAGCCTCCATGGCGACGAGCTGACCCATTCTTGTAATCTTGAATGCGGTTTTCTTTATGAGATCGGCAATCTGATCGATAGTATCGGTGTCGGAAGCCTTTGCAATGGCTGCTCTTACAACACCGGGGCCAGATACGCCAACGTTTATAACGCAGTCAGGCTCGCTTACGCCGTGGAATGCGCCCGCCATAAACGGGTTATCCTCGGGAGCATTGCACAGAACAACGAGCTTTGCCGCACCGATGCACTCTCTCTCGGCTGTAATCTCGGCAGAAGTTTTTACAATCTGACCCATCTTTTTAACGGCATCCATATTAATGCCCGCTTTGGTAGAGCCGACATTTACGGAAGCGCACACGACGTCCGTCTCGGCAAGAGCCTGAGGAATACTCTCGATAAGAGCATAATCACCGGGACCGAATCCCTTCTGAACGAGTGCGGAATAACCGCCGAGGAAGTTTACTCCTACTTCTTTTGCGGCTCGGTCAAGTGCATGTGCAAATTTAATCGGATCTTTTCCGGGGCAAGCACCTGCGATTAAAGCGATTGGTGTGACGGAAATTCTCTTGTTGACTATCGGAATGCCATACTCCTTGCTTATGTCCTCGCCGGTTTTTACGAGGTTTGAAGCGTAGCGGCAAATTTTATCGTAGACCTTGGTGCAAGCGGCATCGATGTTCTCATCGGTGCAGTCAAGAAGCGATATGCCCATAGTAATGGTACGCACATCGAGGTCTTCGTTATCTATCATATTAATGGTTTCGAGTATATCTCTTGTCTCAAGCATTGAAAGTACCTCTCATCAGATTTTGTGCATCGAGTTAAAAATATCTTCATGCATGACGTGAATCTTAAGTCCCATGGTTTCGCCCACGCTCACAAGCTCATCTGCCAAGTCGGCAAAAGGAATTGTGCTGTTTGATACGTCTACCATCATAATCATGGCAAACATATCCTGCATAATGGACTGGGTAACCTCAATGACATTAACGTTTTTTTCAGCGCAAACCGAAGAAACCTTTGCGAGGATACCAACCATGTCTTTTCCGAGAACTGTAATTACTGCTTTCATTTTACTTTCCTTTCCTATCAATCAAAAATTGGGGGTTAGATTTGATTTACGGTCTTTTTATTTTAGCACAAATCCGCCCTCAATTCTACCTCGATTTGAAATCTTTTTGAATATTTCAAAAAATTACGGCGGCAAACTCAACTGCCGCCGCTAAGATTCTGTTTTTCTCTATTATTATTGCTTTTCACTCAAAAGCATTCTGTCGTTATCGAGAGCTTTACCCGATGCCGTCTTGAACTTCTCAAGCAAATCAGCGACTGTCATATTTTTTCGCTCCTCACCGCTCACGTCAAAAATGATTTGTCCGTTGTTCATCATAACGGTGCGGTTTCCGAGGTCAAGAGCCGACTGCATGTTGTGAGTAATCATAAGGCAAGTCAAATTGTTCTCCGCAACGGTTTTCTTTGTTATCTCGAGAACCTTTTGAGCCGTTCCCGGGTCAAGAGCCGCCGTGTGCTCGTCAAGAAGCAGAAGTTTCGGCGGATTGTAAGTCGCCATGAGAAGCGTAAGCGCCTGTCTCTGACCGCCCGAGAGAAGTCCGACGGGCTGATTCATTCTGTCTTCAAGTCCCATTCCGAGCAGAGAAAGTTTTTCTCTGAATGCGTCTCTGTCCTTTTTCGAGACAAAACTGAGCCAACCGCCGTGGCCGGCTGCAAGTGCCAAATTCTCACCTATCGTCATTCCGGGCGCACTGCCGAGCATGGGGTCTTGGAATAGTCTGCCGATTTTTCTTGAGCGAATATGTTCCTTTGTAAATGTGATATCCTCGCCGTCAAGCTCGATTTTACCGCTGTCGGTTATAAATGTACCGGATATTGCATTGAAAAGAGTAGATTTGCCCGCACCGTTAGCGCCGATAATCGAGACAAAATCTCCCTTATTCACATGAAAATTAAGTCCGTCAAAAACCTTTTTCTCATTAACGGTTCCGGGGTTAAAGGTCTTTGATATATTAGTTAGCTTAAGCACGGTAGTTCTCCTTTTTGAGTCTTCTCTTTATATAAGGCATTTGCTTTTTGAAGTACGGAAGCGAAATAGCCAGAATAACAATCACGGACGATACAAGTTTCAGCATGTAAGCGGGAAGATTAAATCTGAGGGCGACAGTATAAACAAGTCTGAAAACGATTGCACCGACTATCATGCCGAAAATTCGAATCGGTACCTTTCCTTTTCCGAGGAACGCTCCTCCGATGAGAAGTGATGCAAGTGCTATTGTGACCATGCCCGTTCCGATGTCGATATTAACGCTTTTTTGTGACTGAGCAAGAAGACAGCCCGAAAGAGCCGTGAACGAGTTCGCAACGCACAAACCGACTATCGTGGTCATTGCGGGGTTAATTGAAGAAGATTTTACCATAGCGGGGTTATTGCCCGTGGCACGAATCGCAAGTCCGAGTCTTGTTTTTAAGAATAAGCCGAGCAAAACGGAAACAAGAAGCACGGCAATTATAATTACGACAAGCTTGTATTCACCCTCAAGGAATGTACCCGAGAGCAAATCACGCATTATGGTAAACACTGTCACGGTCTTGTTTAAGTTTAAAAGTGAAGAACCGCCCATTATCGCAATATTCACCGAGTAAAGTGCCGTATTCACGATAATTCCCGACAAAAGGCTGTCAACGCCCATTTTTGTCTGCAATAACGCCGTGACAAATCCCGACAGAACACCGCTGCCCATAGCTGCAAAAATTGCAAGTATGGGATGACCGGAAACGGCTACAACCGCACCCACCGATGCGCCGAGAGTGAAACAGCCGTCTGTGGAAAGATCGCAGACGTTAAGCATCGAGTAGCTTAAAAATAGTGCCAAAACCGTGAGAGAACTTATCAGTCCAAGCTCCAGCGCGGTTGAAGCAAGGCTCAAAACAGAATCTAATGCCATATATAACTCCTTAAAAGTTTACCGCACACCAAACGATGTACGGTAAGCTTTACTGTATTATGAAGATTTTCGGAAGCCAGTTAATTAAGAATTGAGATCGTCGAAGCTTTCTGCTGTTGTGATTTCTTCAACTCTTGTGCAGTAAGGAGCGAATGCCTCGCTTACCTTGTCAAAGTCGTATCCGAGAGCCTCGCAAACCTCTGTATTGACTGTTGCGGTGCCGTTATCGAATGTGATAACTGCTGTATCTGCGGGATTTTTGCCGTCTGCAAGTATGGAATAAATCATGTCTGCTGTTTCTTTTCCGAGGTTAGCGTAATCAACGCCGTAGCCGAGGAACGCACCGTTAAGAGCGAATGAATCGGCACCTGTGTAATGAGGAATACCTGCGTTAACAAATGTCTCGTAAATGGAAAGCTCAGCTGTCATGATTGTGTTGTCTGTCGGTGTGAATACTGCGTCAACTCCGTCAGAAACGAATGCGTCTGCAGCTAAAGCGGCTTCTTCGTTGTTTGTAGCTGTGTGCTCAACATACTCAACGCCCTTTTCGTCAAGATAAGCCTTTGCCTCTGCGATAGCGGCAGTAGCTGAATCCTGTCCGACATCATAGAGAAGGCCGATTTTCTTAGCGTCGGGGTTCTGTGCAAAAATAAGGTTCATAACAGCAGATGTATCGAGGTTGTCGCTTGAACCTGTTACATTTCCGCCGGGAGCGTCAAGAGATTCAACCAAACCTGCGCCTACGGGATCGGAAACAGCGGCAAAAACAACAGGTGTTTGGCTGTCCTCTGTTGCGGTCTGCATAGCCATGGCAACTGGAGTTGCAACGCCTACCATAAGGTCTACCTTATCAGCCTCGAAGTTGGCGATAATCTGGTTCATAACGTTTGCGTCAGCGTTGCAGTTATCGTATTCAACGTTGATTGTAACTCCGTTTTCGGTTTCAAGCTCGTCAAGTCTTGAGTTGATGTTGTCGACAATCTGATTTAAAGAAGCATCGTCAACGTAGTTGCAAATGCCGATTGTGTAAGTCTTGCCGTCTGCGCTCTCAGTCGCCTCGGCGGTATCTGTTGTAGATGATGAAACCTCTGACGATGCCGAAGACTCAGAAGAACTGCCCGACGATGAAGAACATGCTGTGAATGAAAGTGTAAGTGCGATTGCCATAGCGGCTGATAATATTTTCTTGATAGCCATAATATATTCCCTTCCGTGTTTACATTAAAAGTATTAATCAATTTACTGCATTTATAAGGTATATCAGTTTCGCCATCGTCTCTTTAAACCAATCTTCATTTCTTCCTCCTAAAAAACAAAAATCCCGTCCCTGCAAATCACTTTGCCGGGACAGGATATAAATTCCTGCGGTGCCACCCTGCTTGGTATGAAAATACCCGCTTAACGCATACTGTCATATGCAGACCTTTCTTCACGGAGAGTCACACTCCGTCTCACATACTCGTTTTACCTTTCTGTTCGCCCTCAGAAGCCCATTCCGAATTAAGTCTTTTTACCGCACTCTCACCGCCTGCGACTCGCTTTAGAAAAGGTACTTAACCGTACTCACTCTTCCTCATCGGTTTACTTATTTTTACCACAGCAGAAATAATTTGTCAATACCAAATTTGAAATTTTTATTATCCTAACTTTCAAATTTTGTTTTATTTTTAATTTATAACGTGATTTTAGATTAATTTATGAAGAATTTAAAATTAGATTTTTCACTTTATAAATCGATATTTTATATAACATTGCTTTATTATCTCAATCAAAATGCGTCCGATTTTTCGTTTATAACAACAAAAATGTGATAAATTTAACTATTTTTTCACAATTAGTCATTGAAGTTATTCTAAATATATTGTATACTTAGTTCCGGAAGTGGGAAAGATGGTCCCGCAAGGGATTATATTTCTTTATAAAATTTTTACAGTGTGTGAAGCATGTGCGTCAATATGCTGCATGATATTTCACGCTTATACAAAAATCAGAAATGAGGTAGTTTAAAATGGCACTTGATTTAACCAAGTACGGCATCACAGGTACTACTGAGATCGTTTACAATCCTTCTTATGATGATCTTTTCAACGCTGAGCTTGACCCGTCACTCGAGGGTTACGACGCAGGTAAGAAAACAGAGCTCGGTGCAGTTAACGTTATGACCGGTATCTACACCGGACGTTCTCCTAAAGATAAGTACATCGTTATGGACGAGAACTCCAAGGACACAGTTTGGTGGACAAGCGATTCTTATCCGAACGACAACCACCCGATGAGCGAAAGCACATGGAGCGTTGTTAAGGATCTCGCTAAGAAAGAGCTCTCCGGCAAGAAGCTTTATGTTGTTGATGCATTCTGCGGTGCTAACGCCGACACAAGAATGGCTATTCGTTTTATCGTTGAGGTTGCATGGCAGGCTCACTTCGTTAAGAACATGTTCATCGTTCCTACAGAGGAAGAGCTCAAGAACTTCGAGCCTGACTTCATCGTTTACAACGCATCCAAGGCTAAAGTTGAGAACTTCAAGGAGCTCGGCCTCAACTCCGAGACTTGCGTAGCCTTCAACATCACAAGCCGTGAGCAGGTTATCATCAACACATGGTACGGCGGCGAGATGAAGAAGGGTATGTTCTCCATGATGAACTACTACCTCCCGCTCAAGGGCATCGCTTCAATGCACTGCTCCGCAAACACAGATATGGAAGGTAAGAACACAGCTGTCTTCTTCGGCCTCTCCGGTACAGGTAAGACAACACTTTCCACAGATCCTAAGAGACTTCTCATCGGTGATGACGAGCACGGCTGGGACGACAATGGCGTCTTCAACTTCGAGGGCGGTTGTTACGCTAAGGTTATCGGCCTTGACAAAGAGTCCGAGCCTGACATCTACAACGCAATCAAGAAGAACGCACTTCTCGAGAACGTTACTGTTGCCGAGGACGGTACAATCGACTTCGACGACAAGAGCGTAACAGAGAACACTCGTGTTTCCTATCCTATCGACCACATCGAGAAGATCGCTTCAAAGGTAAACGGAGTTTCTTCCGGCCCTGCTGCTAAGGACGTTATCTTCCTTTCCGCAGATGCATTCGGAGTTCTTCCTCCGGTTTCTATCCTCACACCTGAGCAGACTCAGTATTACTTCCTCTCCGGCTTCACAGCAAAGCTTGCAGGTACAGAGCGCGGAATCACAGAGCCTACTCCTACATTCTCCGCTTGCTTCGGCCAGGCATTCCTCGAGCTTCACCCGACAAAGTACGCTGAAGAGCTCGTAAAGAAGATGCAGGCTAACGGCGCTAAGGCTTACCTCGTAAACACAGGTTGGAACGGCACAGGCAAGAGAATCACAATCAAGGATACTCGTGGAATCATCGACGCTATCCTCAGCGGCGACATCAACAAGGCTCCCACAAAGACTGTTCCTTACTTCAACTTTGAGGTTCCGACAGAGCTTCCGGGCGTTGACACAGGCATCCTCGATCCTAGAGATACTTATGCAGATGCATCCGAGTGGGAAGCAAAGGCAAAGGATCTCGCAGAGAGATTCCAGAAGAACTTTGTTAAGTACACAACTAACGAAGCAGGCAAGGCACTTGTTGCTGCAGGTCCTCAGCTTTAATTCTTCAATAAACATTTCGGTGCTCCCGTTAATTTGGGAGCACTTTTTGTTGCGATTTTTAACGGTTTATTGTATTATTGGAATATAAAAAATAAGGAGTAATTGATATGAAATTCGAAAAATCCTGCGGCGCAGTGGTTTATAAAAAAGAAAACGGAAATTACCTCTGCCTCATCGAGCATATGGTTCAGGGGCACACATCCATACCAAAGGGGCATGTTGAAAACGGCGAAACGGAAGAAGAAACCGCACTTCGTGAAATTAAAGAAGAGACAAATCTTGAAGTTATGCTTGATACGGGTTTCAGACACAAAATCAGCTACTCGCCCTTTGAGGGAATTATGAAAGACGTTATTTTCTTTGTTGCCGAGGCGACAAGCTATGAGCTTATCAATCAGGAATGCGAGGTAAACTCTCTTGAATGGATGAGCTTTGAAGATGCGGTAAATGCAGTCACCTTTGGCACTGACAAAGAAACTTTGAGACTTGCTTACAAGTATTTAACGGAGGAAAAATGAAACCATTTGAAGCGGTAATTTTTGATATGGACGGAGTTATATTTGATTCCGAGATTTGCGTTAAGAACATTTGGCGTGAGGTTGCCGTATCAAACGGAGCAAAGAATTTTGAAGAGCACTATGATAAATGTCTCGGCGTCAACATTCAGAAAGCGAAGGAAATTATGCTCGAAAGTTTCGGCAAAGATTTCCCCTTTGACAAATGTCAGGATGAAGTTTCCCGTCTTTATCACGAAAGATATGATGGCGGAAGACTGCCGATGAAACCGGGAATCAAAGAACTCCTCTCCTTTTTAAAGGATAACAGCAAGAAAATCGCTCTTGCCTCCTCAACAAGAACAGAAGTTGTTATAAATCAGCTTAAAGCCGCAAACATTTACAATTACTTTGATGCGGTAATCGGCGGAGACAAAGTGACAAAAAGCAAGCCCGATCCCGAAATATATTTAAAAGCATGTGCGGCTCTGGAAGTAGCACCCAAAAACGCATATGCGATTGAAGACTCTTACAACGGCATTAAATCTGCATATGGCGGAAAATTAAAGCCGATTATGGTTCCCGATTTGCTCCCGCCCACTGAAGAAATCTTATCTATGTGCGAAACGGTGGAGCCTAGTTTGTTATCTGTAATTGACTACTTAAAGCAATAAATCTAACGACAAAAAGGAAGCAAAAGTCAAATTTCGCCTCCTTTTTTCAGTTTGTTTTTTGCACAAATTTTAAGTTAGTTTAATATTACTTATAGGTAAGTTTCATAGTTTTTCCGCGTAAACCAAAAACTTTCTTCTATCCGATTGACAAAATAGTCGTGTCTAACTATAATAACATTAGTTGCGAAAGCATATTTTTTTAACCGCTTGGTTAGCGTGTGCTTACCGAGGTAATAGTATGTTAACTATTCTATCGATACACATTACTGGGCAGAAAAGGAGAAAGTTATGATGCCTTTAATATTGGCAACCCCCGGTGAAGTTAATATCATCAAAAAAATCGGCGGCAACCCCGAAGTCAAGGCTCACCTTGCGGATCTCGGATTCGTAGTCGGCGGAGATGTTATGGTCGTGAATGAAATCGGCGGAAACATCATCGTAAATGTTAAAGAAGCAAGAGTTGCTTTAAGCCGTGAAATGGCACAGAAGATTATGATCTGATCACCGTGTGATTTATCCTAATCTTTACTATATTGAAATTTATAAAGGAGGAATATTCTGATGAATACACTCAGGGACGCAAAAATCGGCTCTACCGTTAAGGTTAAGAAGCTCCACGGTGAAGGCGCCATAAAGCGCAGAATCATGGACATGGGCATCACAAAGGGCGTTGATGTTTATGTTCGCAAGGTTGCACCTTTAGGTGATCCTATCGAAGTAACAGTCAGAGGCTACGAGCTCTCCATAAGAAAAGCTGACGCCGAAGAGATCGAGGTTGAATAATCGCCTCGATTATTTTGCCCGATAGTTAGTTATCAATAAGTTTTATTAGCTCTGGTTTACCGAGGTTAGTTAAAGCTTGGATAATAAAATTGTTAATTAGGACAGTAAAATGTCTTGAGAAAGGAAAATTAAATATGGATCTTAGAATTGCCCTTGCGGGTAACCCGAACTGTGGTAAGACCACATTGTTCAACGGTCTCACGGGTTCTAACCAGTTCGTCGGTAACTGGCCCGGTGTTACTGTTGAGAAAAAGGAAGGTAAGCTTAAAAAGCACACAGGCGTTATCATCACCGACCTTCCGGGTATCTACTCTCTCTCCCCTTACACACTTGAGGAAGTTGTCGCAAGAAATTACCTCATCAGCGAGAGACCCGATGCTATTCTTAACATTATAGACGGCACAAACCTTGAGAGAAACCTCTACCTCACAACTCAGCTTGTCGAGCTTGGCATTCCCGTTGTTTGTGCAATCAACATGATGGACGTTGTTAACAAGAATGGCGACAAGATCAACACAAAGGAGCTTTCAAGAGAGCTCGGCTGCAAGGTTGTCGAGATTTCCGCTCTTAAGGGAACAGGAATCATGGAGGCTGCCGAGGTAGCAATCGACGCCGCAAAGAATGGCAAGACAATTCCTCAGCACACATTCTCAGGCCCTGTTGAGCACGCAATCGCTCACATCGAGGAGGCAGTGCTTCACTCAATGCCGGAGGATCAGCAGAGATGGTATGCTATCAAGATCTTCGAGAGAGACTCAAAGGTTTTGGAGCAGCTCAACATCAAGAGCGACGTTATGACTCACATCGAGGCCGACATTAAAGCTGCCGAGAAAGAGCTCGATGATGACGCAGAATCCATCATCACAAACGAGAGATACATCTACATCGCTTCCATCATCAAGGGATGCTATAAGAAGTCAAGCGCAGGAAAGCTCACACTTTCCGATAAAATCGATAAGGTTGTAACAAACAGATGGCTCGGCCTTCCGATTTTCGCAGTAGTTATGTTCTGCATCTACTACATCGCAATGGTAACAGTCGGCTCTTCCGCAACAGACTGGGCTAACGACGGTCTTTTCGGTGACGGCTGGCATCTCTTCGGTATCGGCACATCCGATTACGAGGAAGTAAATGACGAATATACTGAAGCTCAGGAAGCTCTTAACGCCTTCGGCATCGAGTTTGATACAGAAGACGAAGACTTTGACGCTGCAGCTGTTCTTGCAGAAGCAAAGGCACTCAAGCCCGAGAGCGACACAGCAACAATTACTGTTTCCGACGAGGAGACTCTCGAGGACACAGATTACACAGCTTACTACAGTGAAGTTCCCTCCGACCTCAGCGATGAGGACGCAGAGACAACTGTTTCCATGAGCTACACAGAGGCTCTCGCTTACTTCGAGGAGCGCGGCTCATTTGACGCTCCCGATGCAGCAGATTACGGCATTTGGGTTCCGGGTATCCCCACACTCATCGGCAACCTTCTCGATTCAGTCGGTTGTGCAGCATGGCTTTCCGGTCTTATCCTTGACGGTATCGTAGCCGGTGTCGGCGCTGTTCTCGGATTCGTTCCGCAGATGCTCGTTCTCTTCTTCCTCCTCGCATTCGTTGAGGCTTGCGGTTACATGGCTCGTGTTGCTTTCGTTCTCGACCGTGTATTCAGAAAGTTCGGCCTTTCCGGTAAGTCCTTCATTCCGATTCTTGTCGGTACAGGTTGCGGTATCCCCGGTATCATGGCTTCAAGAACAATCGAGAGTGAGCGTGACCGTCGTATGACAGTTATGACCACAACATTTATTCCTTGCGGCGCTAAAACTCCTTTCATTGCTATGATCGCAGGTGCAATCTTCGGCGGTTCTCCTTGGGTTTCAACAGGCGCATACTTCATCGGTATTGCAGCTATCATCATCTCCGGTCTTATGCTTAAGAAGACTAAGATGTTCGCCGGTGACCCCGCTCCGTTCGTTATGGAGCTTCCCGCTTACCATCTCCCAAGATTCATCGATCTTCTCAGAAGCATGTGGGAGCGCGGCTGGTCCTTTATCAAGAAGGCCGGTACAATCATCACACTTTCCACTATCGTTGTTTGGTTCACAACCTATTTCGGCGTAGTAGACGGTTCCTTCAGAATGCTCGAGGAGTCCGAGCTTTCAAGCTCAATCCTCGCTACAATCGGTAACGCAATCTGCTGGATCTTCGCTCCTCTCGGCTGGGGCAACTGGCAGGCAACTGTTGCAGCTATCACAGGTCTCGTTGCTAAGGAAAACATCGTTGGTACTCTCGGTATCCTCTACGGCGGCGGTGAGGCATCTGTTTATGCAACAATGGGCGCTTCCTTCACAGCACTTTCCGGTATGTCCTTCCTTATCTTCAACCTCCTCTGCGCTCCTTGCTTCGCAGCTATGGGTGCTATCAAGAGAGAGATGAACAACACAAAGTGGTTCTGGTTTGCAATCGGTTATGAGTGCGGATTTGCTTATGTAATCGCTCTCATCGTTTACAACATCGGTTCTATCTTCAGCGGAAACGTAACAGCTGCTACAATCATCGGTGCAATCGTCTCTGTAGTATTCATCGTTCTCATGGTTATTCAGCTTGTAAAGCCTTATAAGGAGTCCACTACATTCGATCACGCTGTTAAGGTTAACAAGTAATTTTAACGAGGCTTATTATGGTTAAAACAGTTCTTAGTATTGAAGGAATGGCTTGCAGCATGTGCGAGTCACATATGAACGAGTGCATCAGAAAGAATTTTGATGTGAAGAGTGTTAAATCCTCTCACAAGAAAAAATCTTCCGAGATAATCTCCGAAAATGCGCTTGACGCCGAAAAGCTTAAAGCTGTAATTAAAGATACAGGTTATGAGCTTAAAGGAATTTCAAGCGAACCTTATGTAAAAAAAGGTCTGTTTCACAGATAATCTTCAAAAATAAATCGAGCGCGCCAATTCGGCGTGCTCTTTTTTATCCTCAAAAAATATTACAAAGTCTTTTTATCGATAGTCTTTATCTTTTGCGAATTCCCTTTACAAAGCCTTTTTTATGGATTAAACTCTAATTACAGATTAGACTTTTTAACTTATTTAAGGTGATTAAATGGACAATTCACTTCTTTCTATCGGTAAAATGTCAGAGATTAACGGCATAAGCATTCCCACACTAAGACTTTACGACAAAAAGGGACTTTTAAAGCCCGCCTACACCGACAGCGAAACCGGTTACCGCTACTACACGCTTCAGCAAACCGCACGGCTTGACATTATAGTCTACATGAAAGAACTCGGCATGAGTCTTGTAGAAATCAAAGATATTCTCGAGAAAGAGGATGTTACTCTCATCGAGAGCATACTTGCAAAAAAGAACGAACAGCTTCACGAGCAGATGCGTAAACTAAAGGAACAGCACGACGCCGTTGAGAGAACAATCGCACAAATCGAGCGATACAGAAAGTCCCCCACCACGGGCACAATCTCACTTGAATATATCGACAGGCGTTATATTTGGTACATTCCATGCGATGTGAATTTCTACGAATATGACCGCAACTGTTATGAAGAAATAGTTATGAAACTCAGAAGAAAACTATATTCCGTGGGTATTAATCAGGTACATTCTTACAATCTCGGAACAAGTATTTTACAGCAGAATTTCGAAAGCAGAGAGTTTATTGCCGACAAAGCCTTTATATTTTCCGACAAACGAATTCTCGAGCACGAGGGTGATATAAGCATTGTGGACAGCGGAATGTACGCCTGTATTTACCTTGACGATTACGACAAAGAAATCGAGTACGGCAATCAGCTTTTGGATTTTTGCAATAAGATGGGATATTCTCTTGCAGGAGATTACATTTGTGAGGAGCTCACAGAGTTCAATGTTTTTGACGACAGCAAAAGGAATATGTTTCTAAGGCTTCAAGTCCCGATAAAATTTTGACAATATACGATATTTTTTTCACAAAGTCCTTGACTCTAAACTTGCGTGAGGGTTTATACTTTAGTTGTAAAGAAAACCGAAGGGTTTTAGCAAAAGGCTAAACCAACAGGTTAAACCATCAGGTTTAATATAGGGAGGATTTTATTATGGACAGAAAAGTTAAAGTTGTACAGTACGGTTGCGGAAAAATGGCTAAGTATATCATCAGATATCTTTACAACCATGGTGCAGAGGTTGTCGGTGCAATCGATGTTAACCCCGCAGTTGTCGGAATGGATGTAGGCGATTTTGCAGAGCTCGGATTCAAGACAGGCGTTGTCATTTCAAGCGATGCAGACAAGGTTCTTGACGAGAGCAAGCCCGATGTTGCTATTGTCACGCTGTTCAGTTTCATCAACGATATCTACCCGCACGCAAAGAAATGTGTTTCCCGTGGTATAAATGTTATCACAACATGTGAGGAGGCTATTTATCCTTGCACAACCGCTAAGGAGCAGATTGACGAGCTCGATGCTATCGCTAAGGCAACCGGATGCACAATGACAGGCTCAGGCATGCAGGATATTTTCTGGATTAACATGGTCGGTCTCGCAGCCGCCGGCATGGACAGCATTAAGAAGATTAAGGGCGCATACAGCTACAACGTTGATGAATACGGTCTTGCACTCGCAAAGGCTCACGGATGCGACCTCACACCCGAGGAGTTTGAGGAAAAGATTGCTCATCCCGATGTATTTGAGCCGTCTTACGCATGGAACGCAAGCGAAGGAATATGCAGCAAGCTTGGTTTGCACGTGAAGTCAATTGATCAGAAACATGTTCCGTACATTATCGATAAGGATCTTTACAGCGAAACTTTGGGCTCGACTATTAAGGCTGGCCGCTGCATCGGTATGTCGGCTGTTGTTACAATCGAGACCGAAGAGGGCATCACCGTTGAAGAGGAAACAATCGGTAAAGTTTACGGCCCCGATGACGGCGATATGTGCGATTGGTGGCTTACAGGCGAGCCGAATGTTGAGTATCATGTTGTTAAACCGTCTACAGTTGAACACACATGCGCAACAATTGTAAACCGTATTCCTTCTCTCATCAAAGCACCTTCAGGATACGTAACTTGCGATCAGCTCGAAGAAGTTCAGTATCTCTCCGCTTCAATGGAAACGTATTGCTAATTTGCAAAACACGAGGAGCACCCGATTGGGTGCTCCTTTTTGCTGTGCTTAAAGTCTCTGAGAAATTTTACCGCTTCTGTAAGCCTCAAGCAAAACTCTCAAATCCTCAACCTGTTCTTTTATGTGCTTTCCGTAGTCCGTATCGGCAACCATTCTTCGCTTAACAACACGCTCGACAACCGTGCGCTCCGAGTGAATATCGGTTTCCTTTAGTATTGCCGCCTCAGCCGACTCAAACGGCTCGTGTGCAACCAAAAGAATCTCATAGGAATTATATACCAAAGTGTATCCCGCTATTCCCGTTTGCGACTGATACGCCTTTGAGAAACCACCGTCAATAACAAGAACCTTTCCCCCGCACTTAATCGGACTCTCGCCCTTTTTAACCTTAACGGGAACGTGTCCGTTAATGATATGAATATCGTCGCCCTCTAAGCCGAATTCCTTAAGTATAGAATCGACAACCTCTTCATTCTCAAGATAACGGTAATAGGGATTTTTAACTTCCTCGTGGGTTGATTTATCAGCTATGAATATTCTCTCAAATGTTGACATTTTCGTTTTTCCGTAAAGCGGAGAATTTTCTGCCAGCCAGATATACCACATAATATCTTTGCCACGCTCTTTTTCTGCCTCGTCAACGGCATAAAATCCCTTTCGGACATAGCTCTCGAGGAATTCGTACCAAGCCTTGCCCTTGTAGGTTTTGCCGTAGAATTTAACCGTCTTTAGCGAACCGTCTTCATCAAGCGGAACGCATCCGTGATACAAAAGATTATTATTATATACCTTGTATAATCCGCCCTTGTTGAGCAAGAAAACCATATGCTTCTGAAGCTTTTCGCAGTTCAAAAATGCCTGTTCCAAGCGGTGCATGACGTCCTCTTCCTCCTCGGTAAGAGCGTAGGGATTTTTCGGATCGATGGTCGGGAAGTTCTTATCAAGCAATTCATAGGTCTTTCCGTCAAGCTCAACCGTACCCTTTTCGTAATCGATGTGGTGCAAAAGATTTCTGTTCTCAAGGTGATATTCGGGATTGTTCATTATGATTTGTCCCTCCACCTTAAACTGAATGATTGCTATTGCCTTGTGCATCTTTACGTCCATCTGGAGCTCGTTTATACTTCTGTTGAGGTTTGCTTTGAGACGGAAGCAAGTGCACGGATCGTTTTCGTAGGTTTTCATAGCAAAGGTTGCGAGTGGCAAAAGGTTTATGCCGTATCCGTCCTCGAGAATATCAAGATTCCCGTACCTTGCACAGTTTCTGATAACATTCGCAATGCAGCCCCTTTGACCTGCTGCCGCACCCATCCAAAGTACATCGTGATTTCCCCACTGAATATCAACAGAATGATACTCCATGAGCTTATCCATGATGATATGTGGGCCGGGACCACGGTCATAAATATCGCCGACAATGTGTAAGTGATCGATGATAAGGCGCTGAATAAGCTCGCTTAGTGCAATGATAAATCTCTCTGCTCTGCCGATGTCAATAATTGTCTTGATAATGGAATTATAGTAAGATTCCTTATCAATCAGTTCGGATCTAACTGTGATTAATTCCTCAATAACATAAGCAAAATCATCGGGGAGTGCATTTCTCACCTTAGCACGTGTGTATTTGCTTGCTGTGCTTTTGCAAACCTCAATCAGACGGTAAAGAGTTATTTTATACCAATCCTCCATGTTCGGTTCTGTTTTCTTAATCTGATCCATCTTTTCCTTTGGATAATAGATAAGCGTTGCAAGCATTCTTTTGTCTCTGCTGCTTAGTGTGTTACCGAACACCTCTTCAATTTTTCTCTTAACCGAACCCGAACCGTTCTTAAGCACATGTGCAAACGCCTCGTATTCGCCGTGAATATCGGTCAAAAAGTGCTCTGTTCCCTTCGGCAAATTAAGCATAGCCTGAAAATTAATAATCTCCGTTGATGCTTTTGCTATCGTCGGATAAAGCTGGGAAAGTCTTTCAAGATAGCGGTCTTCTAAGTTATTCATTTCTATTCCTCCTTATATTTTACAATTAATACACCTTATGTCCAAGTTTTCCAAATTTCGGGGCAATAACCCAAAGTGGACTCCTTGCCGTTTCTCACTATCGGAGTTTTGATAAGCTGTTGATTTTCAAGAAGCTTTTCGAGCTTAGCGTCCTCAGTAAGATATTTAATCAAAAGCAAGGTTTGTTTATCTTTGGCGTTCGCGTTTATCATATTCTCGAATCCACCGTTTTTAGCCGCAACGGAATTAAACTCCCCCTTGCTCATTCCCTTTTCTTTCATATCGACAAACTGATATTTTATTCCTCGTTCTTTAAAAAATCGTTCCGCTTTTTTGGTGTCGTTGCATTTCTTTGTTCCAAAAATCTGAATGTTCATTAATAATAAAACTCCGTTCTCCTCAAGCCTAAGTACGGCTTGCTTTTTCTTACTACTTCTGCCTTTTTCAAATCAATTTCTGCATATAAAATTTGCTCACTGTCGTCTGCTTTTACAATTACATCCCCGTTTGGGTCAATCACTATGCTCTCTCCACAAAAATCCATTTCGCCTTCTTTACCTACTCTGTTGCACATAGCAGTAAATACGCTGTTCTGAAACGACTGCACTCTAATTTCCCACTCGAACATCTCTGTCGGCTCAGCCTTCGTATTAACAGTCGGTATAAGTATTAAATCAGCACCCATCAAAGTTTCTGTTCTGATGCTCTCGGGATAATGTCTGTCAAAACAAACGACTACACCGATTTTTCCGAACTCGGTATCAAACACCTTAAAGCCATCGTCAGATTCCGTGTAATAATCCTGTTCAAAAAACTTGTCTGCCTCGGCAATGTGAACCATTTTTTGAGTGCCGATTATCTCTCCCTCTTTTGATATTAAAATACTTGCGTCATACGCCTTTCCGTTTTCCGAAAGATACACATTCGGTACAGCCATAATTTTGTTTTTCTTACAGCTCTCACAAAGTTTCTGTATTATGCCCGAGTTAATATCAGTTTTATAAGCTTCAACATCTCTGTTTCGGTACTGAGGGAAAAACTCCGTGAGTTGCACCTCCGGAAACAAAACTAAATCAGCATTATTCTCCGCGGCTTGCTTAATATAATCAAGACTTTTCTGTAAATTAACTTCTACGCATCCGCCGTTAGACATCTGAACCAATGCTATTTTCATTTTTACCACTCCTTATACATAATTTAACATTCTTTTGTGTTTATGTAAAGCGAATCACACTATATATATGTTATACATTTTTGGCGCAGAAAAAACCCGCTGTCGAAACCGACAACGGGTTAAATTCAGTTAATCAACTTTATTTCTGAGGCTGAATGAGAGGATGATGACACATAACCTTTCTTCCCTCATTGATATAAGTCTCATCGGGTCTTGTCTGTCTGCACTCATCGGTAGCATACGGGCAACGCGGAGCAAACTTACAATAAGAAATTGAGTACTCCTTAGACTCCATATCAGGCAAAGCCATATCGTTATCAACCCACTTATCGCCGATACGCGGAACACTCGTCATGAGAAGCTGTGTGTACGGATGTGCGGGCTCATCCATGATCTCCTTAGCAGGGCCATACTCGATTAAGCATCCACGATAAAGTGTTGCGATATAATCGGATACATAGTAAGCTGTTGAAAGGTCATGAGTGATGTAGATAAACGAAACGTTGTACTTATCTTTGATCTCCTTGAAGAGGTTAACAATGTTCATCTTCATGGAAGCATCGATAGCCGCAACAGGCTCATCGGCAATGATAAGCTTAGGACGTGTGATAAGCGCACGTGCGATAGAAACTCTCTGAAGCTCACCGCCTGAGAACTGTGTCGGATACTTACCCTTGACAACTGCAAGTGAAAGTCCGACGCTCTTAAGTGCCTCGTCGACAAGATCAGTAGCTTCCTTCTTGTTCTTAGCTATGCCAAGACGAAGTGCCGTGTTGAAAAGATAGGTATCAACTGCTTTTCTTGCCGAGAAAGACTCATAAGGGTTCTGGAAGATTGGCTGAACATCAAGCTTGAACTGCTTAGCGTCATAACCATGCTTATCAAGATAAGATTTACCGTCAAGGATAATATCTCCCATATCAGGAGTGTGAAGACGGAGAACCATCTTACAAAGTGTTGACTTACCGCATCCGGACTCACCAACAACGGAGAGAATAACGGGCTTATCTGCCTCGATTGCAAGTGTTACATTATCAACAGCAACAAGCTTTTTACCACGGAGCATACCTCCGACACGGAATATTTTACTTACGCCATTAATTTCGAGCAAATTTTTAGCCATTCTTCTTCACCCCCTCGTTTAGTAAATGGCAAGCTGCAAAGCGGCCAGGTTTTACTTCGCGGAACTGAGGAATCTCAGCACGGCATTTATCGGTTGCATACGGGCAACGTGCGGCAAATCTGCATCCCGGAGGAGGATTCTTAAGTGCCGGCGGACGTCCCGGAATACCTACCTTCTGGCTCTTGTCACCGACTCTCGGAAGAGAGTTAACAAGCATCTGTGTGTACGGATGAATCGGATCTTCAAAGATAGCCTCTGTTGGTCCGAGCTCGATAACACTTCCGGAATACATGATAGCCATACGGTCTGTAATCTGATAGTGAACACCCATATCGTGGCTGACGATAACCATTGTGTTCTTAAGCTGCTTCTGAAGCTTCATAAGCATCAAAAGAATACCTTTCTGAACAACAACGTCAAGAGCGGTTGTAGGCTCGTCGGCAAGAACGACATTCGGGCTCATAAATGTTGCGAGAGCGATAATAACACGCTGACGCATACCACCGGAAAGCTGGAACGGATAAGACTCCAAAATGTCCGGTGAAAGTCCCAACTCCTCGAGGTACTGACCAACACGGGCAAGGGTTTGCTCCTTTGTCTCGTTTTTGCGGTCTTCCTCGGGAATGGAATCAAGGAACTGTTTCTTTAAACGAACGATCGGGTTGAGAACACTCTGTGCTGCCTGAGGAACATAAGAGATGTTGTTCCACCAAGTTTTGTGAATGTTTCCCGATTCGTAGTGGAACGGCTGTCCATTCTTCTCACCGCTGAGAATAACTTTACCTTTGTCTATCTCCAGCGGGAACTCGATAATATCATAAAGCGTTTTGAGTAATGTAGTTTTTCCGCATCCGGACTCACCTGCGATACCGAAAATTTCATTATCCTTAATCTCAAAGTTGAGGTCGTTCAAAACATGAACGTCGCCATCGATCAGCTTATAAGAAGTGGACAGATTATCGACTTTTAACATACTCGCTTACCTGCCTCTCTTCATAGATAGATAGTCATTGTAGCCTGTGATAAGAAGGAACAGACCAATGAACAGAACAACAGTAGCAACAATCGGAGCACCGATCCAGAGATACTGCTTGTTGAAAATTGCGTTGTAATCTCTTGCCCACTGAATCATGTTACCGAGAGATACGAGGTTTCCTGGTGAAAGACCAAGAACAGCAAGTGAGGACTCAGAACCGATAGCGGAAAGAACTGCGTTCATAAAGTTAGAGAGTGACCATGTAAGTGCATAAGGAAGAATCTCGGTTACAACAATCTGAACCGTGCCTTCACCTGAGAACTTAGCTGTGTGAATAAAGTCACGCTCTTTGATGGAAAGAGCCATAGAACGAATCTGACGGCTCGGCCATGCCCAAGCAAACATTGCAAGAACAAGAGCCATAACGATAGTTGTTGAACCGCCCTTCATAAGCGATGTCATCATGATGAGAATCGGAAGAGACGGGATAACAACGAATGTGTCGGTGATAACCATGAGAACACGGTCAAGTGCACCGCCGGCAAAACCGGCGAGAAGTCCGACGAAAACACCTACAACAGTACCGAGTGTAGCAACAATAAGGCCGATTACAAGAGAGTTGTGAATAGCCTCGATGAGAAGCCATACAACATCCTGGCCCATTGAAGTGGTACCGAGCCAGTGAGAGCCAGAAGCTCCGAGCTTGGCGGTATAAGTGTTAAAAGTAAATGGATTTACATGAGGAATGTAATAAACAACAAATCCGATTATAAGAAAGAACAATGTCGAGATGAGACCAATCTTAAGGCGGCCGTTTGCTGTTTTCCAGAATTTAGAAAAGCCTTTCATAGCAACAACCTCCCTTTATTAGCCGTAACGAATTCTCGGGTCGATAAACGGATAGACAACATCAACAATCAATGTAGCTGTTGAAATAGCAACGATTGAAATTGTGATACATCCGAGAATCATGTTATAGTCGGACTGAAGAATAGCCTTCTGAATTAAGGTACCGACTCCGGGGTAACCAAAGATAATCTCGGTCATGATAGAACCGCCGAAGACGCCGCCAAGGCTCATAGCCAAAGCAGTTACCTGGGTTAAGATGGAGTTACGAAGAACGTAGCTTGTGCCGATCTTAGCCTCGGAGATACCACGATAACGTGCGTAGAGAACGAAGTCCTCCTCGCTTGTTGTGCTTGCCAAAGACTTCATGGAGATAATCCACCAGCCTGTTCCGAGAAGGAGCATTGAAACTGCGGGAAGAACAGAAGCTTTGAGAAGCGATGCAATATACTGTCCGGTTGTTCCGAATGTAACAAGAGTTGTTGTAATTGGGAACCAACCGAGAACGTATGCGAATACGATCTGAAGAACGAGAGCGATCAAGAAGTAAGGAATAGGATAAATGCAGATTGCAATACCCTCAAGAATCTTGGATGAACGCTTGTTCTTGCGGAAACCTGCAAGCAAACCGATGAAGTTACCGATTATCCATGCAAGTAATGTTGATGTCAGTGACAAGCCGAGTGTGTACGGCAAGTTACGACCGATAATGTTTACAACGGGCTCTGGATAGCTCATAAGTGACGGGCCGAAATCAAAATGTAACAAGCCGTGCCACAAGAAATATCCGTACTGCTCAAGAAGAGTACCGTCGAGACCGAACTGAACTCTGAGTTGATATCTGAGCGCTTCCATTTCTGCAGGATCCATGTTACCGGATCTTGACTGCATCTGAGAAATCATGTTCTCAACAGGGTCTGAAGGGAACATTCTCGGGATGAAGAAGATGAACGTAACGCCGATCAAAATCGTCATAGCCCAAGCAAGAAGGCGCTTTAAAAAGAATGTTTTAAATTTCACAGCCACACTTCCTCATTTGACATTGATAAGGGTTTGTTTAAAAGGACGGGGACGTGGTCATGGGTATTTGGCACACGCCCCCGTCGATTTATAACATCAGATTAATTTTTGCCGATTTTACGGCTCAAGCATTAGTTCTGAACAGGTGTAATGTTCGGGAGCTGATACTTGAAGCGGCTCCACCACCACCAAGGACCATCATAAGCGTTCTCGGAGTTCGGGTAGCCCTGCCAGTAAGTGCTGTTTGTAGGAACGAACTTTGTACCGTTTGTGAAGTTGATAGCAGGCATCTCTTCAACAGCTATCTTAAGGAAGTCTGTTGTGAGCTCATAAGCCTCATCACTGTTAGGATCGGTATTAGCAAGCTTCTTGATGATGTCGGTAGCTTCCTGGTTGTTCCAACGAGCGCCCTGACCTGAACCTGTCTCGCCAAGAGGCTTGATAAGGTCGTTAGCCCAGCCGGAGATTCCTGTGTAGAAGTCCTTCATGATACCGGCTGACGGCCAGTATGCACCAAGCTCGTAGTTACCCTGTCCGCCGTCAACATCCCATGTTGCACTGGACTTAGATGTGATTGTTACGTCGAGACCGAAATCGAGGAGCTGGTTGTAAACAGCTGTTGCTGTACGTGCAGCCTGAGTCTCGGTATCTGCGATGTAGCTGATCTCCATTGTGAACTTCTCACCGTTGAAGTACCAGCCGTCATCCTTCTTCTCGAAGCCTGCCTTAACGAGGAGCTTCTCAGCAGCCTCTGGGTCATGCTTCCACCAACCTGCACCGAACATGGAGATGAGCTCCTCGTCTGTGCCTGTTACGCCTGTAGCCTCAGCCATACGCTTTGCGTATCCTGTGTCATAAGGCTTGATTGTTGTGCCGTCGCCGAGATCAAGCTCAAAGTTCTCGAGCCAATCCTGCATCGGAATTGTGTATGTCTCCTGGAGATACTCAGTGTTGTTCATAAGCGGGATAGGAGCGACACGACCTGCACCGGAGAAGATGTTCATAGAAATCTGATCGATGTCAAGTGCGAGTACGATAGCCCATCTGAAGTCCTTATTGTCATAAGGAGCGCCCTTACCTTCTGAGAAGACTACGGACTTAGCGCCCGGGTCATCAGCAGTTGCATACGGGAATTCATTGTACCATGCGGAGATCTTGCTGTTCTGACCCATCATAGCATCGAGCTCTTCCATTGTGACTTCGCAGAGGATATCAACATTGTTCTGAACCATTTCCATCTGTCTTGTAGCGGAATCGCCAAGATAACGGAACCAAACATACTTAGGAGGTGTCTGATCAGCTGTGTAGCCGTAGTAGTCTGCGCCTACAACGCCGAGTGAGCTCTGCTGCCAATCTTCACGGAGCTGATAGAGAATCCACTGTCCGTTAGGATCGTACTGAGCTACTGTGTAAGGACCTGCAACAACGGGTTCTTCATCCTTGAATGTTGTTACGTCAGCCTGCTGTGAGTAAATGTGCTCGGGAACGATTCTGTAATCTGTGCCCCAAACTGTGATACCGTAGCGCTGTGTGAAACGAGGGAAGGACTCCTTCATTGTAAACTTGACTGTGTAGTCGTCTACTTTCTCAACGCTCTTGATGTAAAGGTTTGTAGCGGAGTTAGCAGAGATTGCTGTGTTGTCCATGATCATCTGGAATGTGAAGACAACGTCATCAGCATTTACGTCCTGACCGTCGGACCACTTGATGCCCTCACGGAGCTTAATTGTCCACTCTGTGTAGTCATCGTTCGGAGTACCCATGTCAGCTGCGAGCTCAGGGAACTGCTCACCTTTAACGGTGTCCATCTCCCAAAGATGAATGCTCATAAGCTGATGAATACCGAAGCCCATCTGTGTACCGGTCATGTAAGAGTTGAACTGGCCGGGAACATCGGTAGGAGACTGTGTCTCAACTATAAGTGTTTCGTCTCTGGGTGTACCGACAGCTGTTGTAAGACCTGCAGCGGCGTTGTTGCCTGTGCTCTCGGTCGAATCTGTCGATTCACTTGCAGAAGAATCACCGCTTGTGCTGCTCTCAGAGCTTGTTGAACTCGATCCGCATCCTGTAAGAACGCCGGAGACGAGCATAACAGCAGCGAGGAGAAGCGCTAAAGTTTTTTTCTTCATCATACAATACCTCACTTTAAATTTTCTTGTACTCCCCGTTTCGCAAAGAAGAACAACGCCACCACACCAAACATCCAAAAATACCCAGCGGACGCTCAGAAAAACGCTGTCTGTAAATCCATGAAACTTTACGCTCGGATTCAATCCGACCCAAACCGAATTTTGTCCGAAAAAACGAGGATTGATAACAAGTAACCGAAAATTGTGGAAGTTTTCTTTTCGGTTTTATGCATTTAGTCTAACACCACATTCACAGTTTGTCAATAATTCGAGACGGATTTTTTGTCATTAATACTAAAAATTAACCGTATAAGCAAAAACTATTACAGACTTGTCACAAAATCTTACAAATTGTAACAATTTTTAACCAGATTTCATTAATCTAAACATTATAATAAGTAGCCACTTATATTTATCGGCTCATTGTTAATGTCTTAACAGTTCAAAAGCTAATTTGTTCGTTATTTTTAACATTTTAGTTTTAACCCTTTGTGTCTTTTTGTACTTATTCTCATTGCTTTAAATTTCCTATTCAGAACTACGCAAATTGTCGTTACCGTAAAGTTATTTAACTTGACAAAAAGCACCCGACATAAATCAGGTGCTTCTAATCTGATATTATCTTTCGAGAACTTGGCTAAATTAACCCCAAACCTCTTCGGCAATTTCTTTGACAAGCTTAAGCTTATTCCACTGCTCCTCAGCCGTGAGCTTATTGCCTATCTCGCATGAAGCAAAACCGCACTGCGGGCTGAGATAAAGTCTGTCAAGCGGAATGTACTTTGCAGCCTCGTGAATTCTGTCGATAACGGTCTGCTTGTCTTCAAGCTTAGGTGACTTTGTTGTGATTAAGCCGAGAACAACCTTCTTGTCGCCGGAAACCTTTGCAAGAGGAGCAAATCCACCCGAGCGCTCATCGTCGAACTCGAGGAAATAAGCGTTAACATTCTCTTCACAGAAAAGAATATCGGCAACAGAATCATATGCGCCGCTGTTTGCATAAGTGGAGTGAAAGTTACCGCGGCAAACGTGAGTGTTGATTATTAAATCCTTCGGTGCATTTGCTATTACCTTATTATTGATATCGCAGTAAGCCTGCTGAACCTTCGGGAGATCTTCTCTCGATACTCCGAATGCGGCAGAACCGAGTTTGTCGGCAAACATTCCCCATGTGCAGTCGTCAAGCTGAAGTTTTCTGCATCCAGCCTCATAAAGCTGCTCGATTGCCTTTGTGTATGCGGCGACAATATCGTTTACGATATCCTCATCGTTCGTGTAAACTTCATCGGTATAAACTCTGTTGAAAGGCATTGTGAACTGTGCGAGAGTCTGTGCCGGTGCGGGGATTGTCTGCTTTGCGACTGTGTTCTCGTCCTCAAACTGCTTTACGAATTTAAAATGCTCCACAAAAGGATGAATTCCAATCAAACCGATTTTACCGACAACATAAGTATCGTCAATCATAGCGGCCTCATCGTGGAACGGAAGTCCTGTAGCTGTCTTCTTGTGCTCAATTCCGTCAAATCCCCACATAAAATCGAGGTGCCAAGTGGCTCTTCTAAACTCACCGTCAGTGATAACGTGGTAACCGAGCTCTTTCTGCTTTTTTACAAGCTCTGTTATGCACTCATCCTCGACCGCTTCGAGTGCCTTTGCGTCAATTTTGCCCGCCTCATAATTCTTTCTTGCTTCCTTGAGCTTCTCTGGACGCAAGAAACTTCCAACGTAATCGTATCTGAACGGCGTCTTTAATGCTGACATAATATACCTCCAAGAGTCATTTTCTATTTTATACTTAGAGTATATCAGCATAAGTTTACAAAGTAAAATACATTAAAATCGCTTTTCTTCATAGTTTAAAACTATTGCAAATTTTTATTCAACGCCTCAAGATAATATTCCGCATATCTTGAAAGCATAATGTTCTTTTTCTTTATATAGCCTATTCTCATAGTGCCGTCTATTTTAAGCGGCTTTGAGATAATGCTGTCGCCGTTAAGCTTTGAATCGATTATTCCAGAACTCACCGTAAAACCATTAAGGCCTATAACCAAATTAAAAAGCGTAGCTCTGTCTCTCACCTGAATGTGTTTCGGAAAATCGAGAACGCTCATAAGCTCCTCTGAAAAATAAAAGGAATTTCTCTCGCCCTGTTCGAACACCAAATAAGGATAAGCCTTTAGGTCTTCGGGAGAAACGCTTTCCCTATTTGCCAAAGGGTGTTCCTTACATATAAATACGTGCGGTTTTGCGGAAATCAATTCTTCATATATAAGTTCGTTCTTTTTTAGAAGTTTGTTAAGTACGTCTTCGTTGTTCTCCGAGAGGAAAATTATTCCTATCTCCGAGTTTCCGTTGGCAACGTCGTCAATAATTTCTCCCGTCTGAGTTTCCCTCAGAATAAAGCTGTACTGATCGGCGTCAAATTCCTTGATTAAATCAACAAAAGCATTTACCGCAAATGAATAGTGCTGACACGAAACGGAAAATTTAGGCGCCCTCTTCTCGCCCGTTCCGAAATGTTCTTTCATAATCTCTGCCTGTTCGAGAAGGTTCCTTGAGAACGACAGCAAATCCTCTCCCTCATGCGTAAGTACAACTCCCTTGTTGGATCGCGAAAAAGCAACAACGCCCATCTCCTTTTCGAGATTATGAATTGCATTGCTGAGGCTCGGCTGAGAAATATAAAGTTTTTCGGCTGCCGCAGTGATGTTTCCGCACTCAACCGCCGTTACAAAATACAAAAGTTGCTGCAAGGTCATAGGCTTTCCCTTTCATTTTTAATGCAATATTGTTTAGCTGCGCAACAATTAACCTATTGTTAAGGTTTTAACACTTTAAATTGATGGTTACAAAATCACAGTGATAATTATTTTATCATTTTGGTAGATTTTACCATTTACATTTATACTCAAAGAGATTATAATTTGTGCTGTTAAAAGCAATGGCGCTTCGGTTTGTACCGGAGCGCCTTTTTTTAATCTTCAGGCTTGTTTAGGTAACGGTAAACAGTCGGAACGGAAACAGAAAGCTGATCTGCAATTTCAGCCACTGCGCCTTTCATCATGAGAACTCCGTCGGCGTCAAGCTTATGCACCACGCGAATTTTCTCCTGCATGGTCATATGCACGGGTGATATTCCGCTTTGAGAAATTATATCAGCGATTCTTGCGTGTATAACATCGGCAAGGGGGCTGTTGAGATCCTCGGACGGCGTGCCCTCAAGCGGTGCGGAAAGGTTGAATCTCTCAAGCAGACCTTCAAGCACATGGTTAAGCTCTTTTATGGCGGTAAGCTCTTTGTTTATGCAGAGCATTCCGATAAGCCTTCCCTCATTCTTTATAAAGTAGGTTGAGGAAAGAAAGTCGCCGCTTTTTGTCTTTCCTTTGTAATTGAGCATGGATTCGCAGTCACGGTAAACACATTCTTTTTGTAACTCACGGGCAAAATCAGTCATGGGATCGCCCACGCTTCTGCCTGAGTTGCCGTTGCCGATTGCCACAATGGAGTGGTCGGGGTTGGTAACATCGTGTATTACTATTTCGCTTCCCGCTCCGCAAACGGTAGACAAGAACGGCACAAGACCGGCGTAAATTCCAAGTAGTTCCTTATCTGTCATTGAGAGTTACCCTCTTTCGTTTCTTTATCAATTAATTTTATCACATATTGCATATTATTTCAACAGTCAACTTAAACAAACAAGCTGTGATAATTTTTATGTTATAGTGATAAAATATTTTAACGAACCCCTTTACAAACTGAAAAATTGTGCTATACTATAGCCACAAATGATAGTTTTATTATCATTTGTTTATCATTTGTTTATAAAATTTATTAAAGTTTATTAAACTTTTATTTAAACTTTAGGGAGGAAACAAAAATGAGCAAACAACAAATTTCCACAAGCAACGCTCCGGCAGCAATCGGGCCGTACTCACAAGGCATTGAGGGCGGCGGAGCAATTTATGTATCGGGCCAGCTTCCGATCGATCCGAAAACAGGTGCTTTCGCCGGCGATGACATCAAGAGCCAGACAAAGCAGTCGCTCGAGAACATCAAAGCCATCTTGGCTGAGGCAGGACTCACACTCGATAACGTGGTAAAAACTACCGTTTTACTCGAGGACATCGCAGATTTCGGTGCAATGAACGAGGTTTACTCCACATATTTCACAGGTGTTTGTCCGGCAAGAAGCGCATTTCAGGTTGTCGCTCTTCCAAAGGGTGCAAAGGTTGAAATTGAGGCTGTCGCAGTAAAATAATCCGCAAATTTGGGCGGAGTTTATCAAAACATTTAGGAATGTTTATTTAATGAGGTATCAGTTATTATGGAAGAAAACGGTAAGAAATTAGGCTTATGGAATATCATCGGTCTCGGACTCGGTGGTGCCATCGGAACCGGTATATTTGTCCTTTTGGGCTACGGTATCGCTTACACAGGACGTTCAATCTCACTTGTTGTTGCAATCGGCTGTTTCTTTATGCTGCTTGCATATTGGTACAATTTGGCAATGCCCAGCATGTTCGTCATGAAGGGCGGCGACTACAGCATGAAAACCATGCTCTTTAGCCCGTTCATGAGTGGTGTCAGCGCAATGATGACCCTCGTAAACGGCTTCGCAATGTCGAGCTACGCTGTTGCAATCGCGCAGTATCTCGCAATCGCAATTCCCGCTCTTCAGAACTATCAGAGCTTAGTAGCATTTATAGCAATGACCCTGTTCTTCTTAACCACAATCAAGGGTTCAAGATTCATTACAATTCTTGAGAACATCGTCACAATAGTTCTTGTTGCTGCTCTTGCACTTTTCGTAGCATTCGGTCTTCCGAAGGTTGATTATGCCGCTACATTCTCAAGCAGTGACGGCGGTTACTTCCACGGCGGTTTTGCCGGCTTTGTCTCTGCCCTTGCTGTTATGGGTTGGGCTTGCCAGGGAACAACAATGGCTCCTGTCTCAATGGCAGCCGTTACCAAGAACCCCAAGAAGACAATTCCTGTCGGAATTATTCTCATCACAGTCTTCCTCGCAGTTATCTACGGCGCCATGGGTATTGTTGCCGGTGGAGTTCTCCCGTACGATCAGGCTGCAGGACAGAACATAAGCGTTACTGCTGAGGCTATCTTCCCCAAGGCACTTTATCTCTTCTTCGTTGTAGGCGGCGGTATCGGCGCAATCGCAAGCTCGCTTTTAGGCGGTCTCGGAATGTTCCGTTATCCTCTGCTCCAGGTTGCTAACGACGGTTGGCTTCCGAAAGTTTTCAAGAAGACAGATAAATCTGGTTATCCCTATGCTATTTATCTCCTTTTCTACATAATCAGCATATTCCCGATTGTAACAGGTATCAGCCTTGACGCTATCGTTTCTCAGGTTATGATTCCCACTATGCTCATCAATATCTACATGAACCTTGCTTGTCTCACTCTTCCAAGAAAATACCCCGATCAGTGGGCAAAGCGTTCGGTCAAAATGCCGCTTTGGTTCTATGATGTCTGCTGTGTTCTCGGTGCATTCTGTGCAGGCGTTGTCGCATTCAACCTCTTCAAGGATCTCACACAGAAGGACGCAATTGTCGCTGTTATAATCGTTGTTGTTATGTGCCTTCTCAGCATTCTCAGACTTAAGCAGGGCGCAGTTAAGGCAGACGACCTCAAGGCAAAGAAGAGCGAGATTGTCGCTCAGGCAATCGCCGATACAGCTAACGACGAGGAATAACCTTTCCTCATTTCTTTCTTAGTTTACTCCGAGACTTTTTCTCGGAGTAAACCTCAATAAAAAATTATTACTCTCTACAAATCTATTATATCAACGGCTAACGCCGAGAAACGGAGTATTATTATGAAATACGATTTCACTTCCATTATGGATCGTCACGGCAAGGACGCAACAGCTATCGACGGACTGGGATCAATGCCCGGATTCACCCCCGACAAGCCGAAGAATGGTTTTGACGCTATCCCAATGTGGGTTGCAGATATGAACTTCCCCACCGTACCCACAATTCCCGAAGCAATCATCGAGCGTGCAAAGCATCCCGCTTACGGCTATTTCTCACCTACAGATGAATATTTCGATTCAATCATCAAGTGGCACGAGACAAGAAACGATGTCAAGGGCCTCACAAAAGAGTGCATCGGCTATGAGAACGGCGTTCTCGGCGGAGTAATTTCCGCTCTTACCTGCTATGCCGCACCGGGTGATTGTGTTCTTCTTCACAGCCCAACATATATCGGATTTACAATGTGCGTTGAGAACAACGGTTACAAGATCATTCACAGCCCGCTCAAAAAGGATGAAAACGGTGTTTGGAGAATGGACTACGAGGATATGGACGCTAAAATCAAGGCTAACAACATCCATGTAGCTATCTTCTGTTCACCTCACAATCCTTGCGGAAGAGTTTGGGAGCGTGAAGAGCTCGAAAAGGCAATGGAAGTCTATAAGAACAACGACTGCGTTGTTATCTCCGATGAAATCTGGTCAGATATCATTCTTGATGGCCACAAGCACATCCCCACACAGTCCGTAAGTGAGGATGCAAGAAACAGAACAGTCGCTGTTTACGCTCCTTCAAAGACCTTCAACCTCGCCGGTTTGGTAGGCAGCTATCACATCATCTACAACAAGACCATGCGTGACCGTGTTACCGCAAAGAGCACAAAGCCGCATTACAACGATATGAACGTCCTCTCAATGCACGCACTCATCGGTGCTTACAAGCCCGAGGGATACGAGTGGGTTGACGAGCTTCGTGAGACAATCACAGGCAACGTAAACTACGCTTGCGACTACATTAAAGAGCACTTTGACGGTGTTGAAGTTGGCAAGCCCGAAGGAACTTACATGCTCTTCCTCGATTGCACAAAGTGGTGCGAAAAGCACGGCAAGACAATAGTCGAACTCGAGAAAGCCGGCTGGAATGTCGGTGTAGCATGGCAGGACGGTAGAATGTTCCACGGCCCGTGCGCAATCAGAATGAACCTTGCTCTTCCGCTTTCAAGAGTAAAAGAGGCTTTCGACAGACTCGACAAGTACGTTTTTAACGGCGAGTGGGTATGATTAACCCAAAACGCTTAAAGGTCGGAGAGAAAATTCCCAATTTTAAATTCTGTACAGCTTTTTCAAGTGATGAATTGCTTTCTGACAAGGCTAAATTGGCAGACAAAACGGTACTCTTATTTTTAAGATACTACGGCTGTACGCTCTGTCAGTACGATATTCATGTGCTTGCGGAAAATTACGATAAAATCAAATCGGCTGGCGGTCAGGTTCTGGTTATACTTCAATCGTCCCCAAAAGTTATAGCCGCCGACATCGATAAAAATACTCTGCCGTTTGAAATTATCTGTGACGAAAATCAAACTCTTTACAAGCAATTTGAAATCTCCCCCGCCTCATCTGCGTTGAAACTCGCTTCACCGAGCACGGTGGCAAAAATCGCAAAAGCGACGGCAAAGGGATTTAAGCACGGCAAGTACGAGGGCAACGAGCTTCAGCTTCCTGCTTGCTTCATTATCGATAAAGAGCTTAATCTCAAATTCGTCCATTACGGCAAAAATGCCGCCGATGTTCCGAGTGCCGAAAAGCTAAGCGAATTAATCAAATAATCATGTGCATCTTTCCCCGTTCTCGCAAGAACGGGGATTTTGCTGTTTTAAAGAGTTCGATATTTCATTTTATGCCTATTTAATCTTTTAAAATTCGCACAATCTGAAATATTTTAGTCTTAAAATTTCAATTTTCGTGTTGACAGACAAGTTTATCCGTGCTATACTCACACTATCGAAATAATAAACCGATGAAGCGGAGATAACGGCAGTTATGCCTTCACAGAGAGTCTGAGAAGCTGAGAGTCAGGCAAGAAACAGGTTGTCAAATGGGCCGCTGAGGGTGCAGTCAAATGCGTTTTTTATTTAAGAAATCGCAAAGTATTCTGCAACGCAAACGACAGGCGTAACAATGTCGGGGATATGTCAGTATCCTGTAAAGCGCACGATTCTCGTGAATTCAAGGTGGCACCGCGGATTAGTAAATTCGTCCTTGACAGTTTAATTTCTGTCAAGGACTTTTTTGTACCTTTGGCAGAAATGTCAAAGGTTTTTTATTTGGAGGAAAACACATGAAAATCTCTCCCACTCCCGAAAAGGTTCGTGAAATTGCTTCACAAAACAAATACAAAGTTCTTCCGCTCAGCACGGAAATTCTCTCGGATTTCACCACACCGATTGAGACACTCAGAATACTGAAAAACGTCTCAACTCACGTTTATATGCTCGAATCTGCTCAGGCAAACGAAACATGGGGCCGCTACACATTTTTGGGATTTGACCCCAAACTCTTGATAACCTGTACGGACGGCAATTTGAGTGTAGGCAATCTAAAATTAACCGTAAAAAATCCGTCAGATTATCTAAGACAGATTTTATCGGACTACAAAAGTCCCAAATTTGATTATCTCCCCTCTTTCACGGGTGGACTTGTCGGATATTTCTCATACGACTACCTCACTTACAGCGAACCTACGGCAAAGGTAAAAACGGAGGACACCGAAAATTTCAAAGATGTTGACTTGATGCTTTTCGATAAGGTAATCGCTTTTGACAACCTCAAGCAGAAAATAATTTTAATAGTCAATATGCCGCTTGATGACGTCGATGTAAATTACAACAAAGCGGTTATGGAATTAAATCAACTTGCTTCGCTTTTAAGAAACGGAAAGAAAAAGGAAGAGCCTTCAGGAAAGCTTACGGGAGAAATTACACCGCTATTTAATAAAGATGAATTTTGCGCAATGGTCGAAAAAGCAAAGGTTCACATAAAAGAAGGCGACATTTTCCAGATAGTTCTTTCAAACCGCCTTTCGGCACCTTTTGAGGGAAGCTTACTTAACACGTACCGTGTGCTTAGAACGATAAATCCTTCGCCGTACATGTTCTATTTTTCCGGAACGGATGTTGAAGTGGTGGGTGCGTCACCCGAAACGCTTGTCAAACTTGAAAACGGAGTTCTTCACACCTTCCCCCTTGCGGGCACAAGACCCCGAGGCAAAACGCCCGAGGAGGACAAAGCTCTCGAAAAAGGTTTGCTCGAGGACGAAAAAGAGCTTGCCGAACACAACATGCTTGTCGATCTCGGCAGAAACGATTTGGGAAAGATAAGCAAATTCGGAACGGTGGAAGTCGAGAAGCTGCATTCTATCGAGAGATTCTCTCATGTCATGCACATCGGCTCAACGGTTCGCGGTGAGATAGCTGATAACAAAGACGCATTCGATGCTATTGAAGCGGTTCTCCCCGCAGGAACTCTTTCGGGTGCTCCCAAAATTATGGCTTGCAGACTTATCGGAGAGCTTGAAAACAACAAACGCGGAATTTACGGCGGTGCAATAGGCTACATAGATTTCACGGGAAATATGGACACGTGCATCGCAATCAGAATTGCGTACAAGAAAAACGGCAAAGTATTCGTCAGAAGCGGAGCGGGAATTGTAGCCGATTCAGATCCCGAAAAGGAATACCGTGAATGCATCAACAAAGCAATGTCGTCGCTTAAAGCACTGGAAATTGCTTCGGAGGAAGATTTATGATTTTACTTATAGATAACTACGACAGCTTTTCATACAATCTTTATCAGCTTGTCGGCGAGCTTGACCCCAACATTAAAGTTATAAGAAACGACGAAATGACAGTCGAGGAAATTAAAAAGCTGAGTCCAAAAAGAATAATACTTTCACCCGGTCCGGGCAGACCGGAGGACGCGGGCGTAACAATAGAAGTCGCAAAAACTATAAGCAAAGAAATTCCCACATTGGGCGTTTGCCTCGGTCATCAGGCAATTTGTGCGGCTTACGGCGCAACGGTAACATACGCAAAAAGGCTTATGCACGGAAAGCAGTCGGAGGTAATATTTGATAACGACTGTGCTCTTTTTAAAAACTGTCCTAACAAAGATTTGGTCGCAAGATACCATTCACTTGCCGCCGACCCAGACACGATTCCGAGTGAATTAAAAGTCACCGCAAAAACAACGGACGGCGAAATAATGGCGGTACAGCATGCACAATATCCGATTTTCGGAGTACAGTTTCACCCCGAATCGATAATGACGCCGAGCGGAAAACAAATGCTTAAAAATTTTATTGAGGAGTTATAATCATGATTAAGGAAGCAATAGTAAAAATAGTAAACAAAGGCGATTTAAGTTATGATGAGGCTTACGCCGTAATGAACGAAATAATGAACGGAGAGACAACGCCCACTCAAAATGCGGCTTTTCTCTCTGCACTCTCCACAAAAAGTGCAAAAGCAGAGACAACCGACGAAATTGCGGGATGCGCCGCCGCTATGAGAGAACACGCCGTTCAGGTTGACACAGGAATGGACATTTTCGAAATAGTCGGCACGGGCGGCGATAACGCTCAAAGTTTCAATATTTCAACCACATCTGCACTTGTTGCGGCTGCGGGCGGAATGAAAGTAGCAAAGCACGGAAACCGTGCGGCATCTTCAAAATGCGGCACTGCCGACTGTCTCGAGGCACTTGGCGTGAACATAAATCAAAGCCCCGAAAAATGCGTCGAACTCTTAAATAAGGTAGGAATGTGTTTTTTCTTCGCACAGAAGTATCACAGCTCTATGAAATATGTCGGAGCAATCCGCAAGGAATTGGGTTTCAGAACCGTATTTAACATTCTCGGCCCACTCACAAACCCAGGAAAACCGAGCATCCAGCTTTTGGGCGTATATGACGAATATCTTGTTGCTCCTCTTGCCGAAGTATTAATCAGTTTAGGCGTAAAGAGAGGAATGGTCGTCTACGGAACGGATAAGCTTGACGAAATATCACTCTCCTCGCCCACCAAGGTTTGCGAAATTAAAGACGGCTGGTTTAAATCTTACACCATTGCTCCCGAGGACTTCGGTTTGACACGTTGCAAAAAAGAGGATCTCGTCGGCGGAACTCCATCTGAAAACGCTGAGATAACAAGAAAAATTCTCATGGGAGAAAAAAGCGCAAAGCGTGACGCTGTTCTTATGAATGCGGGCGCCGCACTTTACATCGGAGGAAAAGCCGACACCATGGCAGACGGCATAAAGCTTGCAGAGGAGCTTATTGACAGCGGAAAGGCACTCGAAACACTCGGTAGGCTTATTGAAGTCAGCAACTCGGAGGAAAACGCATGAACATTCTTGACGAGCTTGCCGAGCACGCAAGATTCAGAGTAGAAAAAGCGAAGGTACTTATATCGGCAGAAGAAATAAAAGCAAGAGCTTTAAGCCTTCCAAAAAGTGATTTTTCCTTTGAAAACGCACTCAAAACGGACGATATAGCATTTATTTGCGAGTGCAAAAAGGCTTCACCGTCAAAAGGTTTAATCGCCCCCAATTTCCCCTATTTGCAGATTGCAAAGGAATATGAAGCGGCGGGAGCAAATGCAATTTCTGTTCTTACAGAGCCGAGCAGATTTCTCGGCAAGGATGAATACCTGAAAGAAATTGCACAGAACGTATCAATTCCGTGCCTCAGAAAAGATTTCACCGTAGACGAATATCAAATATACGAGGCTAAAACTTTCGGTGCGGCAGCTGTTCTTCTCATTTGCTCGATTTTACCAGAAGATAAAATCAAAGAGTATATTAAAATTTGCGATAATTTGGGTATGTCGGCACTTGTAGAAGCTCATAACGAGGACGAAATTAAATCTGCGCTGAGAAGCGGCGCAAGGATAATCGGAGTCAATAACCGCAACCTCAAAAACTTCACCGTTGACACAGAAAACAGCAAAAAACTGCGTGCACTTGTTCCGACTGATGTTCTTTTTGTCTCGGAGAGCGGTGTTAAATCAAACGAAGATATTAGAGCACTGCGAGAAATTAAAGCAGACGCCGTGTTAATCGGCGAAACACTCATGAGAGCCGAAGATAAAAAAGAAATGCTCTCAAAACTCAGAGGCTGAAAATGAGCAGAGTGAAATTTTGCGGCTTGAGAAGGCCCGAAGACATAGAATTCGCAAATGAACTTAAACCCGAATATATCGGATTTGTTTTTGCAAAGAACAGCAAGCGGTATGTTTCGCCAAACGAAGCAGATGCATTAAAAAAGAAGCTTAGCCCAAGCATTCAGGCGGTCGGAGTATTCGTGAACGAAGAACCAGAGTTTGTGGCTGAGCTGTTAAATAAAAATATCATCGACATCGCTCAACTTCACGGTGATGAATCTGACGATTATATACTGAAACTCAAAACGCTTTCGCCAAAACCGATTATCAAAGCATTCAAAGTCAAAAGCGAAACGGACATTTCTCTTGCGGAGAAAAGCAAAGCGGATTTTGTTCTTCTCGATTCGGGAGCGGGCACGGGTCAAACATTTAATTGGTCGCTCATCAAGAATATAAATCGTGACTACTTTTTGGCAGGCGGTCTTTCACCAGAAAATGTAAGAGAAGCCGTCAGCGCACTTCACCCGTTTGCGCTTGATGTGAGCTCAGGCATTGAGACAAACGGATTTAAAGATAAAAACAAAATGGCAGAGTTTATAAAGGAAGGAAAAGAAAATGACTAACCCAAACGGAAGATTCGGCATTCACGGCGGACAGTACATCCCCGAAACTCTTATGAATGCCGTCATCGAGCTTGAAGAAGCTTATAATCACTATAAAAACGACCCTGAATTTAACAGGGAACTTACAGAACTCCTTAACGAATATGCGGGCAGACCGTCAAGACTTTACTACGCCGAAAAAATGACTAAGGATTTAGGAGGCGCTAAAATATACCTCAAGCGTGAGGATCTCAACCACACGGGAGCGCACAAAATAAACAATGTTCTCGGCCAGGCTCTCCTTGCCAAAAAAATGGGAAAAACAAGACTTATCGCAGAGACGGGAGCAGGTCAGCACGGAGTGGCAACGGCAACAGCCGCCGCACTCATGGGAATGGAATGCGTTGTCTTCATGGGTGAAGAGGATACAATCAGACAGGCGCTTAACGTTTACCGTATGAAACTTTTGGGCGCAGAGGTTGTCCCCGTAAAAACAGGTACGGCAACTCTCAAAGACGCTGTTTCCGAAGCTATGAGAGAATGGACATCAAGAATCGCAGATACGCATTACTGTTTGGGTTCCGTCATGGGACCTCATCCGTTCCCCACAATCGTCCGTGATTTTCAGGCTGTTATTTCAAAGGAAATCAAAGAGCAAATGCTCGAAAAGGAAGGCAGACTTCCCGATGCCGTTATAGCTTGCGTGGGCGGCGGTTCAAACGCAATCGGCACATTCTATAATTTCATCGAGGACAAAGATGTAGAGCTTATCGGATGCGAAGCTGCCGGCAGAGGCATAGATACATTCGAGACAGCCGCAACAATCGCAACTGGCAGACTTGGAATTTTCCACGGCATGAAATCTTATTTCTGCCAGGATAAATACGGTCAAATCGCTCCTGTTTATTCAATTTCGGCAGGTCTTGATTATCCGGGTGTCGGCCCCGAACACGCTTATTTACACGACAGCGGACGAGCAAAATATGTTCCCGTTACCGATGATGAAGCTGTGGATGCTTTTGAATATCTCGCAAAAACAGAGGGAATAATCCCCGCTATCGAATCCGCTCACGCTGTTGCGTACGCTAAAAAATTAGCTCCAACCATGAGCAAAGATAAAATTATCGTAATCACAATTTCCGGCAGAGGAGACAAAGACTGCGCCGCAATCGCGCGTTACAGAGGAGAGAACATCTATGAGTAATATAAATAAAGCGTTTGAAAACGGCAAAGCATTTATCGCATTCATCACTTGCGGCGATCCTGACCTTGAAACCACTGCAAAAGTCGTTCGTGAAGCAGCCGCAAACGGCGCCGACCTAATCGAGCTTGGCATTCCGTTTTCCGATCCGACTGCCGAGGGTCCCGTTATTCAGGGCGCAAACATCAGAGCATTAAAAGGCGGAGTGACGACTGACAAGATATTCGATTTTGTAAGAGAAATCCGCAAGGACGTAAAAACCCCCATGGTATTTATGACCTACGCAAATGTCGTGTTCTCCTATGGATCAGATAAATTCATCGGCACGTGCAAAGAAATCGGAATTGACGGGCTTATTCTTCCCGATCTTCCCTACGAAGAAAAAGAGGAGTTCTCCCCCATTTGCTCAAAATACGGAGTAGATTTAATTTCACTCATAGCGCCGACTTCTGAAAACCGCATAGCTATGATTGCAAAAGAGGCTGAGGGCTTCATCTATATCGTATCAAGCTTGGGCGTTACAGGTATGAGAAGCGAAATCAAAACAGACCTCAAGTCCATTGTGAATGTCGTGAGAGAAAATTCGAGCGTTCCGTGTGCAATCGGATTCGGCATTTCCACACCCGAACAGGCAAAGAAGATGGCAGATATATCGGACGGTGCTATTGTCGGTTCGGCAATTATCAAGATAATAGAAAAATACGGCAAGGATTCTCCCAAATATGTCGGAGAGTATGTCAAATCGATGAAAGATGCCATAAGATAAAACAAAAGCGAGGAAATTGCTTTCCTCGCTTTTTTATGCCTTAGGCTTGATTATTTAACTGTAACAGAAGTGATGTGCGGGTTTACACCGTCATACCAGTAAAGGAAGCCTTCCATGTCAACTGTATCGCCAACCTTGAGCTCCTTAACAGCCTTATAAACATCTGTTGTGTTGTCGCAGAGATAAGACTCAACTGTAAATGTGTATGTCTCGCCGTCCTTGGAAACCTTGAAGTAAAGGTCGTCACCATCTGTACCTGAACCGTCATAGTTGTAAAGGTAAGCGGCACCGTTATCATCGGCAGCCTCAACTGTCATTCCTGTGAAGGAAACAAGCTGATTCTGATGGTCGATAAGCTCGTCCTTGCCGAGAAGATCTGTAACATCAACAGGCTCCGCAACGTAGTTGCCGTCGATGATCTCGAATGTAGCGTCTGTGATTTCAACCTCACCTGACCACTCGGACTTATAGCCTGTTACACGAATCTTTGTGCCGACTGTAAGCTTATCGTAATCTTCCTCTGAGCAAGCCATGTTGTAAAGGAAATAAGCGCCGTCCTCATCCTGAGTATAAACGGTAGCCTTGTCCTCCCACCAGGACTGCTTAGCCTGAACATAAGTCTCAACGCAAACCTCTGTATCGAGATCAGCAGCTGCATACTCAGCGTATGTCATAACTGCAACATCGCCAGCCTCGGATGAAGCGGATGTCTCAGAAGAAGCTGCCTCGGAAGAAGATGCCACTGAGCTCTCGGCAGAAGACTCGCTTGAAGATGTGCTCGAATCGCTGCTTGAGCAAGCTGTCATAGCGAATGCGAGAGAAAGAACTGTCAGAATCGCAAAAAATCTTTTCATTTTTCTTTTCTCCAAAAATTATATTATTTGGCCGTTTGACCATAATCTATTATAAAACATACAATATAAAAATCAAGATAAATAACACAAAAATCTTTTTCGCCTTAATCTCAAAATTTAGTGCAATTTTGTATACAATAAAAAATCGCACACGACATAGCCGTGTGCGACATAATAATATCTTATTTATTCTCGGCTTTTGACTTTCTCTCAAAGATCAATCTGAAGATAAGTCTTACAAGCGGGCCGCAATAGAACATCTGATAGCAAATAGCCATTGGGAAGTTCATAGCCCAAGTCTGAATCCAAGTGCCGAAAGACGGAGTTTTGAAAAGGAATGTTGCGATAAGGCTCATGGTGGGACACATAATGCAGCAAATGCAAATGGAAATCGCATAAGTGATGAACTGCGGTCTGTCTGTGGGTCTCATTACAGAGAAGGCAAGCTTTCTTGCAATCTTACCGACAATGAAGAACTCGAGAATGAAAGCGACAGGAGCCATGATCGGAAGCTCATGTAAAGCGGCAAGGAATGTAACACCGCTAACACCGCCCGTATTGAGAGCAACGTTATAAACTACCATTCCGTAAACCATGATTGTAGCCATGATTGCGGTGAAAACTACATCCTGAAATTTGTTTTTTGGCATAAAAATACCCTCCTAAATATGATAACGAATTAACTGATGTGTTGTTCGTTATCATCCCGGAGGATTGTGCGTTTCCAATTCAATACCATATTAAGTTGTGTATTTAATATACCACAAAAAAGCACCCTAAATCAAGCCGTTTTTTCGATTTCACGGGAGTTTCGGCACTTCACACAATAAATCTTAACAAGTTCTTTTTGTGATTGAAAAAGGTGCGGCAATCAGCTTGCCGCACCAAAATTAATTTTTCTTTTTACGAAGCTTAGATAAAGCGAGATACAGAATAATCAAAACCCACGTGATTCCCAGTGTACCCAAAAGTGCTTTTGCGGTAACAGGAAGCGGGCCCAAATCGGCTTTGCCGGAAGAACTAACGGCGGTAATCTGATCAAGCCTGTAAAGCGAAGTCACATCATCATAGAGATTTTGAATGAATGCGTCGTCAACTGTCTGTTTGCGCCTTACGGACTTAGCCACCGTTTCTATAAGCTCTCCTGCGGCACTTCTGAGCGAAGTCGAACCGTTAAATACGGGCGTTACGAACGTATTGCTTATGTTATTGAGCAAAAGCTCTGTGGCATCGATTTTCACCTGATAATGCTCGGAATCATCCTCGCCCGAACGGGAAAGATAATCTTTGTATTCGTCACTTTCCTGTGCCTTAGAGGTAACGGGCACGTAGCCCTCGGTTTCGGCATAAGGAATTTGAACATTGTTCGAAAGCAGATACTGTGCGAAAAGCCACGAAGCCAAAACCTCTCCGCTGTCGCTCTTGTTGAAAACACAAACGGACGGGCCCTGTGAAATCATCTTTGGGTTCGATGTATCATACTGCGGAATCGGTCTTACGACCGTCTCAAAATCGACTTTGGATTCCTCGGCAATATCCGAAAGAGGAGCGTCCGAACCCATCCAAGTAGAACCTGCCGTTGAATCAACCGCAAATATGCACTGACCGGCATTCAAAAAGTTAGCCGGATAACTTGAAATTTTAAATGTGGAGAATGCTCCACTTTGCGTGTGTTCGGCAACTGTTTCAAGTATGCTTTTTGTGGTATCGTTGAACAAAAGAACATCGCCGTTTGAATCGGAGTAGCCCGCATCGAGCTGTTTCAGCATGGAAATCATCATGTTGTCGGTTGATTTATAGATAAACGGAATCAAAACCTTTTGTCCGTTGACGAGATAATTTCCGTTGGAATCCTGTTTGAGTGCCGCCTCGGATACCTCCCAGACAAAGTCCCACGTGAGAACATCTGGTACTTCATAGCCGAGTTTTTCAACATAGGTTTTGTTGATATAAAGCGCCTCAGTCGAGCGCATGTACGGAAGTGCGTAGCAATTATCTCCGATGTAGCATTCGTTCAGAAATTCGGGGATAATCTCATCCTTGGTCGGTGAATCGAATTTAACCTTGCTACCACCCAAACCGTAATTCTCGTCCGTCAGCAAATCATCAAGCGGAACAACTACATTATCTCCCGTCAGGTAAGTTGCAATATGATCGGGATAAGTTATGCATACATTGGGCGTGGTGTCAGTAGCGATATTGGTGATAACATCGTTGTAGATTTTACTGTAATCGGTGTAAAGCTTTAAATTAACTTTTATATTCGGATACAGCTTTTGGAAGTCCTCGATAGCATTGTTGTAAATATCCGTCTGATTTTTGTTTGTGTCGTTCTTTGCCCAAAAGCTTATCTCATAGTTTTTGCTCTCGTCAAAATCTTCGGGCACGGTAAAAGCCGACTGACCTTTAGAGCCGTGGCAAGCACTGAAATTGAACATTGTAAAAATCAAAACGCACGATAAAACAATCGCCTTTAATCTCTTTCTCATCCCTTTGTTCCTCCTCTCGAAACTCCCTCCATAATTTTCTTATGGAAAACGAGGAACAAAACGATAAGCGGAACGCTTATTACAACAACCGCCGCCATCATTGCGGGCACGTTCTCACGGCCGAATCCGTTCTCTCTTATCTCCTGAATTCCGTTTGAAACAAGGAAATATGCGGAATTGTCCGTGATAAGTCTCGGCCAAACGTAAGAGTTCCAGCACTCTATTACCTTTAATATTAGAATCGTGATAATCGTGGGTTTGCAAATGGGAATCATCACACGAGTGAGATATTTAAAATCAGATGTTCCGTCTACCTTTGCCGCTTTATAAAGCTCATCGGGAATCTGCTCGAAATTCTCTTTCAGCAAATAAATATAGAAAACAGAAGTTACGGACGGTAAAATCAAGCCTGTAAATGTGTTTCTCAAACCGAGGTTGGTTATCGTCTGATAATTTGTGATAACGACAAGCTCATTAGGAATCATCATTAGCGAGAGAAAAAGCGTAAAAACAAGGTTTTTACCTTTAAATTCAAGTCTCGAAAAAGCAAACGCCGCAAGCACGGTAACCACCAGCATTATTGCCGTAGTTATTACGGTGAAAATTACTGTGTTCGAAAAATATCTTGCGAGCGGAACGCTTGTAAAGGCGTCCACATAGTTTTGCGTAGTCGGCGAAGCAGTAAAAAACTGAGGAATGTACTCTGCGTTGTAAGAACTGTAGCTTTTAATGGATGTGAGTATCATCCAGTAAAATGGAAAAAGCACGGCTACCGCCCACACCGCAAGAAATATATAGGTTATCGTCTTCAGCACTTTTTTTCGTCTTTTTGCGTGAAGCTCTTTTGCTCTGTATTCACTTAAATCGGTCATGACTTTCACCTCAATAACGAACGTTCTTCCTGCTCACAAGAAGATTTATGCATGTAATTGTAAGCACGATTGCAAACAAAATAAGCGCCGCCGCCGAAGCGTAAGACGGATAGCCACCGCTGTTGCCGTAAAGCATATCATAAACATATCCGACAATCGTGTTCATTCCTGCGGCATTGAGGTCTGTTCCGAAAAGTGCAACCTCGTCGCTGTATGCCTTAAACGCTCCGATAAATCCCGTAATAACAAGATAGAAAATCATGGGGCTTATCATGGGAAGGGTTATTTTTCTGAAAATCGTCCAAGCGGAAGCACCGTCCACCTTTGCGGCTTTGTAGTAAGTCTCGTCAACGGAGGCAAGCGCACTTGTCAAAATAAGAATCTTAAAAGGCAAAACCACCCAAATCGTGTAAAAACACATGACGAACATTTTTGCCCAGTAGGGGCCGTCGATGAAGTCAACGGACTGTCCGCCAAATGCGTTTATAAGAAGATTTACCATGCCGTCGGAATAAGCAGTTTTCTTGAAAAGAATCATAAAAACAAGTCCGACCGCAAGCGTGTTCGTTACATAAGGCAAAAAGTAAATTGTTTGAAAAAGATTTTTAAGCTTGGTTATGCTGTTGAGCGCAAGCGAGATAAGAAGCGCAAACAGCGTGGATAACGGAACGGTTATCACGACCAAAATGAAAGTATTTTTTACAGCCTGTAAAAAATAAGTATCGTGAAGCACATAACTGTAGTTGTAAATGCCGTAACCGAAAAAGCTCTGCGATGCCGAGTTATAACCTTCCTCAACGGAATAGACGAGTACGTCTATAAGCGGATAGACCATGAAGAAACCGAGAAACAGTATCGCCGGCAAAAGATAGAGCCAGGCTTTCATATTACTTTTTTTCATCATTTTACCTCGGAAAGCTCACAGCTTATCCTCTTCTCGTCATTTACATCGAAAAGATATGTCTTGTACGGTTTAAGCGAGAACGAAACTTCTCCGTCCTTGGCATCGACCTTGCTTTCGGTGGGAACAATCGAGCGAATGCTTGCGCCGAGTGATGCCGTGTGGGATGAAACCACGCTTGTATCTCTGCCCATAACCTCAACGGCACTGAGTTTGCAATGAAGACCGCCGTTGTCATCAAGCACAAATCCCTCGGGACGGATTCCTACAAAAACATTCCTGTCAGATACACCGCCGACACTCAAAACTTTATCATCGCCCACAAACAGCTTGCCACCCTCTACTCTGCCTTTAAACACATTAATAGGCGGAGTGCCGAGAAACTTTGCAACAAACAGATTAACAGGCTCGTCGTAGACTTGCTGGGGCTTTCCTATCTGCTGCACAACACCCTTGTTCATAACCACAATCATATCGGATATGCTCATAGCCTCCTCCTGATCGTGCGTAACAAAGATAGTTGTTATTTTGGTTTCCCTCTGTATTCTTCTTATTTCTTCTCTCGTCTGAAGTCTAAGTCTTGCGTCAAGGTTTGAAAGCGGTTCATCGAGAAGAAGTACTTTGGGCATTTTCACAAGTGCTCTTGCTATTGCCACTCTCTGCTGTTGACCGCCCGAAAGTTCGCTTGGCAGTCTGTCCATAAAATCTTCAATTTGGACAAGCTTTGCGGCATCAAGAGCCTTTTGCCGCATCTGCTGTTTCGTGAGTTTATCTTTGCCTTTCAGATTCTCAAGCGGAAAGCAAATGTTCTGCATCACTGTCAAATGCGGATAGAGCGCATAGTTTTGGAAAACCATTCCCACGCCTCTTATTTCTGGTGAAAGCTCGGTTACATCATCTTCACCGAAATATATTTTGCCCGATGTCGGTGCTTCAAGTCCGCATATCATATTAAGAGTGGTAGATTTCCCACAGCCCGACGGGCCGAGCAAACCGATAAGTTTACCGTCTGGAATCTCAAAATTGAAATTATCAACAGCAACAAAATCATCGTGTATTTTCTTGTTGCGGTTTGGAAACCTTTTAGTTATGTTTTCTAATACAACCTTCATAATCATACTTTCCTTATTTTAATCGGAGAACTCTCCGCTTTACTTGATTGGCGCAAAACGGCAAGTTTAAAGCATAGCTCTAATAACATATAAATTATACAGCTAACTTCTTCAGTATTCAACAATTTATGTTATCTGTTTTCTTTACTCAAAACTTACACGAATTTAACCTAAACTTAACAATAAACCACCTTGACAAGCCCTTTTGCGTGTGATATTATAAATTTGCACAAAAACGCTCACATTGGTAAAAATTTTAGTGCAAATTGACTATTGAGGCGATGCTTTATACAGAGCAATGATGCTTAATGACTTACACTGATAATTATTGAAAAAGGAACTTTGAAACCACTATTTTTATGAGATAAAAATTGAAGGAGACAAGACATGAAGATTTTTAAAAAAATCATGTTAACTTTCTGCACTGTCATTTTATTGACATTAGTGCTTGCTTTACCGGCAAGTGCGGCTACAAATGACCATGTTCATACATTCAAATGGACTACAGGTCAGAGATATTTTGATTCCCCTGAAACATATAAGAAAGGTAACAACTCTGCCACTTATTTCAGTGTAAGAGACCACTCAATGCCTGTTAACGGTTTTTACATTAAAACTACAATCGGCTCAAGCTCATCTATTCGTAACTCTTCTTCCTCTTACTTTTTGATTACTACTTATGGAGGAAAAACAATTAAGCATAACACGACTAAGGCTGCAGGCAAATATGCCGGCTTGAGAACATATTATCCCGAAAGTCATTATTCTTGGGGTGATGTTATGTTAAATTGGAGCGAAGATTACGCGGAAGACGGTTCTGCAAGACTCAATTGGTAATTTTTGTTTTTCTTGAAAAGAGATTTGAAAAGATTTATCTAGATAAACCTGTTCCTTTTTATTTTTTAGTTGTGAGTCAGTTATGTATAAGTGCTCAGTGTCATCCTAATATGGCAATGAGCTTTCTATTAACAGACATTAACGGAGGTTTTTATGAGATCAAAAACTATAACTATACTGATTTTTGCGGTTATCCTTTTAAGTGCGACAATAGGATTTGTTTTAATCAAATCGAATTCAACTGATATAATCAATCAATCGGCAAGCTCAGAAATCGAAGAAACAAGCATAGCAGAAAACGCAGATGCAAGCACTGTTTCCGAAACCACAGCAAGCAGCGTAGCCGAAACTTCTACTGAGTCAAATGATGATTCCTTTGGTTCTGGTGATGCCTTTGACGGAACCGCACCAATCATACGAAAAATGGGCGAAGAATTGCCCGTCGATTTGCTGGCTCCACGTGAGCAAGGTGACAAACCGCCTACGAACAAGGAGGCTTTTGGTTACTGGACAGGCAAAATGACCTTTAAAGTTAACAGCGCAGTCTTATATAACGATTTTGAATCCACCGGAATAGATTCCGCCGAAACCGCTTATGATTACAATGATTATGTAAGCGACGGATATAAACCGTTAGTAATTAACATGACCGTTAACAACATCAATGCAACTTCCAACTACGGAGATACATTCTATTCCGATATTTTTAAATTCAGTTCAAAAGATGAATTCTATTCCGAAGACTTTATAGGAGACAAAAGTTCTGCAGACTGGAAGGTAAACAGCGGCTATTTGGCTTACTTCAGCGCACATTCAGACGGAGACGACTATTTCTCGTTCAATATTAATGAGGGAGAATCCATGGACGTTACCCTTTGTTACTATGTACTTCCAGACGAGATGCCTCTTGACAGCTTATATTTAGGCTTGGTTACCTACTCCTACTGCCACTCCTTTGGAATTGATCTCAATAACTTAGAGGTTAATAACTGATATGTTTGATACAATCAAGCTTGAATCCCGGAAGCTCTTTCGAACAAAGAGCTTCTGGATTATCGTGGCAATTTTAACTTCTATAACAGCCGTAGTTGGCATAACCCGTGGAAGAAACACCGCTCAATTAATCAAAAGCATTTATGAATACGGTCAAACGGATGCAAACGGTTATTTCACTGAAGCTACTTTGGCTTTCGATTTTTCGCTTTACAATATTTGGATCGGTTCAATCACAGGTGACCTCTTTTTCACGGTGATTTTCTATTATATTCTTCCGCTTGCGGCTTGCCTGCCGTTCAGCCTTACACTTCTTGACGAAACAAGAAGCGGCTATCTCAGACAAATGTCAATTAAAAAGGGGCAAACGAGATATTACTTAGCAAAATATATCGTTACATTTTTCTCGGGCTTTTTGATTGCCGTCGTTCCACTTATAGTGAATATAATCATAACGGCTTGTTATGTTCCCGCTTATACACCCGATCCTTTAGATCAAATTTACAGCAGTCAGTACTTTGGAAGATATTTGGCGAGTGTTTTTTATTCAAAACCGTTCTTGTTCGTTGTGATATTCACACTTTTGCCCGGAGTTTTCTGCGGCTTGTGGGCTGATTTAATCATGAGCATATCCCTTTTTGTTCACAATAAATTTGCGGCAACAATCATCCCATATGTCTCACTATTCTTCGAAAAGAGTTTTTTCGACGCTCTTTTTGCCAACAGAATAGCTTTGGATCTCTCCCCTTTTTATTTTCTAAGAGGCAACTCCAACGGCAACATAGTCATAGTAATTTTCATTTTAATCACATTGTTGATACTTACTTTGAGCACTGTATATTTGAGAGGTAGAAACGATGATGTTTTTTAACATGGTTCGATGCGACCTCAAAAACGGACTTTTTAAACGATATAAAGTCTTCATCTTTGTCGCCTTGCTTTTCTCTTTGATTGCGTTGTTTGCAAAGGTCGATTTTGATGCGGTACTCAGAATGGAGCCTTGCCCAATCAAATCGGAAATTACCCTCGGCGACTACTTCTGTTATCTTTTCGGCGGATCTTCTGCCGGCAACAACTTCATCAAATTTCTTGATGAAAGCGGCGTAGTCAACAATATGGTAGCATTCAGCTTCCCGAGCGTTTGGGCGCTTGTGTTCCTTGTGCTTTTGTTAATTACTTTACAGTACCCATACGAAGATTTGATGGGTTTCGGAAAAAATGTGATCGTACTTTCCGGCAAACTCTCCGATTGGTGGCTTTCAAAATGTGTTTGGATTATCGCTAATGTGGTGCTCTATTTTACAGTTGCAATCTCTTTTTACTCAATAACGGCAATTTTATTCGGAGCAAAACCGAGCCTTAACATAGGCACATATTATCCCTATTATCGTTTTGATATTCTCGATTACCTTACAGAAGAGCCTTGGAACATCGTGCCTACCCTCCTTATGCAAATTCCTGTCGGAATAGGCCTTTGTGTGTTCCAGCTTACTCTTTCGGTAATAAGCTCCCGTTTGGCAAGCTACCTCATTACAACGGCATTCATTCTTGCAAGCGCTTACACGCAAAACATATTTCTTTTCCCAAACATAAGCATGATTGCGAGAAGCGAAAGTCTATCGGTAATCGGACTTAATCCATTCACAGAGCTTTTGATAATCGCTTGGATATCTTTGGTGTCAATTCTTGTAGGATACTTCTATTTGCGCCACACTGATATTCTCAACAAGGCGAGGTAAACATTAAAACATAATGAATATTAAAGTAGAAAACGTTAGCAAAACAATAAACGGCGTTAAAATACTCGATAACATAAATCTCGAGTTTAACTCAGGTGAAATAACTGGTTTAAAAGGTATAAACGGTTCCGGTAAAACCATGCTTATGAGAACCATTTGCGGACTCATTAGGCCAAACTTGGGTAAAGTCATTATCGACGGCAAAGTTCTCAAAAAGGATATGGATTTTCCCGAGAGCATAGGAATTTTAATCGACTCCCCCAGCTTTCTCGATAATTATTCGGCATTTGATAATCTGAAATTTCTTGCATCAATCAAAAATAAGATTTCCGACGAAGAAATTCTCGAATTACTGCAAGAGGTTAATTTAAGTGATCCAGGAAACAAGAAATTCAAATATTTCTCCCTCGGTATGAAACAGCGTCTCGGAATAGCCGGCGCAGTGCTTGAACATCCGAACATTATTTTGATTGATGAGCCGACAAATGCGCTTGACGCAAAAGGTGTTGAAATTGTAAAACGCATACTGAAGCGTGAAAAAGAGCGAGGAGCACTAATAATTCTCACGTGCCACGATTATTCCGTTCTCAAAGAGCTTTCCGACAAGATTTATTTCATTGAGGAAGGCAGGATAACCGAAAATGAAAACTAAAGCAATCAGATTTGGAGCTGTTTTTCTTGGTTTAATTTTGATTTTGGCTGCAGTAAGAATCGCATATGTTAATATTACCGCCGTGAAACCGCAAACCGAATACTACAAAGTGAACGAGTGGGTAGAACTGAACGGAAGCTTTTTCCGAGACAGCAGCGAATCAACCGACGGTTACAGCGTAAAGGTTACAGATTTCGAGCTTATCTCAAAAGAAGATTATGTGAGCAAATATAAGCTTGGAAACTCCTCTATAAGCACACAAAGCAGCTTTAATTACATATTGGAGCTGACAGTTTCTATCTTAAATGATAACAATGAAATCGGCAAAGTGATGATTGGCGACTGGATGTTGGTCGGAAAGAACAGCGATTTTGTGACCGTTATGGATCCTCAGCTTTTAATGGACACTGACGACAGAATAGATGATTATCTCTCCTCCGTCACAACAGTTTCTGGAAAAGAAATAAGTCTCAAGCTTGCTTTCCCTATGATCGGCATGAAAACAGAAGAGGAGATTAACAAAAACGCAGAATATAAACTTGCTGTAACAAAATATCCCGTCAGAAAATACATCCGTTTGGAAGCATAAGAAAAGCGCCGTGTGAAAATTCGCACGGCGCTGAACTGTTATAACAAGAAAAAGAAAAAAGCCTCAGAAAATCTGAGGCTTGGTGGACGCTAACGGACTTGAACCGCTGACCCCCTGCACGTCAAGCAGGTGCTCTAGCCAGCTGAGCTAAGCGTCCATTTGATTTTGTTTCGTTCCTGAGAACAGTATTGATTATAGTACAGTTTATGATAAAATGCAAGAACTTTTTTTAATTTTTGGCAACAAGTTTATATTTTGGAATTTGTTGTGTTTTTCAACTGGTTTTGCGCTATATATTGTATCTCGAAGGAAGCGATTTTTACCACTCAATACTCACGGTATTAACCTTTCCGCCTACCGTATCGGGATAATTGCCGAGAAGTTTTTTCATTTTCTTGTCATAAGCAATAGCCTCGGCACATCTTTTTCTTGTGAGAAGATTGAGCGCAGATATGTCATCTTCTTTTGACGGCAAATATTCACAAAGCGGTAAAAGCTTATCGGAATTTCTGCCGTTCTGAATAGCAGTATCTCTGCCGATACTATATTTCTTGCTTGTATGAGCACCGTTTTTAATATCGATAGAACAAACAATCGGCTCGTTCTCCCCTTTGGCGGCAATGAGAAGCGAACAGCTCGTGCCGTTTGCCTTTGTCTGAAGCTTTAAATACGAAACGGCATTATCTATTCTGTGTTCTGCAGATGTACTTTTGTCCAAGAGAATATCACGAACTGCCTTTGCGGTCACTTCTCCCGAGCTCTTATAAACTCCGGCAAAGCCAAAAATCAAATCGTCAGCCGAAAAAACTTTCATAGCGTGGTCAAAATGTGCTTTTCTTGCCGTAAGTCTGGAGTCGGCAGAAATTGAAGCACCGTTTTTATTAGAAATCAAACATACATAAGACATTTTTATCACCGATTAGATTGTAGCGTAAATCAAGTGAAAATTCAAGTGAAACAAAGATGCATAAAGATTGTTGCGACAGTAAATTTTACCGATATTTAATAATTATTTATCTTTTAACATTTTAAATTTTGGCTTTAATTCGTACATAAAACGGATTTTTTATACAATTTTATCCCCTGTAACAAGGCATACAAACGATTTTAAGCAATAAAACGCTTGTAAAAAAGGGATTATTGCCGTATAATATAACCGTGTTGTTATGTTATAAGCACTAATATGGTTTAATACCAAACTGAAAGGAGTACCAACATGATTAATTATTCTAAAGAAGTAACAAACATGTGTACTGTTGCTAAGGGACCGAAGCATGATCCGGCTCCGATTCCCGAAGAAGGCAAGTGGATTGCCGCTAAGGAGATCAAAGATATTTCCGGTTACACACACGGTGTAGGCTGGTGTGCACCTCAGCAGGGCGCTTGCAAGCTCTCACTCAACGTTAAGGACGGCATCATTCACGAGGCTCTCGTCGAGACTGTAGGATGCTCCGGTATGACTCACTCCGCTGCTATGGCTGCTGAGATCCTCCCCGGCAAGACCGTTATGGAAGCTCTCAACACAGACCTCGTCTGCGACGCTATCAACACAGCTATGCGTGAGCTCTTCCTCCAGATCGTTTACGGTCGTACACAGTCCGCTTTCTCTGATGACGGTCTTGTTATCGGCGCAGGCATGGAAGACCTCGGTAAAGGTTACAGATCCATGGTCGGTACAATGTACGGCACAATGGAGAAGGGTGTTCGTTACCTCGAGATGACAGAAGGCTACTGCACAAGAATGGCTCTTGACGAGGATGATCAGGTCATTGGCTATGAGTTCGTTTCCCTCGGCAAAATGACTGACTTCATCAAGCAGGGCATGGAGCCGAACGAGGCTTACAAGAAGTCCATGGGTACATACGGTCGCTTTGCAGACGCTGTAAAGTACATCGACCCACGTAAGGAATAATAAAGGAGGCGCAGAATAATGGCTACATTTGAAGGATACGAGAGACGTGAGGCTAAGATCCTCGGCGTTTTAAAAGAATACGGCATATCCTCTATCGACGAGTGCAAGGCAATCTGCGATGAGGCCGGAATCGATCCGTACACAATCGTTCAGGAGACACAGCCGATCTGCTTTGAGAATGCAAAGTGGGCTTACACAGTAGGTTGTGCTATTGCAATCAAGTCAGGTGCCACAAAGGCTGCAGACGCTGCTGCTGCAATCGGTATCGGACTTCAGGCATTCTGCATCAACGGTTCTGTTGCTGAGAACCGTCAGGTTGGCCGCGGACACGGCAACCTCGGCAAGATGCTCCTTTCAGAAGAGACAGAGTGCTTCGCATTCCTCGCAGGTCACGAGTCTTTCGCTGCTGCTGAGGGCGCAATTAAGATTGCTCTTAACGCTAATAAGGTTAGAACAAAGCCTCTTCGCGTTATCCTCAACGGTCTCGGAAAAGACGCCGCTTTCATCATCTCCAGAATCAACGGCTTCACATATGTTGAGACAGAGTTCGACAACAAGACTGAGGAAGTCAAGGTTGTTTATGAGAAGGCATATTCAAACGGCCCGAGAGCTGCTGTTAAGTGCTACGGCGCTGACAACGTTCCGGAAGGCGTTGCTATCATGAAGCTCGAAGGTGTTGGCGTTTCCATCACAGGTAACTCCACAAACCCGACAAGATTCCAGCATCCTGTTGCAGGTACATACAAGAAGTGGTGCAACGAGAACGGCGTTAAGTACTTCTCTGTTGCTTCCGGCGGTGGCACAGGCCGTACACTTCACCCTGATAACATGGCTGCAGGTCCTTCTTCTTACGGTATGACAGATACAATGGGAAGAATGCACTCTGACGCTCAGTTTGCAGGTTCTTCTTCTGTTCCTGCTCACGTTGAGATGATGGGCCTCATCGGCATGGGTAACAACCCGATGGTCGGTGCTACAGTTGCATGTGCAGTTGCAGTTGAAGAAGCTTTCAAGAAGTAATTCTTTGGCATTAAACCTTAATTAATAAAATCGGCTGTTTCCCTTTTGGGAAACAGCCTTTTTGTTGCCTGATATAGCTTATTTAACGAATTTCTCTGAAAAATGAGTGTTGATAAATCCCGCTATCGGGCCCAAGAAAAGCATGACGAGCACCGTGCCGAGTCCGAGAACTCCGTGAGCCAAGAAACAAACGAGAAGCGATGCGGCGTCAAGTGCGACACGAGCCGCAAAAAACGGCATGTGAAGTCTGTCCACCATAATAAGCGGCAAGCAGTCGTACGGTGAGCTACCCACGTCTGCCGACTGATAGAACGAGAGGCTGAAACCGAGAATAAATATTGCAACAACGCAAATTATCACTCTGAGAACAAACGAAGTTGGGCAGACAATTCCGACCAAATCGAACACCCACGACCAGAACATAACCAAATAGCCGAGCAAAAACCAGTTTGCGATTGTTCCTATGCCGATATATTTTCTGCCAAAGAGAATTTCAATCACAAAGAAAACACAATTGCCTATAAGGCAGAATGTTCCGTAATCAAGCGGTGTGTGATTTGTTAAACCGAGCATCATGGCAGAATACGGATCAGTTCCAAGTCCAACAATTTTTAGCAGTGCCACACCGAGTCCCATAACAATATGAGCCACAACTATCATCATAACTCTTGTCTTCATTTTGGGTTTAAAAAGCTGTGATAATATCTTTTCTTTCATCTTTACCCTCCGATACATATTCAAACGGCAATATATTAACACATTTTTATAGTCTTGTCACTCCCCTATTCTCCGTTCACGATACCAATTTAACAGCTGATTGATAGCTTTCATATAACATCAAAAATGTCGGCGTCCAGATTTCTCCGTCTGCCGACATTTTTGATTTAGGAATGTATATAGGTGTGTTTAACTTATTTTCCTGCCATAGTGTTTCTTACGGCATTTCTGATAGGAAGCACGGATCTCGGAGAAACCGAGAGCTCGTCAACTCCCATCTTTATGAAGGTCTCCGTAAGAGAAACATCAGATGCAATCTCGCCGCAAATACCAGCCCAAATACCGGCTTTGTGAGCAGCATCAACAGTCATTTGAATCATTCTGAGAACTGCGGGATGTTTAGGGTCGTAGAACCTTTCAAGTCCCTGAATGCTCTGGCGGTCAAGTGCCAAAGTATACTGGGTTAAATCGTTTGTACCGATTGAGAAAAAGCTTACCTCTTCTGCAAGCTCGGGAGCAATCATAACTGCCGCCGGAGTTTCAATCATAACGCCAAGCTCAAGATCCTTATCAAAAGGAATACGCTCCTTTGTGAGCTCTGTCATTACGGCTGTGCAAAGTCTTTTTGCCTCCTGAATCTCCCAAAGGCTTGCTACCATTGGGAACATCACGGCAAGCTTACCATAAGCGGAAGCACGATAAAGTGCACGAAGCTGGGTCTTGAATATCTCGGGACGAGACAAGCAAATACGAAGCGCACGCATACCGAGAGCGGGATTTTCTTCATCTGCAAGGCCGAAGTAACCGATTTTCTTGTCGGCGCCGATATCCATAGTTCTGATGATAACCCTTGCGCCATTCATGCGCTGAACGACCGAGCGGTAAGCGTTGAACTGCATCTCCTCATCGGGAAAATCATTGGTTTCGAGGTAAAGAAATTCACTTCTGAAAAGACCGATTCCTCTTGCGTCATTGGTTATAACTGCGTCAACGTCTGCGGGAGCGGTTATGTTTGCATATACCTTAATCTGCTTTCCGTCCAAAGTTACATCGGGCTGTCCTTTAAGCTGTTCGAGCATAACCTTTACAGCTTTCTCTTCCTGCTGTTTTTTGCCCATGTATTCCCTTGTGGTATCGTCTGGATCTATAACTATGTAGCCGATGCCGCCGTCCATCATTGTGGATCTGCCCTCATATGAGGAGTCAATCTCGATTTCAGCATGAATTATAGCGGGAATGCCGAGCGTTCTTGCAAGAATTGCCGTGTGGCTGTTAGCATTGCCGCCCGTCAAGATAAATCCGAGAATTTTGCTCTTATCAAGCTGTACCGTTTCACTTGGTGTGAGATCGTCAGCGAGAATTATAACAGGCTTGTCAAGGTTTCCGTTCTGATCTTCACTTCCGTTCAATATTGAAACAACTCTGTTAGAAATATCGGTTACATCAACGCTTCTTGCCTTCATGTAATCGTCGTCCATTGCCGCAAACATCTCGGAAAATTCCTTGCCCGCTGTTTCAACGGCAGTCTCTGCGCTGTAATTTGAATCCTTGATGAGCTCTTCTATTCTGTCCGTGTAGTCAAGGTCTTCAAGCATCATACGATGAGTTTCAAAAAGAATTGCTGCCTCATCGCCAATCTCTTTGCGGGTCTTTTCTGCAAGTGCATCAAGCTGTTCGGCAGCCTGTTCTGTGGCAGTTTTCCATCTGTTAAGCTCGGTTTCGGAATCCTGAGCCGTTTTCTCCTGAGAAGTCTTATTCAAACGCTTGTAACAAAAAATCGGGCCTTCTGCTATTCCGCCGGAAACACCGGTGCCTTTAATTGCTATCATACTCGGTTCCCCCTTTTACATATTAGGTTCGTTCTGGCTTAATCAGAATTTGTTGTCTGCGAGGAATGCCAAAAGCTCTGCTGCTGCAGTCTCTTCATCTTCACCCTCAACCTGAACGCTGATAACATCTCCGCACTTGATGCCGAGTCCCATCAAAGCCATAAGACGGCGCGTGTCCGCCTTCTTCTCACCCTTAACAACTGTAACAGTGCTCTTAAAGGAAGCTGCTTTTTTAGCAAGTAAACCAGCCGGTCTTGCGTGAATTCCTACTGCATCTGTAATTGTGTAATTAAACTCTTTCATAGTGAATAATCCTCTCTTAATTTATATTAATTATATTTTACTCTCATTTTGGCAAGTGAATAAAGCTCGCCTTCAAGTCCTGTTACTTTAATTTCCGCTTTTTCACTGTCGGGGTACATTCTAGTGCTCATAACCATTTTGCCGCCGTCAAGGTAAATCTCAAGTGAGCTCTTGTCGGCAATAATTCTTACGGATTCGCACTTTGTGAGATCTGCTCTTCTTATATCTCTTCCGCATCCAACGGAATCATCAGAGAAACTAAGATTTGCGATTTTACCGTTCCAAGCTAATTTTACTCCGCAGTCGAGCGATACGGCAAACGACTTTGTTACATTGGCTGTAAATTCAAAGGGATAAGCAATTTCAGTGACCGCTCCATCATTAAGAGAAATTTTCTCTGTTCTGAGGTTTTCGAGTTCTCTTATAGGATTTTGCATAAGCACACCGTTTTCGTCCGCCGTAATCTCACGGGGAAGCGTCAGGCAATGCTGATAACCAAGTTCAACCGTCGGATTGGTGTACGGAATATCGCCTATGCCCATCCAGCCGATAAGAATTCTTCTTCCGTCAGGAGCTTCAAATGTCTGTGGTGCATAGAAATCAAATCCCATATCCCACTCGACAAAATCGTGAAGTTCTCCGTCATCGTCATACTTAAAATATCCCGACTGGTAAACGTTCTGATACTTTGTTTTCTGAGGCTCGAGACCCTGAGGTGAAACGCTCAGGTATCTCTTGCCGTCAATTTTCAAAACATCGGGACATTCCCACATATATCCGAAATTCGGAACTTTTTCACTGTGGCTGTACTCCCATTTTGTAAGATCGTCCGAGGTGTAAAAAAGCACACAACCCTCATCGTCAAGAGTTCTCGCGCCAAGAACCATGTGCCATTTTCCGTTTTCGTGCCAGACTTTCGGATCTCTTACATGACAGGAGCAGAATGACGGATAATCGCTGTTTCGAAGAAGAACATCCTTGCAGCTCATATTCACGGAATCTTCGCTTGTGACGTGAATTACATTTGCGCCTCTTCCGGCTGTAATGTAATCAAAATCACCTTTTTCTTTGACGTTTCCCGTGTAGAATATGTGGAGAAGATCGTCCGATACAACTGCACATCCGGAGTAAACTCCGTCTCTGTCCTCGGGTGTGTCGGTCAGAAGAACTATACCTGTGAATTCCCACTCGGTAAAATCTTTACTTCTGTAGTGGCCCCAGTATTTTTTAGAGTTGCCCGCCGCACTGTCCGGAGCATACTGAAAATATACGTGGTAGTATCCGTCAAAGAAGCTTAAACCGTTAGGGTCGTTGAGCCAGCCCTTAGGCGGCTCAAGGTGAAGATCTTGTCTCCATTTTCCGTCAACAAATCCCATTTAGGATCACTCCTTTACAAGCTCAAGAAGAGCGTCGCCTACCGACACAGAACCGTTTGCAAGTGCTTTAACGGCTGAATATTCAAACGAATTTGTTACAATAACGGGAGTTACTGTCTTGTATCCCTTTGAAGCGATAAGTGCTTTGTCAAAGGTAATGAGGGTCTGACCCTTCTTAACTCTGTCGCCCTCTGCAACATGAGCTGTGTAGCCCTCGCCGCCTAGCTCGACTGTGTTGATGCCGATGTGGATCAAAAGCTCAGCGCCGTTATCAAGATTGAGTCCGATAGCGTGATGAGTATCGAAAAGTGTTCCGACTGTTCCGTCTGCGGGAGCAACTACTTTGCCCTCTGAAGGCTCAACTGCGATACCGTCGCCCAAAACGCCCTGTGCAAAGGTCTCGTCAGGAACATCTTTGAGAGCAATTGCCTCGCCCTTGAGCGGAGAAGCAACCTGATTTGCGGGTAAATCCTTGATTTCTGCTACTGTGTTGTTATCGGAAGAAACTGTCTCCTCACCGTCCTCTTTAATACCGAGGAACCAAGAGATTGCAAAAGCAACACCGAATGCAACTACGATTGTGAGTAAGTAGCCGAGGAATGAATCTGTCGTGATAAGGAAACCGAACAAACCTGTAACGCCGTTTGCTGTAGCGTAAACCTTCATGATTGATGCGAGAGCACCGCCGAATGCACCACCGATGCAACCAGCAATGAACGGGCGCATAAATCTTACGTTAACACCGAAGATAGCCGGCTCTGTGATTCCGAGGAAAGCTGAGAGAGATGCGGGAAGTGCCATTGCCTTTGTCTTCTTGTTCTTTGTTTTGAGAGCAACTGCAAGAGCGGCTGCGCCCTGTGCAACGTTAGCTGCTGTAGCAATAGGCATCCATGTGTTCATGCCGTTGTCTGCGAGCATCATCATCTCGATTGCGTTGTACATGTGGTGAACACCGGCAACAACTGTGGGAGCGTAAAGACCGCCTACGATGAATGCGCCGATACCGAACGGAACTGCAATGAGGAGCTGTGCGCCGTTGAGAACCCAAGTTTCAATCTGTGCGAAAACAGGTCCTATTAATGTGAGGCTGAAGAAGCCTGCAACCAAAACGGATACGAGCGGCGTTACAAAGAGATCGAGTACCTCAGGCACTTTCTTATGCAGTCTCTTTTCGATAGCCGACATAAGCCAAACGGAGAGAATAACGGGGATAACGTGTCCCTGATAACCTACGTTTGAAATGTTCCAAACGCCGAACCAAGACCAAAGAGTGCTTGTTTCTGCACCGCTTGCAACTGTCCATGCGTTAACGAGGTTCGGGTGAATCATTATCATACCGATAACGGCGCCGAGGAACTGGTTACCGCCGAAAATCTTAGCGGCTGACATTGCGATAAGAACGGGGAGGAATGTTAATGCTGTGTTTGAGAAGAGGTTCAAAAGCTCATAGAGATGAGAGCTTGACATTCCGGGGAATACCTGAACAAGACCTCCGAGCAAACCGTTGAGAAGACCTGTTGCAACGATTGCGGGTATAATCGGAACGAAGATATCACCGAGATTCTTGATTGCACGCTTATACCACGGTGACTGTGCCGCAGCAGCAGCCTTAACATCTTCCTTGGAAGCGGCTTCTATGCCTGCCTCTGCAATAAATTCATCGTAAACCTTGTTAACCGCACCGGTTCCGATGATAATCTGGAGCTGACCGGATGCCTCAAAAACACCCTTAACTCCGTCAATGTTTTCCAAAACTTTCTTGTTTACTTTGCTGTTGTCGGCAATGACGAGTCTGAGTCTTGTTGCGCAGTGAGCCGCACTTGCAAGATTTCCCTTTCCGCCAATTGCAGTAAGAATTTCATGAGCAGAACGCTTGTAATCCATACCTATCCTATTCCTTTCAGTTATTTCATATTGCTTGTGAAACCGATTTCATTTGTTGATATTATTGTATCCCTTTTATCGGCTTTTGTCTATTAGCAATATCAAATAAACTTATGTGCTCCGAACGATAGGTTTCACACAGTTTCACAACAATTCACTTTTCCGTCGACAGTCTTTCCACAATTTCATAGTCAAGTTTCATGGTTTTGGGAATGTCCGAAGGACGGCTTATGTAATTGAGAAGCATCTGCGCCCCCTCGATTCCGGCCGTTTTATAGTGAAGTCGTGCCGTGGTGAGTGGAACGGATGAAACCGAAGCCAAATGAGAGCCGCCGACGCCGCACATCATCATGTCCTCGGGTATTTTAATGCCTTTCTCACGAAAATAGAGAGCAGCGCCCGCCGCTATCGTATCCGTTGCACAAAAAACACAGTCGGGTTTTGCACCGCTGTTTAAAAGCCTTGCCGCACAGTGATAGCCCGAGTCGATAGTAAATTCAGAAATAACGCTGTAATTTTTCTCGAGCTTAATATCATAGTCCTGAAGCGCCTGTATAAAGCCCTGATGTCGCTCTTCTCCCGCCGCTTTATCTTCATCGGTAACGCCGATATAAGCGGGCTTAACAGCGCCTTTTTTGAGCATAAGCTCCGTTAAAGCGTAAGCCGCGCCGAAGTCATCATGACAAACGCAGGAAAGTCCCTTGTACTGTTGTCCGATTATGACGACGGGAATGCGCATTTTGTTTATTATAGATCGATGCGTCTCTGTAAAAACAGATGCGAGCAAAATTACTCCGTCAACTCTGTTTTGCCTGAAAAGCTCGAGATATTCAATTTCTTTGTTGTAGTCGTTAGCAGTGTTAACAAGCAAAATTTGATAACCGTTTTCGTAAAGCACCTGACTTATGCCCTCGGTGATTCTCGCACAGCTTTCACTTGATAATTTCGGCAGAATAACGCCCACAAGCTTTGTTATTCTCGTTTTGACCGCATGCGCCGAAAAGCTCGGAGCGTAACCCGTCTCCTTAATGGCTTTTTCAATTTTTTCACGCTTATCGTCACTGAGATAGCCGTCGTTAAAATAACGACTGACTGCCGATTTCGACACGCCCGCTACCGCGGCAAATTCCGATATATTCAAAAGTAAACTCCTCCTTGAAAGCAACCTATTTGCTTCACTTTTCCTGATATAAGTATACTGAAATATTACACATTTTTCAAGTATCTATCCCATATCTGTTTCATAAAATTATTCACTCGAATTGTGGATTAAGTTTCATATTCCATATGAAAAGACCGCTCGCAATTCACGAACGGTCTTTAGCTTAATTATTTTCTTATTTTGAGTAATCCTTAAAGGATATGTTCAAATCGGCTGTGCCGTTAATTCCGTCAACGGTTCCCGTGGAGCTGTACTGCCACATTGTGAAATCGTAGTAAAGGCTCGGAGCCGCCTGATACTCAGCATACCAGATATCATAATTCTTAATTGTGTCAAGATTATAGAAGCTGTATGCCTGAGTCTTGTTGATGTAAACTGCGGTGTTGTATCCCGCCTTGCTTATCTTATCGCAGAACGCTGCGGCAATTTGTGATACCTCATCGCCCGTGATGCTATTGGTTCTCGCACTGCTGTCATCCACAGGCTCCCAGTCGAAGGCAATCGGATAATCGATTTTATAATCGCCTATCATAGAGAGAACCAAGCTTGCCTCTTCCTCTGCCTCAGCAACCGTGACTGCCTGAGAGAAGAAATAAAGTCCGACTTTAAGTCCCTGCTCCGTAGCGCCGCTGATGTTAGCCTCGAAGGTAGTATCGTCGTAGATTCTTCCTCGAGTATAGCCTCTGTAACCTACTCTGAGCATTGCAAAATCATAGCCTGCCGCTTTGACCTTAGCCCAATCGACATCACCCTGATGCTCGGAAACATCAACACCCTTGTAGGAGTTGGGGTAAGTTACGGTTCCGTCTGTATTTGTGGTGAAAGAAGCTGTATCGTATGTGTTGAGTGCATAGCTGAATTTCGGAATTTCAACCTCACCGGAATAAATATCGGAAACCGTGAGAGTTGAACCGTTATCGTTGACCACATCTGTTGTCGGTGTGCCTGTTCCGCGGTTGTCATTCTTGAAGAAATAAACATATACGGAAGCAAGAACAATAAGCGCCGCCAAAACGGCGATGATGATAAGATAAACATTGCCTTTTTTAAGTGCTTTATTCATCTTCCCAAAGACATTATTCATAAGAAATCCTTTCTGCAAGTGAATTGAGCGTCACTTTTTTCATATCAAATGCGCACATATACGCTTATATTGTATCACAAGGAAAGCTATCTTGCAACAAAAAGTCTGCCTTGCCAAGTATTACGTTCCGCCATAAGCTTATCTATTGTACCCAAAACTCTGATTTTATCGGTGCTCCACATCGGCGCAAGCAGAGTTCTTTTGTCGCCGTCACCAGTCACACGCTCGATTACCGTCTCCTCCGGCAAATACTCAAGTTGAGTAATCAAAGTGTTAATGTAATCCTCAAAACTCATCGGCGTGTACTCACCGCATTCGTACATATCGGCAAGCCTTGTGTTTTTTATCACAAAAAGCAAATGAATCTTAACGGCGTCGGGTCGCATTTGCCCAAGAACTTTAGCCGAGTTAATCATATCGGCTGTGTTTTCATTCGGTAAGCCGTCAATCAAATGCACGCAAGTTCTGATGTTTGCTTGTTTCAGCTTTTCAAAACTTTTCACAAAAACATTAAAGTCATAACCACGGTTGATTATTTTAGCTGTTTCATCATTTATCGTTTGCAGTCCAAGTTCGACCGTGAGCGGTATTTTCTCGGAAAAGCTCTTTAAAATTTCAATTTTCTCATCGTCAAGGCAGTCGGGTCTTGTGGCAATATCCAAAGAATCGAGCATTCCGCTCTCGTAAGCCTCGCTCAAAATCTCTGTCAGCCTTTCTGCCGAACAGTACGTGTTCGTGTTCGACTGAAAATATCCCGTAAGCTTAACCCCAGGCGTTTTTTTGTAAATGCGTTCTCTCTCGGCTATAATCTGATCTCTGATAGAAATTTTAGAGGAAAGCTCAAAATATCCGCTCCCCTGATCGCAGAAAATACAACCACCAACGCCAGCCGTACCGTCTTTGTTTGGGCAAGTCATACCAGCATTTAAAATAACCTTTCTGCTCTTTCCTAAGTGATGCTTGTTGTAATAATATAAAGTGTGATAACGCTTGTTGTCGTCACTAAATTTAAAAGGATTGTTCTGATTCACGTTATTTTTCGTACCTTTTTTTCTGATTTTCAGGACAAATTTATGTTAATAATGTCAACTGCATGCTTTTGTAAGCAATTTTAATCTAAATTTTACATAAATTTAATCTTATTGCTTAATAGTTGCATTGACAACCGTTAAAAAACAGTTATAATTATATGTATATATGGAAAAGGAGGTTCACGGCAATGAGTGAAATTTTCACCGATAACCCCGCCGAATACCCAAGAATGCTGAGCAGATGTGTGACTTATTTGCACAGGCAGAAAATCAAGTACATGAACGATCATCTTAAGAAATTCAATCTGCACGGCTGCATGTACACCATTGTGTCATTTTGTGCAAGAAATCCCGGCACAAGTCAGGACGCTATCGTCAGCTTTATGAACATTGACAAATGTACCATTGCAAGAAGAACCAAGCGCCTTGAAGAACTCGGTTACATAAGAAGAGAAACCGACGCCAACGACAGACGGCAAAACAATCTTTACTTAACACCAAAGGGAGAAGAAATCGTCCCTGAGATAAGAAAGCATCTTGAAAACTGGAGCAGAAGCATTCAAACCGAGCTTTCAGATGATGAAGAGCGCACTCTTGTAACTTTGCTTGACAAAGTTGTTGACACCTGCTCGAAAATCAAAGACTGACAGAAAAAGCCAACCTGACGGTTGGTTTTTTATTTTTCCTGAATTTCTTTTGCGGAGATGTGCTCGATTTCAATTTCAAAAACCACACAAGCCTTTGCGGCTGAATCCATTTCTTCATCTATCGTCTGTTCATCGAGATAATATTTTTCGGCAACTTTTCTGAGCTTTTCGAGTGACTCCTCGCCATACTCAAGCATGTTGCACTTTCCGAAAATAACTGTACTCTCGCAAAAAGGTGCCCACTCCTCCGCTTTTACGGTTTCTTTTCCGTAAACAGTGAAACAAACCTTATTGTCTTTTTTTAGCGAATCAAATTTATGGCCGCTCTTTGCGCCGTGAAAATAAATCTTATTGCTTTCCTCATCGTAAAGAAAGTTAATTGGAACAGCGTAAGGATAGCCGTCATCGCCGTTCACCGCAAGAATTCCGATTCTCGAGTTTTTGAGAAGTGATTTTGCCGTTTCTATGCTTTTTTCTTTTGCTTTTCTTCTTATAGGCCTGAACACTTAAAACACCCCCTTACATTTTTTCTGATTGTATCACAAATTAAGGGCGTTTTCAACCAAGCGCAATTGTATTATTCTTTATAAAGTGCTATTATGTAGAAAAAACTTTTGGAGAAAATTATGAGCAGAACTAAATTAGTATTACTCGGAACGGGCACTCCGAATGCCGAACCGTGGGCAAACGGCCCCGCTAGCGCAGTTATCGTTGACGACAGAGCCTATCTTGTCGATTTCGGCGCAGGTGTGGTCAGACAATGCACTAAGGCTTTCGCCATGGGAATAGACGAATTGAATCCGAGAAATTTGGCAACGGCTTTTTGCACTCATCTGCACTCCGACCACACGACAGGACTTGCCGATTTAATTTTCACCCCTTGGGTACTTACAAGAAACGAACCGCTTAAACTTTTCGGGCCAAAGGGATTAAAGCATATGGTTGACTGCACGACCGAAGCATATAAAGTTGACATTGATTTCAGACTGAACGGTGACGAACAGGGCAACGAAAACGGTTACAAAACCGAAGTTACCGAAATTGAAAACGGCTATGTTTATAAAGATGATCTCGTGACGGTTGAAGCTTTCACGGCTTATCACGGAACACTCGATTCTTTCAGCTTTAAATTTACAACGCCCGATAAGGTCATTGTCATTTCCGGCGACACTTGTCCGAGTGAATTAATGGTTGAAAAGGCGAAAGGATGCGATATTTTACTTCACGAGGTATTTTATACAGCAGGGCTTAAAGAGCGCGCCGAGCACTGGCAGAAATATCACTCATCGGTGCATACCTCATCGATAGCTTTGGGTGAGATGTGCCGAGAAATCAAGCCGAAACAGCTTGTCACTTACCACCGAATTTATCACACCATGATATTTGACAACAGCATCAATATGACCAAGCACATCAAAGAGCGTGAGTACGCCATTTTAGAGGAAATTAAATCTGTTTATGACGGCGAAGTGCACAACGGTCAGGATTTGGATGTTTATATTTAATCACACAAGAAAGTCGGATACAGTTAAGTACCCGACTTTTTCTTTATGTCACTTCAATTTCCTTGATGTTAAATTCATTGCCTTGAACAAGATAAGTTTCGTCACTGCCGCAATTCGGGCAAACCTTTCCGAACTTGACGGTAGGATATTTTTCACCGCAAGCCGTGCAGTAGGTTACAGCGTCTATTCTCTCAATCTTGAGTTCGCAGTCAAGGAGAATATCGTGCTTTTTTACCGCCCAGTTCCAACAATCAATAAGGTATTCGGGAATAACGGTTGAAACCTCACCAAGCTCTATTGTCACGCTGTGCACATGCTCAACATCGTTTTCTTCGGCAACCTTTTTCACATCGTCAATAACATAGAATACTACTCCAAGCTCATGCATAAAGCGCCTCTCAGTGCTTTTCGGTATCTTTGCCGATAGCCTGACGGAAGTCCTCGTACTTCTTCTCGTAGTCTTTAACTTCTTTCGGCACTCTCTTTATTGCAAGCTTAGCGACATTTTTAACAAAATAAGGCAAAATATGCTTCATCTTGTCCTCGGCAACGACCATCTTTGATGCCTCGGGATGATCACGGTGAAGCTTAATTGCGTCAAATTCGCACTTTGTTGTACAAACACCGCAGCCCAAGCACCTGTTCGGATCGACTACCGACGCACCGCATCCGAGACAACGCGATGTTTCGATTCTCACCTGCTCCTCAGTTAAGGTCTTGTGTGCGTCTCTGAACGACATTTTGTGATCAACGCTTTCGTCCTTGCCGGCTTCCTGTCGTGAAGAATTGTCGTAACAATCGATAACGACGTCCGATTTATCAAGCTCGATAAAATCACGGCGGTTTCTGCCGATTGTAAGGCTTGCGTGCGGATGCACGAATCTGTGAAGCGACTCAGCGGCGCATTTTCCCGCCTCGACCGCATCAATGACAAACTTAGGACCCGTGTAAACATCTCCGCCGACAAAAATATCCTTTTGTGAGGTCTGATATGTAAGTCCGTCTGCAATCGGATATCTGCCGTTTCTCAGTTCTACGTTTTCGCCGTCCAAGAGATTTCCCCAGTCAACCGACTGTCCGATTGCATAAACCACTCTGTCAGCTTTGATTTCTTTGGTTTCGCTCTCGTCATAAACGGGATCGAATTTACCTGTGTTCGGATCAATGGTTCTGAAACACTTCTTAAATATAACCGACTTCACGTTGCCGTTCTCGTCCTTGATTATCTCTTTTGGCCCCCAAGAATTGCAAATCTTGATGTTCTCCTCGAGAGTTTCTTCAATTTCCTCGTTAGAAGCGGGCATATTGTCTCTGTTTTCAAGGCAAACCATAGTTACATTTTCTGCGCCGAATCTGTGCGCTGTTCTTGCGCAGTCAACCGCTACATTTCCGCCGCCGATAACAACAATATCTCCCTCAAGTTTTCTTGACTGATTTTCGCTTGCCTCGTGTAAAAAATCAACGGCAATTTCTATACCGTTCGCATCCTCGCCTTTAACTCCGGCAAGTTTTCCGCCCTGACAGCCGATAGCGATGTAAAATGCCTCGAAGCCCTCTTTTCTGAGTTCGTCAAGTGTTACGTCTTTGCCGACTTCAACGCCGCATTTAACCTCAACGCCAAGCTCTTTGATAACATCTATTTCAGCGTCGATTATGTCTTTTTCAAGCTTATAAGACGGAATTCCGTAACGCATCATGCCGCCCGGCTTTTCGCTCTTCTCAAATACAGTCGGCTTATAACCTTTAGTTGCAAGATAATACGCGCATGAAAGACCGGCAGGGCCCGCACCGATAATGGCAATTTTCTGACTCCAGTGGTCATATCTGTTCGAAGCGATTACAACCTCGGGTACATATCTTGTTTCTGCGTTCAAATCCTGTTCGGCTATAAATTTCTTGACCGCATCGATAGAAACCGCTCTGTCCACAAGACCTCTTGTGCAAGCGTCCTCGCACTTATGGTTGCAAACTCGTCCGCAAATGGCTGGGAACGGATTGTCTTTCTTGATTAATGCGAGAGCATCCTTATATCTACCCTGTGCCGCCATTTTGAGGTATCCCTGTACGGCAATATGAGCGGGGCAAGCCGTTTTGCAAGGTGCAGTGCCTGTGTCATAACAGTTTATTCTGTTGTTGTCACGGTAATCTTCGTCCCACTTGTCCTCCTTCCAGTTGAGGTATTCCTTTAAGGATGACTGTTCCGGAAGAGTTCTTCTCGGATAAACAACTTCTCCGTGAGTTGTGCATAGTTTTTGACCCAAACGCACAGCTCCCGCCGGGCAATACTCAACGCACTTTCCGCAAGCTACGCATTTATCGGGTTCAACCTTGGCAGTATAAGCCGAACGGGAAAGATTGGGAGTATTGAAAAGCTGTGAAGTTCTCAGTGCATTGCAAATATTGACGTTGCAGTTGCAAATACCGAAAACCTTGTTGTCACCGTCGATATTGGTGATCTGATGAACAAATCCGTTTTTCTCGGCGTTCTTTAGAATCTCCATTGCCTCATCATAAGTGATGTCGTGTCCCTTATGAGTTTCACGGCAGTAATCGGCAAAATCTCCGACGCCTATGCACCAACCATAATCATCGTCGGCACAGCCCTCGTCGAGCGCAGTTCTCGAAGCACGGCAAGAACATCTGGCAACTCCGATGTGCCCCTCGTATTTCTTGAGCCAATAGGAAAGTTGTTCTATATCCATAACGCCGTTTTCCATTGAAATTGCTTTTTCAACGGGAATTACGTGCATGCCGACTCCGGAACCGCCCGGAGGAACCATGTGAGTTATTCCGGCAAGCGGAACAAACGTCATTCTCTCGAAGAACGAAGCAAGCTCAGGGTGATCGATAAGGCGCTGATTTATCCCGTCGGGCGGAAGCTCGTGAATATTGAAAAGTTCAGCCGAACCGGGAACGAACATCGGCAGAATATACCTTCTCTCGGAAGGCGGCGCAGTTCTTCCGTTGTGGTCGTAGTGGTAACCGTAGTCGTATTCCAAAATACCGACATAGCTCATGTAATCGAGCATCTCCTGAAGCTTTTCCTCAGAAAACTGTCGATTCTTGCGTGCAATCTGTTCGAATGTCTCGGGTTTTCTAAGTCCCATTGATAATATAACATCACACATATCATCGGTCAGAATATCGGCAAGTCCCCAGTACTCCGCATCGTCGGAAGTGACGCCCTTCAGCTTGTGGTCGACAACATCCGTAATTTTCTTACCGACTGCGGCAACTTTTGGGCGCGGATTTTTAACTCCCATGCTGGGAGGGGTAACGTATTCGTATCTTTTTGGCATAACACACATCTCCAACTTATATAGTAGAATAATTTTATATCTTTTAGAGAACAAAGTCAACCGAAATTGTTAAATATTTAACTTGACTAAGGCTTTTGTGAGTGATACTATGTGTTTAAGTACAAGGTGTGTGTATATCAAATTTAACATTTTTGAGGAGGTATACTATGTTTTTTCACATTTACGGCGACTCATCAATAACCCAACTGTTGGGTTGGCTTATGGCATTTGTGGGACTTATCGTCCTCAATGAAGTTGCAAGGCGAAGCAGAGCAGGTGGAATATTCTGTTTCATTGTCGTGCCTGTGGTTCTGTCCGTTTATTTTATCGCTATTATGTGTGGTGTTAAAAGCGGAAGCGAGTGGGCGCTTAATAACCCCACCTACCTTCACATGAACGGCTGGTTCCACTATGCAAAATTATATGCCGCCACAATCGGCTGCATCGGTTTTATGTTCCTTAAATATAAATGGAGCATCGGCAAAACCGAGTGGTTCAAGGTTTTCCCGTTCCTCATTGTTGCAATCAACATTCTCATCGCAGTTGCATCCGACTTTGAGTCAGCTATAAAAGGCGCAAACGCCCTTGCAGAGACAGGCTCAGCTTGGTGGTATTCCAACGAAGGAATTTGGCTTTACGGCGGTTGGTGGAACTGGGTGAATGGCATTGCCGGTCTCATCAACATATTCTGTATGACAGGCTGGTGGGGAATTTACCAATCTAAAGATCAAACGGATATGCTATGGCCCGATATGACCTGGTGCTATATTGTCGCCTATGATATTTGGAACTTTGAGTACACTTACAACAATCTTCCCACCCACAGCTGGTATTGCGGTCTTGCTTTACTGCTTGCTCCTACTTTTGCAAACGCACTTTGGAACAAGGGCGGTTGGATTCAGAACCGTGCGAACACACTTGCAATTTGGTGTATGTTCGCTCAGATCGTGCCGCAGTTCATGTTAAGTGATAAATTCGCAGTCTACTCATCAGTTTATCCAAAGGGATATGTGATGAACGCTGCAGCTGCACCGACAAGTGCAGATCCGAGAGCTCAGGGCATTCTCGCAGTGCTTGCCCTTGCCGCAAACGTGATTATACTTGCGATAATTATAAAGCGTGCAATCGAGACTAAGACGAATCCGTACAAGAAAGAGATATTCACCTACCAAAGAGATTACGAGCTTGCGCTTGAAAGAGCACAAATAAACAACAAATAATAAGAGGTACCATGGACAGCTACAAAGTAATAGAAATCAAACATTCAGTATTTGAAAACAACGACAGAGAAGCGGACAAACTCCGTGAAAGACTTAAGAAAGATAAGACTTTTCTTTTGAATCTTATGTCTTCCCCCGGAAGCGGAAAGACGACAACACTCAAGCAGACAATCGCCGCACTTAAAGACGAATATAAAATCGGTGTAATGGAAGCCGATATTGACAGCGAGGTTGATGCAAAGGCTATTGCAGAGACGGGTGCAAAGTCGATTCAGCTCCATACGGGCGGAATGTGTCACCTTGACGCTGGCATGACAAAACAGGGTCTCGATAATTTTGACGCCGAAGATTTTGATTTTGTCGTTCTCGAAAATGTCGGCAATCTCGTTTGCCCAGCCGAATTTGACACGGGCGCATCAAAGAATGCCATGATTTTATCAGTTCCAGAGGGTGACGACAAGCCGCTCAAATATCCGCTCATGTTCACGATAAGCGACTGCGTTCTCATAAACAAAATAGATACGAAGTGCGTGTTTGATTTTGACGATGAAGCTGTTGTCGAGAGGATAAAAAAGCTCAATCCCAATTGCGAGATTTACTTCATCAGTGCAAAAACAGGCGAAGGAATTGAAAACTGGGTGAACTGGCTCAGAAAGCAAATCGACGAGTGGAATAAATAAACTTAAACAAATGACGGTGCAGAACAAAACCTGCACCGTTTTTACAAGAGAAAACTGTCCGAAAGCAATGCTCTCGGACAGTTTTCATAAGGAAGGTGGTATTACAAATCGGGTGCGTCCCTTATACTTATTTTTTGTTTTACAGAGAATTTACAAAGCGCATGAAAGCTCCTCTTCCCTCTTCCGTTCTCTTGAACACTCCCGCATCCTCGAGAACCTCAACAAACACCTTGCCGATTTCTTTCTGAACAATAGCGTGGATATTTTCAGCTGTGAGTTCATAGTTATTTTTCCATCCATCAGCCCAGTCGGCGTGCGATGCGGTAAGCTCGTTTGCTCTCAAATCCTCATTATTCAAAACGGCTCTTTCAAGCTCGTGCATCTCTTTTTTAAGTCTTGCGGGAAGTACGGCAAGACCCATAACCTCGATAAGACCAATATTCTCTTTTTTGATGTGATGAAGCTTTGCGTGCGGATGGAAAACACCAAGCGGATTTTCGTCCGTTGTTATGTTGTTCCTCAAGACAAGATCAAGCTCGTATTTTCCGTTCTTTTTTCTTGCAATCGGAGTGATTGTATTGTGAGGAACACCGTCAGTCTCGGAGAATATGAACGCTTTTTCGTCCGAATATCTTCGCCAAGCAGTTAAAATATGATCTGCGGCGGCAACAAGCTCTTCTACATCGGAACCGCTAAGTCTGATTACGGACATAGGCCAGTTCAGTATGCCGGCTGAAACATTCGGGTAATCCTTAAGTTCAAAGTGCGATTCGCATTCTGCTTTTGCCATGGCAAAAACATATCTTCCGCCCTGGAAGTGATCGTGGCTTAAAATAGAACCGCCGACTATCGGCAAATCAGCATTTGAACCGACTGTGTAGTGCGGAAACTGCGTGACAAAATCGAGAAGTTTCTCAAATGTCGCCCTGTTTATCACCATCGGAACGTGTTTTTCGTTAAATACGATGCAGTGCTCGTTGTAATAAACATACGGAGAATACTGAAGATAGTATCTTTCTCCGAAAAGCTCCAACGGAATTATTCTGTGGTTCTGTCTTGCGGGATGAGAAAATGTTCCGGCATAACCCTCGTTCTCTCTGCAAAGCTGGCAAGCGGGATATGCAGATTTTTTAGCCTTGCCCGCTCTCGCAATGTCTCTTGGGTCTTTCTCGGGTTTGGAAAGATTTATCGTGATGTCGATTTTTCCGTATTCGGAATCGACCATCCACTTCTCGTCCTTCTTTATTCTGTCAGCACGTATATAGTTAGTCGCTTTGCTGAAGCGATAGTAATCGTCTGTTGCTTCCTCGGGAGAAATTGTGTAAAGCTGTTTGAATCTTGTTCTCACAACGGACGGTGCCGGCGTAACTTTGCCCATAATTTTGGTATCAAACAAATCCTTGACGGTAGCTGTAGGATCATTTAATATGCCGTTTTCTTCGGCATAAGCCATCATATCCTCAAGAATCTCGTGAATTTCTCTCGGTTCGCTCACTTTGTTCTTTGGAAAATACTCGTCACGCTCAAAAAGCTCAAGAAGTGAGTTGGTTATATAAACCTCGTCCTCTTCTGAGACAAGCTCGTTTTTCTCCGCATACAAAATCAGCTCATAGATTAAATCGTCTATCATTGCAGTCACCTCTTCGAAACCGATTAAATAACTTTGATTCCGCCGTACTTGCGAATTTTCATGACCGTACAGGAGTTGTCTCCGAAAACAGCATCAAGTGCCTTTTTGTAGTCGGCAACAAGATTGTTCGGAACAAAAGCCTGTATCGTGCCGGCAAATCCGCCGCCGTGAACTCTCGAAGCACCCTCTTCACCGAGAACCGCCTCACTCACTGCAAGCGCGACAGAAAGATTCTGATGAACAACATCCTTGCTTGTGTAAACATTCTGAAGATATTTATAGGAAGAATTTCCAGATTTCTTCACAAGATCGAAGAACTCAGAAAGTTTATTAGTCTTAAGCGCCTCGACCTCTTTTTCGACTCTCTCGTTCTCACAAGCATAGTGGAATGCACGAAGGAATGCACGGTCGCCACAATTTTCACGGATTTTTGCCGTGTTCTCAAGAACAAATTCTTTGCTGATGTCGCCTAACACTTCTCTGCCGAAAAGATTTGCAACGCTCTTCATTTCGGTAGGAATTGCAGCGTAATCGGATGTTAAATCCGCATGAGAACCCTTTGTGTCGGCAATGCAAAGCGAGTAACCATAAGCGTCAAAGTCAAATTTAACACTCTCGACCTCAGGTTTATCCGTATCGGCAAAATCGATATGAACAAGACTTCCGACAGAACAAGCCATCTGGTCCATAAGTCCCGAGGGCTTACCGAAATATACATTCTCCGCAAACTGACCTATCTGAGCTATTTCAACAGCAGAAATTTCGCCACCGTTGTATTCGCCCGAAACAATTGTGCCGAGCAAAGTTTCAAATGCGGCGGAAGAAGACAAGCCCGAACCGATAAGCACATCACTCGTGATATATGCTTTAAATCCGCCTACCGCGTGACCATTCTCCTTAATTTTAAAGAGAACGCCTCTGATAAGCGCCGCCGTGCTCTCCTCTTCCTCGCCAATCTTCTCGAGATTTCCGAGTGAAACTTTTATCTGTTCAAATCCGTGAGAGATAACATATACCCACGGCTCGTCTATTTTTTCAACAACTGCGATAGCGTCGCTGTTGACCGAAGCCGCCAAAACCTCGCCGTGCTGGTGGTCGGTGTGGTTTCCGCCTATTTCACTTCTGCCCGGTGCGCTGTAAATAGAAACATCGCCGTCGCCGTAACACGTCTTAAAAGCTTCAAGGGCTTTTTGATATCTCTCCCTCTGATAAGCGATTTTATTCTCGTCCACATATATGTCAATCAACTTGGCATCATATGCGCCGTCTTTAATACAAGAGATTATTTCGTTTATTTTCATTTAAATCCACCCTTTCGTTTTTTGCCGAATTTTTTGAGATTTCTCTCTGTCACCTATTTTAGCACCGAAAGCATAATATTCAAGAGGAACATTTTAATTTAAGCCGACATTTATTAAGCGTTTTTATCGATAAAAATGATGAAATCCGACATTTTTTAAGAAAGAAGTAACGGGAGGCGCCTTCTATTTTCCCAGCTTCAGAAAGTGCCTCCCACTCGTACTCAAATCAGCGGAAAAGATGAATGTTTAAGAAACGATTCCCTTTTCCTTTTTAATCTTCTCGCAAGCCTCTTCAACCTTCATTCTCGAAAGAACAACAGTAATCAAAATTTCAATTACAAACGGGATAACGAGGTACATTGCGCTGATCATATTGATAGCGGACTGCGGCTGAGTTGTAGCCGTTCCGACATAACCCGCTGCCTGTAAAAGCCAACCTGTAATTGCTGTGCCTATACCGCCGCCAACTTTAACGCCGAATGACGTGCAAGAGAACATTGTGCCGTCAACACGCTTGCCCTGTGTAAGATATGTGTACTCCGAGCAAGATGCAATAACAGCGTTCATGTCGCCCTGCCACGGGCCCTGACCCAAAGCGGCAATAGCTGTGAAGAGGAGCATAAGCGGAACGCTTCCCATCCAACCCGCTACAACGACAAGACCTCTGCCGACTACTGCGAGCATGTATCCGCGAAGATTAAGCTTGTACATTCCCTTCCATTTGCCGACAAGAGTCGGAGTGAAAATAAGAGAGATGATAAGCGGAATGTTAACAGCCCAAGAGAAAACGCTGTAAAGATTTGTGTTGTGGAGAACCCAAGTCATGTAGTAAATGCCGACGCCGATCATTGCGCTGTAAAGCTGCTGAAGAATGTAAGTGCCGCAAATCATCATGTAGAACTTGTTCTTAACAAGAAGTCCGAAAGCTTCGATAAGGCTGTATTTCTCCTCATCGTCATCGGTTTTGCCCTCGTTGAGCTCCTCCTCGGAAAGCTCCTTAACAGAGAATCCCGAAATGGTATTGACTATAAGGCCGATAATTGCATAAACGATAGCAACAGTTCTCCAAGCGCCAGCACCGCCGCCTAAAACTTCAACAAATCCGACTGTAACGGACTGAATGAGCAAAGATGTGGCAAATGCGAAGATGAATCTGTAGGAGCCCATCTGAACTCTTTCCTTGCTGTTCTTTGTTACAAGGCTTGTGAGTGCCGAATAAGCTATGTTGTTTGCTGTGTAGAAAACGCCGTTGAGCAATGTGTAAGCGATAAAGAACCAAGCGTACTGAGCTGTTTTGCCGAGACTTGTGGGAACGGCAAATACGCCAACCAAAGTGATGGCACAACCGATGTAGCCGTAAATCATCCACGGTCTTGCCTTACCCATTTTGCTGTGGGTTTTATCGATCATAGAGCCGAAAAAGATATCCGTGAAGCCGTCAAAAAGCTTTGAAACAGCTATAAGCGTACCGACAACACCCGAAGCAAGTCCGATAGTATCGGTGAGGTAAACCATTACGAAAGCCGTAAGGAAAGCGTAAACGACGTTACCGGCAATATCACCTGAGCCGTAGCCTATTTTGTTATACCATTTTAAATAAGTTTTTTCTTCCATTTGAAAATTCCACTCTTTCTAAATTACCGCGTCTGTCATTATTTGACAAACGGAATTATTTCAAAATCAAACTCGAATTCATTTTCATTGAATTGATACTTTTCAAGCACGGTTGGACCGCAACTGTTCGAGCCTATTCCGTTAAGCTTGTAATCGGCACACAAAACGGTGCTGTCAGATTCTTCAAGCTCAAAATTATGAGCCGATTTCTCGAGCATCTCCTGTGTGTAGTTTGATGCGTTGAACGAGAAAGGTTTCTCGGAGACAAGCGCAATGCCGCATCTGCCACTCTGAACCTGTGCAAATTCGCAGTCGTAGTGACTTCCGTTTTCCTGAGGCTTTATGTAATCCTCGTGATTATCCTTAACACTGTTCCTAAACAAGCCGTGATATGCTCCTCTGTGCTTATCGCTGTAGCTTTCCTGAGGGCCCATACCGAAATAGGACATCTCGTCAAACTTTTTATCAAGGAACATACGCACACCGAACCTTGGAAGCACGGGGAATTCCGGATCCTTTTTACCTTCCGTGTGCAAAGAAATCTTTCCGCCGCCGTCTACTGTCCAAACAAGCTTAACATCGAGTATCTTTTGAACGGTATCGGCTACAACGCAAGCGTCAGCCGTAATTTTAACGCTTTCGTCGTTCTGCACGCATCTGACTTTATATGCTCTTGTGTAAGCCTTATCGTAATGCGCTTTTTTCCACTCGTTTTTGATATACATATCGTTATCTGTGGGTGCACGCCAAATATTAAGCTGCATCGGCTTAGTGAGTAGTTCCGTTCCTGCAAAAGAAAGCTTTTCGAAAAGGCCCGTCTTCTTGCTTATGACATACGTGAAATCAGTTCCCTTTAGGCTCAAAGACGAATCCGTTTCGCTTATCTTAATATCACCGTTTGCTTTGCTTGAAAGAAGATTAACTGACGGAGTGTATCTCGAGTCGGCATTTTCGAGCAAAACTTCATCAAATCCAAGCTCGTGGCCAACGTTCAAAAGCGGCAACTCCTTCTTAAGGCGATAGAAAAGCTTCAAAAACAGCTTTCCGCTCTCCTTAATCGGCAAATTAAGAACCGTCTTTCCGTCCTCATGCGGCTTTACGCTGAAATTCGAAAGTTTTCCTTTTTGAATGCAAACGCCGTCATGCGTAAGCTCATAAGAAATATCGGCGTAATCCTCAAGGTCGTCAAAATCCATATAGTTGTGAAGAACAAGCTCGCCTGTCTCCTGATTATATGAAACAACTCTTGCCGGACGATAAACGTTTTTATACTCTAAAAGTCCCGTGTGCGGTCTTCTGTCGGGATAAACAAGTCCGTCCATGCAGAAGTTTCCGTCATGAATTTCCTCGTCGTGATCTCCGCCGTAGTAATATTTTGTTCTGCCGCTTGAATCAGTGCCGTGAGCAATTGCGTGATCGCACCACTCCCAAACGAAACCGCCGCACATAATATCGTGCTTTTGAATCATCTCGAAGTAATCTTCAAAGTCTCCCGGGCCGTTACCCATGCTGTGGCAATATTCCACAAGGAGGAAAGGCTTGCTTGCGTCCTTTTCAAGGTATTCGTTTATCTCGTCAAGGCTCGGATACATACGCGAGTATATATCAAGATTATCGTAATTGTATGTTACGTTATAGTTGCGGTATCTTGCGCTCTCGTACTGGGTGATTCTGTCGGGATCGAATTTCTTCGTCATCTCCAGAGCTTTCTCAAAGTTACAGCCGTAAGCGCTCTCGTTGCCCATTGACCACATGACTATCGAGAAACGGTTTTTGTCACGCTCAAGCATTCTTTGAACTCTGTCAAGAATTGATGCCTCCCACTTCGGATCGTCCGCAAGCTTTTCGTTCCAACGCGAGAATCTCTCGAGGTCGGTGTCCTCTTTGCGATAAAGCATGAACGGGCCGTGAGCCTCAATATCAGCCTCATCAATCACCATAAAGCCGTATTTATCGCACATCTGATAGAAGAACGCCTCATTCGGATAATGGCTTGATCTTATCGCATTGAAGTTATGCTCTTTCATCAAGGTCAAATCTTTTTTGAGCTGTTGCACACTGATTGTAAAGCCCGTCTCGGGATCGGAATCGTGGCGGTTGACTCCTCTGAATTTTATCTTCTGACCGTTGAGATAAATAACTTTATTCTTGATTTCAATTGTTCTTATCGCAATTTTCTCGGTGATCGTTTCGTTTTCCGTCTCGATTACAAGCGAGTAAAGATAAGGATTTTCCGTGTTCCAAAGAACAGGCGAATCAACTTTAAAATCTACCGTTCCGTTCTCTGAAATAAGTTTTTCATCGATAATTTTACCGTCTTGAGTTTCGAGTGTGAGTTTAGTTTCTGTTTCCTCGTAGAAATCAAACTTTATGCTGACCTCAGCACTCTCGTCAAGAACCTTTGTTTTGATAAAATAATCCCTCACAGCCTTCCGGGGACGCTTCAGAATATAAACATCACGGAAAATGCCGCTCATTCTGAATTTATCCTGATCCTCAAGATAAGAGCCATCGCACCACTTAAGCACAAGCACGGCAAGAGTGTTTTCACCCTCGGCAAGAAAATCGGTAACATCAAATTCTCCTGTCATATGAGAAACCTGATCGTAACCTACATATTTTCCGTTCAGCCAAACATAATAGCAGCTGTCCACGCCCTCAAAATTGAGGAATGCTTTCGGTGCGTCAGGATCTTTTTTGTAGTCAAATTTGTGCACATAAGCGCCGCACGAAATATCCACAGGAACATACGGCGGATCAAACGGAAACGGATAGCGGATATTGGTATACTGATGATTGTCGTACCCGAACATCTGCCACACACTCGGCACGGGAATTTCATCAAAATTCTGTGTGTCATAATGAGCGTTCCAAAACTCATCCTGCACATCGTAAATACTCTCGAAGTACTTAAATTTCCAGTTTCCATTCAAGCTTTGCAGACGGTCTGAATTTTCTCTGTACTCGTCAAGATCGTGCATACGCTTTGATGCGGGAACAAAATAGGCTCTCGGCTTCTCTGTGCTCTCGTGAAGGACATTTAAGTCTTCGTAATATCTCGGTATTGTCACAATAATCCTCCCTTATACAATATATTGAACACATACGGTAATTTCTCAAGATTTCCTCGGCCAAGGCTTTTTGTTTTTTATTCCGCATTTGTTATATATAATTTTATTGATAAAGTTCAAAAAAGTCTATAAATATAATTAGACAAAATATGCACAATATGATACAATTTAATCAGATTCACAAAAGGAGGCCGCCATGTACATTAATACAGGATATCTTCATTCCTCAAGGATTGACTTCAAGGACAAAAGTCGCCCGCTGATAGTCGGCAGTTCGGGAAACTACCGACTTTCGACTCACGCAAAAATGCCGACATGGCGACCGAAGGGCCGCCTCGATTTTCAGATAATCTATATTGCGTCGGGTCTTGTTCATTTTCATTTTGGAAAGCCCGAAAACGAGACAATCGTCAAGGCGGGCAACATAGTTGTTTTCCGCCCCAAAGAGCTTCAAAAATACGAATTTTACGCAAAGGACAAAACCGAAGTCTTTTGGATTCACTTTACTGGAAGTGATGCAAAGAAACTTCTCAGAAAATACGGTTTTGCCGACAACGAGCATGTGTTTCATGTCGGAACAAGCATGGAATACGAGAGAATTTTCAAGAAAATCATTTCCGAGCTTCAAAAAACGCAAAACAACTATGAAGAAATGCTCCAAATTCTCTTGCGTTATCTGCTCATTGCGTTCAACCGTGAGATGACAAAGGAACACATTCTCAAAAACGAATACCTCGACAATCAAATGGAACAGGCAAGCGAATATTTCACCGAAAATTACAACCTTGAAATAAGCATTGAGGACTACGCCTCCTCAAGGGGAATGAGCGTTTCTTGGTTTATTCGCAGTTTCAAAAAATACACGGGACAAACTCCCGTGCAATACCTCACTTCAATTCGCATGGCTAACGCTCAGGCTCTTCTTGAAACTACAAGCTATTCCGTAAATGAAATAGGCAGAATAGTCGGCTATGCAAATCCCCTCTATTTCAGCAGAATGTTCAGAAAACAAAAGGGTTGTTCGCCGTCAGAATTCCGCACAAGGTCTCACGAAGTATAAAAAATACTCCTATGCTCAAAAAGCATAGGAGTTAATTTTTATTCGCATTAAAGTATGTTATGGAAACCATCCGATTAAGCTCCAAAAAAGAAAAATCTCAACCGATACGGCTGAGATAATTCTTTCGTATATGTCAATTAGCTTGTTTTTTGGTTTTGAAATTCACAAAATAGAAGTGTCTGTCAAGTGCGTCTCCGATTAAACCTATGACCTTTCCCATTGTGAATGCAGCAACTACGGTACCGATTCCGAGGCCCTTTATGTGTCCTACACCGATAAAAGTGATTGTTGCGGTGAGGAAAAGGCATATCAAATCAAACGGAATTTTTACTTTTGAATATTTTATCTTGAAAATCTCGCTTGTCTCTCTCGGGAACAAATCTGTCGGCACAATCGGCAAGCCGCATCTGTTTGAAAGTGCGATGCCCGTGCAGATAATCAAGTAGCTTACTACGAAATAGAGGATTCTTGTGGGCAGTGTGAGGGGCAAAACGCTCATCCAGCTCTTGTGAAAATCGAGAAGCTCGCTGAATGCAAAGCCGACAACAAAACTCAAAAGATAAGACGGAACAAAACGCTTGCGGAATATCATGAGCAAGGCTATCAAAAAGCCCTGAAAAATATATGTCCATGTTCCGAGCGACCAGAAAGTAAAAACAACACTGAAAGCGTACGGCACACTTGAAATTGCCGATATTCCCGAGCCCGAATACAGCATAAGGACAACGCCGAATGTGTTCAACAAAATTACAAAGAGCAGTGCAAGCTCCCCTCTGAACACATGTTTTTTGTTGCTTAATTCTCTTTTCTTGCCTAAATCAATCTTTTTTGCGGTATCCATATAATTCCTCCTATTAGGTTTTACCTGACGTAGTCAGTCGGAATCATATGTTCTGATTCAAGCATATCAATTTCAGCCATGCGCCGGTATTTTTCTTTCTTCTCTTTTTATTTAAAACAATAACCTTAATGTGATCTTTATTCCACCAATTGATTAATCTGTAGTATCAATTATATTGTTTTTATCGATAAAGTCAATCGTTTAAACTTACAAATTAAAACTCACTTTAAAAGAAAAAATGATACACTTTTTAATTTAACGGCAAAAAAGCAGAAACTCCTCCCGTTTCTGCCCTTAAATTAAGTATTTAATCACTCTGCTTTGTTAGCTTAAGTTTTGAAAAATCTGTCTTTTCGAGCTTTAAAAGCTCTAGTTTTCTTTCTGTTCCTCCCGCATATCCCGTCAAACTTCCGTCCATACCGACAACCCTGTGGCACGGGACAATTACGGAAATCGGGTTGTGACCGACTGCGCCGCCAACAGCCTGTGCGCAAGCTTTCTTTCCCGTCAATTTCGCCGCTTCATCCGCAAGAAATTTGTAGCTCACAGTCTCGCCGTAAGGTATTTTCAGAAGCAGATTCCATATATTTATCCGAAAAGGCGTATCGTCAAAAGAAAGCGGCGGCTGAAAATCAGGTTCTTTTCCGTCAAAATAAATACCCAGCCAACGCTTTGTCTCATCGAACACAGACAGGGATTTCTCTTCTGCGTTTTTACTGAGTCCTCTGCAAATATATTTTTGCCCGTCAAGCCAAAGTCCCGTCAGATTTATGCCGTCGCTTGCAAGTATCATTTTGCCAAGCGGAGAAATATATTCACTCCTGTAAAACATAATTAATCCCCTTTTTATAATTCTGTCTCTAATATACATCTCCTTTTTGTATTAATCAATACTTCAGAACTCCTCTTTTCAAGCAAAAACGGGACGCTCCGATTTGAAGCGTCCCGTTTGCATTATGCAGACTTTCTCATATTTCTCATTTCTCTTCTTATTCTTCTGCACACGCCCTCGTTATCTTTCTTGCGTGTCTCAAGTTTTCTGAGTCTATTTTCTGCCAAAATCAATTTCTGTTCTGTAGTCATAATAAAAATCCTCTCTTTTTGTTTACTTATTTTCGTTTACAAGTTTGCAGATAATCTCGACGCAAGCGTCAACTCCAAGCTCGCCGCTGTTCAAAAGCAAATCATAGTTTTGTCTCTCGCCCCAGATTTTTTCTGTAAAGCAGTTGTAGTGGCGTTTGCGCTCTTTGTCGGACTGCTCAATCTGCTTGATTGCAGAAGCCGCCGGAAAACCGTATTCCTTAACGGCTCTTTCGGCTCGCTTATTCTTGTCAGCATAGATAAATACTTTGAGCACATCGTCTCTGTCACTCAAAATTCTGTCTGCGCAACGACCGACAATCACGCAGCTGCCTTTGTCGGCAAAGTTCTTGATAACTTCTTTCTGAGCAATATAAACCTGCTCGGAAAGCGGCAAAGTTTGGTTGTTTGCACTCTCCAAAATTCCGCGACCGTAAGAAGTTCCAACGGCAATGTTATAGAGAAGCGAGTTTGTCACTTTCTGCTCAGTTGTCTCGACAAAGCCTGTGGAAAGTCCCGATTTGGAAGCCGCCTCATCGATAAGCTCTCTGTCGTAATACGGGATTCCGAGCTTATTCGCTACTGTTTTGCCTATCGTTCGTCCGCCACTTCCCAGCTCGCGCCCGATTGTGATTATTTTCTTCATGTTTGTTCTCTCCTTCAAAATACATCAGTCGATGCAGTTCTCTTTCACCCTGACGACGCTTTTGGTTTACCTCACAGTGCTTTTCGTCACATTCATACATCTGAAAAGTAAAGTTTCCCTCATCGAAAAGCTTTTCTTCAACCTGATGTTTATTTGCATTTTTACAACTCACACAGCGATCTGAATAGAAAGCCATTAAGTTTCTGTTTCCTCCTTTGCGTGCTGTGCGTTCGTCAGTTTTTTCATCTCACCGATTACAAATATAAGTGCCAAGATAAATGCAAGTCCGTCTGCAACGGGGCCCGCCCAAAGAACTCCGTTAAGTCCGATTATCGAGCACAAAATTACTGTTGCCGGAATAAGGAATATAATCTGGCGGCTGAACGAAACCGCGCCCGATATAATCGGCTTTCCGATAGACTGGAAGAATATGCCTGTGACGACCTGGAAACCATTGAAGAAGCACAGCAATGTGAATACTCGGAATGCCTTTATCGAGAACTGTATGTAAAGTTCGCCCTGATCTCCGAAAAGTGCCGTGAGCGGCTTTGGGAACACTTGGAAAATGATAAAGAATATCACCGATACAATAGTTGCCGATTTAATCGCCAAAGTGAACGTCTGTTTCACTCGTTTAAAGTCTCCTCTGCCGTAGTTGTAACCGACAATCGGCTGTGCGCCCGTACCGATACCCGTAACGATAGAAATCAAAATCGTGTTGAACTTCATGACAATTCCGAATGCGGCAAGCGGAATATCGGGGCCGTACTCAGACGCTGTTCCGCACTTTACAAGATAGTAGTTGATAACAGCCATGATGACGGCAATAGCAAACTGCGAGACAAAGCTTGAAAGTCCGAGTGCGGCAATCTTCTTGAGAAGCTTAAATTTCGGTTTCATACCCTTAAGCGAGAACTTAACATTCTTAAATCTCGGAATGTACCAAACGCAAATGAGAAAATTCAGAACCTGTCCGATAACTGTTGCGATAGCTGCGCCCTCCATGCCCCACTTGAATCCGAGGACAAACAGTGCGTCCAAAACAACATTGGCAACACAACCGACTATCATTGCAATCATTGTGAGTTGAGGCGTTCCGTCAGATCTTATAAGCGAGCACATTCCGCTCCCAATAACCACAAACGGAAAACCTATGCAAATGATTTTTCCGTAAGCAAGCGCATAGTTAAGGTTGTCCGTGGTTGCACCGAGAAAACCTGCAAGCGGTTTTAAAAAAACGGAGCACAACACATAAAGCACAATGCCCGATATGATAAGCCAAGTGAGTGTGTTGTTTGCGCCTTCCTCTGCCTTTTTGCGGTTGTTTCTGCCGAGCTCAAGGCTCATGTAAGCTGCACCACCGTCTCCGAGCAACAAAGAAATTGCGGTAACCACCATGTTAAGCGGGAAAATAACATTTGTTGCACTGTTTCCGAGAGTGCCGATGCCCCAGCCGATAAACACCTGGTCAACGATGTTGTAAAGCGCATTAACAACCAGTGCGATAACACTGGGAATCGCATACTTCATCATAAGACTTCCTATCGGCGCAGTGGCTAAAGGACTTCTTTCTTCTTGATTCATATTAAGTTTAACCTCCGTAAAGTAACTGATATACCTTTGAAACAACTCCGATATTGTTTTTTACTATCTCGGTTCGTTTCTAAATCAAAGTATAAACTATATGATAATCATAGAGTCAATAGCTTATTTAATTAAATATATAGCATATTTATTGACTTCAATTCTGTTTAAGGCTAAAATAAAATTACAAACTCTATTATTTTATTAGATTGGTGATTTATATGGATAATCTCTTGTCAATCGGTGCCGTCGCGAAAATCAGAAATGTAAACGTTCAGTCACTGCGCTACTATGAAAAGCTCGGAATCTTAATTCCTGCATACATAAACCCCGAAACGGGCTATCGCTATTATTCGCTTGAGCAGATAATGATACTCGATACGATAATTCTTTGCGTTGATTTGGGAATACCGCTGAAAGACTTAAAAAACTATGTCGACAGTGAAAACCGTCTCGAATTTGAAAAGTTGTTAAAAGCGGGCAAAAAACTTGCCGTGGAGAAAATTCAAAAAATCGAGTCAAACATCAATTCAATCGACCGAACCTTACAGCACATTAACGCCCAGCGTTCGTTTTTGGGCCGCAAGGGATATTATTCAAGATTTATCTTTGAAAGATACGCAATCACAACCGACTGTGAGCCGACAATGAGCGCAAAGACCTACGAGAAAAAACTAAGCGAACTTTTCTCACTTGCTAAGGAAAAGAATTTGCAAGCTTCTTTTCCTCACGGAATCATCTCAAATTTCATAAACGGAGAATTTGTCTCCTCAAAAATGTTTCTTGAAGTTCTGCCAAGCTCCTCCGATATGGTTTTAAAGTTTGAAGAGGGAAATTACCTTTGTTTTCAGGAGCCGAGAGAAACCCACTCAAATCCGCTCGATGTTTTTCCGAAAAAACTCTTTGAATCGGAGTCCACTAACGTCATAGTCTCCTGTATGTCCCCAAACACATACAAATACGATAAAGTGGTACTCGAGTTTCAAATAAGAGCATAAAAATATGCCCGAAAAGCTCGCACTAAGCAAGCCTTTCGGGCTTTCAAATTATTCGTTTCATTCTTCCTCGGTGGAATAATCGGAGAAATACTTCAATCTAACAAACGCAATTTCGTTTGCAAGAAGGGTTAAATTAATATCAAGAATACCGTTTACCGCTTTCATTTTCTGTATTCTGAGCTTAGGCTCGCAAACACGGCGAAAATATTTAATATCGTTTCTCGTAAGCTCCTTTTCGTATTCCGTCTCACGCCAAACATCCAGCACACTGCCGTTGTTCTCGTTTATACTGTAAACTTTCATCTGATAAACGCCGTCCCTCACATCGGTAAGACTTATATTTATCTCTCTTGAATCACGGTCTTCAAAATACTTCCAGAGGTTGTCCCTTTCTATTTCATTTTCAGAGGTAAAGTAATAATTGTAGTTTAACTTTTTCTGATTGTGACAGACTATGCCGAAATTATCGTGGCCGTCGGTTGTTGCCAAGCAATAATTGTTTTTTCCGAGGTAATCGCCGAACAGTCGGTTAAGAAACTCATAGGCAAATCCCGCCGGTTTCATAATGCCGTCCCTCGTCAAAACGCCCGTGCCGCCATGGAGCAAATCTCCCGAATCGTAATACTCTGAAAATCTGTCGCTTCCCTGAAAGAGTGCCATACTCTCGCACAAGCCGTAAACATCAATGCTGTTCTTGATAAGATAAGCTCCCTTAAAACAAGTATCGTTCAAATAATTTCTGTCAGAAATCGTGAGATTCCACTCCGTTATAAAAACGGGAATTTTACCCAAAACACTGCTCGGAATCATCTCCTCGAATTTCTTAATCGTGTTAAGTACTCCGTCATTGTCGGTAACACGCTTGCTGTAAATATCCTCCTCGTAATCGCCTCTCTCGTATGCGAAATAAAGAACCGAGAAGAAATCCGGCAAGTGCTTTTTATTCGTCCATTTTTCGATAAATTTTTCGTCTTTCAGCTTAATCATCTGATCCAGACGGAACCCGCAGCCGCCGACTTTAATACCCTCGCATTTTTCGTGAATTGCCTCGTACGTCACATCAAACAAATCAAGATATTCGTCAACCTCGCTTACACCCCAGCGGCTTCGCTCTCTGAACCAGAGCTCGATGCGCCAGTTTGAAACCTCGGCTCTTCCGTATCTGTGAATGAGGTGGCTCACCCATCTCGAAAGAAATTTACCCCAAATTTCATTACCGGGATAAACATTGTCTCCCTTTTCAAAAACGAGCGCATTTTCGATGTTTTCGTGAATTCTCCTCGGTTTCATTCCGATTTCAATATGCGGCTTCAAATCGTGCTCCATAAGAAAATCAAAGATATTATCAAGCCTTGAAAAATTATAATCCACATCCTCCTGATGCACATCTATGAGCATGGTTTTTGAAAACGGACTCCAAAATCTGACATACTTAAAGCCGAGACTTTCCCTTAGCAATATTACGTGTTCTCTTATCTCCGATTTCAGAAGATCGTCCGCCGAGCCGACATTTATCATATCGCTCCAAAAAGGCTTAAGCTCCTTATATTTTTTTGCTGAAAATACGGCTTTCTCGTTATCCTTGAGCTTTTTTTCTTCTTGAATAATTCCGTCATTGCGAAGGTAATTCTCAAGTCGCTCCCCGATTTTCTTATCTCCCTCGCTGAGTCCCGAATCATCTACGCTCTTTCCCGCCTGTTTTCTGAATGCAGACGGAGTTTCGCCGTAAGCATTCTTGAACGCTTTATTAAACACCGCAACATTTGAAAAACCGTTATCAAAAGCCACTCTTGTGATCGGATGCTCTGTATACAGCAAATCGTCCATAGCGTGATAAAGCCTTACGCTCGTCACATAAGAAATAAAGCTCATGCCGTAGTTCTTTTTAAAGAAACGCGAGAGATAGCCCTCGGAAAGATAAAGCTGCTTTGCAAGATCCGAAAGGCTCACGCTCTTCTCGTAATTTGCCCTTATATAATTGTTGATCTGCGACATGCGTTTCTCGAAATTCTGATCGTCGTCCTCTCCCGCTTCCTTTGAACCGGCACGAAGAAGAAAATGAAGAGAGAGCAAGTCCATAACACGGTAGCAAAGCGCAATATGGCCGAAATCCGCAACCTCGCCCTTTGTGCTGAGATAGTGATTTAAAAGCTTTTTTAATGTATCTCTCAGTTCATCGTATCTCTCATTGTTGCCCCTTGTGGAGTCGCACAAAAACATCACATCACTGCTGCCAAAAATATCACTGACAAGATTATAGTTGATGAAAAGTCTCACATACAAAATATTGTCCGTTCCGACTGCACTGTGCTTTTTGCCTGCGTTAATTACTAATATATCCTCAGGTTTCATGTGGGTGAGCTTGTCTCCCACAGTTACATCAAGTTCTCCCTCAAGAACGAAAATAAGCTCGAAATCCTGATGAATCTGATCGTTTTCATGCGGATTGCCGAGCACCTCAATCTTTAATTTTTCTTCTTTGCTGTGTCCGCGCATCTTTAATCTCCAAATACCACATCTTTTATAAAACACCATAACCGACACGGGTGACCATTAAGCCCGTGTCGGTTTGTATAAGGTGTGGTTATATTATATCATTTTTATTTTGCGGCTGCACGCTTTTTCTCAAGGCTCTTGAGAATTTCGTTAGATTTTTTCTCGTTGAGCGGATAAGCTGCAAGCGGGATAAGGCAAGCAAGATACATCAAGCCGAATATGAGGTTAACAGTCATGTTAATACCGTTAAGAGCCTCGGCTGTCTGCTGCTGGTTAGCTACATATCCTACAGCGCCCATAACGAGAAGTGCGCCGGATACGCCGAATGCAGAACCGAATTTTGTGGAAAGCGAAACTGTTGCATAGGAGATTCCATCGGAACGGACACCTGTTTTGTCTTCCTGATAGTTGATTGCATCGGGAACCATAGCCATGGGAATCGGGAACGAGAAACAGAAGAAGCCGTATAAGCAGTGCAGAACGAGAAGAAGAGGGATATTGGAATATCCGATGGTCTTGCCGACGATATATATTGCAATAAGCGATACGGCAGCTCCGATGTAGCCGATTGCAGCCATTTTCTTCTTACCGACTTTTGTGGTAAAGTTCTTTGTGGCAACGATACCTACTACAGTACATAAGGAAGGAAGCGACATAAATGCAGAAATCAAATCAAATCTCTGAACATTATACATGAGGTAGTAGATAACAACGCCCATGCGGCCGAAGAAAGCTGTCATAGCAAGGAGCTGAATGCAGAACACCAACATCAACGGGCCGTTAGAAATAACGGTTTTAATGCTCGTTCCGACAGATACCTTTTTAGCTGAAGCTGAAGGCTTGATTGTTTCCTTGCAATTTGCATAGACAAAATAGAAAAGAGGTAACGCACATACTGCAAAGAGAATTGCAACCTTCAGATAAGCGCCTGTTGTGTAAGATGAGGAACCACCGGAGAACTTCATAAGAAGCGGAGCTGTGATAGCATTGAGAAGAACGGAGCTTAAGTTTGTGCCCATCATTCTCCAGCTGTTGAGCTGAGCGATATCCTCAGGGTTTGTTGTCATAACGGTTGAAAGTGAACCGTAAGAAAGGTTAACTACGGTGTAAGCCATACCGCAGCCGATGTATGTTGCAGCTGCATAAATGATTGCGCCCTTACCGCTGCCCACTGTTGTGAAAGCAAGAACGGAAAGCAAAGCAAGTATAGGTGCGCCGTAGAAAATATACGGACGGAAACGTCCTTTTTTGGTATTGGTACGCTCGGCAATTGCACCGAACATCGGGTCGTTAACGCCGTCCCAAATCTTTGCAATAAGCATAATTGCGGAAGCCGCAGCAGGAGCCATTCCCACAACGTCTGTATAGAAAACCGACAGATAACTGCCGATAAATGTCCAACATAAGTTACTTGCAAAGTCGCCCAAACCGTAAGCAAGCAGCGTGACTTTCGAGAGTCTCTTCTGTGAAATATCCATTTTTCCTCCAATACTCGCTTGACAGATTTCGGTAATGGAATTAAAATAATCTTGGTTGTAAAATTACTCCAGTATTATCCCATTACGGGGGCACATACGATGTGGCAGCGTCGTATGTGCCTTTTTTCATGTCAAACAATCCTTATAAATTAATCAGTGTTGATTGAGTAATTTTTTTACCATTGCGACGTGGCGTGTCGTCTGCTCGATTGCGTCATAACCGCCCTCGTCCTCATATTCTGTGACGATAAATCCGTCATAATCCGACTCTGCAATGACTGGGATAATCTCCTCGTAAGGAATTGCAGGCTCGTGAAGGTTTTCGTCAACATAGTGGCACTTGCCGTGCATCTCAAAGCAGTAAGGCATAATCTTCTTGAGTCCTTCAAGCTCTGCTGTGCAGCTCTTTCTGAACTGTACGAAGCCGTACATGCTGTTGAGTGTGCCTATAAGTGCCGGGCACTTTTCAAAATCGGGAGCCATGATTTTCATAGCTTCATCCATAGGAACATCATCATAACGAAGCTGAGCACACTTGTTGAGCTGCTCCTCTGTTGCGCCTGCAGCCAAAGCTCTGTCCCAATAGGGCTTATTGGGCTTAGTTGCAAAGCAACCGAAATCGGGAACAAATCCGATGTACTTGCTTCCTGTTTCCTCGATAACCTTAACATAATCGAGAATAGACTGTGTAATCGGGCTCTCGGGGTTGTGAATCTCGATACCTACGTGAACATTGTAAGCCCCTGCGTAAGGAGCGATTCTTGCAAGCCCGTGAGGAGAAAGAAGATACTGCTCTCTCATAACGGTGCATCCGAGCTTGTTTGCCGAGATAATATCTGTGATAGCTCTTGCTACCATTTCGTCCTCTGTGAGGTCTCTGTCCTTAAGCATTCCTCTGTCCATATTTGCCGAGTAGCAGATAGGGCCAATGCCGTATTTTTCCTTGCACTTGTTGATGAACTCAACAAACTCATCGGAAACAAACGGATAGGAAGGAATCATCTGTGAGGCAACAATCTCGTAGCCTTCTGCGCCAAGCTCAGCGGCTGTGCGGATAACGCCTTCGAGATCAAGCTCTCCCTTCAGATAAGGAGTACCGAGTGAAAATAAAGTAATTCCTGTTTTAACTTTAGACATTTTCGTTTCCTCCTTAATCTGTTATAGTCATTGTCTTGCTACCGCAGCTGTCAACAGGCATGTACTGATGATCAGGGCCTATCGGCATATACGGTGAGCGGAAAAATAAGGTAACATCAATCTTGTGCTCTCCCTTAGGAAGACCGCCCGGATAGATAACCTTAATCTTAGCAGGCTCGATTACCTGCCAGAACTCTGTGTAACACTTGTCAAATTCAACAGGGCTGAATTCTTTTCCGTTTATGCAGAACTTAATTCTTTCGGTCGGGACTTCAAAGTCGTCAACTTTAACCTTGAACTCGTCTATAACGGAAAGGAAATGTCCTCTGTAGTAGCTAAGACGAATATCAAATGTATATCCCATCTTTTTGCCGTCCACGTAATAATTTTTGAGGCTGTCGCTTACAACGACGTCAACAAAATTCATGCGCATTGCAAATCCCATTTTGTTTTCTCCTTTCTAAATCAAAACGCAGATTAGAACTTAATCTCTTTGTTCTCTTTAGCAGACTTATAAATAGCGTCGAGTACCTTTGTAACTGCAAGAGCCTCCTCAGGCTTAACAAGCGGCTGTGTTCCGTTCTGAACTGCTTCGAGCCACTGTCTGTTATCAACAGTACCCTCTTCTCCGCCGCCGCCACCGAAGTATGCAACGCCGCCAACAGGAGAGATTGTCTCTTCCATGAGCTGTCCGTTTCTTCCACGGTTGTAGATGAGCTCGTTCTTGCTGTAGCTCATACCGGAATGAATCTCAGCGCCCGCCTCTGTACCGCAAAGGGTTGTGGAAGCCTCTCTTGACTCGAGCATGTTGATTGCCCATGATGCCTCAAGAGCGATTGTTGCGCCGTTCTTCATCTTAACGAAACCGACTGCAGAGTCCTCAACCTCGTATGTCTTAGGATCCCAAGGTCCAAAGAGGTTGCCCTCTGTTGCCTGCTGCAAACCGCCGAGCTTGTAGAATACGGAACCGGAAACGCTGTCGATGTCGTAGTTGTTCATGCACCAGAGTGTGATGTCAAGAGCGTGTGTTCCGATATCGATGAGTGGTCCGCCGCCCTGTGCAGCCTTATCCATAAATACGCCCCAAGTAGGAACGCCTCTTCTTCTTACAGCGTGTGCCTTTGCGTAGTAGATCTCGCCGAGGTCACCCTTCTCGCAAGCTGCATGAAGGTTCTGAACCTCAGGACGGAAACGGTTCTGATAACCGATTGTGAACTGCTTGCCGGACTTCTTCCAAGCCTCCACCATTTTCTCAGCTTCTTTTGTATCATGAGACATCGGCTTCTCGCAGTAAACGTGCTTGCCGGCCTCGAAAGCTGCTATTGAGATTTCGCTGTGAGATACGTTAGGAGTACATACGTGTACAACCTCAACCTCAGGATTAGCGAGAACCTCGTGATAATCTGCTGTTACCTGTGCGTTCGGTACGCCGTACTCAGCTGCTGCCTTCTCTGCACGCTCGATGATGATGTCGCAGAAGGCTACGATCTCGTTGAGATCAGAGTTGTTCTTGAGTGCGGGTAAGTGCTTCTGGTTAGCGATACCGCCACAACCGATAATTGCTACTTTTAACTTTGCCATTTTAGTTTCCTCCCTTAAAATGCTCGTTTGTAACTGTTTTGTTTGTTTATTTTTTACAGTTACTTTTCTTGTTACGAGTATATTTTAGCAAATACGATGTTTTGATACTTACCATAAACGGACGAAAACACAGCTAAATAATGACATTATTTTATTCTTGAGATTTCTTATTCTTTTATGAGGTCAAAAAAGTTATGTCTTTTTTTGACCTCATAAAGAGCTATTGAACAATATGCATATCGCAAGGGTGTAATTACTGTGCAATTTTCACAACGCTTATTTTTACAATTTCATGAGCATGCACATCAAAGCACAAACTAAGCTTATTGTTTGTTGCATTTTTCTTCTCGGAGTAGATAACCGGTCGGCAAACGTGCTTCATATATTCAATGTCCGAAAGACTGAGAGCTTCCGCATAACCCATATTTTTCCATTCTGTCTGAACATTGGCGCGTGAGGTCTTCAGGATTTCTCTTCTTATCAGGTACTCTCCGTTCGGAATATCGCATAAGGTGATCTGCGTGCTCTCGTCAAATGAATTTTCAAATATTTCATCCAAATCTTCCGCCTGAATTTCGCTTTCCGATTTCAGATAATAGGAATGACTGAACGCCTTGGGATTGCAAAGCACTATTCTCGAGGCATTTTTGTTATTCTCCGTGATTAAATAATGATCGCCTTTCGCCGTAATATACGGATAAAGCGTATTCATAAAAGCAAAAGCATACCAAACGGGCTTTGCAACTCCGTCCTTGGTGACCATACCGCCCGCACCCGACAAAAAAGCGTTCGTATCAAAATACTGGCTCAAATAATCACTTCCCTGATGGTAACACATAACCACATTAAAACCGATTGAATCTATCATATGTGCGACCGCATGCGCCGCCTTGGCACAGCTGTCGTTGTAACAGTTTCTTTCGGAAAAGCTTGTGTTCCACTCGGTTACAATAAGCAGTTTGTCGCTGAAGCCGTTGTGCTTCAACAACTTTCGGCATTTCAGAATTTCGTTTCTGACAAAATGCGGCTCAGTCGCTCGCTTGGAATAAACATCGCCATCAAGAATTTCTTTTGTGTACGGATATATTCTCGTTGTAAAGAAATCCGCTTGAGCATTGATATCCCGCTTGCTCTCAAGAAGCTTTATATCGCCGCCGAACATCAGAGACGAATCGATATTCTTAATAACTCTGTTGGTCTTCTCCCAGATTTCGGGGTATATTTCGGAGCTATCGGCACAGTTATCCGAAAGCAAAGCCCCGTCCTCAAACGTGAAATACCACTTCTGGACAAGCTCTTCGCCGTAACGGTTAATTATGTGATTTAAAACTGTGCCGAGCAACCATTCCCACTCATCTGATTTCAAGTTAAGCTTATACGACTTGTCGTCAAACAAAATCTCATCGATATCACGATAACTTACCTTGCGTTTATCATATGACAAATCAATAATCGGCTTTAATCCCAACTCTGTAATATAGTCAAGAACCGTATTCATATGTGAGAAATTATAGCCCGCCGAAAAAGTTCCGCTTTGCAAAAACATTCTTTCGTGAAAAAATCCGCCTATTTTTATGTACTCCAAACCAAGCGAATCTTTCATCTCTTTTAGCTGCCTTTGAATGCTTCCCTCAAGAATATCCGCAGCCATACCAAACTCTACGCACTTGCAGCACTCTTTGCCGTAACGCTTCGATGAACAACCGAGCGAAACGGTAATTTTATTCACTTTATCTGAGTTTTTCGGCTTGCTCACACCCTCATTAATCCACTTTTCAAGCTTGTCACTGATTTTATCCGTCTCGCCGAAATTTTCATCATCGGCACGCTCAATGGTTTTCAGCTTTTGAGTACGATAATTGGTAGGTGTGCATCCGTAAATCTTGTTAAACAGCTTGTTAAACACTGACGGACTTGAAAAACCGCAGTCCACCGCAATCTGTGTGATACTCTTTTTGGAATATAAAAGATCCTCGGTCGCATAATTAAGCCGATACGAATTGACATAATCGACAAAATTGCTTCCCGTCACCTTTTTAAACAACCTTGAGGCGGCAGACTCGGAAAGATACAACTCTTTCGCCATCTCACCGAGAGAAATATTCTCGCTGTAATGATTATCGATGTAACGCAGCATTTTTTCGGCGCGCGCATCACCCGTCTCACTGTTCTTTTCCCCGCTTTGTATCATAAAGTTGCTTATAAGACAGTCTGCGAGCTTATATTTCAGGCTGTTCATAAAAAGCGTATCGTGCTCCACTGCGCTCTTCCATTCTCTTATCAGTGAATCGAGAATTTCTTTCAACCTGATGTAGTCGTCGTCCTTATCAATCATGCTGTTACACCAAAAACTCACAAAGTGTCTTGAAGAGTTTCTGACCGCAAATCCGTAATCCATATAAATTCGGCAGCATAAAGCATTTTTACCCGTAACAAAACTGTGCCGTTTGCCTGAATTGAGCAGAATAATATCATTCTTATTAAGCGTGTATTTTTCACCCGAAAGGTTAAGGTTCAATTTGCCCTCCAACACATACAGAATTTCTATTTCCTGATGCGAATGTTCCCTTTCGTCTTTAACGCCGAATATATTAACTCTTATATCGTTCATATGATAATCCTTTCAAGTAAGCGATAATCTTCGATACATAAAAGTATAAACGATTCAAAAATAAATTTCAGCATTCAGGGTAAATTTTCAGCACAATTGTTTTAAAGGATGAGCCGAAGCAACCGAAAAAAGTTAACGACAGCTTCGGCTCTTTCAGATATATTTTTAAGGTTTATTCGAGACTTGCGAGAATTTTCTTTTCCATCTTCAAATGGCGTCCGATTTGCTCGACTGCATCATTAAGGTAGAAAGAGTGACCCTCGTACTCCGTCATAATTGTTCCCTCAAAACCTGACTCTACAATAAGAGTCATAAGCTTTTCATACGGGATTGTTGTTTCCACGCAGTCCTCACCGATATGATAGAACTTTCCGTGGAAATACTTTGCGTGCTTCAGAACGGATTTAAAGCCCTCGATGTCGGCAGGAGCAAACGACATATAGCCGAACCACTCGCTCACAGCCATTTTTTCGGCTTCACCGCCGCCCATTTTCTGCATCTTTTGGTTCATTTCATCTTCGGTATAGCCGCTGTGGCGGTTATCAATGATGAACTGAAGATTTTCCATTTTTGCACCGAGGCCCAAAAATCTCTGAATGTGAAGAATATTCGGCCTTTCGATATAACATCCGAAATCGGGAACGAATCCGACCCACGGGGAATTAAGCTCATCAAATATCTTAGAAAGCTCCTGAATGTGCGGATCGCTTGGTCTCTCGGGAGCGTGAATCTCGTAGCAAACCTTAACGCCGTAAAACTCAGCCATTTGAGCCACACGGGGATAGAGGTTGACAGGAATTCCAAAGCCTCTGATATACTTGCATCCAAGTTTATGTGCTGTCTGAAGGTCAAATACGACCTCATTCATCATCTCGTCCTCGGTTAAATCTCTGTCGTCTCTCTTTGCAAAATCGACATATCCGCCATAGCTGAACGGCTCAACATCATACTTCTTTGCAAGAGACACCACTTCATTTATCTCCGCTTCTGTCGGATTGGGATAACTCGAAAACATCTGTGCACCGACAAGCTCGAACTTCTTCACTCCGAGTGCGTTCAATTCCTTGAACATCTCCTCGAATCCGTAGCCGTCTTCCTTTACAAATCTTTCGGTAAATCCGTACAAAGAGACGCCTAAATCTATTTTATTCATTACAGCTCTCTCCCTTCTCCGACTGTCATTGTTTTCTTACAAGATCCGTCAATCATTCCGTAAATACCGGGCGCAAACTCCATATACGGGCTCTTATATTCAATTCTGACTTCAACATCGTGCTCGCCAGGAGTTAAGCCGTAATTAAAAACTCGTACATGCATGGGAGTTTTAATGCCCCAGTATTCGGAGTAAAGCTCTTTCATCTGCGGAACTGTAAACTCCTTTCCGTTTATCTCTGCCAAAACAAGATAATCGGGAATTTTCTCACCGTCAACCGTTAGCTCTATTTTCTTAACTGCCGAAAGCGGAAGTCCTCTGTAATAATTGATTCTCAAATCAACATTGAAGCCTACCTGTTTTCCGTTTAAGAGAACGTTGTAAAATCCGTCCTCACGCAAAACTCTGTCTTCAAAGCCTAATTTCATAAATTGTGTGGGCATTTTATACCTCCGAATCAGTCGTCATATGTGAAATAGACTGTCTCGCCTGTCTCTGCCGACTTGTAAATTGCCTCCAAGATTCTTGTTACAACAAGTGCCTGCTCCGGCTTAACATACGGCTCTGTATCGTTCTTTACGGCGTCTAACCAGTGGCGTGCCTCCATAATTTTCGGATCGGACATATCAACGCCGCCAAAGCCGTAAACTCCTGCTGTTTCTGCCGGCTGAATATCTACAAGCTGACCGTGAGAAACTGTATTTGTGATAAGATAACCTCTGTTGTCCCAGTTATCACCGAACATCTCTGAGCCGCCCTCAGTTCCGCAAAGAGTTACCATTGCGTCCTTGCAGTTGAGCATGTTGATTGCCCATGCAGCCTCAATGTAAATTGTTGCGCCGTTCTCCATTTTTACAAGGCCGAATGCGGAGTCCTCTGTCTCAAAAGTCTCGGGATCCCACGGGCCGAACTTATTTCCTTCGGGGTGATCCTTAAGCTTCTGGAAAGTCTGACCCATAACAGCAACAGGTCTGTAGTTATCCATAATCCAAAGAGTCATATCAAGCGGATGTGTTCCGATATCGATAAGCGGACCGCCGCCCTGCTTTGACTTGTCAGGGAATACGCCCCAAGTCGGCACGCCTCTTCTTCTGACGCCGTGAGCCTTTGCAAAATAAATTTCACCGAGCTCTCCGTTTCTCACCATCTGATACATCTGCTGAGTATCCTTGCGGAAACGATTCTGATAACCGATTGTGAGTTTTTTGCCTGTTCGCTTTGCGGTGTCAAGCATTTTCTTTCCCTCTTCATATGTGATTGCCATCGGCTTCTCACAAAGAACATGCTTTCCCGCTTCGAGTGCGTCACAAGTGATTGGGCAATGGTTTACGTTCGGTGTGAGAACGTGAACAATATCAATGCTCTCATCAGCCAAAAGCTCGTGATAATCCTCGCAAACCTTAGCGTCAGGAGTTCCGTACTCCTTTGCAGCCTTTTCGGCACGCTCTCTGATGATATCGCAAAAATAGACAAGTTCGCAGTCTTCCGGGAACGAGGACAGAGCCGGAAGATGTTTAACATTGGCGATTCCGCCGCAACCAATAATACCGATTCTTAATTTTGACATTATAAAATCCACCTTTCGTGTTTTGTTTTAGTGTAATAAGTATAACATTTGCTCTCAATTTGAACCTTTTTCTGTATGCATTTTATATAAATCGATTTTGCGTATTTTATTTTTAAACGCAAAAAAAGACAATCGTGCTTGTCAAAATTTGCACGATTGCCTTTTGATAATAATTTACTCGTTATTAGTTTGCACTGTCCGCTTCAATAACAGCATTAATCTGATCCATAAGAGTGTTGTAGTTTTCTTCGTTGTCAATTCCGCCGAGAAGTGGGTCTCCGACTATATTGCCGTTTCTGTCAACAAGAACGGTTGTCGGGAATGCCATAATTGAAGAAATGTAATTGCCGGAAGTTGTAGAAGTGTTTTTATAAACGGAAAGATTTTTGTAAGTTGCGCCCTGGCTCTCAAGCACTGTTTTTGCTTCCTCGATTGCCGTTTCATTGTAGTTGCTTGTATCCGTGTTGATACCGACTACCTCGCCGCCCATATCCTTAAGAGTTTCGTTAAGCTCGTTGAGCTTTGAGAGCTCTGCTACGCACGGCTTGCATCCGGTGAACCAGAAATTAACAACTGTCACGGCGTTGTTTGAGAAAATACTGCTGTCAAAATCGTTGCCGTCAAAGTCTTTTCCCGAAATATCCTTCAATGCATCTGCGTCATCAGTGCTGCTTGATTCACTTGTTACGCCGAGTGAGTCAAGCTCAGCCTGAAGCACCGTAATCTGATCTTCGTACTCTCTGATTTTCTCGATATCTTCATTGAGTGTTTTATATTCGTCATCGGTAAAAGAATCTTTGCTTTCCTCAATTGAAGCCGCAAGGAAATCGGCATAATTTCCCGTATATTCGGCTGTGCTGTCCATCAGAGCATCTGCAGCCTTATCCCAAAGATCCTTGTGTTCGGAATAAACTTTTGTCTCCTGCTGTAAAAGATCGTTGATTTGGTTGTTGAGATCGCTTGTCATCTCATTGCTTGCCTCAGCCGAAGCAGAAATCAATGAGCTTTCGTTAATCGAACTTTCTTGAGCCGTGCCGGAAGAAGATGAGCAAGCCGTTATCGAAGCCGCCATCAGAACTGTGAGTACGATTGCTACCATTTTCTTAGCATTAATTTTGATTTTCATTTTTTAATCTCCTTTTTTAACTGTAATAATATTGTTTATTGGTTTTTCTTCTGATTCTTTGTTTGTTTCTTTGCCCAAAAAGCTGTAACCGATTACATTTTTTGGACAAGCTTTCATACATGCGCCGCAGCGTATGCATTCGGGGTGATTAGGTGTTTCGAGAACATTGACATCCATTTTACAGGCTTTCACGCAGTTTCCACATCCGACGCAGCCTTTCTTGTCGACTTTGATTCCCAAGAAAGAAACTTTGTTGAAGAGTGAGTAAATCGCTCCGAGCGGGCATATCCACTTGCAAAACGGTCGATAGAAAATTAAACTTAGCACGACAACGACTGCAAGAATTATGCTCTTAAATGTGAACAGTGATCCCAAAGCTGAGCGAATGGCTGAATTTGCGATTGAAAGCGGAATTGCACCCTCCAAAACTCCTTGCGGACAAATATATTTGCAGAAGTACGGATCGCCCATCCCTATCGAATTCGTGACCAGCATCGGCAGTAATATCACAAAAACGAGCAAAATCACATATTTTAGATAGCGGAGCGGTTTGAGCTTTTTTGTCGATAGCTTTTTAAATGGTATTTTGTGGAGTAAATCCTGAACCCAACCGAACGGACATAAAAATCCGCAGATAAATCTTCCGAGTGTGACGCCAAGCAAAATTAAAAATCCCGTTATATAATACGAAAATTTAAATTTTGATGAGCCGACAACCGCCTGAAATGCACCTATCGGACAAGCACCGCTTGCCGCAGGACAGGAATAGCAGTTAAGTCCCGGCACGCACACCGACTTTCCGTTTCCCTGATAGATTTGTCCTTTCAGAAAATTCGGCAAGTGAATGTTTGAAGCAAGAACCGCCGCCGACTGAATGAGCAGTCGGAACTTTGCAAGTCCCCTTGATATGAAGTTCTGTTTATTAGCCAATTCCAACACACTCCAAACACAATTTTATTGCCTTTGCAAGAACGGTGTTAACCTCTCCCCTGAATGCTCCGTAAGCTATCATGCCCACGCCGACAGCGAGCAGTAAGAACTGAGTTGTTCTTTTTCTTTTCATTTGATTTTCCTTTCCTCACTTTGATTCCTTGACCTAACGACAACCGTATTATACAATAGACGATGTAAAATTCCTGTTAAGATAGGAGACTTAAATGAGATTATTGATTGTCGAGGACGAGAAAGAGCTTTGCGATACCGTCGCCAAAAGTCTCTATAATTTAGGTTATGAGACAGACACCTGTTACGACGGAAGCGCTGCGCTCGATTATATTTTAGGTGAAAACTATGATCTTATTGTACTTGATTTAAATCTCCCAGGAATGGACGGTATGGACATTCTCAGAGAACTCAGAAGCCATAACGATGAAACCAAGGTTATTATACTTTCGGCAAGGGGTCAAATAACGGACAAAGTTGAAGCCTTTGACGCGGGCGCAAACGATTATATGGAAAAACCTTTTCACCTTGAGGAGCTCGAGGCACGAATAAGAAGTCTCACCCGCCGCAAATTTATTCAAAACAATGTTATTTTGAGAATGGGAGACATAAGCTTTGACACCAAACAGAGGCTGGCTTTCGTAAAAGGCAAAAAAGTTTCTTTGACGAGAAAAGAAAACGGTATTCTCGAATATTTGATTCTTAACAGCGGACGGCCAATCAGCCAGGAAGAACTGATAGAGCACGTGTGGGACGCCAACGCCGACAGTTTCAGCGGTTCAATCCGAGTTCACATGTCATCGCTTCGAAAAAAGCTTAAATCCGTACTCGACTACGATCCCATAGTGAACAAAATTGGCGAGGGCTATATGCTTCGGGAGAAAACAATATGAAAAAACTTTCGCTTCAGTGGCGCTTAACTCTTGTCACAACTCTTCTCATTGCAGTAATAAGCGGCGCCGTAACTTTATTCGTTTACGGCAACGGAGTTTACTACATCGATTCTCTGCTTGATTCTGTCAACTCACAAAGCGATAACGAAAACACGGAAGATATTTTAATCACCATTCCAAACGACAACATGGAAGAGTTTGCCGAAAACTTCGATGTGCATGTCATCAATACAAAGGCGGACTACAAAGCAAGAAGCTTGATTTTCTCAGCCGTAGCCGCCGTACTTGGAGGTATTTTCACTTACTTCATAAGCGGTCATGCACTTAAACCTCTAACGGATTTTTCCGACAAAATCGAAGAAGTATCCGCTCAAAATCTAACTGATTCCTTTATCGAAGAAAACAATATTACGGAAATTAACCGCCTCGCAAAAGAATACAATAAAATGCTTGAGCGATTAAACGGCGCATTCAAAGTGCAAAAACAGTTCACTGCGAACGCCGCCCACGAGCTGAGAACGCCACTCGCAGTTATGCAGCTTAAACTTGATATGTATAATTCGAGTGAACACCCAAACAACGACGAATCTGCCACCGAGACGATCAAGCTTTTGACAGAACAGTGCGAACAGCTAAACAAAACTATTAAAACCTTGCTCGATATGAGCGAACTTCGCAGTGTTTCCCGTGACGATACAATCGATATCGGCTTGCTTATTGAAGAAGTCATCGCCGACCTTGATCCCCTATCGAACGAAAAGAACATCGAGGTTACATCAGATTGCGAAGACATCACATTAACGGGAAGCGATATTCTCATCTACCGCATGGTATATAACCTTACCGAAAACGCATTGAAGTACGGCACACGAGGCGGAAAAGTTTGCGTAACCGCAAAAAGCACGGATACTAAAGTCTTAATTTCCGTTACCGACAACGGAAACGGCATCCCCGATGATATGAAAGAACGGATTTTTGAGCCGTTCTTCAGAGTGGACAAATCAAGAAGCCGTGCACTCGGCGGAGTCGGTTTGGGACTTTCGCTTGTGAATGAAATTGTAAAAGCACATAACGGCACAATAAGCGTTAGAGACAACAAGCCAAACGGCACGGTGTTTGAGGTGTCGCTACCAAAACATTAACAAACAGCAACCCTCCTGCCGGCAAACAATGCACGGCAGGAGGGTTGCTACGCTAATAATAAAATTCAGATTATTTTAAATATCCAATGCGGCGTGATAGCCTTCATAAACTGCATTAGTAATGGTCGATACTCTTCCCGCATCGCCGATTACGGCAACGAAGGGAGCAGAGTTACGAAGCTTTTCGACAACATCAGATCTTGAACGCTGACCGAGTGCGCAAATTACGCTTGTTCCGGGCACGAGAATTTTCTCCCCGTCTTTTGTCTCGCAGACAATTCCCTCTTTCGTAACCTCCAAGCCCTTACAGCCTGTGTGAACAGTCACATACTTGTCGATTTCTTTGAGCAAAAGCGGGCGATGGCGAACGTTTGCATCGGGGGCAAGCACATCTCTCATTTCCACAAGATGAACTTCTTTTCCCTCCATGCCGAGGTGAATTGCACACTCGCATCCCGCAAGACCGCCGCCGAACACGACTACCTTATCGGTAACTTTGTCTTTCTGCAAATAATAATCGTTTACAACAACGACATTATCTCCGTTAAGTCCCGGAATCGGCGGAACTATCGGCTTTGAACCGACGGCTACGATCAAAGCGTCGGCATTTTCTTTCTCTGCAAGCTCGGGGGTAACTTCTGTGTTCAGGCGAATTTCAACTCCAGCATTTCTTGCGAACTTCTCGTATGTTCCTGTGAGCTCGTACATCTCGTGCTTGAACGGGAGTGCTCTCTCACTCTTGAGAATTCCGCCGAGCTCCGACTCTTTTTCGCAAAGAACAACCTCATGGCCTCTTCTTGCGGCTGTGTAAGCGGCGTATAATCCGCCGGGGCCGCCGCCGGCTACAAGAACCTTTTTCTTAACGGGTGCCGGCATAACCTCATCGCCCTCGCTCTCTCTTCCGATGAGCGGATTTACAGTACATCTTCTTGTTGAAGTTGCGGCTCTCTCTGCCATGCAAGTGAAGCAGCGCAGACATTTGACTATCTCGTCGTCCCTGTTCTCCATAACTTTTCTTGGGAGGAACGGATCTGCAAGAAGCGCACGTGCCATATAAACAACATCAGCTTTGCCCGAAGCAATTATTTCTTCCATTTGCTTTGGATCGTTAAGTCCGCCGATTGTTGCAACGGGAACGGAAACGTGCTTTTTAATCTCTGCGGCAAGATAAACATTACAGCCGTGATCTTTGAACATTGACGGGTGAGTATCGCCGAATCCTCTCTGATATGTTCCTGCAGAAACATGGAGAAGGTCTATATACTGCTCGAGCTCCTCTGCAATTTTCACGCCCTCCTGAAGATCGTATCCGCCCTCAAAGAGCTCAGATCCGCTCATTCTGAATTCAATCGGGAAGCCTACTCCGACCGCCTCACGAACAGCCGTGAGAACTTCCTTTGCAAAACGGCATCTGTTCTCGAGACTTCCGCCGTATTCGTCAGTACGCTTGTTGAAATACGGTGAAAGGAACTGATTTATAAGCCAGCCGTGGCCGCCGTGAATCATAAGCATTCCGAATCCGGCACGCTTTGCAAGCGCCGCTGTCTCGCCGTAAGCTGCAACAATCTCTTTAATCATATCAACTGTGAGTGTTTTAACCTCTACGCCGTCAGGACGCACGGTATCGCACGGGCCCCACTGGTGCATCTCGTGCTGTTTGGTCTTGTCGGTCATATATGTTCCGGCATACATTCCCGAGTGGGACAGTTCAAGGCTTGCCACTGCGCCGTGTCTGTGAATGGCGTCAGCAGTATATGTGGCACAAGCCAAAGAATTGAGAATTGTAGTGCTCAGGTGATAAGCGTGCGAGCCGTCTGTTTTGGGGTGAACCATGCACTCGCTGACTGTGACTGCGGCTGCGCCGCCTTTTCCTCTGAGCTCATAGAAAGCTGTTGACTTTGGGCCGATGCAACCGTCGTTTGTTATATCAGTGCCGCCCATTGGAGCAGAAAACATGCGGTTGCGAAATGTTACTCTTCCGATTGTTATCGGACTTGAAAGATGCGGATATTTGCGTTCCATACAATTCCTCCTTGTTTTTACTAAGCGTTTTAACATCACTTGATTAACCTTTGACTTTATTTTAACAAAAACAGGTACGCACTCCTATCAACAGAAATGCAATACCTGTAAATAAAATATTTATATTCGGTCAAATGATGCTTTTCAAGCGTTTTGCAAGAGATTTATCCGCATCGTTTTTCTTGTGAATCATATACACCTTCCAAGCGATAGCATCATACAATTCAATCTTTTTGACATCGGGATATAACCCATCGTCTTTGTGAATATCGGCGTCAATGCCGAGCCCAAGTCTTTCACTGCAAAAACGGTAAATGAGTCTGCTTTCCATAGTGTTAATCACGATATTCGGATTGAAACCGAAATCACTGCACCGCTGAATAAAACTGTGAAAGCTGAAATACTTTTGATTTAGCGTGATAAGCTTTTGATCTTTTAAGTCCTCTACGCTGAGTTTGTCTCTGTCAAAGTAAGGGTGACCGGGGTAAACCAAAACATTCATTTTGCCCTCGTACACGGCTGAGCTTTCTATTTCACCTCCGGAAACAGCACCTATCACAAAGCCGAAATCAAGCAAACCTCTCTTAGTTTGCTCGATAACCTCGTGATTTTCGAGTTCCTCCCACTTCAAATTCAAATGCGGCATATCGTTTTGAATTTCACCGAGCTTATCAAAGGACAAGAGATTGAGCACTCCGCACGCCAGACCGATTTTTATATCACGCTGTTTTCTGCTTATTTTCTGCAGATTGAATTTCATGTTCTCGAATTGATACAAAAGGCTCTGACTTTGATTATAGAAATAATCGCCGCACTCTGTCGGAACCATTCCGCCTTTTGTCCTCTCAAAAAGTTCAGTCTGCAATTCTTCCTCGAGCTTATGTATAATTCTGCTAAGACCTTGCGGCGTTATAAAAAGCTGTTTAGCCGCCTGATTTATGCTCCGCTCCTCGTAAACAAGTCTGAAACATCTGATATCCTTTGTTTCCATTAGCTTACCCCCTTTTGCTCCGATTTAAAACTATCACAACTTTTCCTCCGTTTCATCAAAACGCCGTATCGATAAGCAGTTTAGTATATTCCGCTTTCGGCGATTTAATTATATCATCAGGCGAACCCTCTTCTACGATTTTCCCGTCCTGCATAACAAGAACACGGTCGCAAAATGACTGCACCAAAGCGAGATTATGGCAAATAAAAATAAAAGACAGATTATTTTCCTTTTTCAGGCTTTCAAGCAGTTTCATAATTTGATACTGAACCGTAACATCGAGCGCAGAAGTCGCCTCATCGCAAACCAAAAGCTCTGGACTTACGGCAAGCGCACGTGCAATGGCAGCTCTTTGGCATTCTCCACCGCTTAACTGGTGCGGATACCTTTTTGCATACTCGAAAGGAAGTCCGCATTTTCCCATGATTTCAGCGGTCAGTCGTTTTCTTTCCGCCTTAGGAACGCCTAAATTCCTCATGCTTTCTTCAATTCCGTATCCGACTGTTTTTCTTGGGTCGAATGATCTTGTCGGCGACTGAAAAACCATTTGCACACGGCGATAAACATCACGAAGTTCTTTCCCCTGAGCTTTTGTAATGTCTTTTTCGTTCAAATATATTTTTCCGTCAGTTGGTTCGGTGAGCCTTAATATCATTTTTGCAATTGTACTTTTTCCACAACCCGACTCACCGACAATTCCCAAGGTTTCCCCTTTTTTGAGCACGAAACTTATGTTATCGACTGCAGTGAAATTACTCTCTTTGCTGTCGTATTTTTTTGTTAGGCCTTCTGTTTTCAAAAGCTCATTCATCGCATTATGTCCTCTTTAGTCTCGGCACAGCCGCCAAAAGTTCACGGGTGTAAGCATTTTGCGGATTTTTCAAAATATCCCGTGCCGATCCGTATTCTGCTGTTTTGCCGTCCTTTAGCACCAAAACGGAATCCGCCACAGCAGAAACCACACCCAAATCGTGAGAAACAATAATTATCGATGTTTGAAACAGCTCCTTAAGTTTAAGCATTTCTTCCACAACTTGCTTTTGAGCGATAACGTCAAGTGCGGCGGTGGGCTCGTCTGCTAAAAGAACGGACGGTTCAGTAAGCATGGCAGCGGCAATTCCGACTCGCTGATTCATGCCACCCGAAAGTTCAAACGGATAACTTTTCCAAACAGTTTCACCGTCTTTCAAGTTGAGTTTTTCAAAGAGTGACAAAGCCCTTTCCTTAGCCTCTGCTTTTTTGATTTTCATATGTGCTGACATACTCTCGTAAATCTGAGCTCCGACAGTACGCACAGGACAAAATGAAGCGCTTGCATCCTGAAATATCATACCTATCTTTGCGCCGCAAATCTTTCGAAGTTCACGGTCTTTCAAATTGGGCAGATTCTTGCCTTCAAACCAAATATTGCCTTGGGTCACCATACCGCCGCTGCCTAAAAGTCCGAGAGCCGCCTTTAAAAGCGAGCTTTTTCCGCTTCCCGATTCTCCGACTATACCGAGAATTTCACCCTTATGAAGATTAAAGCTGACATCGTGAATAATCTCCGAGCCGCCAAAGCAAATTTTCACAGAATCGTATGTTAATATAGGCTCCATCGTCTTCCCCTCTCGGCGTTATTCCTTCTGCTTTAAATCTGCTGTTATCTCATAAAAGTCGCACGGATGCGCTTCAAGTCCGACAATATCCGACTTTGAAATTATGCTCATCTTCAAATGAGAACAAAACACAAAAGCATCATCATCCAAAATAATTTGTTGCATTTTCACCGCAAGCTCAGCACGGCTGTCGGTGTCAAATGTACTTTCAAGCTCTTTGGCAAGACCTTCAAGCTCGTCATTGTGATAATTTCCGTTATTGAATACCGAACTTTCCAAACAATGCGTCGTAAAGAAATAAGCCGGATCACCCGTAGGAGCCGTGACCATTGCGCTCGCATAGACATCCCACGCTGAAGCATCCTCACGAATGCTGATGTGGTCTGCCGTGCTGTTGATAATAACTTCAATTCCGATTTCGCCAAGAGAAGCCTGCGCCGACTCCGCAAGAAGCGGCAACTCGTTTCGGCTTGGGTACGTGAGCCAACGGATTGTGAGTTTTTGACCGTCCTTTTCTCGAACACCGTCTCCGTCGGAATCAACCCATCCCGCATCTTCCAACACGGCACGTGCCTCATCGAGGTTATATTCCTTTGCAGAAACCTTATCTCCGCCAAAGGAGAAATTTTCGGGATATACGCCATCTGCGACATAACCGTTACCGTCAAGCAAATCGTTCACAAACCTGTCTTTGTCAATTCCCATTGCAATCGCACGGCGAACGGCAGAATCTGCGGTAAGTTCGCTTTCAAAATTCATACTCACAAAGAACGCACGGCTTGTTGCGGTGCTCGAAAAAGTATAATTATCGTTTTGAAAAAGCGGATAACTTGCGTACGGCACTCCGTAGGCGGCGTCAATCTCTCCCGACTGCAAAGCCATGGTAAGCGTGTCACCGTCAGAAATTGTCAGAACAGTGACATTATCAAAACCGACTTCACCGCCGTAGTAATTTTCGTTTTTGCTCAAAGTGAGTTTTTCTCCTGTTTTGAGTGAGTCGGCAACATACGGCCCTGTTCCAACAACAATTCCGTCATCCGTGATACCCGCCTGCATATCGATAATGCATCCGTAAGGGTCGCTCAAATAGTTTATCAAAGTGGGACAGGGTTTTGTCGTTGTAATCACTAAAGTCTGACCGTCGGTCTCGATTGTATCTATCGACAAATCTCCGCGTGCACGTGCGTGAACCTCTGTCAAATGTTCAAGGCACTCCTTAACAGCCTCGGCGGTAAGTTCTCTGCCGTTTGAAAAGGTAATTCCGTCACGAATTGTAATTCTCCAAGTTAATTCATCGACCGATTCGTAATCCGATGCAAGCCAAGGCTCAATCTCCATGGAATCACTGTATTTAAAAAGCGTCTCGCCCACTCCGTAACGGATACACGCCCAACCCGAATAAGCGTTGTGCGGATTTATATCGGGCTCTTCGTTTTCGGCATTGAATGTTGTGTCACCGAACACAAACGACTTTTTGTCACCGCTCGTGTCTGAAGCGTCTTTATCGGAACACCCCGAAAAAAACACAGTCACTAACAACACCAAAGCTAAAATCAGAGCCGTAATTTTTCTTTTTCTCAAACCGCAATCTCCTATATCTTATTTGTCATAAATCTTGATTTATTATCTTCCTTTGTTTCTGCCTTTTGGATCGAGAAAATCTCTGAAAGCGTCTCCAAGCAAATTAAAGATTGAAACTGCCACAAATATTGCCACACCCGGACTTATTATAACCCACGGGTACGTTTGAAGCATACTGCGGCCGTCGCTCATCATACTGCCAAGCTCAGCTGTAGGCGGCATTGCTCCGAGTCCCAAAAAGCTAAGCCCGGCAATCTCCGTCATCATGGTTCCTATGTCCTGAACCGCAGTAACCAAAATTGTATCAGCAATGTTCGGTAAAATATGGCGCAGAATAATCTGCAAAGAGGAATTCCCCGCTAATTTTGCCGCCGCTATGAAATCAGCTTCTTTTAAAGATAAAGTCTGACTTCTCGCAAGTCTTGCATATTTCGGCCAGCTTACCACCGCAAGAGAAATAACTGCATTTGCAAGTCCGCCGCCCAAAAGTGCGGCAATGCCCAAAGCGAACACAATTCCCGGGAAAGCAAGGCATATATCGCAAATGCGCATCATTGCAGAATCTACCGCACCGCCGTACATTCCGCAGATTACACCCACAAAAGTTCCGAAAATCACGGTTATTAAAACCAAAACAAGAGCGGAAAACACGCTGGTTCTAAGCCCCACAAGCACACGGGAAAGCATATCTCTGCCAAGCTTGTCTGTTCCCAAAAGATTAAGTCTGCAAGGCGACTGCAAAGGCAAAAAAATCTGAGCGTTGGAATCGTACGGACTGATTTTATCCGCAAAAATCACGACTGCCATAAAAACAGCCGTCATAATAAGGAAAAAGACAAATTTCTTTTTGGAATAATCGGCTTTAACTTTCTGTCGACGAATAGTTCCGGCGCTGTTAGGTTCTGTCATTTCTTCCAACCCCCAATCGGATTCTCGGATCAAGCATCCGATAGGAAATATCCGTGATTAAATTCACGCAGACATAAATAACAGCCATCCACATCACGTAGGCCTGTATTATAGGGTAGTCTCTCATGCTTATAGCGTCAACAGCAAGCTTTCCGACGCCGTCCCACATAAAAATCGACTCCACGATTGCCGTTCCGCCAAGGAGACTTCCGACCGAAAGACTTAAGAGCGTTACAAGCGTGACAAGGCTTGACCGAAGCACACTTTTAGTCACAGTAACAGAAAATTTAATTCCGCGAGCCTTTGCAGCGGCAACATAATCCTTGCTAAGTTCATCAAGCACGGCGTTTCTCACCTGTCTTATATATTTTGCCGACATGGCGACCGCAAGAGTGAAAGATGGCAAAATCACGTTCACAAAATTCACTTCACGGGATATAACCGAAAACCACCCCAAGCGAATTGCAAAGAAATACATCAGGAGCAATCCGACAAAAAAGTTCGGCATACTGTTTCCGACAAAGCTCAGGGCACGGATAAAATAATCCGTAAAATGATTTTGCTTTACTGCGGACAGCACACCGAGCGGAACGGAAATCAAAACCGTAAATGCAATCGAAACCGCCGCCAAAAGCAAAGTTGCCGGCAGTTTCGATTGGAAAACAGAAAAAACATCTTGCCCCGAAACATAGCTTACGCCCATGTCTCCGTGAAGAAGATTATAAAGCCAAACAAAATACTGAGTTATAAAAGGTTTATCAAGGCCCAATTCTTCTCTTGCGGCATTTATTGTTTGTTCGGAAACAGCCATTCCCGTGTTCTCCGCTTTCTGAAGTACTGCGTCGCTTCCAGCCAAACGCATCATACCGAAAGAAAGAAATGTTATGACAAACAAAATCGGAATGAGCTGCAGCAAACGCCGAATAATATATCTTCTCATAACCTGTTAACCGATTTTGTTGCGGTAACCAAAAACATCGGTGTGGAGGCATTGTTGATTAGCTCGTCCTTTGTCCAAACCTGTTTCCAAACTTCCGTATCAGCCACTGCTTGCATGCCGAAAGAATTAAGAATTTTCAAATCCCATGACGGACGATTTTCAGTCGAAAGCGGCGCTTTTCTTGCAATCGACTCCATGGCGGCAACATCCGTTCCGGCAGTATCGTCAGGTGCTCCGCTTGCTTGCACGTTTTCACGGTCGGAAATGTGCTTTTCTTCCGCTTTGGAGTCATACAAATAGCGGTACCAGTTTGCGTCAAAATTCATAATAAGTCCGCCTTTTTTGAGAACTCTTCCCCACTGGGAATAAGCCTTATCGGGATGAGGCAGATTCCATGTAAGATTTCTCGAGACGACAACATCAAAGCTTCCGTCCGAAAAAGCAAGCTCCTCGGCGTTCATTCGCTTAAAATTTATTTTCTCAGTCAATGCTCCCGCATTTTTTCTTGCCTCGTCAAGCATCGCTTCAGTATAATCCACGGCTGTCACGTTGTAACCAAGCTCCGCGAGAATTATCGCAAAGAATCCGGGGCCCGTACCCACGTCCAAAACACGAATATTCTCTCTGCTCTTTCCTTTGAAATGTACCTGTATTCTCTCGTCCAATGCCTTGCCCCAAACCTTATGCTGACGTGTTCGCAATTCATCTTGATTCACCTCAGAATAACTTGGTGCACGGTTCGTCCAGTAAGCTATATTTTCTTCTTTGTAATTCTGCAATTTTATATTCCCCTTTATGCTGTTGCCGATATAGAAAATCCCGGTGTGGGGTCGTAAAATTCATCTATTTCGGAATAAACTCTTTCCCACACATCACAGTCAACCGTTATGTTATCAAATCCCGCCTGTTTCAGCAACTCCATATCCCAGACGGGTCTCGGCATTTGATTTGTTCTAAGTTCGCTTTTCATGCGCTCGTATTCTCTCATCAAACTTGCTTCAACATCCTCGTGAGCGTGATGCTCGGGAAGATTTTCGGCCGGTTTTTCACGGCAGTAATCTGCATCAAAATTTATGAGAACTCCGCCTTTTTTCAAAAGTCCGTGCCAAGCCTTGTAAGCTTTCGGCAAATTGGGAAGCGTCCAAGTTAGTTTTCGCGTCACGATAACGTCAAACGAATTTGGCTCAAAAGCAGGATTTTCTGCGTCCATTACGGCGAATCCCACGGGCAAAGAAAGCTCCTCGGCGGTTTTTCTTGCTTTCTCAATCATTTTGGGCGTTATATCTATTCCCGTCACCCGATATCCTTTTTCGGCAAGCAAAAAAGCAAAAAATCCCGTGCCCGTACCTATATCCAAAATTCGAAGATTATTTTCTTTCGGCAAATGCCTTTCAAGCTCATGAATCCACTGCTCGTGCTTTTCGCACGCAAACTCACGCTGACGAAGTTCGGAAAATTTATCCGCACGTTTCGTCCAATATCTCGCCATATCCTCTTTAATTCTCTCCATACACTTACCTTCCAAGTTATTTTCGGCTGTTCGTCTCGCCGTAAGCCACCATAGGCGTTCCCAATTCAATACCGAGTGAAGCGGTCTGATAAAGAGTAATCCCCGAAACTTTTGCACGGATTTCCTCTTGCACTTCACCGTAAATGCTGCGAATTTCTCCGATAAGCTCGTTTTTCTCTATTAAATCTCCCGCTTTTTTAAACGGATGCCAGCAACCGTCGCACGGTGCGTTTTCATAAAATGCGTTTGTTATAAGTTCTTTCGGATAATTCTCGGCAGAAACACCGTCATTCAAAAATCCGAGACCTCTTAAAATGTTCAAGACGTCTTTTACATCTTCTTTTACTTCATCTTGATTTACAAGACCCAAGCCGCCTCTTTCCAAAATGATTGCGGGCACGCCCTTTTGCCCAGCATAGCTGTAAAATCCGCTTTTCGCCGAGGAGCGCACTATATAAGATGCACTTGTAAGTCTTGCAATTTTTTCGGATATTTCGCACACGTCTTTTTTAGCCGTTCCGTGAAAATATGCGTGCGGCGTGAGTTCCTCGCAAAATCCGCCCGAATGAAGATCCACAAGAAAATCTGCATTTTCGATTACATTCTCTTCAAGAAATGCAGCAACCTGTTGGGTTTCGCTTCCGTTTTTATTTCCCGGGAAAATGCTGTTAAGATTTTTTCCGTCCTGAGGAAAAACATCTGCGCTTCTTTTTATAAATCCGTCATAGTTACAGCAATGCAAAATTGTAACGGTGCCGTTTATATTCTCCGGTTTAAGCATTTCTGCCAACTCCGTCAATGCCTGAATACCGATATATTCTCTGCTGTGAACACCCGCCGAAAGAACAATCCTCTTTCCCTGTGCGTTCCCCTTAATAACGGTAGTCGGAATTGATAATCCCGTATCATATATACGTAATAAAGTTCTTGATTTTCCCTGAACATATTCCATGTGCGTCTCCTATCAAAAAGAAAAGCCCGTTGTAGCCTCAATTGGAGCATACAACAGACTTCTATCTGCATACAAGAGCTTCAGCTCTTTCGATAAGTTAAATTTATTCTCGCGAAATCAAAGTACAGGCTGTCTTCTGACCGCCAATGCAGCTTTTGCTTGCACTCTTCAATAATGCGCAGACTTATTTCTCAAACTAAAAGATATTTTATCATATATGAGCCTTTTTTGCAAGTACAATAATGCTCTTGCTTGACTTTGAAACTTAAATACTTTTCTTCACTAAAGCAAAAACAACTCTCGGAAAATTTAGTTCTCCGAGAGTTGTTCTGTTTTATTTAAATTAATTTGGAAACAAAACTAAGTTAATAAGATTAACCCCAAACCTCTTCTGCGATTTCCTTAACGAGCTTAAGCTTAGCCCACTGCTCTTCTTCTGTGAGCTTGTTTCCGATTTCGCAGGATGCAAATCCGCACTGCGGGCTCAAATAAAGTCTGTCAAGCGGAACATACTTTGCAGCCTCGTGAATTCTTGCGATAACAGCTTCCTTTTCCTCAAGCTTAGGTGATTTTGTTGTGATTAATCCGAGAACAACCTTTTTGTCTGCGGAAACCTTTGCGAGAGGAGCAAATCCGCCGGCTCTCTCGTCATCATACTCGAGGAACAATGCGTCTACATTTTCCTTTGCGAATACGTAATCAGCTACGGAATCATAAGGGCCGCTTGTGAAGAATGTGGAGTGGTAGTTACCTCTGCAAATGTGAGAAGTGATAACCATATCCTCGGGCTTGCCCTCCAAAGCAAGATTATTAACCTTGAGAAGCTGAGCCTTAACATCGTCCAAATCGATGCCGAGAAGCTTATATCTCTGCTTTGCGGCGTCGCCTACAATTGCGCCCCATGTGCAGTCGTCAAGCTGAAGATTGCGGCAGCCGGCATCATAGAACTGCTTGATTACTTCCTGATAAGCTACGCCGATATCTTGAATGAGCTCATCGTTTGTCGGATAGAACTTTCTTGTCGACTGATAGTTTGCCGGAACTATCATCTGCTGATACATCTGAGCCGGTGCGGGAATTGTGTATTTCGCTACGGTGTTCTCGTCCTCAAACTGCTTTAAGAACTTAAATCCCTCGACAAACGGATGCGGCTTAGCCTTAACCTTACCTACAAGGTAGGTATCGTCAAGAACAGCAAGCTCTGCGTCAAACTTAACGCCGTTGCCTGTATTCTCGTGTGCAACGCCCTCAAAACCCCACATAAAATCGAGATGCCAGAAACTTCTTCTGAACTCACCGTCAGTGATAATGTGATAGCCGAGCTCCTTCTGCTTTGCAACTACCTTTGCTACTTCCTCGTCAACAACCTTATCGAATGCCTCTTTGGAGATATCTCCGTTCTGATAAGCCTTCTTGGCCTCCTTAAGTGCCTGCGGTCTCAAAAAGCTTCCGACAAAATCATATCTGTAAGGTGACTGTATTTTACTCATTTTACCTAACCTCTTCTTTCTATTGTTTGGTTTGATGATATTCTACCACCTTAGTATGAATTTGAAAAATACATATTTTTGGAGATTGTCCATAGTTTTAAGCTATGGATGCAAAAAAATATACTGTTAATCAAATAAGCAAGACAGAAATATAGCAAAAACAAATGCACCCTAATTCTCATAGGATGCATTTAAACTGATATTTATACCGCTTATAATCTATTAAATACAGATTTAACAAAGCTATTGAATTTTAACGAGAGTACCATAGCCTTACATCATTCCAGCCAAGCGTTTTTTGCTACTTCAAGTGCCTCGGTGTACTCTTCTTCACTCTCAAAATCTTCGGGGTAAAGACCAAATTCAGAGCCGTCATCGCAAGTATCCCGCCAAGCATATTTGACCTCTTCAAGTGCCTCCATATACTCTTCCTCGGTTTCAAAATCCCCCGGATCAAGTCCGAACTCAGCACCGTCCTCACAAACAACTTGCCAAGCGTTTTTTGCTATTTCAAGTGCCTCAGTATACTCTTCTTCACTCTCAAAATCTTCAGGGTAAAGACCAAACTCAGAGCCGTCATCGCAAATATCTCGCCAAGCATTTTTTGCCACTTCAAGTGCTTCAGTATACTCTTCTTCACTCTCAAAATCTTCGGGGTAAAGACCAAATTCAGAGCCATCTTCGCAATAAGCACGCCAAGAGTAATTTTTTGAAGGAATCGGGTTAAAATGAAGGTCGTTTTCCTCAGAAAAAAGAGTATCATCGTTGTCCTTAATACAATTCTCAAATATTTTAAGGGCAAGGAACTCTTCTCCGAGGTCTGTTTTGCCATCGCCGTTAAAATCGAACAATCCGCCGAATAAACCGCCGTTTTTCTTTGCCATTTAATTCACCGACTTTCGCTTCGCTGATATAGATATTGCACCATTGTTTCTGATATAAACTATTTTATATCATTATTATGCAAAAAACAATATTTTCTTAAAAATGTTCTTTTGATATGCAACCTGTTTATCTCAACTCCTTCTTGATTTCTAATAGTATTCGTAATATAATTATTAGTATAGAAAGCTTGGCATTTACATTCATTATTTTTTTGTTGTGTTTTCATTTTTTACCTCGATGAATGTTTTACAATCGACCTTGCCTTGCTTTCTTTAAGACGCCTTCGGGCGTCTTTCTTTTTGTCTTTTTTGTGAACAATCGTTTCTTGTTACTCTGCTTACGTCACTCCATTTGTGTATTATTGTACTTATTTTGTAAAAAACAAGGCTGCTATAAAGCAGCCCTGTTTCACTCTTTTTATGTCATAAACAAGTTTCCGAAAATAACCTTGACGCAGGCACTGTCGTCCTCCATAGTGGAAAACTCTACCCCTTTTGCCACCCTCAGGACTTGCAAAAATCTTCCGCGTTCCTCGTTGCCGCCGGAAACATTAAGACTAAAGCTTGAAAACATTACAGCAACATCAAAGTCTCCGCTTTCGCAGACTTTAATTCCGTAATAGTTAGATCTGTTGTCTTCCGACAGCGAATCGATGGCATTGCAAGCGGTTTCGTATCTTGCCAACGACTTTGAATTTACAGCCATACCCTTGGGTAATTTCTTCAACTTTTCGTTTACAACCTGTTTTAATTCATTGTAACAACTCATTCTTAACCTCAATCACTTATTTTTATAAACGCATTATATACCAAGATATCAAAAGTAACCTCTCCGTCCGTGTGTGGGTATAAATTACACATCGGACTGTATGTTGTTATCATACGCCAAAGCAGATGCGGATCTTTAATCGTAAGGTTTTTGCCTTTGAAGGTTACTCTCAAACTGTTGTATTTTACATTGGGGTCGTGAAGCTCGATAGTATATGAACCATCCAAACAATGCTTGGTTATATTTATTATATTTTTGAGCTGCCTTGATTTTTTCGGATTTATAATATGTGCTCCTTCGGCTTCTTTGTTAAGTCTTGCAGCGAATTGCTCGGAATTTTCGTTGTTCCCGAAGAAATGCGCCCTCCAGTCATCTTCGTCATCAAAAGTACAACAATCTAAATAGTCATAGATGTCTTCCTCTTCCTCAAAGTCTTCCTCTTCTTCGAACATATAGTCCTCAAATTCATCGTTCCAACCGCTCATGTGTTTCTCCTCTCATTTTATGTTTATTATTTCTGCTTCTACACGGTAGTCAAAACCGTTGCTGTTTACATTTTTCCACAAGCTTGCTTAAAAACCAAGCTCAAACTAAATCACCTCTCTTTCGGTATTCTCGCTGTCGGCAAGGGAGAAGCATCTCCTCTTTGGACAGCCTAAGTTTTTGTTTAAATTTCTGTATCAGCTTTAGTTAAATTATCCTGTTCAACGGTACCACCTCCCAGAAAGCTCGTACGTAATGTTTTGCGGCTTTAACTGCACTAACATCACTTAGTCTTCTGTATATTATCGGAGAAGGGTCAAAGAACATTTCACTTTTTATATATTAAGTAAGTCGAATCGTAGTGTTATTCGCGCATATATTGTAGTTGTAGCTCAATTTCATTACATCATATTGTAGTTTTGCGATTTTTCTGATTTAAGCAAAAATGCTGATAATCGCCTTAGCGACATTGGCGGCATCTTCAATCTTGTTATCCCGTCCAAAGCTCACACGAATAGTGCCTTCAGCGTATTCTTTAGGTACGCCTATTGCCTGAATGACATGAGAGACTTGAGTATTCACCGAATCGCACGCAGAGCCTGTCGATATTGAAATTCCTTTCAAATCAAGTCGATGCAAGAGCATTTCGCCACTTGCACCACGAATTGAAATGTTGATGTTTCCCTGAACTCTGTTTTCTGCACCGTTTCTTATAAAGTCAAGGTTAGCGTAACTTAGTGTTTCGAAAAAGATGTTTTCCATTATGTGTAACTTCTCCGTGGTCTGCTGCATCTCATCACAGTTTTTCTTAAGTGCCGTCGCCATTCCAACAATGCTCGCGACATTTTCCGTGCCAGCACGCATTCCATGCTCTTGCGCAC